>DUZX01000001.1 GCA_013349325.1 Desulfuromonadales bacterium
CCCATCACGGCAACCGTTACCAGTGGCCGCGCCATCATAGATACTAATGGCATGTGAGACAGATCTCCCCGGATAAGAACGTGAACTGTCGCTACACAACCGCAGCATTTACCGCTTCTCCTGAATCCGAGGAACTTCGTCATGTGGTGCTGACTTGCCCGGATGACGGCCTTGTATGCTGTTTCTGTTCGTCGGCTCATAGCTTTGCACTCGGGCTTCCTCCAGACCTCTCCTCGCGGAGACGCCCTTGCCGTCGGCTAGTACTTGGTTTACCCTGTCTTCGCGACAGTGACTGGATTCTCGTACAGGGGACTTGCACCCAATAAGTTCACGCCCATGACGGGCGTACACCAGCCGGTTAGACACCGCCCCTAAAACCGGGCGGGTCAACCGGGCACCCCGTTGGACAGAAAGAGAAAGACTCCTTATTTCTGTCTGACGGTGAGGCGCGGAGTCGCAAACTGGGAGGTCGGAAAATGAATGTAGTGAACTTGTTGCGAGGAGGAGTGATATTATTGGCGCTTGGAATAGCTGGCTGTGGAGGGGGTGGCGGAGGGTCGTCAGCTCCTGCAACTCCGCCAAGCGTAGACATTACGGGGACGTGGAGAGGCTCAGTTACAGAAACCGCTTTTGGCACAAGCACACAGAGCTTGAATGCTGTTCAAACCAGAGCCAGTGTTACCGGGACTTACTCAAGTATTAACGGAACCGGTTCAGCAACTGGTTCTGTAAGCGGGAACACCTTGAGCTTCACAATCAGCCCAACAGGATGTACTGGAACATTGTCTGGAACAGGTACAGTAACAACTAACGCAACAACCGGACAACAAAATATGGCAATTTCATTCAGTGGTACATACGTTTGCTCAGGGACAACAATCAACGACAGCGGAACCGGTAATCTCATAAAGCAATAATTTCAAGCCGTGGAATCGCCTTTCGGCGATTCCACGGCTCATTATCTGCAAAAAAATATTGCGGCATAGTAACATACAAGATACCATTACGCCATGAGTTATAGAGTTGAAGAATATCTCCGCGAAGATGGAACAAGCCCTTATGAAGAGTGGTTCATGGGGTTGGACACCGTCGCTGCGGCAAAGATTACGATCGTGAAACTTAAAATGGAACAAGGCAATCTCTCCAACGTAAAATGGATTGGAGGGATTGGAGAATATAAGCTGGACTGGGGGCCTGGTTATCGGGTCTACATCGGCAAGGACGGTGAGCGGCTAATCATTCTCCTTGGCGGTGGCACTAAAAAAGGGCAACAAAAGGATATCGACAAGGCAGAAGCAATTTGGAAAGACTACAAACAACGAAAAGCCAATCAGAAAAAGAAATAGATTTAAAGGGAATACAGGAGGCAAAAAAATGGCACTTACAAGAGACTTCAAAGAAACGATAAAAAAGCGGGTTGAATGTGATCCTGATTTTGCCAAGTCGCTACTGCATGAAGCAGTTGATTTATTGCTGGATGGCGACTCAACAACCGCCAAACTGATTCTACGTGACCTCATAAACGCAACCGTAGGATTCGAGAAATTGGCTGAAGAAGTTCAAAAACCGAGTAAAAGCCTTCATCGCATGCTTTCCACTTCCGGCAATCCTACCATGGAAAATTTGTCTGCTATTTTTGCCACCATCAAAAAAGCACTGCACGTACGGATAGATACAACCGTTACTGCTGTTTAATGCCCACTTTCCTGCCCCTCCGCACAAACAACAGAGAAAAATCGAGAGTCCAATCGGGTAGCCGGGGGTTTTTCTCCCCCAGCCCCCACACCACCCGGCATGCGGGTCCGCACCGGGCGGTTCGATAGAATTACCGGGCCGTAGCCGGGTAGTTGCTCAGTTGCTCTGTGTTTCAAATGCTTTTTATGGGTTAAACGTCCGAACCGACCTGATTTACGAAGGGATTGACCACAAAAGGGACGACGTAACTAAAGCCGTCCCTTCGCATTTTTTGACTGTGAATTAAACTATTTGATCTCTTTCAGCAGATCCTTGGCCCGCTTGGCCTCTTCACTTTTTGGAAACACTTCCACCAGCTTTTTAAGCACATACTTTGTGCTCTTGACATCCTTGATGGCACGGAATGACATGGCCTGTTTCAGCATGGCCGCTGCCACCTTTTCTTTACCGGGATAATTTTTGATAACCTCCTGATAGGCAAGAATGGCGGATTCATAGTTCTTTTCACTGTAATGCGTCTCACCGATCCAGTAGTGGGCGTTGGCAGCCAGGTCATGACGGGGATTCTGCTCAACGAATTTCGTAAACTGATCACGCGCGGCAGGCATGTCGCCTGCTTTGTAGGTTTCCAGCCCTTTCATGTAGAGTGCGTCGGGAGTTAACGGGACGACAGCGGGCTCATCTTTTTTTACTTTTGTCAATTCGGTCATACGCTTGGTAAGATCCTCAAGCAGCGCCTGCTGCTTCAGAATACGATCCTCCAGAGCAATAATCCGTTTATCAGCATCTTCACGATAACGCGACAGATCTTCGGTCGGCTTTTTAATCGCAAGCATCGTATCGTCAAGTTTTCCGTTCAATGCCTGCATTTCATTTTTGGTGCTGTCAATCGTCGCCTGAATATCAGCCGATAGTTTGCGGACCGCCGTAACATCCTCTTTCAGCCCTTTTGCAACCGAGCTGACGCTTTCCTTCGATTCCTCTCGAACGCCGGTCAGATTACGCTCGACGGTAAAGAGACGGCCTTTGACTGCATCAATATCGTTGTGGACATTGTCCATAGCGCGTTGCGTGACACAGCCCGAAAGACAGACCATCATGACAGTCGGCAGTAGATAGATTAATTTCATACATTTCTCCCCGCTGAAAATTAAATTAATTCAGCACTCTATATAGCACGCCCATCAGGTGTTGACAAGTTTCCGCTCGGAACGGACATATAGACTCTGTATACGACACTACAGGCCGCATAATCGGAATTGAGCTTGACAAAACGGATCCGTTACTTTAACTATCTACCGTTTTTGGGCCTGACTCATCAGAATGCCATCTATCGGCTATTCATATCACAGGAGGAATTTGAAACATGGAACAGTATGCAGTTGTTTTTGCCCTGGCGTGTGCCGCCGCAGCCGTTGCGTACGGCCTGATCACGGCACAGTGGATCCTGGGCCTGCCCCAAGGCAATGACCGGATGAAACAGATCGCCGCAGCGATCCAGGAAGGTGCCGGCGCCTACATGAAACGCCAGTACACGATCATCGCCGTTGTGGGCGTGATCATGTTCGTTGCCCTTTTCGCAACCCTTGGTGTCAAAACCGCAATCGGCTTTGCCGTTGGTGCTATTTTCTCTGGCCTGACCGGCTTTATCGGCATGTTTGTCTCAGTACGCGCCAATGTGCGTACAACTGAGGCCGCCAAAAGCGGTATCGTCACCGCCTTGAATGTAGCTTTCAAGGGGGGTGCCATCACCGGTATGCTCGTTGTCGGCCTCGGACTTCTGGGTGTTGCCGGGTATTACATGATCCTTTTGAAACTGATGCCGGGTGCACCGGTCAAGGAAGTCGTCAGCCAGCTAGTCGGTCTCGGCTTTGGCGGTTCGCTGATCTCCATCTTTGCCCGTCTGGGGGGCGGCATCTTCACCAAGGGCGCTGACGTCGGCGCGGACCTGGTCGGCAAAGTCGAAGCCGGCATCCCTGAAGATGACCCGCGCAATCCGGCCGTTATTGCCGACAATGTTGGTGACAACGTCGGCGACTGCGCCGGTATGGCTGCCGACCTTTTTGAAACCTACGCAGTAACCCTGATTGCCGCCATGCTGCTGGGTGCCATGGCATTCAACAACTTCTCCGGCGCTGTCAGCTATCCGCTGATTCTGGGCGGTGTTTCGATTATAGCCTCCATCGTCGGCACCTACTTCGTCAAACTCGGTTCCAGCGGCAAGATCATGCCTGCCCTCTACAAAGGCCTGATCGCCTCCGGCATCATCGCCTGCATCGCCTTCTATTTCATTACCGTTCAGATGTTCCCGGTCGGCAACCCGACCGGCTACTCGGCAATCAACATCTTTATCTCGGCTCTGGTCGGCCTGGCCGTTACCGGTGCCATCTTCTGGATCACCGAATACTACACCTCCACCGAATACGGCCCGGTTCAGCACATCGCCCAGGCTTCCACTACCGGTCACGGCACCAACGTCATCGCCGGTCTCGGTATTTCCATGAAAGCTACCGCTGCACCGGTTATCGTTATCGCAGCCGGTATCATCGTGGCCTACAAATGCGCCGGTGTCTACGGCATCGCCATCGCCGCCGTATCGATGCTCTCACTAACCGGTATCGTTGTTGCAATGGACGCCTACGGCCCGATCACCGATAACGCCGGTGGCATCGCCGAAATGGCTGAGCTTGATGAGTCTGTCCGCGCCGTTACCGATCCGCTTGATGCAGTCGGCAACACCACCAAGGCCGTTACCAAGGGCTACGCCATCGGCTCCGCCGGTCTGGCCGCCGTTATCCTGTTCACCTCTTATGTTGACGAGCTGAAACTGGCCGGCAAGTCGATCACCTTTGACCTGTCCGACCCCTACATCATCGTCGGTCTGTTCATCGGCGGCATGCTGCCGTACTACTTTGCCGCCCAGTGCATGGAAGCGGTCGGCAAGGCAGGCGGCGCGGTTGTTGTCGAGGTTCGTCGCCAGTTCCGCGAAATCAAGGGCATCATGGAAGGCACCGGCAAGCCGGATTACGCTTCCTGTGTTGACATCGTTACCAAAACCGCTCTGAAAGAGATGGTTGTTCCCGGCCTGATTCCGATACTGGCTCCGGTTATCGTTGGCTTTACGCTCGGCCCCAAAGCTTTGGGCGGCGTCATCGTCGGCACCATCGTCACCGGTATCTTCGTGGCAATTTCCATGACCACCGGCGGCGGAGCCTGGGATAACGCCAAGAAATACATCGAAGACGGCCACCATGGCGGCAAAGGGGGCGACGCCCACAAGGCTGCTGTTACCGGCGATACCGTCGGCGATCCCTACAAGGATACTGCCGGTCCGGCCGTTAACCCGATGATCAAGATCATCAACATCGTGTCACTGCTGATCGTGCCGCTGCTGGCAAAAATGATGTAATATTGCAATATATCGCATGAAACAGTTCAGGCGGTGCAGGGTTTTACCCGGCACCGCCTTTTTCTTTGCTTTACGTATCAAAAGATATATAATCCCCTGATTTCTGACACGCTGGGGGCCAGCCCATCCGAAAGGTTGAACAACATAATGAGTACACCAGTAAGTAAAAAAATGCTGATCAACGTCATGCATCCTGAAGAAACCCGCGTTGCCATCGTGCACGACGGGCGCCTGATGGAACTGAATATTGAAATCAGTGGCAAAGAACAGATCAAGGGGAATATTTATAAAGGTATCGTCCTGCGGGTTGAACCGGGACTTCAGGCCGCCTTTGTTGATATTGGTCGCGCTAAACCCGGCTTCCTCCAGATCGGCGAACTGCACCCCGACTACTTCCAGTGGCGCGACGATCTTCCCGAGGATCAGCGTAAACGCTTTCCCCGCATTCAGGAGGTGCTTCATCGCGGGCAGGAACTGCTGGTGCAGGTCGAAAAAGACGAGCGCGACAACAAAGGCTCGGCCCTGACCACCTACATTTCTCTGCCGGGTCGCTATATGGTAACCATGCCGGGTAGCGATTCAAGCGGCATCTCCCGCAAAGTTGAACAGGAGGGTGCTCGCAAACGTCTCAAAGAGATCGTGGCCGGCATGAATATTCCTGCCGGAACCGGCTACATTATCCGTACTGAAGCGGTCGGCCGCGAACCGGAAGAGCTGCAGAAGGACCTGGATAACCTGGTTGAACTTTACGAATCCATCAAGCGCCACGCCTCAGAAATCGGTGGCACAGGAGAGGTCTACCGTGACAGCGGCCTGATCATCCGCACTATCCGTGACTATTTTTCGGATGACATTGATGAAGTTCTGGTGGACAGCAAGGATGCCTATCGTGAGGCCAAGGAGTTTTTTCACGACGCCATGCCGCGCTTTGAAAAAATCGTTAAACTGCACAAGGAAAAGCGGCCAATTTTTTCACGGTTCCAGCTGGAAGAGCAGATTGACCAGATTTACGAAAAACGGGTTGCGCTTCCCTCAGGCGGCTCATTGATCATAGAACCGACCGAGGCGCTGGTTTCGATTGACGTCAACTCTGGCAAGTCAAGCGGCGAACGAGGTATTGAGGACACCGCCTTCAACACCAACCGCGAAGCGGCTGAAGAGGTGGCCCGTCAGCTGCGACTGCGTGATTTGGGCGGTCTGATCGTGATTGACTTTATCGATATGCGCGAAAACAAGCATAATGTCGAAGTCGAAAAAACCCTTAAAAACGCGCTTAAAATGGACAAGGCGCGTGTGAACGTAGGTCGCATCTCGCAGTTCGGCATGATGGAGATGTCGCGCCAGCGAATTGCCAAAACCCTGAATGATGCCATTCACCTGGCGTGCCCTCACTGTGAAGGACGCGGCAAGGTCAAGTCGGTTGAGGCCATGGCGGTTTCTTTTCTGCGCAAGGTCCATGCCGCTGCTGCCAAGGGAACAGTTGCCGAAGTCCATGGCGGACTGCCGTTGGAAGTCGCCTACTACCTGCTCAACCGTAAAAAACGTGAGTTGACCCAGATCGAAAACGATTACGAAATCGAAGTTACCGTAAAAGGCAAGACCTCGTTCCTGCTCAACCAGTTGGAACTTGAGATCGTTAAACGTGAAAAACCGCATACCGAAGATGTTCTCAAAAGCAAGGCTGAGGAACAGGAGGCCCACAAGACGGTTGTTCCTCCGGATGTTGTAAAATCTGTCGCGCCGGTTGCCGAAGAAGGACACACTGATGTTCCTGGCACCGCCGAAGGGGCCAAAAAGCGCAAACGTCGTCGCAAGAAGAAGAAAACCGTTACTGAAGCGGGAACCGTTACGGAGCTGACGGCAGGCGTGGAAGCGGCAGAACAGGACAATGTGGCCGCTGATATCAAGGATGAAACTGAATATGAAGCGGAAACCGCACCTGCTGCTGATGGCGAAACTTCTGCTGAAGCAGCATCAAAACCGAAAAAGCGCAAACGGCGGCGGAGTCGTAAAGGGCCAAAAAGTACGGATGAGCCTACTGCTGTGACTGGCGACAGCACTGCCGTTGAAGTTGAGATCGCCTCGGCAGATCTTTCTGACAAGTCCGACGTGTCAGATGCAGCGACCGCTCCTGAGAAACCAAAGCGCCCTAAACCGGCTCGAACAAAGAAGAAACCGGCTGTTGAAGCGATGGAAGCCGTAGCAGTGCCGGTTGCCGAGGCTATAGTTGAAGTTGTCGCAGAGGTTGTTGCCAAGCCCCGCCGCCGTGCTGCTCCCAAAAAGGTTGCCACAGTGGAACTCACGGCAGGAGAAGCGGAAACCGCTCCTGAGAAACCGAAAGCGGCACCCAGGGCTCGGCGCAAGAAAAAAGAGGAAGAAAGTTAGTTCTTTTACGCATGTCATCACAGCAACTGGAGATTCTCATGGGGAAGTTTTTTTTATATATGTCTACTCTGTTTCTGCTGACCTGCATTGCCGCCTGCGGCAATGGATCTACAACAAATGGAACTGCGAGTTATGATCTGCCGGTAAGCCTGGCTCCTTCAAATGCACACATCGGCGGATCTGTTCAGAGTGCAGCGTTGACACTCAGCAACACTGTTTCAACGCTGGCCGGCAGCGCCGGAATCGCCAGTTGGCTGGATGGCACCGGCTCTACCGCTCGATTTAACCACGCAAACGACATTACTACGGACGAAACCACTCTCTATGTCGCTGATTATCTTAACAACGCTGTGAGGATAATCGATATCGCAACCGGTGAAGTCTCAACTCTAAAAGATTCGGCAGGAGCCACCATCGGCTTTAACCGTCCATCCGGCATAACAACTGCCGGCACTCAACTGTTCGTCGTAGATTCAGGTACTAACACGATCCGCACTATCGATCTCACCACAAAAAAAGTTACCATTATCGGCAGCAGCAATAACCTGGCCGGTTCTACTGATTCAAAGACTCCAACCGATGTACTTTTCAATCAGCCGACCGGAATTACTACTGATGGCGAAAATTTGTACGTGACCGACTCCGGAAACCACACCATTCGTCGGATTGTCATTGCAACCAGCGCCGTATCCACCCTGGCTGGCTCACCCGGTTCAATCGGCACAACTGACGGCACACAGATCAATGCTCGCTTTAATCTGCCAGCACGGATCACCACAGACGGAAAAACCCTCTTCCTGACCGACTTTCAGAACCGGACGGTCCGTACCATTGACATAAAAACAGGGTCTGTCTCAACATTGGCCGGCACCTCCGGCGCACTCGGAAGCGACGATGGCACACGTGATGGCACTGGAACTGCCGCACGCTTTAACCAGCCCAACGGCATAACAACCGATGGTACGAACCTGTATGTGAGCGACTCTTACCAGAACATAATTCGTAAAATAGTCATCTCATCGGGTGTTGTTACAACGATATCCGGAATCTCCAGGCCCTCCAGTGACCTGAATATCGGTGTTGGTGGATCGGTTGATTCTCCAGGCATTCCGAGTTTTTATACTCCCGTCGGACTGACCACCGATGGAACCAGCCTGTTTGTCGCTGATAGCCAAAACAGCACGATCCGCAGGATACAATGAATCCTGAGATTACAATAACTGTGATGCTGCGGAATTAGCTGGTGCAGCACCTAAACGTCCTTTTTTTTCTTGACGTACCGGGAAGTTAAAGATAATTTTAACGGCTTGTTTTCTGGAACATATTTTATATCATATCTGTTGTGAAAGGCTTACATACCCTCATGGAAGAACTCAGTGAACTTCTGCTCCAACGTCGCCGCAAGGTTGATGCAATCTGGGAAGCAGGTCTCAACCCCTACCCGAACGACTTCAAACCGTTACATACCTCAGCTGATATTGTTGCCACCTATGGTCCTGTTGAGGTGATCGACGCTATTGATACAACTTGCAGCCTGGGAGGGCGGATTATGGCCCGCCGCTCCTTTGGGAAAGCTGCTTTTATTCAGCTTCAGGATCGTACGGGACGCATCCAGCTGTATATCAAAAAAGACGAGATCGGAGCAGAGGCGTACTCTGTTTTTGAAAGCTTCGATATCGGCGACATCATCGGCGTTGAAGGGTATCCCTTCCGGACAAAAACCGGAGAGTTATCCCTGTATGTCAGCATGATCCGCCTGCTGGTAAAATCGTTGCTGCCGCTGCCAGAAAAGTTCCACGGCCTGACCGACATTGAAACTCGTTATCGCCAACGCTATGTGGACCTGATCATCAACCCGGAAGTTCGCGATGTGTTTTACAAACGCTCACGTATCGTCAGCCTGATCCGGGCATTTATGGTGGCGCGCGAGTTCCTCGAAGTCGAAACCCCCATGATGCATCAGATACCCGGCGGCGCGACTGCCCGCCCCTTCGTCACCCATCACAACACCCTCGATATGGAGCTCTACCTCCGTGTTGCTCCAGAGCTGTACCTGAAACGCCTGGTGGTAGGTGGTATGGACCGCGTGTTCGAAATCAACCGTAACTTCCGCAACGAGGGTATTTCTGTCCGTCACAATCCCGAATTCACCATGATGGAATTTTATCAGGCCTACGCGACCTATGAAGACCTGATGGATTTCACCGAAGAGCTATTCTGCACTATAGCTCAAGAGGTTCTCGGAACTCTTGATTTCAGCAATCAGGGACTTGATATCAGTTTCCAGCGCCCCTGGAAACGGCTGACCGTTCGCGACGCGATTCTGGAATACGGCGACATTGAAGCGCAGCAGCTGGATGATTACGATCTGGCGCTCTCCTATGCCCGCAGTATCGGCCTCAATCTGAATGATGGCATCGGCTACGGCAAACTGGTGATGGAGATTTTTGACGAAGTGGTTGAGCATAAACTGATCCAGCCAACCTTTATCACCAGCTATCCGACCGAGGTTTCACCGCTGTCACGCAAAAACGACCAGAATCCCGAGATCGTTGACCGCTTTGAATTGATTATCGCCGGTCGTGAAATAGCCAACGCCTTTTCCGAATTAAATGATCCGGTTGATCAAAAAGAGCGCTTTCTGGCTCAGGTGGCTGAAAAAGACAAGGGTGATGAAGAAGCCCACTACATGGATGAGGATTACGTACGGGCTCTGGAATATGGCCTGCCCCCCACGGCCGGTGAAGGCATCGGCATTGATCGCCTGGTAATGCTGTTGACCGATTCACCTTCAATACGAGACGTTATTCTGTTTCCGCAGTTGCGTAAGGAAGCCAGATAACCGATGCAATTTGAACTGTTTATCGGTCTACGCTATCTGAAGGCCAAGCGTAAATCGACCTTTATTTCGATCATCACCTTTATATCAACCGCCGGTGTAACCTTGGGAGTTATGGCGCTGATTGTCGTACTGGCCGTTATGACCGGCTTCGAGGAGGATCTGAAAGAAAAGATCCTCGGCACCAATGCCCATATTGTTGTAATCCGCAGCGGCGCCCCGATGGAAGATTATCGTGCGGTACTGGAAAAACTGAAGGGGTTGAAAGGCGTGCAAGCGGCAACCCCCTTTATCTATAATCAGGTCATGCTTTCCTCCGGCAAAAACGTATCCGGAGTCGTCCTGCGCGGGGTTGACGTCGCTACCGACCGGAGCGTTACACGCCTCAGCCAGTCTGTCGTCGAAGGAAACATGGCAGATCTTGAACCAACCATGCGGAAGAGTGCCGGAACGCTGCCCGGACTGTTGCTCGGAAAAGAGCTGGCCAAACATCTCAACCTTTTTGTGGGGGACAAAGTCAATGTCATTTCGCCAATGGGCAACATTACCCCGCTTGGCATGATGCCGCGCATGAAGCCGTTCAGGGTGGCAGGCATATTCAATACCGGCATGTTCGAGTATGACTCGACGCTGGCCTATATCAGCCTGAGCCAGGCGCAAAGCTTTTTTGAACTGGGTGACACCGTCACCGGCATACAACTCAAAGTTGCAGATGTCTACCACACCGGTGACCTGGCAAGCACCATCAACCGCGAGATGGGGGCAGGCTTTTATGCCCGCGACTGGATGCAGATGAACAAGAATATACTGTTTGCGCTGAAGACCGAAAAAGTGGTCATGTTCATTATCCTGACCCTGATTGTGCTCGTGGCTGCTTTCGGTATTGCATCAACGCTCTTTATGGTGGTCATGGAAAAGACCCGCGACATCGCCATACTGAAATCAATGGGCGCCACCGGCACCAGTATCTTGAAGATTTTTGTGCTGGAAGGGCTGATCATCGGCGTTATCGGAACTCTCCTGGGAGTCGCCTCCGGATTGCTGGTGGCCCTTAATCTGGAACCGATCATCGCCACTATCCAGAAGATCACCGGGCAGAATTTCTTCAGCAAGGACATCTACTATCTGGATCGTTTTCCATCGCTGGTAATCCCTTCTGACGTTGCCCTGATATCGGTAACTGCGGTTCTGATCTCGTTTTTGGCCACTCTCTATCCGGCCTGGCAGGCATCACGTATGCAGCCGGTTGAGGCGCTGCGCTATGAGTAACCTGTTAGAGGTTACCGGCCTGAGTAAAACCTATTCGAGTGGACCGAACCGGATCGAAGTATTGAAAGAGATCGACCTGGCCCTGGAAGCGGGCACGACCACCGCTTTGGTGGGAGCTTCCGGTGCCGGAAAAAGTACCCTGATGCATCTGTTGGGGGCACTTGACCGTCCGACATCCGGTGCCATCCGTTTCCGTGGCGACAATATTTTCAAAAAAAATGATCGTGATCTGGCAACGTTCCGTAACCGAAGTGTCGGGTTCGTATTTCAGTTTCATCATCTGTTGCCGGAATTTACCGCTCTCGAAAACGTCATGATGCCGGCTCTGATTGCCAGAACCGCTCGTGACCAAGCACTACAACAGGCCCGCGCACTTTTGGAAGACGTTGGCCTGGGAGAGCGTATGACACACCGCCCCGGCGAACTATCCGGAGGTGAACAGCAACGGGTAGCAATCGCCCGCGCCCTCGTCATGGGCCCGGAACTGCTACTGGCAGACGAACCGACCGGCAATCTTGACACACGCACCAGTGACGGTATCCACGCCATGCTGGCCGAACTGCAGATTAAAAAAGGATTGACGCTGGTAATAGTAACGCACAATGAACACCTGGCAGCAGCAATGGGTTCAACGATACATCTCCTGGATGGTCGGCTTGAAAAAACTACGTGATATTAGAGGGATAAGTGCCTAGTTTTAAAAACATATGTCTAACCATCTCATGCCTGGCCGCTGTCGGTACGACAACCGCTTCGGCTGAGAGTGATAAACTGGTTGAAGTCAGGATACAGGGGAATAGACGCATAGAATCCGCCGTTATTCTGAATGCCGTAACGGTCCGGGCTGGCGATACACTCTTTGCTGAAAAGACCGATGCCGATATCCGCTCAATTTTCAAACTGGGATATTTTCAGGATGTCAAAGTGCGGACTGAACAGTCCGACAAGGGTACTGTCCTGGTCTACAGCGTGTCTGAAAAGCCGGTTATCCGCGAAATCACCTTCGAAGGCAACAAACAGCTGACGACCGAAAAACTGAAGGAAGCTCTTGAACTCCATCAGAACGCGATATTTTCCGCTAAAGACCTGACCAAGAGCATCGCTAAAATCAAGAAACTGTACGGTGATGACGGCTATTATCTCGCTGAAATCCAGCCACGGGTCATCACCAAACCCTCAGGTGATATCTCGGTACTCTTCAAAATTGACGAAGGAAAAAAGGTACTGATCAGCGATATCCGCTTTGACGGCAATGTGGCTTTCAGCAACCGTAAGCTACGTGGGATTATGGAGACCAAAGAGGAGTGGTTTATGTCCTGGTTGACCGGGGCGGGAACCTACAAGGAAGAGGTACTCAAAAATGATGCTCTGCTGATTTCTGATTTTTACCTGAATAACGGTTTTATCAACGTCAAGGTTGGAGAACCTCGAGTCACGCTGAATCAGGCTAAAACCGCTCTTGATGTATCAATAGGTATTACCGAGGGGCACGCCTACCGTATCGGCGAGATTGATTTCAAAGGTGAACTGCTGGAAACAGCTGATACCCTGCGTACAAAAGTCAAGAGTGAACCGGGTGAAGTTTTCAGCCGCGCCATTATGCGCGGTGACATAGGAACTCTGACAGATGTGTATGGCGACAAAGGCTACGCCTTCGCCAACGTCACCCCCCAGACACGCCTCGATAATGACAAAAAGACCGTTGACGTAACCTTTGACATGGAAAAGGGTGAATTGGTATCCATCGAGCGCATCGCGATAGCCGGCAATCCCAAAACACGGGACAAGGTTATCCGCCGTGAGTTGCGGGTCACTGAAAACGAGCTCTACAGCGCAACCGGGTTGCGCCGCAGCAAGCAGAACCTGATGAACCTGGGGTTCTTTGAAGAAGCCAACATCGCCACCGCCAGGGGCAGCGCCAGCAACAAACTAAACGTCACCGTTGACGTTAAGGAGAAAGCAACCGGCACCTTCAGTATTGGCGGCGGCTACAGCTCTCTGGACGGTTTCATCGGTCAGGGTTCCATCCAGCAATCAAATTTTCTGGGTTTGGGACTCAAAGCAAACGTATCGGCATCTATCGGTGGTAAATCCCAGACCTACTCAGTCGGCGTAACCGACCCTTACTTCATGGATACCAAATGGACGCTGGGGGGAGATATATACCGCTCTGCCCGTGATTATATCGATTACAGCCGCAGACTTACCGGCGGTGATGTCAAGGGTGGCTATCCGATCAACGACTTTATCAGCACCTTTGTCATGTATAAATACGAAATCAAGGATATCTACAATCCTACCCCGGCTTACCAGACGCTGAATAACCGCGATATGGATAATTATCCACTCGGCGTTACGACCACCAGTTCGCTCTTTGGCAGTATCACCCACAACAATACCGATTATCGTCTCGACCCGACCAGAGGCATGATTAATGCGGTTTCTGCCGAATATGCCGGTTTAGGTGGCGACAATAAATTTGCCCGTTTCACCACTGACCATACCTGGTTTCATCCGGTCTACAAAAAACTGATCTTCTCAGCGAAAGCGACGCTGGGCTATGTTCAGGAAGTCGGCCAAACCATCCCGATCGACGAAAAGTTTTATCTGGGCGGCATTTTTTCACTGCGCGGCTATAAAGCCCGTACGGTCTCCCCCACCAAGATCGAGCTGACCAAAGATCTATACGGCAACCAGACAAATGAGCAGATTTACCTGGGTGGTGACACGGAAGCCTTCGGCAACGCGGAACTGACCTTCCCACTTATATCGGAAGCCGGCATCAAGGGAGTCCTGTTCTTCGACTATGGCAACTCAGTTGACGGACCCGGCAAGATTTTCAACAACGTGCTGATGAGTTATGGAGGCGGAATCCGCTGGAATTCACCCATTGGCCCGCTACGGCTTGAATATGGAATTCCACTCAATCCACGCGATATCGACAGCAAAAGCGGCAGATTTGAATTTTCTATCGGCAGTCTGTTTTAATACTACATTCAACGCATAACAACCAAAGGAGAAGGTGAAATGAAAAAATTGATACTGGCAGTTTTTGTGATGACACTCTTGACAGCGGCATCCGGCTTTGCCGCTGAGACCAAACTCGGCTACATCGATATGCAGCGGGCGCTCAACGGTTCCGAAGCGGGCAAAGAAGCCAAAGAACAATTGGCAACACGGGTTAAAAAATACCAGGATGAAATCAACGTAAAACAGGAAGATCTGAAACGATTGAAGGAAGAACTGGAAAAGCAGGGTATGCTGCTGTCTGAATCTGCGCGCGTAACCAAAGAGAAGGATTATCAGAACAAGTTGAAAGACTTTCAGCGTTTCACCAAGGACGCTCAAGACGAACTGCAGGGTAAGGATGAAGAATTTACCCGCAAAATTCTGGAAGGAATGGAAAAAGTCATTCAGGAATATGGCCGTAAAAATGGCTACACATTCATATTTGTCAAAAATGAAGCCATGCTGTTTGTTGATGACAAAGCCGACCTGACCGAAGCGGTTTTGAAACTTTTCAACGCAAACCGAAAGAAGTAAATCATGCCGATAACCAAAACTGTTGCAGAACTGGCCGAATTTCTTGGCGGCACCGTACGGGGAAATGCAGAGATAGTCGTTAATGGACTCGCTCCGCTGGAACGTGCCACTTCGGACAAAATAACCTTTCTGGCCAATCCTCGCTATGCCTCCAAGGTCGCCGATACCGGAGCCGGCGCCGTTTTGATGACACCGGGTGGTGAAAGCTACGGTCGAACTGTTATCGAGATGCCTAATCCGTACCTCGGATTTGCCAAGCTGCTGACACTTTTCCATACGGCTCCGCACCCGTACTTGGGTGTTCTGCCGGGCTCCCATATCGCGGAGAACGTGACCCTGGGTGACAGCATCAGCATCTATCCGGGTGCCTGTATCGGTAATCGGGTTACCATCGGAGCCCGCACAGTTATCCATTCCGGAGCAGTTATCTATGAAGGCGTCTCCATCGGCGATGACTGCGTGATTCACGCCAACGCCGTTATCCGCGAGCGCTGCCGGGTTGGCAACCGCTGCATCGTTCAGCCAGGAGCTGTTATCGGGTCTGACGGATTCGGATACGCTCCAGACGGACGCGGCTATTACCGCATCCCGCAAATCGGCATAGTTATGCTGGAGGATGATGTCGAAGTCGGCGCTAACTGTACGATTGATCGCGCGGCGCTGGAAGTTACTTTAATCAGTCGGGGTACCAAACTCGACAACCTCGTGCAGATCGCCCATAACTGCCAGATTGGTGAAGACTGCATGATCGTTTCACAAGTCGGCATCTCCGGCAGCACGAAACTCGGCAATCACGTGACTCTGGGCGGTCAGGTCGGCATTGCCGGTCATCTGACCATCGGTGACAATGTTATGGTGGGTGCTCAGTCAGGCGTTCCCGGCTCTCTGGCTGCCAACGCCGTCTACAGCGGAACTCCAACCATGCCGCATAAAGAGTGGCTGAGGGCCATGGCGGTAGTACCACGACTGCCGGAACTGAAAAAAAATATTTCCATCCTTGAAAAGAGAATCGCCGAGCTTGAAAACAGGCTGGCCGGCAACTAAGAGAAGGAGCGTACCAATGCAATTGGATATCAATGACATCATGAAGATACTACCCCACCGCTATCCTTTTCTGATGGTGGATCGTATCGTTGAACTTGATCACGGCGTTCGCTGTGTCGGGATCAAAAACGTTACCATCAATGAACCGTTTTTCCAGGGTCATTTTCCGGGGCACCCGGTCATGCCGGGGGTTCTGATTATCGAGGCAATGGCACAGGTGGCCGGCATCATGGCTTATCTGGCTTCTGACGAAGAAACCCGCTCAAAAGTGACCTATTTCATGTCGATCGATAATGCCAAGTTTCGCAAACCGGTATTTCCCGGCGATCAGTTGCGAATTGAAATCACCACCACACTGCACCGGCGTGGCATTTGGGGTATCAAGGGCAAAGCCTATGTCGGAGAATCGCTGGTAACCGAAGCGGATCTCAAGGCGACCTTTGCCGCCGCTGCTGTTTAAATAACGAGACAGCGCACAGCAGACTGTGCCTGTGATCATGGAGATCGCTTATGATTCATCCTACCGCAATCATCGATGCAACTGCCAGCCTGGCTTCCGACGTCGGAGTCGGTCCATACGCCATTATCGGTAAACACGTTACTATCGGCAAAGGTACGTCTATCGGTGCTCATGCCGTCGTCGGAGACTGGACGGTACTCGGCGAGAATAATCAGATTTTCCACCAGTCATCGATCGGCGCCCCTCCCCAGGATCTTAAATATCGCGGGGAAGAGTGCTGGACACGAATTGGCAACAACAACACCGTCCGTGAATTTGCAACTATCCATCGCGGCACGGTTACCGGACACGCCGAGACAGTCGTTGGAAATGACAACCTCTTTATGGCCTATTCGCATGTTGCCCATGACTGTATCATCGGCAACGGCGTCGTAATGGCCAATGTTGCCACTCTGGCCGGACATGTGACTGTCGAGGACAATGTTATCATCGGCGGGCTGGTCGCGGTACACCAGTTTTCGCGGATCGGAGCCTACGCCATGATCGGCGGAGGCACCATGGTCGGTCTGGATATCCTCCCCTACACGATAGCAACCAATGGCAAACGGGACGCCAAGTTGCGCGGCCTGAACATGATCGGCCTGAAACGACGCGGCTTCAGTGATGAGACCATCACCAACCTGAAAACGGCCTACAAGACGCTTTTTATGGCTGATCTGAAACTCCCGGATGCCATCGCCCGCATCAACAGCGAAATCAGCAATTGTCCTCAGGTTGATTACCTGCTGGCCTTTATCGATGCTTCGCAACGCGGATTCTGCCGAGGATGAGCCGCCTGAGAACAGCAGTTATCGGCGTCGGCTACCTGGGAAACTTCCACGCACAGAAATACGCCGCCATCCCGGATGTTGATCTGGTCGGAGTCGTCGATAATGATCCGAAACGGGCAGCAGAGGTCGCCGCCGCACTCGGAACGGAGTCTTTTGCCGATCACCGCGACTTGCTCGGCCGGGTAGATGCCGTCAGCGTGGTCGTTCCCACCCAGTTTCACCACGCTGTCGCCAAAGATTTTCTGGCCGCCGGCGTTCATGTCCTGATTGAAAAGCCAATTACCGTCACAATCGAAGAGGCTGATGAGCTGATTGCGCTGGCCGAACAGAGCGGTGCCGTCTTTCAGGTGGGCCACTTGGAACGATTTAATCCGGTACTGCTGGCGCTGGACGATGTTCTGCAGGCTCCGCTGTTTGTCGAATCTGTGCGGATCGCTCCTTTCAAACCGCGCGGTACCGATGTCAACGTTGTTCTGGACCTGATGATCCATGACATCGAAATCATTCAGCACATTGTCAAATCTCCGGTTGAGCGGGTGGACGCCATCGGCGCACCGGTCTTCACCGGTGAAGAGGATATCGCCAACGCCAGAATCCTCTTCGAGAACGGCTGCGTTGCCAACGTCACCGCCAGCCGCATCAGCCTGAAGAGCGAACGCAAGATGCGCATCTTTCAACGCGACGCCTACATCACGCTTGATTTCCAAAACCGCAAGATGCTGGTGGCCCAAAAAGGGAGCGGCGAGCTGTTCCCGGGCGTTCCCAATGTTAAAGTTGTAGAACGTGAACTGGGTGAGTCAGATGCATTGCGCAGCGAAATAGAATCGTTCCTGACCGCCATCCGCACCGGCGTACCACCGGAAGTCAGCGGCCGTGATGGCAGGATGGCACTGGAAACAGCTCTTAAAATAAACGTCAGCCTGGGCAGGAGACCGTCATGATTCCAATGGTGGATTTAAAAACGCAATATCATACGATGAAGAGTGAAATCGACGCTGCCGTACTGGGCGCCATTGAAAGCACCCAGTTTATTCTGGGGCCGAACGTGACCGCCTTCGAACAGGAAACAGCCGCCTATCTGGGCGTGCCGCACACCGTGGCGGTCGCTTCCGGCACCGACGCCCTGCACCTGGCAATACTGGCGGCCGGTATCGGACCGGGTGACGAAGTCATCACGACCCCCTTCACGTTTATCGCCACTGCCGAAGCGATCTGCTATGCCGGTGCCACGCCGGTCTACGTTGATATCGACCCCGCCACCTTCAACATTGATCCGGCACTGATCGAAGCCGCCATTACCCCGCGTACCAAGGCGGTCATTCCGGTACATATCTTCGGGCAACCAGCTGACTTAACGACTATCGCTGCCATCTGCCAACGACACAACCTGCTGTTGATCGAGGATTGCGCCCAATCATTCGGTGCCGCTCTTGATGGCCACATGACCGGTTCAATCGGCATGCTGGGCTGTTTCAGCTTCTTTCCCAGCAAGAATCTGGGCTGCTATGGTGACGGTGGTCTGATCAGCTGCTCCACGGCAGAACTGGCCGAACAGGTCAAGGCGCTGCGCAACCATGGCAGCCACGTTCGCTACCACCACCACATTATCGGCTATAATAGTCGACTGGATGAAATTCAAGCCGCCATCCTGCGGGTCAAACTGAAACAGATCGATCAGTTCAATGCGGGACGACGACGCGTAGCGCAGTTGTATGCAGAACTGCTCTCCGACGTTGTGAGCGTACCCCATGAAGACAAGCTCGGCGTACATGTCTATCACCAATACACCCTGCTGACCGACCATCGCGACCGGATCATGGCCGCGCTCACAGAACAGAAAATCGCCTCGGCGGTCTACTATCCGATCCCGCTCCACAAGCAGGAAGTCTTTGCAGAAGCCTGCCAAGGGATCAGCCTGCCGGTGGCCGAAGCGGTCTCCGCGCGCTGCATGTCACTGCCGGTCTACCCCGAAATGCCGGAAGAATCCGTACGCCTCGTTGCTGCAACGATCAAAGAGGTTCTGGTTGGCTAAGCACCCCCGCCGTATCATGATCGTGGCCGGCGAGGCCTCTGGAGATATCTACGGAGCTGATCTGGTACGCGAGGCCCATAAACTGGATCCACAGCTGCATTTCTTCGGGATCGGCGGCCAGCGCATGCGCGAAACCGGGGCTGAGACGTTGATTGATTCGGCTGATATGGCTGTCGTCGGACTGGTGGAAGTACTCAAACATTTTGATGTGATCGCTGCAGCCTTTCGCACACTGAAACAGATTCTGCTGAACGAACCTCCCGAACTGCTGATTCTGATCGATTATCCCGGCTTCAATCTCCGTCTTGCCAAAGTGGCCAAAAAGGCCGGCGTCAAGGTCCTCTACTACATCAGCCCGCAGATCTGGGCCTGGCGTCAGGGGCGTGTCACCAAGATCGCCCGCCTGGTTGATCATATGGCCGTTATCCTCCCTTTTGAAGCCCCCTTCTATGAAAAAGCCGGACTACCGGTCAGCTTTGTGGGACATCCCATGCTGGACCTGGTCTCCGTCGATATGAGCCGATCAGCCGCAGCAGCCAGCTTCAACCTTGACCCCGGCAGACAGATAGTCGGTTTGTTTCCCGGCAGCCGCAAAAGCGAGATCGAGCGCCTGCTGCCGGTTATTGTAGGTGCCGCTGCAAAACTGAAAGAACGTTTCTCCGGTATTCAGTTCATTCTGCCGTTGGCTTCGACACTCCGTGAGGATGACATTGCACCATTTTTCACGGCCGCTGGACTTAATGTTACGATCACGCATGAGCGCATCCATGACATGATTCGCGCCTGTGATGCCGTCATTTCGGTATCCGGCACGGTGACGCTTGAAATCGCCCTGGTGGGAACCCCCATGGTGATCATCTATAAGCTCTCGCCTCTCACCTATCAACTCGCCAAGCGATTGGTAAAGGTCCCCAATATCGGCCTCTGTAACATCGTCGCTGGTGAAACCGTCGTGCAGGAACTGATTCAGGACGATGCCAACCCGGAAAAGATAGCTGCCGAAGTTGGCAGACTACTGGTTGAACGCCCCTATCACTCAGCTATCGTCAGTAAACTTAGTGGGGTGCGTGCAAAACTGGGGTGCGGCGGTGCATCAGTAAATGTGGCCCGACTGGCACTCACCTTGTGCGATCCCCGAACTGCTACCACCGCCAGCTATTCAGGAGTACATCCATGAAAGAGATTATCTGGCGGCTCCAGGCCGCTCTTTTCTATCTCTTCACACTGTTCGTTTCCGCCCTGCCCCGCTCAGGATCTTTCCGCATCGGCAGACGCATCGGCCTTGTTCTGTTTGCCATTCTCAAATCCCGCCGGGTGATTGCAATCGACAACATCAGCCAGGCGCTGCCGTTCATGAAAAACCACCCCGCCTGGACCGGCGAATTTGAAACGGCAGAGGAAATTGCCCGGACTACCTTTATCAATCTCGGAATTTCGATCGTTGAAGTCTGTCGCCTCTACCATGGCAAAGACGACCTGATCAATGCCATTGAGGTCGTCGGTGTTGAAAATCTGGAGTGTGCCCGTGAAAAACAGCGCGGTATGATCTGCCTGAGTGGCCATTGTGGTAACTGGGAGCTGATGTCGCTCTCATTTAAACGCTTTTTTGATGTCAACGTCTGGGCTATCGCCCGAAAACTGGATAATCCGCACCTCAATTCCATCGTCGAGAAGATGCGCATGGGATACGGCAACGGCGTGATATACAACAAATCGTCGATGCGACAGATTCTGACTGTCTTAAAAAGCGGTGGCGCCATCGGTATGCTGGCCGATCAGGCCGTCTTTGAAGATAATGGTGCCCTGATCGAGTTTCTCGGCAGAAAAGCATGGGCCAACAAAGCCCCGGCCATCATAGCCCACAAAACCGGTGTTCCAATCCTGCCGGTTTTCATCCACCGCTCGGCGCCAGCCGAGGATCGGCATGTACTGACAATCCACCCCGAATACACCTTGTGCGGTGACAAGTCAGAAGAGGGCATCTGCAAGGACATCCAAATGTTTTCTCGCCTGCTGGAAGCGTTCGTCTGTGCCCATCCGGCCGACTGGTACTGGGTGCATCGCCGCTGGAAGCGCGCCGGACAGCCGATATGATCAGTACTAAAGTACGCGATTTCACTTTTCCACTCATTTTCCTGATCACTGCAACCATTATCATCGCAGCGACCGGTGCCGACCTGAAACTGTCGGGACTCTTCTGCATTGATGGAAAGTGGCCGATCGGCGATCAACAACCGTGGCACCTGCTCTATCTGCTGGACCGGGGGCCGTCGATTGGCCTGGGTGTGGCCGGCTTGATTGCCTCCGTGACCGGAGTCATCTACAAGCAGCGCCGCAATTTGATCCGTCCGGGGATCTTTCTGGTAATCCTGCTGGTGTTTGGTCCGGGGCTGCTGGTCAATACCGTATTCAAGGAATACTGGGGCAGACCGCGGCCACGTGAAATTGTGGAGTTCGGTGGCAAAAAACAGTTTCTGCACCCCTGGCAGAAAGGGGTCGCTCATGGTGGACGTTCGTTCCCTTCGGGGCACTCATCGGCGGCCTTTTATCTCACGGCACCCTTTTTCATCTATCGACGCAAAAACCCTCGTATTGCACGTTTCTGGCTGATCGGTGGACTTTGTTTTGGTCTCATGATGAGTGTTGCCCGACTGGCACAAGGGGGGCACTTCCTGAGCGATAACCTCTGGGCCTGGGGTATGGTGCACCTGTTAGCTGTCAGCCTGTACTATCTGCTGCGGCTCGACCGGGATGAGACACCTCCGTCGATACCGTAGTACGGTGATTCATGTTTTTTTTCTTCTACAACATACTTTCCATTTTCCTGCTGATTCCGGTTTTCCTGTTCAACATCTACCGTTCCATTCGCCTTGGCTGGCCTCCGGCGATCGCAGAACGCTTCGGCTTTGTTCCACGCCATAAACTGGCACAGATAGCCGGTCGCCCGGTCATCTGGCTGCACGCCGTTTCGGTCGGCGAAATTATCGCTGCCAGACCGCTTCTGAAAGCGCTCCGCCTCCGCTATCCGAACCACGCCATTGTCGTGACGAACACGACTGAAAGCGGAAAAATAACCGCCTTCGGGTTCCCGGAGATCGATCTCTGCCTGTACTTCCCGTTCGATTTTCTCCCTTCCGTCGCAATCATGCTAGGCGCTGTCAAACCGCGCATTATCATCATTATGGAGACTGAGATCTGGCCTAATTTCTCACGGGAAGCAGCCAGACGCCAGATACCGCTGCTGCTGGCCAATGGTCGCATCTCGGACCGTTCTTTCAAGCGCAGCCTTGCGTTCAGCTGGTTTTTCCGTCCGGCACTGAGATGTTTTTCAGCAATTTGTATGCAGTCTGCCATCGGTAAAGAGCGAATTATCGCTCTTGGAGCAAACCACCAGATCGTCAGAGTCACCGGCAACCTCAAAAATGACATACCTGCGTGTCCGGCAGGTGATGATGAACGCCTGCAGCTGCGCAACCGTTATACCATCCCGCCAGACTGCTGCGTTCTGACCGCCGGAAGTACGCGAGATAATGAAGAACAGTATCTTATCTCCGCCTACACAGAGCTGGCTGCTGAGTTTAAAGATCTATTTCTGGTGCTTGTTCCCCGGCATACGGTACGTTCGGGAGAAATCGCCAGCCTGCTGGAAAAGGCCGGCTTACGCTATCAGCGACGCACGGATCTTTCCGCTTCCAAACCTCTACAGCGTGGGAACGTACTGTTAGTTGATACGGTCGGCGAAATGATGAGCCTCTATGCCCTGGCGGATCTGGCCTATGTTGGCGGCAGTCTGGTCCCGACGGGAGGACATAACCTGCTGGAACCGGCCTCGGTGGGCGTACCAAGCGTATTTGGCCCTTTTATGTCCAATTTCCGCGAGATTGAAGCATTGGTACTTCAGTACGGTGCTGGAATTCAGGTGCAGAACCAACAGGAGTTAACCGCTGCCTTTCGGACTTTAATAACCAGTAACGAGCTTCGCAAGGTTTTAGGACAGAACGGCCTGAAGCTGCTGCGCGATAACGGCGGCGCTACGGAACGGCATTTGGACACCATAAACGGATATTTATGAACGCATCCTGGCAGACATACTGGCGCAAACTCGCTTCCGGCACGCGGAGAGAACCGGTTGACAGGCTTCTGCTGTTCTGTCTCGTACCACCGGCGTGGTTGTATTCCTGCATCCTGCGGCTGCGGGCGCTACTCTATCAGGCCGGCATCATGAAAACAGCCCATCTGCCGCGCCCGGTAGTTTCAATTGGTAATATCACTGTCGGTGGTACCGGCAAAACTCCGGTTACTGCATTCATCGCCCGTATGCTGATGGTGCAGGGATATAAAGTTGCAGTTATTTCCCGTGGGTATGGCGGCGTACTTGAGGGTCAGACCTGTATCGTCAGTGATGGTGACACCATTATGATGACTGCCCGCGAATGCGGCGATGAACCCTATCTGCTGGCTTCAACAATTCCAGGGCTGATGGTTGTAATCGGCACAGATCGTTATGCCGCCGGTTTGATGGCCATGCAACAGCTCACGCCGGATATTTTCCTGCTCGATGACGGTTTCCAGCATCTGCGTCTGCATCGCGACCTGAATATCCTGCTGCTGGACTTCTCGCTCCCCTTCGGCAACGGCTGGACGCTGCCGGCAGGGATGCTGCGGGAAGCCACCTCGGCAATTCGCCGTTCGGATCTGGTGATCTTTACGCGCACTCCCGAAGAAGCCGCCATTCCGATAGACACACGGGGGATCCCCCGTTGTCTGGCACGCCACACACTCACCGACCTGCTGCCACTGCATGGCGGTGCGCCGCTTTCGTTCAGCGACTGTCGAGAAAAAAAAGTGGCCGCCTGTGCCGGCATCGCCGATCCCGAGGCATTCTTCACGGCGCTGCGCAGTCAGGGTTTACAACTCGTACAGACATTTTCCTATCCGGATCATGTCGCCTACGATACGCAGCGATGTGCTGAACTTGCGGAGGCTCTGCAGGCAAACGGGGCGGACGTACTGGTGACAACGGAAAAAGACGGGGTCAAACTGAAGGGATGCACGCCGGAGATGGCGGCACGGACACTTCTTGCCAGGTTGGAGCTGACAATTGATACACCGGAGCTTTTGAAGGGAAAGCTGGCGGAACTACTTCAGCACTCATGATGAATGGGATTTTTTGAATAACTGCTCAGATAAAAAGTGTTCCCGTAGGAGCGGCATGTTGCCGCGATTGCTGCAATGGGCAATGCTGTTGGCTGTTGCGACAATCGCGCCTGCAAGGCGCTCCTACGAGATTGTAAGTGTTGCTGATTTGCTCTGTGTTTCAAATGCTTTTTTTGGGATAGTTTGATCGCCAGACCTCGACTTTATCAAGCACATCACACTCCGAGATTCGCTGCATACGATCGGGGCGATTTTCCATCGTAATCGGATACTCCTCCCCCGCTTCGCCGTAGGCGTCAATCATCAGATCACCAAATTTTCGGTACGGTCCGACCCGCTTCGGATTTGAATAGCCCATCAGGGAGATCACCGGGCGATCAAGTGCCACCGTGATATGCAGCGGACCGGTATCCAGCGAGACCACCAGCGCTGCCCCATCCAGAATTCCGACCAGGCCACGCAAACCACCATTCCCGAGAGCAGAGAGCGGCTTTGTTTTTGTCCGCTCCATGATTACCCGCTCGCATTCCACTTCCACGGCAGAACGACCACCAACAAGGATCGGTTGCAGACCAAAGTCAGAATAGAGCGCGTCACAGACTTCGGCCCAGCGCTCGGGGAACCAGTTTTTCTGCAGTTTGCTGGTAGCCACGACCAGCGCTACCGCCGGACGATCAAGGTGAGCATAAAACTCCCTCTGCCAAGACATTTCCTGCTCGTTCCAGGGACCAAGTTCCCAGGTTACCGGAGCGGTCGGCGCTCCCAGCCAGTCGCAGAATTCGAGATACTGATCCTGAACATGCTGCATGGCATGCGCCGGAATGCGGTGCGTGGTAAAGAGCCAGTTAAGATCACGGGCACGCGCAAAATCGAAACCGAGTTTTACCGTGGCGTTGATGAACGAGGTCACGATATTGGCCTTGAAATAGACCTGCAGATCCAGCACCAGATCAAATTTCCGCGAGCGCAGCTGCTCACGCACAGCCAGGAAGCCGCGCAGACCCTGCGTACAGTCAAAGAGGATGATCTCATCCACCAGTCGATGCCCACGCACCAGCATGGCCGGTCCCGGCTGCAGTATCCAGGTAACCAGCATGGCCGGGTTCGCCTTTTTGAGGGCCTGCAGTACCGGCAGGACGTGCACAGTATCACCTACGGCACTCATCATAACGATGCAGACTCGATCAGTTGCAACACGCATTATATATTCTCCCGGGCCAAGACTGCCAACCGCGCTAAATCATCTTCGCTAAACGCAAGTCCCCAGCGCTCACGCCATTTACGGGCCGAGCGCGCCACTCTCGAAAAATTGCGGCCAGCGACATCGCCGCCACCCGGAAATGTTACCCGGTCAACATCCAGAAGGTAAGCCACCACAGCTGATCCGCTGCCCACAATATAGATATTCTTGAGATTGAGGTCGGCATGCCATGCTCCGGCACCTGCAAGCGCCTTGAGCAGATTGGCCACAGCCACGAGCAGAGCTTCATGCCCGTCACTGTTCGATTTTTTCCAAGCTGCCGGCAGATCATCCCCGGCCGGCAGTCGCCGTGTCATGACATCGCTGCGGGCAAACATCCCGGCAACCGGATAGACGCCATAGGCGATGACTTCCGGCGTCGGAATCCCGGCAGCGGCCAGCCGCAGTGACGTAGCCAGTTCAAACGGGGCCCGCGTCGGAGCCAGAAAATACTCACCCGTAAGAGCACCCAGCAGCCCACCATGCCGATTTCTACGGACAACAACCGGTGTTGGCGGAAATGTCGGCAGATCAACCGCAAAAATAACGGCACGTCCGTGCATTTCCTCCCTCAAAGGCTGTAGAGCAGCCCATTCATGGAGAGAGCCAACCGTAAGTGCCTCCGCAACCGCAGAAGCGGCCCATTCGAGAGCGACTGCCCGGTATCCAGATTTATAAAGAGGTATGTAACCGCACCGCTGTAAACCTGACGCTGAATGCTTTGCGGGAAAAGGGGGGACTGGCATGCTGTCTCGGAAGTTCAGGAAATTGTGATGAGTACTTTGTAAAACTACGGTATTTAATGATTGTAAATATCACTCGTGCCAAAGCATCGTCAACATGAAACTGGAAATATACCGATAACTGCACGGTATTTACTTCAAAAATGCCGTCATGTATGGCATATTGTCCAATCAATTTTATGCCATGGATACTATGCTGCCACGTGATTTAGTACAGATACTCGCCTGCCCGCTCTGCAAGGGTGAATTGATACAAAGCAGCGATGCACGTTTTTTGCACTGTACAGCGTGCGATGCCATGTATCCTGTCGTAGAAGGCATTCCGGTTTTTTTACCTCTGCTGCAACCGTCAACGACAAAAAGTGAGGCAACGTGAAAAGATTTCGTCACGATGCCATCCGTAGAATTCTGATCCGCTCGGTCAACTGGATCGGGGACGCTGTCATGACGACACCGGCAATCAGTGTGATTCGTGAACATTTTCCCCAGGCAGAAATCACTATTCTGGCCAATGAGATGGTCTCGCAGCTTTTTTTGCATCACCCAGGAATTGACCGCATCATTACCTTTCACCGCACGGGAAAGCACCACGGCGTTGCCGGACGGTTACGACTGGCAGCCGAACTGCGTAAGCATCATTATGATCTTGCGATCATATTGCCAAATTCCTTCGACTCTGCCGTGGTTCCCTGGCTGGCCGGTATTCCTCGCCGAATAGGGAAATGCAGCGATGGCAGGACATTGTTGCTGAGTGGTCGCTATCAGGCGCAGAAAATTCAACCTTGCCATGAGGTAGAATACTACCTGAATCTGATGCGGTACTTTGGCATCACCGGAAGTTGTACGCAACCTCATCTCTGCATTACTCCGGACGAGGAGTGCCGCACGACCGCTCTTCTGGCTGATCACGGCATACAATCACATGAATTCGTTATCGGCATCAATCCGGGTGCCAGTTACGGTTCAGCCAAGCGCTGGTACCCGGACCGCTTCGCAACAGTCGCCCGCAGACTGGCTGATGAGTGGTCTGCAAAAGTAGTTATCTTCGGTGGGCCTGGTGAAACCGATATAGCGACTGACATTGAAAACCGCCTTGAAGGGACAGCCGTTAATCTGGCCGGTAAAACTTCCGTCCGGGAACTGATGGCACTGATCAGGCGCTGTAATTTTTTCATAACCAACGACTCCGGCCCCATGCATATCGCCGCCGCGTGTGATGTGCCTTTGGTGGCAATTTTCGGCTCGACTGATCACACCGGAACGTCTCCGTATAACCGTAACGCTGTGGTTGTAAGGAAAGATGTCGATTGTGCGCCCTGCAAGTTGCGGGAGTGTCCGACCGATCACCGCTGTATGACGGAAGTGACAGAAGATGATGTCGTGCAGGCGGCGCTAAGATTACACGGGGCTCAACATAGTGGAGTAGAGAGATGACGTACGATTTAATCAGGCAGCTATTGGCCCAAGGCGAAGGTGTTACCGTAGAATTTAAAACAGCTGACGCTCGTCCTGACTCTCTTGCGCGCGAGATGGTATCTTTTTCAAATACATATGGCGGCACACTCTTGATTGGGGTTACGGATGACGGAGCGATAAGCGGAATTACCCCGCATCTTTTTGAAGAGAAAATTTCAAACATATGCCGCCATAATGTTGTGCCTGCAATTGCCCCGCTTATTTCTCTGGTTGAAATAAATAATCTCTTTATGTGTGTCATACAGATTCCAAAAGGAACTCACAAGCCATATCAAACACAAGATGGTAAGTTTTGGATACGGGTTGGTTCAACGAACCGACAAGCAACAAAAGATGAATTAAGCAGACTATTCCAGCAGGCCGGTCTTGTTCACTTTGACATTGCTCCTGTTGAAGGCACAGATGAACGCGATCTTGATGCTGAGAAACTGCACCGTTATTGGCACGCCTGTTACGACATTAACTTTTTGGAAATGAACCGTGATGAGCAAAACAATCTCCTGCACAATGCCGACATACTCGTATCGTATGAAGACAAATTTGTAGTTGGAGTTGGTGGTTTGCTGCTTTTTGGCCGCCAACCCCAGCGCCGAATGCCCCAAAGTTCTATCGTATTTGCGGTATTCAGGGGTACTGAAATCACCGATGAATTGATCGATAAAAAAGAGGTCTCCGGTACATTACCTGAACTTATAGAAAATACTACGTCACTTGTGAGATTGTTTCTTCCACGGCCTTCGGAAATAAGCGGACTCAAGCGACAGGAGCAGGATTCCATATCTGTCAAGACCATCAGGGAGGCGCTCGTCAACGCTGTGTGCCATCGTGATTATTCTTTATCTACCCGCAAGACGACCGTATACATGTTTAATGATCGGCTGGAAATAACCTCACCTGGTGTTATTGCCAACTCTTTGACACTGGAAAAAATCAAGTGTGGTAATTCTGCCCCACGGAATATGTTTCTTTTGAAATACCTGGATAATCTACGTTATAGCGACGGCTTGGGACGTGGCATTCCCATGATGCTGAAAGCAATGGGCAACAGAATGATACTTGAAGAAATTGGCGATCTTTTTCGAATTACCCTGCAATATCGTTCCGACGCTTACGCTTAAAAAAGAATGAAAGGAAAATGAGTTACAATGCCTGTTGCTAAAAGACTACTGCTGTACATGAAACCATACTGGTGGCGCATCCTGCTGGCCGCTTTGGCCTCATCGGCCTACGGCGGACTCGATGCCGCGTTTGCCTATATGGTTGAACCGCTGCTCAAGAAGATCTTTATGTCAAAAGATATGTTCATTTTTTCGTTTCTTCCGTTTGCAATAATACTGATATTTGTATTTCGTGCTATCTGTCGCTACCTGAACGACTATTTCATGAACACCGCAGCGCAACTGGCTGTGCAGGATGTACGTAACGAAATTTTCAGAAAAAACGTCTTCCTCGACCTGCAGTTTTTTAACCGCAATCAGACCGGGTCACTCATGTCACGCGTTGTGACGGATGTGGCCGCAATGCAAAACGGAGTCGCTGAAACGATCTCGGGTGTTTTCAGAGACTCAATCGGCCTGGTTTCTCTCTTGGGCGTCATCTTCTATCGTGATTGGCAGTTGGCCATGATCTCGATATTGGTAATCCCTTTCACTATCTATCCGGCCAGCGTTCTCGGTAAAAAAATCAAGACCACTGCCAGAAAAGGTCAGGATGAGGCCGGTTATTTTGCCAGTATTCTGCAGGAAACACTCAGTGGGATAAAAGTTGTCAAAGCGTTTTCCCTTGAAAACAGCATGATCGAGCAGTTTACTCGCGCCAACCTGAAGTATTATCACTTCACGCGCAAGATGATAAAATACAACTCGTTATCATCACCAATCTCGGAGGTTATCTCCTCGCTTGGTATTGCCGCAGTCATCTTTTTCGGCGGCAGCAAGGTTATGGCCGGCAAATTATCAGCACCGGAATTTTTCTCATTCATTACCGCCATGGCACTGGTATATTCCCCTCTCAAAAAGTTGATCGGCGCCTACGGGACAGCCCAGCGCTGCATCGGTTCCTCTGAGCGCGTATTTGAGATAATTGACGCCGTTCCTGAAATCGTTGATGCTCCCAACGGATACACCCTCACCCCGGATGACAATCGCGTTGAATTTAAAAATGTCTATTTTAAATATCAGGATGATTACATCCTTGAGAACGTATCGCTTGTTGCCGAAAAAGGTCAGATGGTAGCACTGGTTGGGCCTTCAGGCGGTGGTAAAAGCACGCTGGTTTCATTGATTGCCCGTTTTTTTGAGACCAGTGCGGGGCAGATACTGATCGGAACACACGATGTCCGCGAGATTGTTAAAGACAGCCTGATGCGCCATATCGCACTGGTTGACCAAGAAACAATCCTTTTTCATGATACGGTTGCCAATAACATTCGCTATGGCAAACCGGATGCCAGCGACGACGAAGTAATCCGGGCGGCACAGGCGGCCTATGCCCATGATTTTATCATTGACATGCCGGAAGGGTATCAGACCAGCATCGGTGACCGCGGTGTACGGTTATCCGGTGGACAGCGCCAGCGACTCTGCATCGCGCGGGCGATCCTCAAAAATGCACCGATCCTTATTCTCGATGAAGCCACCAGTGCCCTGGATACCGAGAGCGAACAGATGGTTCAGAGGGCGCTCGATAACCTGATAGAAAATCGCACAACCTTCGTAATTGCTCACCGGCTTTCTACCGTTTTGCATGCTGATAAAATCGTCGTATTAGAGAATGGGAGTATTGTCGAAAGTGGGACACATCTGGAGTTAATTCAGAATAGTGGGCTGTATAGCCGACTGTGCGCGGTACAATTCAATTCGTGATCAAACCACATATTGTTTTAGGGTCTTTACTCCGGTAACAAAAGGTTTTGAAGCACCTAAAACATGTGATTGACAACAACGCCAGCTTTGAACAAAATCACGCTCAATTAATTACTTTCATAGCATCATTGCAATAACAGCTACCCGGTGTACAACGATTCAAAAGTGAGTGTTACGTATGGAGTTAGCTTCTCAAAACTGTAACGGGATAAGCATTGTAATTCCAAATTACAATGGCGAGCAGCTTCTTCGCGATAACCTGCCATCCGTTTTTGCAGCAGTTGAACAGTGGAAAGGATCTTCTGAGGTAATTATTGTAGATGATTGCAGCGCAGACGAAAGTTGCAAGCTCGTCAGAGAAATGTTTCCTTCTGCCAAGCTACTTATAAATCCTGTTAATTCCGGCTTTTCAAAGACATGTAATGCCGGAATGGCAATTGCTCAATTCCCAATTTTACTCTGCATCAACACTGATGTTAAGGTAGGGGCGAATTTACTAACTACGCTCGCATCACACTTCGTTGACCCAGAACTCTTTGCTGTTACTCCCCGTATATTTGTAGAACGTGAAGGGAAAAACCAGGGTGCTGTTATTTCAGCATATCGAAGAGGTTTTATCAGAGGCGGGTTCATAAGGATGGATGAAGAACTCCCCGTACGGGAAAATCTTTATGCAATAGGTGCCTGTGTTGCCTATTCTGCTCAAAAGTATCGGGCACTAGGTGGGTATTGTGAGATGTATTCACCGTTCCTTTTTGAAGATGCTGATATATCATACAGGGCCTGGAAAAGAGGGTGGAAGAGTATTTACGATCCATCTGCCACCGTTTGGCATTATTCCAATGCAACTCTCGGTAAAGACAAGGCGAAACTCCGACGTAACCACGTAATCTATTACAGAAACAGATTTTTATTTCACTGGATCAACTTGACTGATCCGGCATTCATACTAAGAAATTTTCTGATTATTCTGTTTCGTTTGACTGTCAGCTTTCTGTGGTTGAATTTCACTTATTACAAGGCTTTTTGGGAAGCGGCACACTACTGGAAAGACATTCAATTGTTACGCCGTGCTGAGCGCCCCTACAGAAAACTTGGCGATGCAGAGATACTTCGCAGGACATCATTGCAATAATTTTTGGCATAGCCAATCTTGTTAATTACGATTGGAATTGGAGGTTCATCTGACAAATCATCTTGACTTGGGGTGTGGTAAATTTCCGCGCAACCCATATAACCAAAAAAATCTTTACGGGATAGATGTAAGAGACATTAATCCTGACTTTTTTGTTGATGGTTTTTATTATAAGAGAGCAAATTTGTTTCTTGAACCGATTCCATATCCGGATAACTATTTTGATTCTGTCTCGGCATTTGATTTTTTGGAGCATATACCCAGGGTTCATATTGATGAAATGGGAAATGTACATTTCCTCTTTGTCAAACTTATGTCCGAAATCTACAGGGTTCTCAAACCTGAAGGCCGTTTTTTTGCACTCACTCCCTGCTACCCTAATCAGGAAGCCTTTCAGGACCCTACTCATGTCAATATTATCACCCGGAATACTCATCACTATTTCTGTGGTGAAAACCCGGACGGCTGTATGTATGGTTTTACAGGACGGTTTGAATGTATCAGGAGCCAACGTGCATACTCAAGCTATGCCAACAAAGAGCTATCATATACTATAAGTGAAAAATTAAAATGGTTCAGAAAATTACTAAAAAGACAGCTTTCTCACGTAGTATGGGAATTTATCGCTAAAAAACAGATCAATTAACGAATCACCCACACAGGAAACATTTACATGATGAGTAAAATAGAAGCTCCGAAGCGCGCCCTTATTATTCGGGCGGGTAGACTAGGGGTCACCATCTGGGCTACAACCGTCATTGAGCCAATAAGAGCTTTCTTAGGAAAGGACACTCAAACTGACATCATTGTGGCACAGGGACTACATTGCCATGAACATATATAAACTTCCAGTTCAAGCATAAGCTGAAGCAACCTTTACTCCGGCTTTTCGGGACTAAATTTTAGATTAAAACGGGCATTATATTGAAATTTTTAATGAAAGTGTCAGACCATGACCAAAGTACTTGCAAATAAGTCTCAAGCCATAGCAGCACATAGAGCATCTATGATGACTCTGCGTCGCAACATTGTTGTCCTCACTGCGACGATAGACCCGTCAGATGGAAACATTACTATTGCACTGAGCGACAAACACGAACGACTCCGTCAGTACCTCGAAAACATTAGAAATTTGATCCTGAAAACGGATTTCACTCACATAATTTTTTGCGAAAACTCTAACTACACGCATGATTTTAGTGAACTGATCTCACTTGCAAACAATAATTGTAAAGCTTTGGAGATTCTCTCTTTTACGGGTTCAAACGAAATCATCAAGGATAAGGGGAAGAGTTACGGCGAAGCTGAAATTTTAAATTTTGCTGTCGATAACAGCATGCATCTTGAGGATGATAACGTCACTTTCTATAAACTGACCGGTCGCATATTCGTTGATAATATTAACAAAATATTGCGAGAGAACTGTTGCGACAACATTTTTATCCGATGGGACGTTAGAAAAAAAGAGGTTGATACAAGATTTTTCAAGGTTCAGACGAGGTTTTATAAAAAAAACCTGTACCGGTTGCTAGATCAGATGAACGAAAGCTGTGGGCTATCTATTGAAGAGGTTTATTTTAATCATTTGAAAGGCAATGCCACTATACATTCGTTCAAAACATATCCGGCAATCAGAGGAATATGTGCCAGCCTGGGTAAACCGTATGACCTTGGACTGTTCAAATCGATTTATAGAAAACTTCAGTTAAAAACAGGATTACTTGATTTACGCCGCTGTTCCTGATCTTATTTCTGCACTACAGGTTTCTTGATGCCCCCATCTCAGTCGTAATCATAACTTTTAACGAGGAAAAAAATATCGAACGCTGCCTGCGGCCTCAATTTTAGACAATATGCATTGTTTTATGTAATATGAAGTTTGCAGTTGCTATTTACATATTTTGTGCTACCTTTAAATCATGATTGAAAGAACCATAACACCTGTTTTAACCGAACTAGCCTCACAATTTCCGGTTGTTACTATTACCGGACCTAGGCAGAGCGGCAAGACGACCTTGTGCCGCGCCACCTTCCCCCAGAAGCCATATATAAACCTGGAACAGCCTGAAACTCGCAGATTTGCTATCGAAGATCCAAAGGCATTTTTATCGCACATACCTGATGGCGCGGTTATAGATGAGGTTCAACGCGCGCCGGAACTGCTTTCATATATTCAAGTGCTTGTTGACGAAAAAAAAATCTCCGGGCAGTTCATACTGACCGGAAGCCAACAATTTGAGGTTATTGATTCTGTCAGCCAGTCGCTGGCAGGCAGGACCGCTCTTCTTAAGCTATTACCGCTTAGCATTGAAGAGCTGCGGCGTTCAGATGCCCAATTCTCGGTAAACACGCTTATTTTAAATGGCTTTTATCCTCGCATTTATGATCAGGCTCTTAATCCGACCCGTGTATTAGGGGATTATTTTGAGACCTACGTCGAACGGGATATCCGGCAACTGGTTTCGATCAAAAATCTTGGTCTGTTCGAGAAGTTTGTCAGGCTGTGCGCGGGGCGCGTCGGTCAGTTATTAAACCTGCAAAGCCTTGGCAACGATGTCGGGATTTCCCACACAACTGCGCGCGAATGGCTTACACTGCTTGAAGCCAGTTATATTGTTTTCCAACTGCGCCCGTGGTCTCGAAATATTTCAAAGCGTCTGATAAAGACCCCCAAGTTGTATTTTTATGATGTTGGCTTGGCAAGCTATCTGCTTGGGCTTGAGGAAGAGCGTCATGTCGTTCGGGATCCGTTGCGGGGAAACCTGTTTGAAAACCTGGCGGTTATTGAGGCGCTAAAATATCGCTACAACAGAGGCGGCAAAAACAATCAGTTTTTTTATCGGGATAGTAACGACACGGAAGTAGACCTACTTCTTGAAACCGGCCCGGATATTTTTCCTATCGAAATAAAATCTGCTGAAACAATAGCTCCTGATTTTTTCAAAGGATTAACAGCCTTCTCCCGAATCGTTCCGGCTATGCCACATGGCACTGCCCTTGTGTATGGAGGGAGCGAACAGCAGAATCGGTCACAAACTCAAGTTTGGCCGGTGTTAAGAATGCACGAAATGCTCGATGCCGTTTATAATCACCGGTGAAGTTCAAGCAGCGCGACCAACGAGCGATGATGTTCCGTACACCTCCTACTAACTATGCCGGTGTGACTGTTGAACTGATATCTTACGGTTGAAATGTACTTAGATAGATGTAATGCGATGTTTGCAGTTGCAATCAGCATACTTTTTTATGGTGCCAGATGCCCCCAATCTCAGTTGTAATCATAACTTTTAACGAAGAAAGAAATATCGAACGCTGCCTGCGCTCCGTGCAGGACGTCGCCGACGAGATTGTTGTTCTGGACTCGCTCTCGACCGACCGGACCGGGGAAATCTGCGAACAGTACCAGGCCAGGTTTATCGAGCAGCCGTTCCTCGGCTATGTCGAACAGAAAAACAAGGCGCTGGAATATGCCACGTATCCTCATGTGCTGTCGCTTGACGCCGACGAGGAACTCTCCGATGAGCTCAAGAAATCAATCCTCGGGATCAAGAATAATTGGCAGCATGACGGCTACTGTTTCAATCGCCTGACCAACTATTGCGGCACATGGGTGAAACATTGCGGCTGGTATCCGGATCGGAAACAGCGATTGTTCGACAAGCGTAAAGGAAGATGGAGCGGTGATACTATTCACGAACGGTACCTGTTGAACGATGGCAGCGCACCGCAGCATATATCCGGCGACCTTCTGCACTACTCCTACGATACGATTGATCAGCATCTCGACCAGATCAAGAAGTTTACGACCATCATGGCGCAGGTGCAGTTCAAAAAGGGTAATTTTCCCGGTTTGTCAAAACTCGTACTGAATCCGCTCTGGTGTTTCATTCGCCAATATATTCTTCGACTCGGCTTTCTTGACGGCTATCATGGTCTGGTGATCTGCGTCCTTTCCGCCTGTGCCAATTTTGTTAAATACTCAAAGACGCGGGAACTGTATGCAAATCAGGAGCAATCGGCGTGATTAGCAAGCTTATCATCAGCCGTACTGACGGCATCGGTGATGTTATCCTGTCCTTGCCGGTGGCCGGTCTGATGAAAAAGCTGCACCCCGGAATCAAAATCTGGTTTGTCGGTCGCTCGTACACCGCCCCGATCATTGCCGCCTGCGAACATATCGACAATTTTATAAACTGGGACGAAGTTTCTGCTTTTACATCCCACGAAAGAATCGAGTACTTCAAAGCGCTGCAGGCCGATGTCATTGTTCACGTTTTTCCTAACCGCGAACTGGCCCGGATTGCGTACACCAGCAACATACCGCTACGCATTGGGACATCGCACCGTTTCCATCACTGGTTGTACTGCAACCGCCTGGTACATATCGGGCGGAAACGGTCGCCGCTGCACGAGAGCCAACTGAACGCCCTGCTCTTCCGTCATCTGGGTGTGCGTGTCGCGCCACCACTTGAAGAGTTGGCCGTTATGATGGGGCTTAGTAAACCAGTGGGACTCGACAACAGTTTTGCTGAATGGCTTGACCCGAAACGCTTCAACCTGATACTGCATCCGAAATCAAAGGGAAGTGCCCGCGAATGGGGCCTTGAGAACTTCAGTCAGTTGATCAGACTGCTTCCCAAAGATAATTATAAAATTTTTATCTCCGGCAGCACGGAAGACGGCTTGGCTCTGCGCACGCGGATCGAAGCCTGGGGAAATGAAGTTACCGATATCACCGGCAAAATGCCGCTGGCGCAATTTATTGCTTTCATCAGTTGTGCCGATGGACTGGTTGCGGCCAGCACAGGACCGCTGCATATTGCTGCTGCGCTCGGAAAGGTGGCCGTCGGCCTGTATGCCCCAATGCACCCGATCCACCCCGGTCGCTGGGCGCCGTTAGGGATCAGAGCCGGATATCTCGTACGTGACAAACAGTGCCATATATGTCGACATACCAAACGCTGTGAGTGTATTGAAAGCATAAGCCCGTCGGATGTGATGCTGAAATTAGAACAACTTCAAACGCAGCAATAAAGCCCCTATGCCCTTACGTATCCTGCACGTACTATCCTCAAATTTTTTCGCCGGTTCAGCCGCCTATGCCATCCAGCTGGCAGAGCGGCAAGCTGCCGATGGCCATGACGTGTACATGGTCACTGATCAGGCCGGGTTGTCAGATAAGATCACCTGCCTGGCACTGCCGGTATCGAATCGCTCATTACTGCAGCGGGTTAAAAACATCTGGTTTCTGCGAAAAATCATACATGAACACGATATCAGCGTGGTGCATGCTCATTCGCGCGCCGCCAGCTGGATATCGTATTACGCACTCCTCGGAACTCGCGTGCCGCTGGTATCAACCATTCATGGACGCCAGGTCAAACACTCTGCTCTGAAATCAAACGCTATCTACGGCGAAAAAGTCATCGCTATCTGTCCGGAGCTGGTTGAACAGTTGACTCAAGAACTGCAGATGAACAAGCACAAGGTCGCGTTCTTACCAAATCCGCTTGACTTTGAAGCACTACGAAACATCACGAGAAGCAGAACGGATAACAATCGTACAATAATTTCAGTCGTCGGTCGCCTGAATGGCCCCAAAGGCGCACATATATCAGAATTGGTAATTCAGGTATTTCCACACCTGCTAGAACGTCACCCCGACCTTACGATTCAGATTATCGGTGGTGAATGGGAATCATTTCCGCGCGCAGGAAAAGATGCATTTGCCGATCTGCAATCCCGTTTCGGTGAACGTATCTGTTACCTCGGCTTTACCAGACAGGTTCTGGATTTAATGGCTGATTCCGATCTGGTCATCGGTGCCGGGCGGGTGGCCATGGAGGCACTGGCGCTGGATACCGCTGTTTTCGCGTTAGGTGAAGCATGTTGCATCGGCTTGGTCTCGGACACAAATCTAGCCGATGCTATCGCAACAAATTTTGGGGATATCCGCGCGGTCGCTGCTCCGTTTCGTCCAGATCCGGAAGCTATCACTCACGAGCTGGAAGCATTCCTGAGTGGAGAAGTTTCTCCCGCGATAAATTATGCCGAACTGTCACGGACCTACGATATCAACAGAATCATACCGGAGATCCTGAGCACATATTCATCGGCAATCATGCGCAAACTTTCGCCCCGCCCCATCCCGGTTCTGATGTACCACCGCGTACCTGACCAACCTGTCATCACGAAACACCGCACCTTTGTCACACGACGAAATTTTGAAAAACATCTGCGCTTCTTTAGACTGCGTGGTTTACAGTCCATTACCTTTCAGGATTATCTGGATTTCTCCAACGGCAGCAGACCGCTTCGGGAATTCCCCAAAAAACCGTTTATCCTGACGTTTGATGACGGCTATCTGGATAATTTCCATAATGCGCTTCCGCTTACGAAAAAATACGGATTTAAAGGGGTTCTGTTTCTGTTGGGAGACTTCTCCGCCGATGGTAATTTCTGGGATACCGGCGAAGATATCGAAGCAAACCGGCTCATGACGACGGAACAGAAAAAAGCCTTTGTGGAATATGGCTGGGAAATTGGCGCCCACACGATGACGCACCCACATTTAACCGGAATGAGTGACCAAGAGGTACTCTACGAGCTGGCTGAAAGCAGGAAGCGTATCGAACAGGAATTGCAGACGAAAGTGATGTCATTTGCCTACCCGTTTGGCAGCTATGATGATCGCCTCAAAGCTCTGGTCAAGCAGACCGGGTTTACGTTCGGGATTGCCACCGATAACGGCGGCATGACCATTAAAGATGATCATTTTGCTGTTTTTCGCGTCAATATTTTTCCCGATGAAAGTCTGTTCAGCCTGTTTAAGAAGAGCTCCACATGGTATCGCGCCTACTACCACCGCAAACGTGGTAAATAGAACATCTGATTTCCCAAAATAAAATACATTCAGGATACGACAACCAATGGCACTGCATCGCTTCTCACGCACCGAACTCCTGATCGGCCAACAGGGGTTGGCAACACTGGCCGGCAAACATGTCATGATCTGCGGAATTGGCGGAGTCGGCAGCTATGCCGCCGAAGCGCTGGGGCGTGCTGGTGTAGGACGCATCACGCTGGTCGATTTTGATGATATCTGCCTGACCAACATCAACCGCCAGATTCACGCACTTTCCAGCACTGTCGGAAAATCAAAAGTTGATTCCATGGCAGCCCGCCTGGCTGATATAAATCCAGCGGCCGAAATCAGAGCCTTCAAAGAGTTTTTTTCGGGCGAAAATGCCGAACGACTGCTGACACCACGTCCCGATTTTGTGTTGGACGCCATTGACCATTTTACCGCCAAAGCAGCCCTGATAACGTACTGCCGACAGCATGACATTCCGGTCATCTCCAGCATGGGGGCCGCCAACAAGCTTGACCCTACCAAAATCCAGGTTGACGACATCTCGGCCACCCGCAACTGCCGCATGGCACGCAGCATGCGCAAGATTCTTAAAAATGCCGGCATCACCTCCGGCGTGCAGGTCGTCTACTCAACCGAACTGCACCGCCCGCTCGACCCGGCCACGTCAGGCGGCTGCGGCACAGACTGCATCTGTCCCAACCGCAATGAACAGACCTTCAGCTGCGAGCATCGCCGCGTAATTCTGGGGAGTATCTCGTATCTGCCGTCGATCTTCGGGCTGACCATGGCAGGAGTAGTGATCAATGAACTATTGGCTCAGCCGACCGCTCTGTAGAATGCAGAATACGGTTTTTACGGCACGTTGTGCTGTTTTTTGTTGACAAGCCCGAGAGTCACAGGGTAACGTGGCTTCACCTCAGACAAGCACCCTGATTTTCGAACGTACTACCCCGTAAAAAACTTCTCACACGATGTTAGTACGAACCTCAGAAATGAATTCAAAACTTACTTCTGCATACAGGATTTCCTATCCTCCTCAACAGAGTTATTCCATACCACGTAAAGGTCTTTTTTGAACATATCGCCAACTCCACATTCTACCCAACCGAGTAATCCCTCTCATATCACGAGCGACTTCACGCAGGAGAACAGATGAATTTACAGGAACTTAAAGGCAAAAAAATCAGCGAACTCAATAGTGTCGCGCGAGAACTCAATATCGAGGGTGCCTCCAGCCTCCGCAAACAGGACTTGATCTTCGCAATCCTGAATGCCCAGACTGAGCAGAACGGCTTGATATTCGGTGAGGGAGTTCTTGAAACGCTCCAGGATGGCTTCGGTTTTCTACGGGCCACCGATTACAACTATCTGCCCGGCCCGGATGATATTTATGTATCCCCCAGCCAGATCAGGCGCTTCAACCTGCGCACCGGCGATACCGTTTCAGGCCAGATCCGCCCCCCCAAAGAGGGTGAGCGCTATTTTGCGCTGCTCAAAGTTGAAGCGATCAACCACGAATCGCCGGAAGTTGCCCGCGACAAAATCCTCTTTGACAACCTGACACCGCTCTATCCGCAAGAGAAGCTGACCCTTGAGACCACCTCTGAAAACATGCCCATGCGCGTAATCGAACTGGTCGCTCCGATCGGCAAGGGGCAGCGTGGTCTGATTGTTGCGCCGCCACGTACCGGCAAGACGGTTCTGATCCAGAACATCGCCAACTCGATCGCCGCCAATCATCCTGAGGTCTATCTGATCGTACTCCTGATCGACGAGCGACCTGAAGAGGTGACCGACATGCAGCGTTCTGTCAATGGCGAAGTAGTATCGTCCACCTTTGACGAACCGGCCACCCGCCACGTCCAGGTGGCCGAGATGGTCATCGAAAAAGCCAAACGCCTGGTTGAACATAAAAAAGATGTCGTCATCCTGCTTGACTCGATCACCCGACTGGCGCGCGCCTACAATACGGTGCTGCCCCCTTCCGGCAAGATCCTGACCGGTGGCGTGGATGCCAACGCCCTGCAGAAGCCGAAACGTTTCTTCGGCGCAGCCCGCAACATCGAGGAGGGCGGATCATTAACGATTATCGCCACGGCACTGGTCGATACCGGCAGCAAGATGGATGAAGTTATCTTTGAAGAGTTCAAGGGCACCGGCAATATGGAGCTGCACCTTGACCGCAAACTCGTCGAGAAGCGAACCTTTCCGGCCATCGATATCAACAAGTCCGGGACCCGCAAGGAAGAGTTGCTGATCGAAAAGAGTTCCCTTAATCGCATCTGGATCCTGCGCAAGATAATTCATCCGATGAACGTAGTTGACAGCATGGAGTTCCTACTCGATAAACTCTCGGAAGCCAAGACCAATCAGGCATTCCTTGATTCAATGTCGAAGTAGCAAATAAACAGTTGCAAAATATACGTAAAATAGTTACTATCACGCTTTGCTGTCCCAACTGATTACTTTACGCTGTAAAGCACTACTGAAGGAGGAAGAGATGAGAGAAGGAATCCACCCGGAATATTCAGAAATTACTGTTAAGTGCCTGTGCGGTAATACATTCCAGACACGCTCCACCAAAAAAGAGATCAGCACCGAAATCTGCTCAGCCTGTCATCCGTTCTACACCGGTAAACAGAAACTGATTGATACTGCCGGACGTGTTGAACGCTTCAAAAAACGCTACGGCCAAGCTTAATCTGGCGTTACGTAGAAACTCGAAGGGGCTTTGTCGCACGGCAAATCCCCTTTTTTTGCACCAATTACCCCCATTTCTGAGCGATCCATAGTCTGGCTGGCTCTTTCCGGGACACTATGAATAACGTCACGCTGATCGAACACACCCCCAACCCGGAACGCACGGTTGCACTGGCGGCACGTCTCTGCTACTCCCCATCATCAATTTACGAACTGCGGGAAAAACTGGAGAGCGCCGACATCGAGTCGTTTCTGGACAAGATCATGTCGCTCGGGCACCACTCCGTGCTCGAACACGCCTCGTTTACCTTTGGTATTGAAGGTATCTCCCGCGTAACGACCCACCAGCTGGTCCGTCACCGCATCGCCTCATTTTCACAGCAATCACAGCGGTACGTGTCGCACACGGAAGAATTTACGTCCATCATGCCGGACACGATTGCCGACAACCCCGAAGCCAGACAGATTTTTGCGTTTATGTCGGAAACCGTCCATAAGGCCTACGCCCAGTTGATCGAAATGGGAATTCCGGCTGAAGATGCCCGCTATATCCTTCCCAACGCAGCTGAGACCAAGATTATCATGACCATGAACGCCCGCGAGCTGCTTCATTTTTTCGCCCTGCGCTGCTGCAGGCGTGCACAATGGGAGATTCGTGATATGAGTGTCGAGATGCTGCGACTGGTAAAAAAAGTTGCACCCGTCATCTTTCGACAGGCCGGCCCGGGCTGCGTCGGCGGTCCCTGCCCGGAAGGAAAATTCTGCTGCGGCCAGACGACGGAAGTCAGAGAGTTTTTTAAACATTTGGAGTAATCATTTTATGGACAAGATACATGTAGGCGGACAGGCGGTCATAGAAGGCGTTATGATGCGAGCCCCCCGCTCTGTTGCAATTGCCGTGCGCCGTGCCGATGGCGAGATAGTCGTCAAAAAAGAACTGAGCGTTCCGCTTTCCGAACGTTTTCCAATCGTAAAACTGCCGATTCTGCGCGGAGCGGTAGCACTCTTCACCTCTCTGATTATCGGTATCAAAGCGCTCAATTTTTCGGCCAACGAATCCATGACCGAAGATGAAAAAGAGAAGGAAAAGAGCGAGGGTAAAGAGAGCGGCAGTGAACTTTCTTCGTGGGCCATGGCCGGTACCATGACGGTCGCCTTCGGTTTCGGTATCTGCCTTTTTTTCCTGTTTCCGCTCTATCTGACCAAGTTGTTGACGCCGGTCATCGGCACCAACAACATCATTTTCAACCTGGTGGATGGCGTGATCAGGGTAATCGTATTCCTGCTCTATATCTGGGCTATTTCGCGCATGAGTGACATTCAGCGGGTCTTCCAGTACCACGGCGCCGAGCACAAATCTATTTTTGCTTTTGAGGCCGGCGATGACCTGTCCGTCGAAAACGTGCGCCGCTACAGCCGACTGCACCCGCGCTGTGGCACCAGTTTTCTGTTGATCGTCATGCTGGTCAGTATCGGAGTTTTCTCCGTAATTCCAAAGCTCTGGCCCTTCTACCTCAAAGCCGGCTCACGAATTTTTCTGCTGCCGATGATCGCCGGCATCTCATACGAGTTTCTCAAATGGAGCGCCTCACACGACAACCACCCACTGGTAAAGATGATAATTACCCCCGGTCTGGCACTGCAGCGCCTGACAACCCGCGAACCGGATGACAGCCAACTGGAAGTTGCCATCAGCTCTTTGAATGCAGCGTTGGAAGTCAATGCCGGCTACCGGGATGATCGAATAGTCGTCTGATCCTGATCACCTGACCCTATGCTTGCCTTTGAAATAACTGACCACGATCACTGCCGACGCTTGGAAAGTTTTCTGCGTACGCTGATGCCGAATTCCCCGTTCGGCTACGCTCGTAAACTAATTAAAAACGGTGCCGCACTACGGAATGGCGCACTGGCAACTCCCGATACACTCCTTACCCGACATGACGTAATTTCACTCAAAGAGAGCGGAACGACGACCGGGTACATTTCTCCTCTCAGACCACTGCTCGACATACTCTACGAAGACAGCCTGATCCTGATTGCCAACAAACCCTCCGGTCTACCGATGCACCGTGCTGCTGAATGTGAAGACAACCTGGTAGAGACAGGCCAGACATACCTGGTTCAGCGTGAAACCGCCTGCAAACTCTACCCGGTCAACCGCCTGGATCGCGGCACATCCGGGGTGGTCATCCTTGCCAAAAGCTCCAGTTCAGCCACCATCTACGGGCGCCAGGTCAAAGAGACCGGCCTCGACAAGCTCTATCTGGCTCTGGTGTGGGGAACCTGCAATGAGAGCAGAGTTGTCGACGAGGCACTGGATGGCAAGGAATCCGAAACCCGTTATACGAGCATAGCGTACGGGGACAACTGCTCTCTGCTGGCCGTGACACCAATCAGTGGGCGTATGCACCAGATCCGCCGACACCTCTCTTCAATCGGCCATCCCGTCGTGGGTGACAAACGCTATGGCGGCGGAGAGATGCCGGATCTTCCCGGGTTTGCCCTGCATTCGTTCCGTACCAGACTGGAACGCGCGGATGCGGGTCCTTTGACCGTCTGCGCCCCTCTGCCGGATGACCTGCTTAATCTGTGTGAGCGCAGGGGAATCGAGAGAGAACAACTGCTGGAAGCAGCCTGTCGATTAATATAAATCCATTTTTGCAGCACTTCACGTTACCCCCCTTTGTGACAGGACGATTTTGCGACTTTTCCTCTTTGTAACGGGGGCTTTGATTTTGAAACTGACACCATCGTTTTGTCCGGAAGGAGCATTACATGAACGCGAGAACAGCACTCTTTTTTTCGCTTATAACAACACTCATCATCTGCTCTTGTCATAAAAATGACACCGTAAAAACAGCCGACCGGACCTCCAAACCACCGGTAGCCGTCGAACTTGCAACGGCGACAACCTCGGGTGTATCGGCTGGCATTGAGGTAACCGGCAGTCTGGAGCCCAAGTTCTCGGTTGATGTAAAAACCCAGATACCAGGGCTGGTCAAACAGGTCATGGTGACGGAATGGGTGCGCGTCAGGAAAGGTCAGCCGCTGGTTCGCGTTGATGTCGCCGAAACCGAGGCCCAGGTAAAACGCGCCGAAGCGGGTATCGTTTCAGCCAAAGCAAACCTGACCCAGGCACAGGTGTCGGTAAACCGCACGGAACGGGAGCTGGCCCGCTTGATCAAACTCAAAGAATCCGGTCTGGCCACGCAGCAGGCCCTTGATGATGCCCGCAGTGAAACGGAAGCGGCCAAAGCCAGAGTAGGCGTAGCAGCGGCTCAAATTAAAGTAGCTGAAGAAGAGCTGCGCCAGGGGTTAGCGCGTCAGGCAAAAGGACTAGTCGTGGCGCCGATTGACGGCATCGTGGCGCTGCGCGATGTCAATGTTGGCGACCTGGCCAGCGACGCGGCTGCAGCCAAGCCGATTTTCCGGATTGTCGACAATCGCCTGCTCAATCTGACGGTAACCGTATCTTCTGTCGATTCAGGACGCATAAAAACTGGCCAGCCACTTGAATTCAGCGTCGATTCACAGCCGGGCCGCACGTTCAGCGGCAATGTCACACATATCAACCCCGAGCTTTCTAACGCTGATCGTTCACTCAAAGTGATTGCCGAAGTACGCAACGTACCGGAAACGCTCAAAGGGGGCCTCTTTGCCAAAGGGCGCATCATTACCGGGGTCCGTACGGACGTTCTGCAGGTACGGCGCAGCGCTTTCGGAACCTTTGATCCGCAGTCAAAAAAGGGGTCACTGTTTGTCGTTGAAAACGGTGTCGTCCACAAACGGGAAATACAGAGCGATGCCATAAATGGCGATCTGGTCGAGGTAACGTCCGGCCTCAAGCCTGGCGAACAGTACGTCATCCGGGGCGGGTTTAACTTAAAAGATGGCGATAAAGTCGCCGTGGCAACAGCGAAATAACAAGGACCGGACATGATTCTTTCCAACACTTCCATCAAACGCCCGATCTTTGCCACCGTCATGATACTGGCTCTGGTTGTACTCGGCATTTTTTCCTATCGGCGGCTTTCGGTCGAGATGTTTCCCAATGTCGAATTTCCGATCGTTTCGATTGTGACGACCTTTGTGGGGGCATCACCGGAAACGGTCGAACGTGAGGTTTCGCGACGTATCGAGGAGGCGGTCAACCAGATTGCCGGCGTAAAACATGTTATCTCAACTTCGCGCGAGGGTGTTTCAACCGTGGTGGTGGAATTCCGCCTGGAGGAGAAGGTCAATGATGCGGCCCAGGAGGTACGTGCCAAGGTTTCCTCCATTCGCGGCACACTGCCGGAATCAATTGATGAGCCGATCATTCAAAAGCTTGACTTTAATGCAGCACCGATCGCGGCGCTGGCGGTTGAATCGGCAACACTGTCCCCCCGTGAGCTGACAACGCTGGTCGAGAAGAAGATCAAGAAACGCTTTGAGAGTGTTGCCGGCGTCGGCAAGGTCGATATGGTTGGCGGACAGAAGCGCGAAGTAACCATCGAGCTAGACCCGGTCAGACTGGATGCGCTCAAACTGGGGGTCAACGATATCGTGGCCGGTATCCGCTCCGAGAACACCAATACGCCGCTGGGGCGCATCACAAAAGGGACTTCTGAATATCCGCTCCGGATTGAGGGCAAACCGGACCAGACCGATCAGTATCGCCGCATGACCATCGTCCAGAGGAACGGACGCCCGATCACGCTGGGTGAAGTTGCCAGGATCACTGACGGCATAGAAGAGAAACGGAAACTGGCGCTCGTAAACGGCAAGCCGGCTATCGGCCTGGATATCTACAAACAGTCAGGCGGCAACCAGGTCGAACTGGTTGATACGGTTAAAAAAGTGATGGGCAAGCTGCAAAAGGAGCTGCCACCCGGTGTGACCGTGTCTCTGGTGCGCGACGGCTCGATCATGACCCGCGAGTCATTGGCCGATGTCAAGGAGACACTGCTGATTGGTGGCATCCTGACGGTGCTGATCGTCTTCTGCTTCATCAACTCCTGGCGTTCGACGGTGATTACCGGCGTCACCCTGCCGATTTCGGTGATCTCCTCATTCATCATCATGAATGCGCTCGGCATGACCCTCAACGTCATGACGCTGATGGCGCTCTCTCTGGCCATCGGCATGCTGATCGACGATGCCATCGTCGTGCGCGAGAATATCGTCCGCCATCTGGAGATGGGCAAAGATCATATGGAGGCGGCCCGCTTCGGCACCTCGGAAATAGGACTGGCGGTCTTTGCCACCTCCATGTCGATCATTGCCGTCTTTATACCGGTAGCCTTCATGAAAGGCATTGTCGGGCGCTTCTTTTACCAGTTCGGCATCTCGGTCGCCTTTGCAGTGCTGGTGTCGCTGTTTGTTTCGTTCACGCTCGATCCGATGCTCTCCTCCCGCTGGCACGATCCGTCGATTCATCTGCAGGGGCAGCGCAGCGGAATTGCCCGCTGGCTGGAAAAATTCAACCTCTGGTTTGACAAAACCGCCGACAAGTATCGGGGTGCCATCGCCTGGGCGCTTGATCACCGAAAAAGCGTCATGCTGCTGGCTGCGGCCGCTTTCGTAGGTGGCATGTATATTTTCAGCACACTGGAATCATCCTTCATGGCCCCCGAAGATAAGGGGGAATTTCAAATCTCCTTTAAAACCGCGCCGGATGCATCGGTTGTTGAAACGGAAAATCGTATGAATGCCGTTTTGGCGGCGGTAACGTCGGCACCCGAAATAGATCACACCTACGCGACGATCGGCGCCGGGGATAGCGGAACGGTGCGGGACGGGCTGCTCTACGTCAAACTCAAAGAGCGGAATCTGCGCACAAAGAATCAGTTCCTGCTGCAGCGGGAAGTGCGCGAGCGTTTACAGAAGGTAGCCGGGATCACCTTTTCCATCGAAGAGGTCGGCCAGATCGGCGGGGCTCAGAAACCGCTCAACATCAATCTGAAAGGGGAGGACCTGACCGTTCTGAAGCAGCTCGGTGCGCGCCTGAAAGAGGAACTCTACACGGTACGCGGCATCGTTGACCTCTCCATGACGCTTGAAAACGACATCCCTGAATACCGTCTACGGGTTGATCGGGATAAAGCGCTCTCCGCCGGTGTGACGACCTCAGATATTGTCGCCGCGCTCGGACGTCTGGTGGGGGGCGAGGCGATTTCAACTTTTGAAGACGAGGATGGTGATGCCGTCAATCTGCGCGTCCGTCTGCCGGCCGGTCTACGGCAGTATGCGTCGCAGGTTCCCGATCTGAAGGTCTCCGTCCCTGACGGCAACGGTGGAATCAGACTGATCCCGATCTCGAGCCTGACCAGTACGATCGTTGCCGCTTCACCGACTGAAATTAACCGGCGTGATCTGGCCCGCCAGGTGACCGTCAGCGCCAACCTTGACCGTCTGCCGATCGGCACGGCGGCCACACACGTCGAGGCCGCTTCCAAACGCATCAACATGCCGCCCGGCTACTCGATCAACCTCTCGGGCGAAGCCGAAGATATGGCCGAATCATTTGGCTATATGGGTGAATCGCTGCTGCTGGCGGTCCTGTTCGTCTACCTGATTCTGGCCGCCCAGTTTGAATCTTTTTTTGAACCGTTCGCCATCATGCTCTCCCTGCCGCTCTCGATCGTCGGCATGGCCGGGATGCTCAAACTGACCGGTGATACGGTCAATATCATGTCGCTGATCGGCCTGATCATGCTGATGGGATTGGTGACCAAGAATGCTATTCTGCTGGTCGATTATGCCAAAGTTCTTCAGCAGCGGGATGGTATGAAACGCCGTGATGCGGTCATCCTGGCCGGTCGCACCCGTCTGCGACCAATAGTCATGACCACCCTGGCAATGATTTTCGGCATGATGCCGCTCTTTCTGGCGCTGGGCGCCGGGGCGGAGATGCGCGCTCCCATGGCCCGTGCCGTGGTTGGCGGTCTTTTGACATCCACCCTGCTGACACTGCTGGTAGTACCGGTCATGTATACCGTGATGGACGATCTGGCCGGCTGGCTGAAACGGAGATGGCAGGGTAAAGGTACCCAGAGTCATGCCTGACGCGCCGACCGTTTTTTTTGATTCATTCGGTAGCAGCGATAATTCCTCATCCTGGCGATTTGGCGGCTATGTCACGACGCTCATGACGATTGTTCCCGAAGAAGTCGGCACCATCCTGCGCCAGGTAGAACGAGCAACAACAGGCGGTCTGTACGCCGCCGGTTTCGTCGCCTATGAAGCTGCAGCTGCACTCAATCCTGATCTCCCCGCACGACAGCCGGCTGAAGGGCTGCCGCTGGTCTGGTTTGCCCTCTTTCGGGAACGGCACTCCGTCACTGCCGGTGGCGGGATTCCGCTTTCTTCAACAGAAATTTCACTGACACCGCAGCAGACATTTGAAGAGTATACCGGGAACGTAGAACGTATCCGCGACTACATCGCCGCCGGAGACTGTTATCAGGTTAATTACACCTTCCCGCTGCAGGGAACAGTAAAAGGCGATCTACCCGGGTTATACTCCCGGATTTCACACGCACAACAGGCACCCTTCTGCGCCTTGATCGACACGGGGCGTTTCACGATTCTCTCGGCCTCGCCGGAACTGTTCTTCTCATTGAAGGAAGGCATCATCACCACCCGTCCGATGAAGGGCACCGCCGCTCGTGGCTGCCGGGAGGATGAAGATCTCGATGCCATTCAGCAGTTACGGAACAACTCCAAAGAGAAAGCCGAAAACGTGATGATCGTTGACCTTCTGCGCAGCGATCTCGGCAGTCTGGCTGAAACCGGCTCCGTATCGGTTGACGCCCTCTTTGACGTGGAAACCTACCCGAGCGTGCACCAGATGACCTCGACCATATCGGCACAACTCCGCGCGGATACCGGGCTGACAGACATTTTTCGAGCACTGTTCCCATGCGGATCGGTTACCGGTGCCCCCAAACGCCGCAGCATGCAGATTATTGACGAACGCGAAGCTGCAGCACGGGGTGTCTACTGTGGTGCCATCGGCTCTGTTGCTCCCAGGGGCGACGCCGTCTTTTCGGTTGCCATCCGCACCTTGATTCATGACGCCGAAACAGACGGACTCACGATGGGTATCGGCAGCGCCATCACCTGGGATTCGCAGGCCGCATCCGAATACGCTGAATGCCTGAGCAAAGCTCTCTTTGTCACTCGGGCGAATAGTGACTTTAAGCTGGTGGAATCGCTGCGTCTGGAGCAGGGCACCTACACCCTGCTGGAGCGACATATGACACGCCTGCTCTCCTCGGCACGCTTTTTCGGCTTTCAGTTTGATGAAGCGGCTCTCCGCCGGTCACTTGCATCACACGCCGCTCAGACAGACGGGCTCCACAAGGTTCGTCTGCTGCTGACGGCAGATGCGACGGCTGAAATTACATCCGAACTTCTGCAGGATACCGCACAGCCACTGCGAACTGCCATCAGCGCTATCACCGTCAATTCCAAAGACACCCTGCGCTATCACAAAACCACCCGGCGCGAGCTGTTCGATCGTGCCAGAGCCGAGCGCCCCGACTGCGACGAAGTGCTCTTGCTCAATGAAAACGGCCAGTTAACTGAGGGGAGTTATCATAATCTGGTGATACATCTCAATGGAGCATTACTGACGCCGCCGCTTGCGTGTGGGTTGCTGCCGGGCGTACTGCGGGAAGAACTGCTTGCTCAGGGGATAGTGACGGAACGACTCATCTCCCCGGAAGATCTGAAACGTGCTGATGAAATCTGGTTGATAAATTCCGTTCGCGGCTGGCGGCGCTGCGACGTTATCTGAAAAGGAGTCATGCGGGTATGAAATGTATCGTAATACTGCTGGTCGTGCTGATGCCGGCGCTGTGTGCCGCCGAGTCCAGAATCCTGACACTTGAACAGGCGCTGGCGATCGCGCTGGATAAAAATCGCGACATCGAAAAAGCGCGCGAGTATGGGCAGTACGTTCAGGGGAAATATGTCGAGGAACGGGCTGCGGCACTGCCGCAACTGTCGTTAAACGGTTCGGCCCAGTTTTCAAAAGATGAAAGCCTCAGCCTGATGGGAATCACTGCGCAGCGTCAGTTTGGCCGGTCGCTTGATCTGACCGTCTCTCAACCGCTGTATACCTGGGGCAAACTGAACGCCGCCATTCGCGCCGCCGAAGTCGGCCTGAAAACCGCCGATCAACAACTGCGGCTGTATCGCCAAGCCGTTTACCGGGATGTGACCACCGCCTATTACGATATCCTGCTGGCCAAAGACCTGCATCGCCTGGCGCAGGAAAACCGCGCCCAGAAGTTGCGCCACCTGGAAGAAGCAACCCGCAAGCTTAGCGCCGGAGTAGCCACAGATTATGATGTCCTGGCAGCCGAAGTAAGTGCTGACAATAGCCGTCCCGAGGTCATTCGCACGGAAAACAACATCCGGATGGCACGTGAACGGCTTCGTTTTCTCCTCGTTGCAGGGGCTGTAGACTTAGATGTGGCCGGATCTCTGCAAACACCGACTACGACCACCCCTCTTCCGGCCTCATTTGACGAAGCCTTTACAACTGCGGGAAAACAGCGCCCGGAGCTGTCCGAGCTGCGCTTGCGCATCGGCATCTATGAAGAGCTGGTGACTATCGCCGCAGCGGACGATAAGCCTCGCCTCGAAATGAGGGGCGCTGCCGGCTGGCGCTGGGCGAGCCTGAACGACCCTGGTCCGACGCGTGATGGCGATGGCGCCGTCTGGAATGTAGGCGTTTATCTGACATTCCCGTTTTTCGATGGTTTACGGACACGCGGCCGCATCACCCAGGCGGAAAGCGACCTGCGCACACAGCGGATCGCGGCAGCCAGGCTCCTGGATTCGATCGCACTGGAAGTTCGCCAGGCAGAATTTTCATTTCGGGAGGCAAGCGAGATATGTGCAGCACTGTCAGGAACGGTAAAACAGGCGGATCGTCTGGTTCAGATGGCAGAAAAGGGCTATGAGTTCGGCGTCAAGATCAGCCTTGAAGTGGAGGACGCTCAGGTAAACCTGCTGCAGGCCAGGAGCAACCTGGCCAAGGCGCAGCGAGACTATCACGTTGCCAGAGTCACGTACCTCTGGTCACTGGGGGGAGCGGGGGAGTAGCTGCAGAGTCATTCACGCAACGCACCGGCAGCCATACGATAAACTGCGACCCTTTGCCGACAGTACTCTGGACGCTGATCTCACCTCCGTGTCGTTTGACAATATTGAAGGTCAGCGCCAGGCCAAGTCCCAGCCCTTTACCGGTGGCCTTGGTTGTAAAGAACGGATCCCAGATCCGGTCGATGATATCAGGATCAATACCGCTGCCGGTATCGGAAACCTCTACATACACACGTGCCTCTTCGCGGTTGTACTGCGTCGATATCGAGACCTGCCCCCCCTTCTTGATGGCATGATGGGCGTTGATCAACAAATTCATGAAAACCTGCCGCAAGCCGGACGGGTCACCAAGCAGACTCGGCAGATTATCCTGTAAATCAACCACCAGATCTATCTGGTCATCGTAGGTCTGATGCCTGAGAAGTTCAAGAATTTCCATCAGAATGGAATTCAGATCAACATTGCCGATCAGACCGTCCGATTTACGACCGAAATTGAGCAGACTGTCTATTATCGATTTGCAGTGATATGATTCGCGCACGATAACTTCCAGATACTTTTGAAAAGCATCCAGACGAGGATCGACACCCAGCGTGGGGTCGTCGCTGAAGCGACGCAGCAGCGCCTCGGCATACCCCGCCACCGATGTGAGCGGATTATTGATCTCATGCGCGACGCCGGTTGCCAGCACCCCGATACTCGACATTTTTTCCGTCTGTATCATCTGCAGTTCCTGAACCCTCTTCAGAGTCACATCCCTCAGAAAGACCAGAGCACGGGTCTTTTCCCCCAGCGAATCCTTGATCGGATTGGCAGTGACGTCAATATATCGGGTTTCATGACCTTCCAGCGCATAGACCAGTGACGTTTCGACACGCTCACCGGCGAGTGCCCGCTCTACCGGACAGGTATGCGGAGAATGCAGAATGCCATGATGAAAAATATCCCTGCAGGTGCCGTCCATCAGAACTGTTTCCGGGAAAAACTGCGGGCAGATATGATTATGATGTTGGATATGACCGTCATTATCAAAGACGATTACCCCGTCATTAACCGAGTCAAAAATGGCCTGCAACTCATTTTTTTTATTGCGCAACTTGACTTCGCTCTGTTTACGTTCGGTTATATCCTGGGTCGTACCGTACAGTCGAACCACCTGTCTGGCAAAATTGACTGATGGCTCGACAATCGTATAGACCCACTTCATCGAGCCATCCTGCAGCAGCAGTCGGTGCTCGATTTCATAATTGATGCCCTGCTCTATTCCGCGCCGCAGATAACGCATAACGGTCTCACGGTCATCCGGATGAATCAGGGCTGCAAACATTTCCTGGGTCGCCTCATCACGCTTTAACCGCATAATGCGCAGCAACTCATCCGAAACGCCCAGATACCCCGACACAGGATTAGAACTCCAGGACCCGACATGCGACATGGCCTGTGCCTTGGTGAGGTTGTATTCGCTTTCCCGCAGAGCCTCTTCAGCCCACTTGCGCTCGGTGATGTCAAGGAGTGCGGCATGACACTCATCCCCCGACTCGCTCGCCATCATATCGATACGCAGATACAGCGAAGGACCACTACTGTTGGCAAGCTTCAGGCGGCAGGTTTTTTTGTCACGGCAGGAAAAAACGGTCTTCAGAAAACCGGCAAAAGACGCACGGTCTTCAGCAGAGACAAACGGTTCAAAGCGCATCCCGTAGAGGGAAGAACGCTCCATGCCAAGCAGCGTGGCACCGGTCAGATTAGCGCTCTTGATGCAGCCGGCAGGATCGAGTGTCACATAGCCAATCGGCGCAACATCGTACAAAAAAGCGTACTTGTTGCGCGACATCTCCATTTCCAGATTGGATTTCCGCAGCTCTTCGATCTGCTGCTCCAGTTGAAGCACACGGATCTGATATTTTTGCAGGAGTTCTGACGCCTTCTCGCTGGAGAAGGACGTATGCTCCGCAGCGTCCGGCAGCCGAAGAATATCCAGGTGGGATTCCATCAGTTGACACTCAACTTGTACCGCATACCGAGTGCGTCAGCCGTTCTGATGGCAGCTGCCACCATATCGGAGGTAACGGTAAACCAGGTCGCATGAATGGTCTCCCCTTCAGCAACCGCTGCTGCCGCAACCTGACTTATCTCCTCCGGTGTCGGATCGACGATGTCCAGGTCCTCCAGACAGAGTGGCAATCCGACACTGAAACAGAAATCCTGAACCTCTGTAATATCTCTGGCAGGTCGTCCTTCCAGTACCAGTTGTGCCAGCACTCCGAAGGCGACTTTTTCACCATGCAGCTTGTGCATGGCAGATTTCAAGGTCGTCAAACCGTTATGAATCGAATGTGCGGCCGCGTGCCCGCCGTTTTCAGAGCTTAGACCGCTGAGCAGAGTATTGGCTTCTACAATCGACTCGACCGCCGGGGTCACGACCTGTAACTCTACCGCCTGTTTTGCCTGAAGCCCTGCCTCCCGTAGTGTTTCGTAGCAGAGTCTTGCCAGCGCCCTGGTCGCCAGGGTGGGACTCACCCCGCCGGTCAGCGAATTTGGCTTGCCGCTTCGGAAACAGGTATCTGATTCCCAATAGGTCGCCAGCGCATCTCCCATCCCGGCTACAATAAATTTGGCGGGTGACCGCGCGACCAGCGACGTATCAACCAGCACACAATCAGGATTTTTCCGCAGGAACAGATAGCGCTCAAAGGTACCGGTTTCGCTATAAATAACCGACAATGCCGAACAGGGGGCATCGGTTGAAATAACAGTCGGCACGACTATTACCGGAACATTCATCTCATGCGAGACTGCTTTACCGGCATCAATCGCAGCACCGCCACCCAGGGCGATAATGACATCCGCCCGGTGTGCGGCTGCAATCCCGGTCAGTCGTCTGATCTCCAGCTGGGACGATACGCCCTGAAAACTCTCCTGATGGCAGGCGACATCTTTTTCGGCCAGGCTGTCAAAAATGTCAGTACCACACAGGGACAAAGCGGTCTTGCCACCGATAACCAGCGCGCTGGTTCCGATACGTGACGTATGCAGACCTATCTCCCTGATAGCACCAGCTCCCTGTACGTAGCGTCCCGGTGCAAGTAGCATGCGGCTCATAGCGGCCCTCCTCTAACTGTTTTCAATAAACGTAATAACTTCATGAACGTCAGGACGTGAGTGCAACAGGTCGGTACAGGAACTCTTTTTTTCGATCAGATTTTTGATAGCGGCAGCTAATTTCATATCTCCGAGTAAAATGGCACCGACCAGCTGACCGTCATGAAACATAAAATGAAAGTACTGCCCATTATTTTGAAGTTCAAACGACTGATAACTGCCGTCTTTGGTCTGCACCAGACCGATACTATAGAGCTCCAGTCCAAGCACTTTCAGCGTGTTGGAACGTGGAATACCGGCAAATTCGGTTTTTTTGCCGATGGCGTTCAATCCGGCAATAACGCCCTGAAATTGAGCCGGTGCCCAAGTGCCGTAGCTTATTCCACGATGTTCGGCCAGATCACCGGCGGCGAACAACTCTTCTCTGCTTGTCTGCAGCGTATCCGTCACCAGAACACCCTGGTTAACGTCGATATCCGCCCGGCGCAACAGCCAGCTGTTTGATCTGACGCCGGCAGTAACGATAACCAGTTCAGCCGGTATGCTTTCGCCCCCTTCCAGAACGATACTCCGGACGCGATCATCTCCATCAATCTGGGCTATTTTCACGTTGGTTCGCACGGTGATGCCAAGCCCGACAGCGTAACCGGCCAACAGTTTTCCGGCGGCCTGGTTAAGCTGGAGCGGCATCAGCCAGCCGAAACCCTCCAGCAACGTAACCGCTACACCACGACGCACCAGGGCGCCTGCGGTTTCCAGCCCCAGCACCCCTCCCCCGATAATGGCGCAGGGCAAACCGGGACGACACTGTGCAATAATGGCATCTGCATCGCGGATAGTCCGCAATGTCGTCACATTTTCACGATGTATTCCCGGAATGGGAGGAACGAAGGGGTGTGCTCCCATGGCCAGAATCAGACGATCGTAGCTCAGAGTCTGATCATCTGACAACGTCAGGCACTTACTATCAGGATCAAGCTCGCGTAACTCCGTCGCCAAGCAGAGATTAATATCGTTGTCCTGATACCACTGCTGCGGGTGGATATTCAGATTCCCGACTGTCAGTTCCCCGGCAATATAGCGGGTCAGGTTAAGACGGTAGTAGGGGAGTTCAGGTTCTTTGCTCAGCACAGTAATAACGGCTGATGGTGAAGCGTTGCGGATTGACTCGGCTGCGGAAACGCCGGCAATACCCGCTCCAACAATTACGATAGCGAGAACTTCTTCTGAGGAAGCGGTAACAGCAGGGATGAATCTGCCCGGTTTAAACTGATCTGACGGCAGGCCGCAGACCGGACAGGTTAGGGGTGGATCTGCCCCGAGGTGGATATAATCGCAGTTTAAACAGGTCCATTGATCAAAATCGATCAGCTCGTCGTGAGGAGCAGTGTGCGGGTGGAGTTCAAACAGATCCGGAGTCGCACCACAGATCGGACAGCATCCGGGTGTCTCCGTCCCTTGGTGAACATAACCGCACACCGCGCAGACCCAGCGATGTTCAGCAGGTATTACAACTGCTTCAGCTTTGTACCCGGAATCAATAGCCACCGCACACGCCGTCCATAGGCACCTGCTTGATAGCTATCTGCGTAACTTTCGCGGCAGCCAGCACAGCGGCATAATCCGGTTCGGTCGTGATTTCAGGAACATGCTGTATGTAGCGGATAATATCATCGCCATCCAGCACGAAAATGGATCGGGAGAGCAGTTTCAGTTCTTTGATCAAAACACCGTAGGAGAGACCAAAAGCATGTTCCTGATAATCGGAGAGGGTTATCACCCGATCGATTCCAGCTGCGCCACACCACCGTTTTTGGGCAAAAGGGAGATCCAGACTGACCGTCAGAATGACGGTCGTATCCGAAAGATCAGCTGCTTCCTGATTAAAGCGGCGTGTCTCGGTATCACAGACGGGTGTATCAAGTGATGGAACCGTGCTGATAATTTTCGTTTTACCTTTAAAGTCGGCCAGCGTTACTACAGCCAGACCATTGTCAACCAGGCTGAAGTCGGGAGCTTTATCACCGATATCAAGTTGCGGTCCGAGCAGTGTGACAGGATTACCTTTAAAGCTGGTGACTCCACTTCGTTCTTTCATAGTGACGACCTCCCCGTGCAGTGCGATTAGAGTAAAATCCCTGATCCTTCATGCGGCTTACCGATTTCATCAATACGTACGATTCCGTGACCACCTTCTACATTGGGTGCACTGTCAAGCAGATGAGCAGCACAGAGATTTTTTGAACTGTTGGCCTTGACGCCGCATTTTTTACATTCAACCGTCGGATTGTCGGAAAAACTTTTAATACAGTCGTCCATTCCCTGCCGCTTGAGTGCACACATATGCATCTGGTGATTTTTACTGTCGCAACTCATCTTTACTCCCTTTTATTTATATATTACAACATGTTACCATTGGCTGCGCTCACTCGGGTGAAACGACCATTGACTACGTCCGCTTGGGTCAAAAACAGGTACCGTGTCGGCATGCGCACCTCGGTGATAGTAGTCTTTTGGATCATAAACTTCGGCCGCTTTGGCCTCGCGTAACAGCTTCCTGTCGATCGGGTGGGCTGTATCGGCGTAAATATCGCGCAAGAGATCTTCAACGACCAGACTCAGGTCGTCGACCGTCTTAACGACCTCGACTTTATCACAGTAGGAACCGTACACATCCATCAAACAGTCGCCACGGCTCCAGGTTTCGCGCTCTTCGGGTGTCAACCAGAGCATATAGCGGGCTTTCTCGCGGATCTCGTCCAGCACCCAGTCATTGGCTTCACCGTAGTTATTACGGGCATCACCCAGAATGATAAAGGCCGGTCGACCTCGCAGATTATCCAGAAAACTTTTCTTGAACTTCAAAAAAACCTGACCGAAGCTGCTGTTCTCATCCAGATCGACGATATCGCCCTTGTCGATGGTTTCCATCAAGTCATTTACCGGCATATTGGCCAGCATTTCTGTGATTTCTGCGACATCGCGATTGTAGATAAAACTGCGCACATCCAGCAGCTGATTATGCAAGGTATGCAGCAGCAACAGCATAAAACGGGCAGCGTGGCTGACGGAATAACTGACATCGCAGAGCACCACCAGGCGGGGTTTCTCACGACGTTTACGGCGAAGAGCGACTTGAAACGGCACCATATCGTGACGGTAATTCTTCTGAATCGTCTTGATGACGTGCAGCTTTCCGCGATTCTGGTTGTTTTTCATGCGGCGCATATCTTTACGCAGCCGCAGCATCATCCGGGAGACGACATCCTGCATAGCTGCCTGTTCTTCCGGCGAAAAGATGACACGGTGCTGATCAAAATTATTGCTCTTGTCAAGTTCAATCGTCAGCGGATTCTGCGTAAAGCGCCGCGTCGGGCGGGGCGGTTTCTTGGCCTTTCCGCGAAAGCCCTTCATCTGCACGGTAATTTCAATACCATCCACATCGTCAGGGTCGATCTCGGTCAGACTTTTGAGCTCCTGCAGATCTTCCGGGTTGACCTCGCTGTCAATTTTAACCAGCGGACCCTGCCCGTCATCGTGGTCATCCCTGACTTCGTTCAGGTAGGTGAATTCTCCCTCCATCTCCGTTATGGCAGCGTTCAGCAGATCAGGAATATTTACTTCCGGATCAACAAACTGGAACCGGTTGAAATAACGGTTGAATACTTCATTGAAGGCCGGAATGTCATTGACATTTTTAACCAGCGTCAACCGCAGCAGTTGTCGTGTTGCCTTGCGCCCTTCCATACCGCAAAGACCGATCGCCTGCACGGCATCCAGACTCTCACCGGGCGAGACTCGAATGCCGTTTTCACGGAGAGCAGCTACAAAGCCGGTGATAATCCTCTCCATGACTTAACTCAGTTCCTGTACAGCCAGTTCCGTCACTTTCTGAAGGTCTGTCTGATGTTTGGCGATCACACCGACGGTACTTGCAACGATCTCCGGTGTCAGCTGGTTTGCTTTCAGGATTGAGAGCACCTGAGCCCAGTCGAGAGTCTCGGAAACACTGGGCGGCTTACGCAGGTTCAGTTCGCGGGTTTTCCGCAGGAACGTAACCATCTGATGAGCCAGCGTTTCGCAGATTTCGGGGAACTTTGCCCGCACGATTGCGACTTCCCGATCAAGATCCGGATAGCCGATATAGAGATACAGACATCGGCGACGTAACGCATCCGAGATCATGCGGGTGCCGTTACTGGTCAAAATAGTCAATGGTTTGCGCTTTGCCTCAACAACCCCCAGTTCGGGGATTGACACCTGAAAATCGCTCAAACACTCCAGGAGCAGCGCTTCAAACTCATCATCCGAGCGATCGATTTCATCGATCAGCAGCAGGGATCGCTTTTCTGAGAGGAAGCTGCGCAGAACCGGTCTCTGTACGAGGAAGTTTTTGGAGAAAAACAGACTCTCTTCAGCGGAGAGACGTTCGACAGCCTCACGCAGATCAGACGATACGGAGAGATAGTTGTCCAGCTGAGTACGCAGCAATTGAGTGTACAGCAACTGCTTGCCGTACTCCCAGTCATAGAGAGCCTTACCCTCATCAATCCCTTCGTAACACTGCAGACGCACCAGAGGAAAATCGAGAGCTGTAGAGAGCGCCTTGGCCAGTCCGGTCTTACCGACGCCGGGAGGGCCTTCAATAAGGATCGGCTTCTCCATGCGGATGGCCAGAAAAACAGCGGTAGCGATAGCGTCATCAGCGATGTAACTTCCGGCACGGAGAAAATCCATGACCGCTTGTTGGGTAATCATACGAAGCCTCGTCTTGAAATTGTATTTATTGATTTATTTCCGGGGTGTAACTGATACAAAGAAGCCGCTGATCTCCGTGCAAGATATAATCCAACACGGCGACAGCGGCATAACATAACATAGGCACACAATGTGAGAAGACGATCCCCATCCGGACACACCGGACGGGGATCAGGATTATATTACATGCACTGATGGAAGATGCCGATCATGTCCTGCAGACCTGTATCAGTTGGGTTACCTTCTGTACAGATATCGTTGACGGAGAAGCGCGACAGACCTTCAACGTCTTTCTCAAGCAGACCAAGATCCGTGAAGGTTTTGGTGATACCGAGATCAGCTTTCAGTTCCAGACAGGCATCAATGAATGCTCTACCGGCTTTCATATCGGACATTCCGCATGTATCAATACCGGCAGCCTGAGCCATCATCTTGAAGCGCTCTGGGCAAGCCGGGAGGTTGAAAGTCATGACAGGGCCAAGGCCGATAGCGTTGCAGAGGCCGTGAGGAGCATCGTACATGCCGCCCAGAGCGTGAGCCATACTGTGAATCAGGCCGAGACCGGCGCTGTTGAAGCTGTATGCTGCAGCCATTTCAGCCCAAACCATAGCTTCGATAGCTTTGTCGTTGTTTCTGTTCATTGCTGACTGACGCAGGTTGCCGAAGATCAAGGAAATTGCGCTCAGACCAGGACCGTAAGCAGATATAACGCCCAAACGGGAAGTGATAGCTTCAACGCCATGTGCAAGAGCATCCATACCGGTGTAACCGGCGAGGTCACCAGGCATACACTGATGAATCAGCGGATCGTTGATGGATTTGCTTGGTGTACAGTTCGGATCGAACAGAGCCATTTTGTATTTTTTGTCGGTGTGGTTGATGATCGAGAAACAGGAAACTTCTGATCCTGTTCCTGATGTGGTGTTGATTGCGAGCTGTGGAATTGTGTTGGCTTTTGTTGCTTTGAAAGCGCCTTCGAATGTACGAACGTCCTGACCATCGTGGCTGTGAACAAGCTTGATTGCCTTACAGCAGTCGTGTGAGCTACCGCCGCCGAGGCTGATGATACCGTCAAATTTGCCGGCTGCCAGAACTTTTGCGCCTGCCATAACTTCGTGGTCTTTCGGGTTCGGTGTTACTTTATCAAACACTTCGGAAGCAACCCCGGCAGCTTTCAGCACGCCCTGGATTGTCTCAACAATGCCGGTACCGCGCAGACCGGTGGTTACAATCAGGGCATTGGTCATACCAAGTGCTCTGGCATCATTACCAACCATTGTGTGTGCGCCCCAGCCGACATTTACGGAAGGATAAGCGTGCATCATTTTGATCGGGTATTCGAGTCTCTCGTTCTTAAGGGTCCGTTTAACGTCTTTATTGTGTGACATGGGTACTACCTCCTTTTTGAGTGTGTGTTTTTTTGTACTGCTCTTTGATTGCATGACATTTATCGTACTATCCAACAGATACAACGATGTAACCGTATGCTGTGCCCTTTTCTGTGGCTACCACCTCCTCATAACCTCGTTTTTTCGGCTCTCTTCATAGAGGTGCAAAAGAACCTGATAACTTGTTTTGTTTTTGGTGTGTTCCGAGATACGTATTGTCTTTAGCAAGTAGGATGCCAACTTTTTATAACACATAATTACAGTATGTTACACGTTTACCACGTCGTAAGACAGTTTTTGGGAGCAGATGTGGCGTAGACTTATGAAACGGTTTTCTATTGTATTGTGTGCAAAAGGTGCTTTTTGCGGTAGGGATATTATCCACACTGGGTACTTTTGCCACATCCTGCCGAATACTGAACAAAAACCTCACCACAGAGTCACGGAGCACACAGAGATATTGAAGTACTCAGAATAGAGATGGGAAACGAATGAACACTTACTTAAGAGTTCTCTGTGATCTCAGTGACTCTGTGGCAGATGTTAGCCTGATAGATTTTTTTCCGTATATCACAGCGATCATCAGCAGACATCAGATTTCCGTGACTACCCCAGGCTCGCCCCATACACCCCCCGGCACAGAGCTTTTTTCCGGTACAGTCACGACATTCCGGAAGCTCCCCGGCTCTGCAGCTGCTGATTTTCATCAACTCGCTCCAGAGCGGAGCCGCTTCGACCAGCGCTACTGCCAACCCTTTTTGAAAGACAGATGCTACTGAAAATGGCTCCGCATGACAGAGCAGACAGGGGTACAAGTGACCATCAGCAGCCAGATAGGGATTTTCGGCAAAGGTGCAACACTCCTCACGAGCGGACTCTGATCGGCTCCATTCAATAGCCGCCACCATTCCGATCCGCAGATAGAGTTCACGAAAACTCGCGTCGTCGGCATAGCGCCGGAGCAACTGTATATATTGATCAGGTCCGGGGGGAGCACTACCCGACTCTTCCCCGGCACGCCCACACTGAACCAGCGTACCGGTAACGACCGATCCGATCCCGCGCGCTGAAGCCAACTCCAACAGCTCGGGAATTTCCGCCAGATTATGTTGCATCTCGGTAAAGAAGATCATCGTCCGGTCGCCTAAACCGGCCAGCACCAACCTGTCGATACCGGCCAGCGCGCCAGCAAAGGCGCCGGCACCTCGCACCCGATCATGCGTAGCAGCAGTAGCGCCGTCCAGACTGATCTGAATTGAAAGCTTTGAACAGCCAAGCTGACTCAGCGCACGTGCGTCGCCGTCCGTCAACAGCATACCATTGGTCTGAAGCAGAATTTCCGGAATTCCCCGTTGGACGGCATAGCGCAGCAGCTCAAGCCAGGCGGGATGACAGAGAGGCTCTCCTCCGGTTATGCGCAACGCCTGCCCCTCCATGGCAGCAAAATCATCAATCATACGCAGTAACGACTGCTGCCCGACATGGCCGACGGCGGAATCTGCACCGGCGGACACCCAGCAATGACTACAGACAAGATTACATACACCGGTTATGGCGATGGTAAGAGTTTTGGGAGCTCGCAGATTGAACTGCTGAAGAATTTTAAGCGGATCGGAGAAGGACATGATTGGATCTATCGTAGAGACATAAAAAATAAAATCAACGTAGGGGCGACGCCGTCGGCTCGCCCTGGCCGCAATAGCCGGCTTTACTGTATTTTGCATCAGGGCGACCCACCGGGTGCGCCCCTACAACATTCGCCAGGACATTATGTAGACATTTTCCACATCGTAGACTTTAACCACATAGACAAAATAACACTACAACAACGGGTACTTACATTTTACTTACTCAGAAAACAACGCTAAGCCACCGTAAATTTTATATTTTTAGCGTGACACACAGCAACGGCACCATCCAATAGTGTAGATTTTTCCTACACCGTCCGTCACACCTCCAAACCATATCGCTCCAGCTTTGTGTAGAGCGTCTTTCGATCGATTTCGAGAAGTTTGGCGGCACGGCTTTTGTTGTTTTCAACCATCTGCAGCACCTTTACAATATGTTCGCGCTCGACCGCCCAGAGCGGCTCCGGAGTAAACGGCGCAGCCTGCTCGCCGCTCGAAACGGGAGTAGTGATGACCGGAGAATAGCTGGTCTTCGGTGGCGAAAACGGGAACAGGTCTGCGGTAATGATCGGCTCATTAGCCAGGATACAGGCCCGGCGGATGGTATTTTTCAGTTCGCGCACATTTCCGGGCCACTGATAGGCGGTCAGTGAAGCCAGCGCTTCGTCGGCAATCTCCCACTCTCGCGGGTCATTTTCTGTGCACTGCCGCATAAAAAACCAGGTTAACGGTACAATGTCATCCGCTCGCTGGCGCAGCGGCGGCAGCTGAATCGGCAGCAGATTAATGCGGTGATAGAGATCCTCCCGGAACTCACCGCGGGCTACGCAATCACCCAGAACTTTGTTCGATGCGAAGACAAATCTGACGTTCACGCGGATGTCGTGGTTACCGCCCATACGCCGAAAGGTACTGGTTTCAATGATGCGCAGCATTTTAACCTGCACGTCGAGCGGCATTTCGGAGACCTCATCCATGAACAGGGTTCCGGTATCAGCCAGCTCAAACAGACCGGCTCTCCCCTTGTTGGCTCCGGTAAACGCCCCCTGCATATGCCCGAACAGTTCGCTCTCGGCGGTATTGGCATCAAAGCGACCACAGTTGACGGTTACAAACGGCTTATTGACCCTGCGACTGGCGTCATGGACCGCCCGGGCAACTAACTCCTTACCGGTGCCGCTTTCACCGGTAATCAGGACATGTTCATCAGTCGCCCCCCAGCGCTGAACCGTGGCGAGAACTTTCTGGATGACCTGACTGCTGCCGACAATATGCTGATTTTCAAAACGTTTCATTTCATGACGCAGATTTATATTTTCCAGCCGTAAACGGTTCTTTTCACAGGCTTTATCGATTACCATTTCCAGCTCATCGAGCTTGACCGGTTTGGTCAGATAATCATAGGCTCCGTTTCTGATACATTCTACCGCAGTTTCTATGGTTCCATGGCCGGTAAACATTATTATTTCCGGTATGTTAGATTCTGCCCGCATCAGCTTGAGGGCTTCAACGCCATCCATACCGGGCATGCGCACATCCTGCAGCACCACGTTAAAAATCTCCTCGCAGTAGGCCGCCAAACCCTCCTCACCGCTGGCGGTTGCGGTTACCTTATACCCTGAGCGGGTCAATTCCATCTGCAGCAGTTCACGCAGAGAGGTATCATCTTCCACAACCAGAACCTTTGCATCACTATGGGTTATTTCTGACATGTCGGCATCCTTACCGTAAATTTAGACCCGCTTCCACTATGACTTTCTACGCGGATATCACCGCCGTGCCGCTGTATGATGCTGTACGTAATGGCCAAGCCCAGCCCCAACCCCTGCCCGACCTCCTTCGTCGTAAAAAAGGGATCCCAGATCTGCTCGATTATTTCTTTGGATATTCCGCAGCCACTATCGCGGATTTCAAAAACCACCGACTCCGATGCAATCGATTTTGTCGTTATTTCAACTATTCCGCTCCCTTTGATCGCCTGATGGGCGTTCATCAGCAGATTAAGGCACACCTGGCGCATTCCTGACGAATCACACTGAATGTCTGGCAGGTCGCTTTGCAAATAAGTTGTAATTTCAATCTTTTCGAAGCGGGACTTGAACCTGACCAGTTCCAAGACTTCATTGATAACATCATTAATATTAACACTGCTGATCGAACCGTCCGATTTGCGGCTAAAAGAGATCAGGCTGTCGATAATACCTTTACAGCGGTACGATTCCCGGACAATAACCTTCAGATATTTTTGAAAATCCTCCAGCCTCGGATCGGTGGCCAGGGGCGATTGATCACTGAATCGCCGCAGCAAAGCCTCGGCATATCCTGTTACCGATGCAAGCGGGTTATTGATTTCGTGCGCTACTCCAGCCGCAAGAACACCGATGCTTGAGAGCTTTTCAGACTGCATCAGCTGCAATTCCTGAAGACGCTTGCCGGAGACATCGCGCAGAAACAGGAGCGCACGGTTCGGCACACCATGACTATCCTCGATCGGTGTTACCGTGGCATCGAAGTAGCGTAGCTGCCCGCTGGGAAGCGGCGCCGTCAGAGAGATTTCAACCCGCTCGCCATTCAAGGCACGCTCCACCGGACAGGTGCGCGGCATAGATTCATGCCCAGGATGAAAAAGCTCCCGACAGGAACTCCCCGGCAGCGTCTCCTGTGGAAAATATTGCGGACAGACGTGGTTTCGGTGCTGCACCAGTCCACCATAATCATACACAACAATACCATCAACAATTGAGTCAAACACGGCCTGCAGCTCATTGCTCTTGCTGCGCAGACCGGCATTGGCTGCTTCCAACTCCTGGATTTTCTGCTTGACCTCGGCATAAAATCCGATTTTGGAACTATTCAACCCCAGCAAGCTCTCCAGAGAAGACTGACTGACTGATTTCCGAACGGCTGGTGCACTCATCAGTAGACCTTTTCCAATATGCTCAAGAGGTCGGCATGGTCGGCATCCCGCGGAGAGGTGGTCAGCGAAATATCCTTGAGTGAGCGTTGCGCTAATTCCGGCAAATCCTTATGCAGAACACCTATGCTTCGCAGACTGCGCGGCGCTTCGCTGGCTTCAAGCAGGGCATCGAGTGTTTCCTGGATCTTGTCACCGGCAGCATTGATATCGCCATTTGAGCGGTGCCCCAACCCCCAGGCCAGTTCCTGAAGTTTATCTGTCACAACCGGGAGCTCATAACGCACGACTTCCGGCAGCAGGACGGCATTGATACTTCCGTGGCTGGCATCATAGAGACCGCCGATCGGGTGTGCCAGGGCATGCACAATTCCCAGCATCGAATTGGAAAAAGCCATGCCGGAATGCAGACTGGCGCGCGCCAGATTCTCCAGATCATCCGGCCTATGCTCCTGAACGGCACGCGGCAGGCTGGCGGACAGCAGACGCAGTGCTTTAAATGCGTGGACGTCTGTCAGCGTTGTCGAAGCGATCGAAAAAACGGATTCCAGAGCGTGACTCAGCGCATCCGCAGCACTCGTACCAACGTATTCATGGGGCAGTGTCGCCAGTGTGTCGGGATCCGTCAAACTGATATCCGGGGCGATACAGCGGCTCATAAGCGTCATCTTACAGTGGTGTTCAGTATCGGTGATCATGGCAAACTGTGATACGTCCGAACCGGTTCCGCAGGTGGTCGGACAGAGCACCAGCGGTGGCAGAGGGCGGATGATCCGATCTGAGCCGCTGTAGTCACGTATGCTGCCGCCGTTGGCGGCCAGGATGGCGATGGCCTTGGCGGCATCCAGGCAGCTGCCGCCACCCAGTCCGACAATCACATCTGCGCCCAGACGCAGATATTCTCTTGCACCGAGCGCGACTTCTAAATCTTTGGGATTATTGGTTATTCCGTCAAAATAGACGAACTCGAGGCCAGCTTCCACAAGGCTGCGCATGACCAGATCCACCCAGCCGGCATTGAACAATCCCTTATCGCTGACCAGAAATATTTTCCGCCCCCCCAGTCGGCGCGCACACAGCCCCACCTGGCTCAGCATGCCGCGACCGAAGATAATTTCCGGTACTTCGAACTTATATTTACGCAATGTTGTATCGTTATAGAAATCCATGCACAAAAGTTCCTGTTTTTGATTCTGTAGGGGCGACGCCGGCGGCTCGCCCTGTCACGATAGGCACATTCAATGATACTTTGCACCGGGGCGACCCACCGGGTGCGTCCCTGCCGTATACGATATCTACAAGCAATGGTTGTGCCTAACCCAAACCTGGTTATAAGTATTTTATTTACCCCTAACTCTCTCCGACCCCAAATTGACCACATTTTTTATACTCATGTTTTCCCCCAATAAACTTGTGACTATTCTCTACGGTGTAGAACTCTTCCTCATTAATTTAAATTTCAATTATTTCGGTATGTTATACAACGTGTCCTATTATTACACATTTACATAACCTCTCACAATCGCGGCTTTTCAAGCGTAAGCGGCTGATTTACAACATCAAAACCAATGTTTTATTTTTGGCACCACCGTTGCAAGCAATGTGCGAACGTATATTTGCAACCGAAGTTTTATAGCGGGGTTTACAACCGGGGCACACGGCAGCTAAAACCTTGCATACACTTGGAAGTAACTATCTTACAGAAAGGAGAAATGAGAAGGACAGGCCGATAGTTCGGCACAATCAAGTTTGTGAACGTTGAATTAAAGAATAAGAGAGTGCAGGACATACATCAGCTGAACCAGAAGTTAAATTTAATGACAGAAGGAGAGAGCAATGAAAAAGAAATTATTAGCAGCAGGACTTCTCGCAGCAGCTTCATTGGCAACCGGCAACCCCGCAAACGCAGCATTCGTAATCGGCGGAGAAAACGGCTGGCAACTCAGCACAGACGGCATTGTTGATGTGTTTGCAACCTACGCCAGCACATCACCACTACCGAGCGGAACACGTTCATTAAGCCTGCTGAGCCTCGGTGGAACTGAGTCAACATACGATCAACGCTTCGGTGTTGGCGTCGGCCTGCTGCCATCAGTGATCGCTTTCAACGTCAAGGCACCAACAACAAATGGCGTTGACTCCAACGTACGCGTTGGGATCTACCCGAACATCCAGAACAAATCCAGTCAGCGTTTCGACACCTCACCGAACATCGATTTCCGTGAATTTTTCTACACCGCCAAAGGCGCCTACGGCGAACTGCTGGCTGGTCGCGCCCTCAACCTGTTTCAAGGAAAAAACATCCTCAATGATATGACCCTGTTGACTTCAGGTACGGTTCCCGCCTCTGCTCTTCGTGGCGGCACCACCTTGGGACACATCGGTTACGGCTATCTTTACACCAATTTTGGACCTCAGATCCGTTACACAACACCTGACATGGGTGGCGTAAAAGTTGCTCTGGAAATAGCCGAACCTTACAAGATTAGCGCTGACACAGCAAAAACTAACTCGCCACGTGTCGAGGCAGAAGTATCCTACGCTGCCAAATACGGCAGCACATCAGTGCAGTCATGGGTTTCCGGTCTGTATCAGACTGCACCTCGCAAAACTACCGGAACGACTACTGCAGCTCACTGGGAAATAGACCAAACAACAGGCTTGAACACTCTAGTACCTGCTTCAACTACCGCGATTGCACGCGCTGGCAAAGATAACGAATCCATCGGCGCTTCAGGTGGATTTGGTATCGGTGTTAGCAGTGTCAATCTCCTTGCTTCCGGTTACATCGGTAGAGGCTTGGGAATGGTCAGCGCTCAGGATGGGGACTTCCTTGGCTCTACCTCAACCGATGCCAATGGCAGAGAGAGACTCGCTTACGGCTACCTCGTTCAGGCAACTTTTCAGGCGACTCCGTCTATCAAGCTGGGTGCCAACTATGGCCAGACCCGCCAGGACAACAACAAGGGCGACAGCGCTGTCATCGTAACAAACCAGGAATCAGCCGTATTTATGGTTGCCTACAACCTTAACAAGTTCACTCAGTTCGTTGGTGAGTACATCTACGCACAGAACACCTGGGCAGACCACGCCAGCCAGCACTCCAACCAGTTTGCTCTCGGCACCATGTTCTACTGGTAAACCGCTGTAACACACTTTACTGATAAGGAGATCGCCCATGCCAAAGTATGTCATTGAACGTGAACTCGCAGGTGCAGGACAGTTGCCGGCGGATACATTGCAGGCTATTTCACAGAAATCCTGCAGCGTTCTTCAGGGTCTCGGCCCGCAGATTCAGTGGGTACAGAGCTATGTAACTGACAACAAGATTTACTGTATCTATATCGCACCAAACAAAGAGATGGTACTTGAGCACGCCGCTCAGGGCGGTTTCCCGGCCAACAGCGTTGCTGAAGTCCGCACAATGATCGACCCAACTACTGCTGAATAAGCAGACACTTTTGCTCCCCTCCCGGCTCAAACCGGGAGTGGGACTGTTATGAAATTTCATGGAGGAAGTTATGACAACTGCACTACTCGTATTAATCAGTATTATGTGGATTCCCGTCGGTATGTTTTTCTTAGGTTACGGCGAAGCTAAAAGCACCGGTTTTGTCAGCTCGGTTGTCGGTGTTCTGGTCGTTATCGGCGCAACACTGCAGGCAGCAGTATTTACCGATCCCTTCACCGCCGGCCTGTTGTTCGTTTTCGGTGTTCTTTACATGCAGACCGGCCATGCCCTTATGACCGGCGTTGAAGATCTGCGTACCGTCGGCAACGGCGCGCTCCTGGTCGGTATCGTCTGCGCCATTTATGCGTTCCTGTTCGCCACCGGCGGCGGAGTGAAGCCGGATGGCAAAACTATCATCGGCGTAGCTCCTTATCTGGCTTTCATGAACGTTACCTTTGTCGTGATCTGCTTCACCGTTACCGGCGTAACCTACGGCAAGATCAACCCCAAAGTTGCTGCCACCATGTTCATCGTCCTGACCTTCACCTGCCTGCTGGCTCCTGCCTTCGGCCTGATGGGTTACGGAAAACTGCCGTTCTAATCGATTCTGCTGTTGGGCACACTCTGTTTGCCCAGCCTACGTAGATGTTATGCAGTCTGTGGCGGGGATTCTTTGGATCCCCGCTTTTTTCATGATGGCTGAAGTAGTCTGTCGCCCCTTCGGGGCTATTCTTTACTGGTTTATCCGGTCCCGTGGTTTACACCACGGGCTATAAAATATCACCCCTTCGGGGTTTACTATTAAGAGCCCTGAAAGGGCGACATGATAGAGCCTGTGGTGTAAACCACAGGAAGCCGACATGATAGAGCCCGTGGCGTAAACCACGGGCGGGGGCGGCTAATGGCACTGTTCTTGTATAAAATACTTTACATACTACCGACTGCGTCGAATTCCGGAGGAAATCATGAAGAAATGGTGTGAAATAAAATCGTGGTTGCACCAGCCTGTTATCATCCTGATGGCCGCATTTATCCTTATTTCAAATAGCTCAAACGCCCTCGCCGCCCGCCAGATACTCTGGGAAAGCCGCGATCAGTTCGTGGCGCTGGAACCGCAAGATCGGATACCATCTGAGCAAAAACTTCCCAACGCTCACCCCGCTGAAATTCCGGTTGAGACGTTGTCAGCTCAACTGGCATCTCTCACCGTGCGTACGGCCGAAACCAGGAAAATCACCCCGTTATTCACTGCTGCTGCAATCGAGCTGATTGCCGATAAACTGCAATTGGCGCTGAGCAAGGCAACACCCGAGCAGGATGTCACCTTTGCAGTCATCGGCCTGCACACGGCTCTGTACGGATTTGCCAAAAGCCCGAAAGTAACGACGGGTAGAATTTTTAGTCAGGGGGGCAAACTCAATCTGATCATCGGCCAGATGCAACAGGATGTTAACGAACGCGCTGACCGTCGTCTTGAACCCTTTGTTCCCGGAAGCCGCCTGCAGTCGGTGAGTGACGAATGGGCTCTGCAGCCACAACCGGAACAGGACTCTTTCAAGCTGCTGCGCAAGGACTGGGTTGCTTTTGGTGAAACCTGGAAAGTACCCGTCATTATTCCGCCGGTTGTCGCACAACCAACAGCAGTACCTGCTGCAGTACAACCGGTGACTGAAAAACAGCCTGTTCCGGCTACGAGTTCGACAACGGCACCTGTTACGAAGAGCAGCGAAGCGCAGCGTGTATCAGATCGTTTGACAACAATTAAAGAGCTGCAGGAAAAAGGGCTGATAACCATTGAAGAATACCGGGATAAACGCCGGGAAATACTGAACGGGCTGTGATCATGCAAAAAAAGAGTGCACTAAAAAAACAAAAAAGGGTAAAACGATCATCAAAATCCAAGGCGCCGACAGCACTCTCCGTTGTCTCGTTGCGTATCTCTGATGAAGAAAAGAGTCGCATCGAAGAAATCATGCGCCGAAATAACATTACGCGCTACGCCGATGTGCTGCGCGAAGCGATCAAGATGGTTATCGTTCCGCAACAGGCGGCGTGAGACGGCTTGTCACTTCGTAAAAATACTTTTCAGCCTCGGGATTACTCAGGATTTTAAGGCCACAAGCTTTAATCCTGAGAAATCCTGAAGTAATCCTGAAGCTTAAAAAGGTGTTAGAGAACCATGAGCACCAATAACCAAAATAGTTCCAATCACATTACCGCCCGGTCTGCCGCAGTGCGCCCCTATCCCACCAAACTGTTTGTCGAAACCAGCAGTCGCTGCAATCTGAACTGTGCCATGTGCGTCAAGCAGCACCAGGCGAGCCACATCATTGACGGCGACTTGTCGCCGGAGGTGTTTATGGCACTGCTGCCCGCACTGCCGACACTGGAGTCACTGATTCTGAATGGCGTCGGAGAACCGCTTCTGAATCCGCATATGGAAACGTTTATCCGGACAGCAAAAGAGCTGATGCCACCCCACGGGTGGATCGGCTTTCAGACAAACGGTCTCCTCATGACTGAGCAGCGCGCTGTAACACTTGTAAAGGCCGGCCTTGACCGGGTATGCGTTTCTGTTGATGCTATTGTGCCGGAGACCTTTACGGCCGTGCGGGAGGGGGGCTCCGTTGAAGGAGTTGAACGAGCGCTTGCAGCGCTGGTGCAGGCCAGAAGCCAGTGTGAGCGTCCGGATGTGAGAATCGGTATAGAATTCGTTGCCATGCGCAGCACTATCACACAGCTGCCGGGCACCCTTGAATGGGCATCCCGACGCGGCGTGGACTTTGCCATCGTCACGCATATGCTGCCGTACGATCAAAAAAATGCCGATGAAGCACTCTATTCGACAATTTCAGACAAGGCGTACGAAATTTTCCGTACCTGGCTCGAAAAGGCAACTCAGGCCGGACTTGACCTGAACGACTATATCGCCACACTGAAAAAATACACCCGAACTCCGGAAGAGCTGGCCGTTGTGGCAATGATCAAAGCCATGAAGACAGAGGCGGCCGAGCAGAACGTCATGCTGGACGTTCTCAAACTGATCCAGCACGACCGGATGCAGTCAGATCATATCAGGGAGATTTTTGAGGAGGCTCAAGAAGTCGCCGCCCGGACCGGGCTGGAACTGCGCCTGCCGGAGATTGCCCTTAAAGAGCATCGCTCCTGCAGCTTTGTTGAGGAAGGGAGCGCCTTTGTTTCCTGGAACGGCGATATTTCGCCCTGTTATTTTCTCTGGCATAGCTATGAATGCTTTGCCAGCGGTTGGCAGCAGCAGGTTAAGCCGACAACATTCGGCAATCTGGCCGACAACGATATACGAGAGATCTGGAATAGTCCGCAATTTATCGAGTTTCGCCGCAACGTTCTGGACTATGATTATCCCTCCTGCGCCAGTTGCGGCCTCGCCCCCTGCGATTACGTCCAAACCGATCAGTTTGAACAGGATTGCCACGTCAGAACGGTCCCCTGCGGCGCCTGCCTCTGGTGCACCGGCGTATTTCAATGCTTGCGGTGAGTGCCGGTCATTATTTCACTGGCGTCGGAAGTACACTTCCCGCCTCCGGCATCAGATAACAGCGCCACCTCTCCGGTAGCGTTTCTTGAGCCAGATCCATCGCCTGATCGAGTGACTGCGCCGGAACCATCCCCATCTGTTCGACCTGCTGATCCGGGAATTGTGACACCAGAATAATCCGGAAGCGTTGCGCCTTTTGCAGCAGCGAGTAGGCGGTCTGGCCATTGATCTCGTAGCGGGCACGCAGCGCCGCCTCAAACTCCTGCAGCGACCTGTACCGAAACCAGCTGAAGAAACTGCCATTGCCGAAACCGTCGCGACACTCCGCCAGCAGGATCATGACACCGCCATCTTTGATCGCCTGTGAAGCGTACTCCATCGATTTGTGAGCCTGAATCAGATTGATATCCTTGGGGTAGCCACCGCAGGAAGCGATCACCAGATCCGCTTTCTCCACCAGCGGCCAGGCAAACTGCTCACGATAATAGTCGCAGCCGGCCTCGTGCGCCCCACGCCACGGGCCGGCAAAAGCGGCCATAATGCGCTTGTCAGCCGACAGCACCGTATTCAGTATAAATGCCGGCTTGGCCAGAGCGCAGGCTTCCAGCATGGCCTGATGAACCGGATTCCCTTCCAGATTGGCGGTGACCGCCAACCGGTTTTTTCCGTTCCCCTCCCCCGGATTTAATACGGCAAAATGGCTGGCCAGACAGGACTGACGACTGGCGATGCCAGGCAGGACGCTCTTGCGCCCACCGCTGAAACCGGCAAAGTAATGAAAGCCGATCGTACCGGTCAGAATCAGATGATCGGCTTCAACAGCACGGCGATTGATACTGACCGCAATGCCGTTGGAGGTCGTGCCGATCTGTGTCAGGCCATCGGCATCATCACAGTCATGATCGATAACGCGAATTCGACCGAACAGTGATCCCGCGATTTTCTGATGCTCATGTTCCGTCTGTGTGCGGTGGATACCGAGTGCGATCAGAATCTCGATGTCACCATCAGGGATTCCCTGGCGATTGAGACGTTCGACCAGCAGCGGCAGATAGATTTCACTGCCGGTATAGCGGGTGATGTCAGAGGTGACGATAACGATTTTGTCGCCAGGCGCACAGCGGGAGATCTCTGCATTGCAGACATCAAGCGCCCGGCAGATAATTTCTTCAGGCGTGTCCGAGGGGGGAGCAAGGAATGGGAGTAGTGCTCCCGCCAGATGTTCGGGCGGGAGCTGGAGGTCACAGACGGTTGAACCGTATTTCAACTGCACGGGATTGTGTTCGTTAGATCCAGGCATCTCCGCCGTCATATTCATAGTTGCCGCCTTTCGTCCGGGTAGAAACCTTGAACCTGGCTTCGCGGGCCAGATGCTTTACCTTGCCGCTGGCAGATTCTCTAAGGCCGGATATTTTTTCACGCACTTCGCGACCCGGTGCCGGAGCCAGGAGGAGAGCGGCGACGGTGCCGATTACGGCACCGGAAACAAAGGCAATCACGGCAGCTGTAGCATTATCGTTGTTGGTGGACATGGCTGACTCCTTGTATACGTATGGCATGAGATCATACAGACAGGCTGTCTTTCTAGCACAGCGGTCGAACGGAATCAAAGAAAATCAGAGTACCCGCGCCAGATGCCGCCGGATCATATCCTCGAAATCGGCATCACGATTACTGCTGTAGACCAGCGATGAACCGATTTCTGCGGCCAGGATCGCGCAAAGGTATTTGATCGGCAATAAACCGATCCGTCGGCGATAGGCCGCTGTATCCTGAATCACCTGCGGAAGATGCTTCAGAACCGCCTGTCGGAAGGGTGGCTGCAGGCAGAGTTCCGATCTGGTTACAAAGAAATCAAACAGCCGTGAGTAAAAGGTATTGATATTCTGGCTGATCGTTTCAGAAACCTCACTGTAGAGCAGCGTGCCGCCGGATTCTACCCGCCGACGCAGGATCAACCTGGCTTCGTCGGCTGCCCGCTTTTTGAGAATCGTCAGCACGTCATTGGCGTAGCGCTCTTTCTGCTCCAGAAACTCGCGCTCAGACAGCAGCAGATTGGCGATAATTTCGTAGGAGGAAGAAATAACTCCGCATTTGTTGGCCGATGCGTCGCGCATCAGCGCAACACCGCTCTTTTGCAGATTAATTCTGGCTTCCGGGGTAATGAAAGAGTTGGCGCCTTCAATAATAATCCGCGAGCTGGGTTTGCCGTTTTGATCCAGGAATTTACGCCAGTTTTGGGCGTCAATCGATTCGGGGCGACCGCCGGCCGGTATAAAAAGGTCCGCCGACACGCTAAAGACCAGACTATCGTACTCACGGTGGAAGTCATCAATATCCAGCCACTCCTCGGTGAGACCGGAAACTGAGCGGCTTACGCGGCGATGAGTCTCTTTCAGCCCTTCCAGGCGCCGCCCGGTACGGTACAGAATGAAGCCCCCCTCCCCCAGCGCATCGGTATCAAAAGCATCCAGATCATGCGCCAGCACCAGACAGCTCAGCGCATCGCGATTGATTCCGCTCGGGTCATAGAGCGCAGCCGTACCATCCAGAATCAGACGCACCCGCAGCCCGGGACAGCATTCCAACATGATGCGCAGACTGTTGCCGGCCACGTCGCCGTTGGGTCCGCCGGTCATCTTCATCGAAAAAGTGTCCGTGTGGATGTCGATTCCGGCAACTTCAGCCATGGTTATTTCGGCAAATGTCACTACACCGGTCGAGGTAACGCCATACTCCTTGTGGTTGATGCCGAAGCGCTTGCTGGACATGATGCCGACACCCAGAATATAGCCACGTCGTTTTGAAAGCGCGGCAATCGCCTCGACCATACCATCATGCATGTTCTCGTCAGGCCCGATCTCGATCGGCTCATCATCCCCGTAGAAATCCACCACGCGCGGATCTTTGACACGCCCCTTTTCGGTCACAAAGATATCCAGAAAAGCATTGATAACCGCGTACTGCAGCTTGTAGAGCCGACAGTTTTCGGCTTCGCTGCCGACCTGATCAAGATCGGAGGCATCCAGCACCAGCACCAGCTTTGAACCGCCTTCGTAGATATCCTTGTTCTTCAGATGCTGCGTGTAGGCCAAAACGTAGACCTCGCGGAAGAGTGTATTTGCAGAGGTAATATAATCATCGGCGCTGCGGGCGATGACGGTGCGCCACCCGCCACGGGCGATATCCGAAAAGCCGACATGATAGCCGGCCCCGAAACGACTGAAAAAGAAGGTCACCCGAAAGGGGAGCGCTTCCGGGAGATCTGCCGTAAACTCATCTCCCAAAAGCCGCAGATAGCCCGGATCAAGCCGGAAGGCCAGGGCCTGTTTTTCCACGACAAAGAAGTTGGTTTTGAGGGTATGCGTAACCAACAGCAGACCACACAGATAGACCGCCCGGCGGATATCATCAAGCCAGCGATGTCCGGTATTGTAGCCGGCCACGGCCGCCTGTGCCTCAGCCAGCAGAACTGAATACTGCTGCTCCCGGTCGCCACGGTCAGGGTCAAAGCGGGTGCGGAACAGGCGGATCAACAGCTGGGCCATTTCGGGATGGTCATAAAAGGCGCTCTGCACATCTTCCTGTCCGAAACGTTCCGGCTGTCCATGCGCCAGACTGGTGTGACAGAAAGCAATAAACGCATTGACTAAGGCTGCATCTTCACCGGAAAGGCGTCCCGGCACCACATAGTCGCGATAGACGGCCGAGGTGGTCGCCAGAATCTGGGTCGTACAGAGTTCACGCTCCAGTCGGGCGGCCAGATCACCACCGGGCGATATATCCTGCCCCTGGCGGCTGATCACGAAAAAAGATCCCAGAAAATAGGGGTGGATACCGTTGGATATCGTCTGACAATAGGCCCGCCGGATACCGACGTCCAGGCGGTTAAAGACCTCCAGCAACTGTAGTAGAAACTCCCCCTGCGGAGGATTACCGACCGCCAGCAGCACCTGCGTCTCAGTACGCCCGTCCCGCTCGACCTGGATCATATCAAGAAACAGCCCTCCCGAGGCGTTGCCCCGTTCAAAGAGCCGGACCAGTGCGGCGATCCGCGACGGCGAAGACATACGCAGATAATTTTCATTATTCAGCCAGAGTATTTTCAGGAAACGATCCAGCCTGGTCAGATCGAATTCCGGGTATGTGCAGCGCATGTCCTTGCGTACGGCGCGTACGAGTCCGACCGGGATATCAATCTGCCGCTTCAGGTCGATCTCATGATTCCGGCGCCGGTCAAATTCGAAACGCTGTATCTCCAGCTCATGCCTGCCCCCCGGCATATCAGCGTTAGAATGTGAAAACATGGCGTACGAAATCTCACGGTCCCCCAGTCGGCGCAAGGTTCCGTACAGAGAGCCGGGACGGTTATCACAGGCGATCACCATGCGCTTCTCCTGATCAGTCAGGATCAGATGGCGATTATGCTGAAGCCGTTCCATTTCACGGGCCAGCATGGTCAGGGCGCCCTGTTCATCAGCCATAGCCTGAAAGAAAAAAGGGCTCATATGCTGCTGGAGCCAGGCGGCGTTCTGTTCAGCACTCGTTTGGGATTCACGGGCGCTTCGGCGGACAATAGCAGGCAGGTTCATGTGGGCACTCCCGGAGATAGGGTACAAGAGTGGCCAGTATAGCTTCAATTCTGATTTCATCAAGGTGTTTTACTATAAGTAAAAACCTGCAAAAGCTTTTCTTGACCGTATACGGTTGAATTGATATAGTCGCCGCGCTCAATTTTTATTCCACCTGTAAACAGGACGACCACCGTGCCGGAAACCTTTAGCACTCTTCAGATCAGTCCGGATGGCCTGGCCATTCTTTCGATCCCCGGTTCTCAGGGCGCTTCCGAGCGGCAACTGCTGGAGGCGATTCACAAACGGATAACTGCTCTGGCAGCCAGACACGACATTAACGCGATTATTCTTACCGCAGCTGAGCGCGAATTCTGCCGCTGCTCTCCGGTTAAGAGCGGCACACTTTATGACATGGCCGCCCTCTCCGGCTTCGGCCAGCAGGTCATGTTCAACCTGGAAAAATGTACCAAACCATGTATCGCTGTTATTGAAGGGACCTGTGCCGGTATCGGACTGGAACTTGCTCTGGCCGCTGATTTTATCGTCGCATCCCAATCGGCATGTTTCGGTTTTCCGGCCATAGCCGAGGGACGCATCCCCTTTTGTGGAGGCAGCCAGAGATTGTCACGCCTGGTTGGCAAATCAAAGGCCAAGGAGATGATCTACAGCGGTGAGATGATATCTGCTGAAGAGGCCCACCGGATCGGCCTGATTAACCGCCTCTACCCGGTCGGTGAAGCACTGCCGCGCTCACAGGAACTTTTGCAACTGATCTGCACGCGCAGCCCGAACGCTATTCGTGTCGGTGGTGAAGTCGTCAATGCCGGCTATGATATAGATCTGCAGACCGCTTGCCTGCTGGAACGGGATGCTTTTGCGCTCTGTTTTTCAAGCTTTGATCAGCATGAAGGCATGCAGGCTTTTCTCGACAAACGCCCGCCGCAGTTCAAGGGGGAATAATGCCGCTGGAACGGGGCTATATTCAGGTGTATACCGGCAACGGCAAAGGCAAGACAACGGCCTCGCTGGGACTTGCGTTGCGGGCAGTCGGACGGGGACTGCGGGTCTGCTTCTTTCAATTTATCAAAGGTGGTGGTCGCTACGGTGAACACCTGGCCGCCGAAAAGCTGGCGCCGCTCCTTACCATCATCCAGACCGGCCGTCCGGGATGGGTCAACACCAAAGACATCACTGAAGATCGACGCGTCGCGCAGGAAGCGCTGACACAAGCTCGGCAGCTTCTGACCTCCGGTGACTATGATCTTTTTATCTGCGATGAAATCAACGGAGCCGTCGGCTTTGGCCTGATTGATGTCGAGCAGGTACTGGAGCTGATCAGTGCAAAGCCGGCCCAGGTCGAACTGGTTCTGACCGGTCGCAACGCGCATGAACAGGTGATAGCAGCCGCTGATCTGGTGACAGAGATGCGTGATATCAAGCATTACTATGCGGCAGGAGTTCCGGCGCGTACCGGCATCGAGATGTAGAGCAGACACATCCACCACAGAGCCACTGAGATCACAGAGAACTTGAATTTTCTCCGTGCCCTCTGTGACTCTGTGGTAAGACTTTAGAATATTTTATGCTGCAAATACGGTATCTTTTTAACTACCTGATTTAAAGGAGGGTGTACATCATGGCTGAAAGAACATTACGCGTACTTGTCGGAAAACCGGGGCTGGATGGCCACGACCGGGGAGCCAAGATCATTGCCCGCGCCTTTCGCGACGCCGGCTTCGAAGTCATCTATACCGGCCTGCACCAGACGCCTGACCAGATTGTCGCTGCAGCCATCCAGGAAGATGTTGACTGCGTCGGCCTCTCTATCCTGTCCGGCGCCCATAACACCCTGCTCCCCCGCATCACTGCGCTTCTGAAAGAGAAGGGCGCTGAAGATATCATGGTCTTCGGCGGCGGCGTCATTCCCGAAGATGATATTCCGGCTCTGAAAGCAACCGGTATCAGCGAAATTTTTACTCCCGGCACCTCGACCGAAAACATCGTCACGTGGGTCCAGACCAACGTTAAGCCACGAGCCTGACGGCGAAGGAGTCAGAATTCAGAATGCAGGAGTCAGTTTTGTAGTTTGGCTCTTGATCCTGAATTCCGACTCCTGCCTCTCCTGCCATGCCCTACAAAAAACTCCACATAGAGACTCATAATCGCGTCGGCTACCTCCTGATGGAGAGCGGTTCCCGCTTTAACAAGCTCTCGATTACAACCATCCGCGAACTGAAACGTGCCTTGAGCCAGCTTGAAGACGATGCTGCGGTCAACGTAATCGTTCTTTCGGGCCATCCGGGCGAATCATTTGCCGCCGGGGCCGATATCGGCCAAATGCTGAACTTCACTCCGGCAGAGGCGCTCCATTTCGCAGATCTGGGACAATCGCTGTTCGAGCAGATCGAAGCTTGCAGCAAGCCGGTTATCGGGGCTTTGAATGGCATTACCATGGGTGGCGGCTGCGATCTCTCCATGGCCTGCGACATCCGCATCGGCCGGGAAAGCCTCAAAATAGGTCACTCCGGCGCTAAACTGGGCATCATCACCGGTTTCTGCGGCACCCGTAAACTGCCCCGCATCGTCGGCAAAAACTTCGCCCGCGAGATTTTTATGACCTCGGATATCTACAGCGCCGCTGAAGCTCTGCATATGGGGCTGGTGGACCGCATATTCAACGATGACACCTTCTGGAATGAAGTGGTCGTCTTCGCCGAGCGAATTGCCGGACACCCCCTGAATGCCCTCTCGGCTGCCAAACGCCTGCTGAATGCCAGCGAAGATATCGACCTGCGCAGCGGCTGCCTGCTGGAACGCGAAACGGCCACCCACGTCAACTCACCCTGAACCTTATCTATTCATTCACTTCACGCTCCAAACTGAAATACAACAAGCACTTACAAGAGTAATCCGAAAGGAGACTTTACATGGGCATTGAAATCTATGTCGGACAAATCTCCGGACACGTTACAGAAGCTGAAGTGCGCAACCTCTTCTCTGTGGCCGGTACGGTTACATCGGTGCATCTGGTCATCGATCCCGCTTCACGCGAATTCAGAGGCTGCGGCTATGTGAGGATGTCGACCGAAGAGGAAGCTGAAGAGGCGCTTACGCTTCTGAATGGCGCCCTGCTGGGTGATCGTCAGATCGTTGTAAAAGCAGCCCCACCCAAAAACATCAAAAAACAGGAAAAGAGGGGGACACCATGCCGGAAAACCTGTTGATACCATCGGTAGATCTGAGAATCGGTTCGCTGGAGGAGTACAATCGCAGACAGAAGGAAAAAGCCGCACTCCACCATCGAAAAGCAAAACCGCGTCCCTGCATTACGATTTCGCGGGAGTACGGCTGCGAAGGGTATCCGGTAGCCGAGCGGTTGTGTGAGCTCATGAAACAGAGGAGCGGTGATGAATGGGTGTTGATCGACAAGGCCGTCCTGGAAGAGGTTGCCCGTCACCATAATATTTCAGAGGGAATTCTCCATACGCTGGGAGAAAGCAATCAGATATTGAATGAAGTGCTGGCCACCTTCTCGCCACGCTGGCAGAGCGACCATGAATATTTCAAGCTGCTCTGCCGTCATGTTGTCGCACTTGCAGAACAGGGGAATGTAATTATCTCCGAGTTGGGAGGATCGATCATCACCCGGCACTTCGACCATTCCTGTCATTTCAGGATCTACGGTTCCTCTGCCTTCAAAACCGCTTCGCTTGCGAGTCGATTACAACTTGAGCCTGATCAGGCTGAAAAGCTGATGCACCGCCAGCAGAAAGCCCGCGACAACTTCACGCGGAATTTCCTCAACCAGAACGACCACGATCCGGCGCTCTACGATCTGCTCTTCAACAATGATCGCAGCGCAGCAGACGGCATCGCCCGTACAATCGCCGATTTTGTCTGTGCCCGGCATGAAGAAAAATCCTGAGCTACCTATCCCCGGCTTCCCGCAAAAGATCCATCAGATCGTCCGCCGACACACGGGCAGCGGTGTCGGTGCCCTCCAGCAATGAATCTGCCAGATCGCGCTTCTGATGATGCAGAGCGACTATTTTTTCTTCAATCGTGTTGGCAGCCACGAGACGGTAGACCGTTACCGGACGCAGCTGACCGATGCGGTGGGCGCGGTCCGAGGCCTGATCTTCCACAGCCGGATTCCACCAGGGATCGAGATGAATGACATAATCGGCGGCGGTCAGATTAAGCCCGACCCCACCCGCCTTGAGGCTGATCAAAAACAGTTCCCCTTCACCGCGCTGGAAGGCGGCCACCTGCTCCTGCCTGGCTTTTTGCGGCGTGGAGCCATCCAGATATTGATAACTGATACCGTCGCCATCAAGGCTCTGACGCACCAGCGTCAGATGATCCACAAACTGGCTGAAGACCAGCGCCCTGTGACCGTTTGCCCGTAATTCATCCACTATTTCACGAAAAGCGGCCAGCTTGGCACTTGGAATACCGCTGCCCGGCATAACCAACTGCGGATTGCAGCAGGCACGCCGCAGGCGCATGATCTCGGCCAGAATCCTGATCTGGCGTTCGCCGGGGCCCTGTTCAGCGCTGTCGTGCAGCTTCTCGACCGCCGTCCGGCGCAACGCCTCATACAGAGCAAGCTCCTCACCGGAAAGCTCGACCCGCTGCAGGATATCCGTGCGTGGTGGCAACTCCTGCAGCACCTGATTTTTCGTGCGGCGCAGGATAAACGGACGGATCAGCTTTTTGAGCAGCGTCCGCGCCGCTTTGTCATTATCCCGTTCAATCGGCGTGGCATAGCGCTCAGTGAAGCTTTTATGGGAACCGAGCAGACCGGGATTCAGAAAGCGGAACAGGTTCCAGAGCTCATCAAGACGATTCTCCACAGGTGTACCGGTCGTGGCGATTCTGAAATGAGCCTTCAGCTGCATGGCTGCCTGTGAACGTTTGGTGGCCATGTTTTTGATCGCCTGCGCCTCATCAAGAATCACCGTTTCCCAGGTGACCGAATTCAGCAGTTCGGCCCCCTGCTGAAAAAGAGTGTAGCTGCAGATCACCAAATCGAACGGCTGCAGCGAGGCAATAAACTCGCTGCGATTACCGGGGCCGAAGATACGCGGCTCCAGAGTCGGAGCAAAACGCCGGCACTCGCTTTCCCAGTTGAGACAGACCGAGGTGGGTGCCAATACCAGAGCGGCACCCTGCGGCGCACGATTAATCAGGAGCGCCAGAGCCTGAATGGTTTTTCCGAGCCCCATATCATCAGCAAGACAGGCCCCGACACCCCAGTGTGCCAAACGCTCAAGCCAGTTGAACCCTTCCAGCTGATAATCGCGCAGCGTCGCCTGAAACGTTACCGGCAGAGTCGGCTGTAGCGCTTCGGCGCTCCGAAAGCGTTCCAGGGTATTCTTCCAGAGTTTGTCCCCCTTGACAGCAGCGGCACCATACAGCGCCTCTTCAACCAACGTGGCACTCAACGGGTGGAAGCGATTCTCCTTACCATGCTGCTCCACCACTCGGCGCAGTTCATCCAGCCGACGGCGGAATTCCTCCGTCAGCGCCAGATACTGACCATCCGCCAGCGGTATAAAGCGCCCGCTGCTGCCGGCAGACAGCTCCAACAGCTGCTGCAACGAAAACACTTCGTCATCGGATATGGCAACGCTGCCTTCCAGCGCAAACCACTCTTTGCTGGAACGGACAGATGCTCTCATTCCGCTCCAGGAGGCGGAGCCGCGCAACTTGAGCCGTTCACCTTCAGGCCATTCAACAACACAGATATTTTTTTTCTGCTTCCCCAGATCATGCAACTCTGCCAGGAGCTCCAGACTGCCGCCTGGATCATCAATGCGCCAGAAATCATCGCCTGACGGGTAGAGATCAAGCGTACTACAGGTGGATAGCAGCAGCTCAAGACGGCTTTTTTCCAGTTTCAGATTGCGCATTGTCTGTAGCCGCTTTTTGTTGAATGCCGCGATGACGGTGGCTGCTCCCCGACCCGGATAAAAACCAGGGCCGCCTTCGCCAAGTGGCCGTACCAACACTTCCACGATGATTCCGGCGCCGAACGGCCTCAGCAGAATGTGCAGCGTACTGTCGCTATCAACGCTTTCAGCTGCCGAATCTTCACCGGCAACATCGGAATGCACCGTCACATGCGGCGCCAGGGCTGTAATGGCAGCAGCAATCTGCTGTTCACCACTACTCGGGACGTTCAGACCCTGCCCCAGAATCGTGGCGATCCGCAGTTGTTCCCGGCTGGGCTGATAGACGGTCAGACGCGACGTTCCCTCCCAGATGTAGAAGATATCATCGTCGGAGGGGGGCAACGGTGAAAGAGAAAGCGTGAGGCTCCCCTTGCTGCGATCAACATTAAGGGTAAATTCACCGCGCGTAACGATCACCTGCGCTTCATCCCTCGCATTGAAGACCAAAGGGTGACCGATCATCGCAACCAGAGCTTTCGGAATGTCGATATCGTAGGATGTCTGGCTGCCGTAGTAGGCGTAGTTATAATTTTTATGGATGCAGGCAACAATCTTTCTATCTTGCGAAGTCAGAAAATCAAGCGTTGAACTCCCCTCCAAGAGCCTCTTTAACGCAATATTGCGACCGCCCGTCCAACCGTTTTTGGTCTGTTTCTGCTCAATCGGCTGGATAAAGAGGATCTGCTTCGCGTCACCTGACACGAGCCAGACCAATCGTGTCGCCTTTTGTGAAGTGCTGCTTTTGGAAGAATCTTCGGCGCCAAGCGAGAGCAGCGCCTTGAGAGAACGCTCCCAATCATGTTCCAGCGATCTTGAAGCGAAAAGCGGTATGATTCCCTGCTCGGCGTACAGTTTTTCAGCAGCCCCGCTCTGCTTAAACGCATCAGGGTTAATCGCTTTTCTCAGTGAGACCGCCTCTGCAGCGATCCAGTAAAAACCGGACGCTTCAGCTTTCTTCTGAACAGCTGCCAGATTTTTGCTGTGCAGAGCCAGTAACGGCTTTTTGATCCAGAGGGCAACCAGCGTCTGAATTATCTGCCCAATCGCTCCGTTCTGATCGTCAGCATTGCTGATCTGTTCCAACGTATTAAGATGCTTTGCATTACCCTTTCTGTACTCTGTCAGGTAGTGCAAAAGCCAGATGGAGCTGTTCCGGGAATGTGCATCCTGCTTCAGCACATAGGCAGAAAGCTCACCGGCAGACGTCAGATGGTGCGGTAAGCCGCTTCGTATGAGTGATAAAAGATGGAAAATCCCCATGATCCCCGATAGAAAAAATTTCCGTTTGCCGGTCAGTTTCTTGATCCGTGCGATTTCCGCATCAAACAAGGCTATTGCCGCATCGTTGTCCCCTTGTAAAAGTGCCAGTAACGCATGCAGATCAAGGAAATGATCCGCGCCTGCCGCCGTCAGTGCCGCTTCGGCATCCCGTATTCTGCCCCGCAGGATCAGATAAAGCAGATACAGATAGCAGGCCGACGCCGGGGCATCTGCTCTGCCGGTGACAAATTTTTCCAACACCATAAAAGATTGAGACGGTTCCAGGCTGACGAAAGCATGGTTGCAGAGTTCATCCAGAACCGCTAGCAACAGCCCGGGAGGTAAGCTGCCAAGCCACTCCGTATCAAGCGGTTCGGGCAACAGCGTGACAAGGGGGTGTTGTTTCTGCATATCCCAGGAGTGATAGCGGTAACTGAACCTTATGATTCGAAACACTTCCTCTTCATCTTTGCAATACAGTGCGAATCGAATGTGCTGCAGACAGTGCTGATAACTGCGATAGCTGTAATGTTCACCATATTTCTGGTGTTTGCCTATAAAGGGACGAACGGCTTCGGCATACGACTGAAAATCACCCTGCCGCTCAAGCTCCTTCATCAGTGGCTGCTGCAGGTGCGGCTGGCAGTTGAAACCTTCTTTTTGTTCCAAAACCAGCTGACGCGCACGCAGCGCGGACAAAACCGGCGCAAGCTCCTGAACTGTAATCTGCCGGGAGGGGTTCAACCTGATATTCAGCGTTTTGAGGATTTCCGCAATGTTGGTCCGCGAAAGCGGCGCCATAAAAAAGGCCAGCAATTGCAGGACTTTTTGTTCAAAAAATGAGGGGCGGTACTCGGAGATCAGGTCAATAGCGTTTTTTTCTGCACTCTGCATACACAGCGCTCCTTGGACGAAATAGCGGCAGATAGTATCATCGACAGCCGCAGATTGTCTATCAACAGATAAAATCGGGACAATCCAGCCGCTATCTGTTGAAAGATACAGATATTTCTGTTAAAAGAACTGGTTACCTATTCACAGAGATCTGATGAGACAGGCAAAGTGAGCCTATGAATCGTTACCTTTACCTATTCTACTGCCTGCTTATTACTGCGCTGCTGGTGCCATATCCGGCTCCGGCTGCTCAGAAAAAAAAGGGCACCTTCACGGCACCGACCTCTGTCGGCATTCGTCCTCCGGCACTGCTCAGTGATATGAGACATTGGTCAAATCCGGACTACACCCGCATCTCACTACAGCTCGACCGGGATATTACCTGGGAAACACATGAGCTGGGCAAAGGCGTTCCCGGTCAAGCGGGTAGAGTCTATATTGATCTGAAGCGAACCCGATTAGGCGCGGGGGTCAATGACATTACTATCGGGGATGGCCTCCTGAAGGGAGCCCGGGTAGCCCAGTACAAGCCTGATGTGGTCCGGGTCGTGCTGGACACTGAAAACATCCGTGAGTACAAGGTCTTCCCCATTTCTGAACCGTCGCGCCTGATCATCGATGTCCGGGGAGACCGGCGCACTGAAATATCACGCCTGGAAAGTTCAATCAGTAACATTCCGGAGCGAATCGTCGTACCAAAACTGGAAGCTGCGGCACCACCGGCCGAAAGAAAGATACGTCTGCAGCGCAAGCATATTATCACCAAGATCCGCCGGATTGTAGTCGACCCCGGCCATGGTGGCCATGATCCGGGCGCGGTCGGGCCGAACGGCATTCAGGAAAAGGACGTGGTGCTGGCGATCGGACTCAAGTTACGAGATTTATTCAAGGAGGAGATGGGGCTGGATGTAGTCATGACCCGCTCGACGGACGTCTTCATCCCGCTTGAGGAACGTACCGCCATCGCCAATAAGGTGGGCGCCGACCTGTTTCTGTCGGTGCATGCCAATGCCGCCAATAACCGCTCTGCGTCCGGGATCGAGACCTATTATCTGAATCTGGCCAAAACCGAGAAGGCCGCCCAGCTGGCGGCCAAAGAGAACGGTACCTCCCTTGAAAAGGTCAGTGTACTACAGGCAATTTTATTTGATCTAATGGCAAATTACAAACTGAACGACTCGGCGCATCTGGCCGATGAAGTTCAAAAGTCACTGCATAAAAAAATCCGCAGCAGCTACAACGATGTTAAAAATCTGGGTGTCAAACAGGGTCCGTTCTACGTCCTGGTGGGAGCGTCAATGCCCAGCATCCTGGTTGAAGCCGCCTTCCTCTCGAACAACGTCGAGGAATCCCGGCTGAAAGAGGATTACTATCAGGATATGACGGCAGAAGGTATTCTGGAAGGGGTTCGCAGTTATTGTACCAGCCTGAAATAGCTATTGTTTATGGTATTTACTGTCCGCTTACCGCGTGGGTGATGCTCACGCGTTCTTGTGAATTCTCAAGTCCGGCCTGTGAAAGATAGAGCGCGTTGACCGCTACCAGCAGTGTGTTGAGTTTGTCCAGATCAACTGCTTTAGAGCCGACAACAGATCCGTTCTCGACCAGATTGAGAGGACAGCAGTCGCTTTTTCGTTGTCCCTCTTCGCTGTACACAATCGGCAAACCGTGGGTACGGCAGATAATCGGGCGGGCACTGTACAGCAGGCAACGCTGATTTAACAGTAGCGGGCACCCTGCTCCTGAAGCCTGCTGCCTGACGTGCTGACGAATCGACTCTGCCTCTTGAGCTGGCAGGGTATCAAGCGCATCCTGCAGTGCAGCGGCCTCAACCGGAAAGAGAGTGATCGCGGTACAACAGCCGCTGCAACCGGCTGAACAGGTAATCTGTTCCCCCAGTTCTGCGGAAATTGACTGGCAGAGCTGATCGATTTTGGCAACCAGCCGCCGGTAATTGTCGAGTAAAGAGTTCATGCTGCTGATGTACCATACCTGCCGATAAATAAAAAGTAGTTCAACTGATACGGACATTGCATGAATCCTGACAATCCACCGCCCGAACTTCCAGCGCCACTCAAGCAGCTTCAGAACACGCCGCCCGGAATGCTCTATATGCTGGCGGGTAAAGCCCATATCCTCGACGCGACCCGTCTCTGCGACCGGACTATCGCCGCCGCCGCAGAGTGGAACAGAGATAAAACCATTCTGACCCTGATCTGTGTTGATGGCGCCGAGTTAGAAATACGCTCTGATAGCCAGATGCAGTACGGCTGCAGTTGCCGCCATTGGACGAAGAACTCGCAGTGCCCGCATCTGGCTGTTCTCTGGATCCAGCTGAAACGGCTGGTTTCACCCTCTTCATTCCCGCATTTGCAGATTCGAAGCCAGATTCTGCAGAGTCTGGCCGGCCTGATAGATTTTCCACTCCCCCCATTGATGACAGATCAGGAATTACTGCACCAAAAGCCGAAGATAGCAGCGCTGATAAACAAATATAGTGTGACCAGCGCCGATGCACTGGCGACGCTTGATACGCCTCGTCAGGTTGAGTCGCACGTGAAGCGGAAACAGGCCCGCCTTGTGCTTGAGGAGAGTTATGGCCGTTTACGCGGCGCGATCTATTTCGGTTCTGAACCGGTCAATCGCTGGTCGATGGGAGTTCCTCCGCAGATTCTCGGCTATGTCCAGCGGCTCCCGTATTTCGAATCGACGATCCGCTATCTCACCAACTTCATTTCACTGACGTCCAACCGCTGTCCCATCGTCTTTCGCAACGAATCCGGCACAGAAACAATCCTGAAACTGTGCGCCGATGTCCCCCGTCGGGCCTGCCTGACCTTTGCACTTGATGCCGGGCAGGTGTCCATATATCGTACCGTCGATGGCACTCATCCGCTATCGGACGACACCCTGCACTCATACGAACTGCTGCTCGATCTGCAGAGCGCCACGATTCATCCGCTGACTGACCGGGCTGTATGGGCTATATGGGATACCATCGAGGATAAACTGCTCAATGCGGAAGGGTATGACGGCGAGGACCTGGATGAAGAGGGTCCTGACGACGAAGAAGAGTGGGATGATGAATGGGAGGAGGATGATGAGGAGGAGGAAGATGAATATAACGGCGATGATGCTGCGGACCTGCGTTGCGGCGAAAGCAGGATCAGCACCTCGATAGAACGGTTCAATGCTCTGGCACTGCGACTTGACCCGGATGCGATCCCCGCTTTTCGCGATACCGTCAACTTTCTCATCAATGGCCAGGCCGTCACATCAACCGCACGACTAACGCCAACCTACGTGCTTGAATTACCGGCCACTCTCGATACCGCTCTGATCGGTATGACTCCCGGCATCGTGTTCCACCAGCAGACCTACCCCTTTTCAGCAGATCTCTTTCGCTTCTTTGACTCCGGCAGCCGTTGCCTGCTGCCCGGACCTCTACGGGCTAAAAAGCGGGTGCGCGGTATCATGGAATGCTGCCTGGCATTATCAGGTGCTGCGACCGCCACTGCCCGCAGAACCATCATCAAGGAAGCGCTCAGCGGACCGGATTATCTGAAACGCTCCGTTAAAAGCGATGCCCGCAAGGTACTGAACGCATTTGCAGAGGAATGTAGCCGCAGACCCGTTATGATCCAGGCAGCACCAGACGCCTGGCATTTTGCCGACGATGATCGATCAAGCCAGATGCGACTTGTGCGGATCCTGTTTGAACTGTTTGGTCACTCTGTCTTTGATACGGGACTGAGCCCGGCAGAAGCGGTTGTCAGTCAGGCGGATCTGGTGGCGAGCCTGCCGCAGTTGGCGGGACGGCTCCAGCACGAAGGCTTTGCCCTGCGACTGGGAAGCCAGCCACTGGCAAGTGCCGTCTGGGATTTCACCCTGGACGCCACTTCCAGCACACTGGACTGGTTTGAGCTGCGCCCCGAAATCCGCTGCGACGGTGAGCTTCTGAACGCGGAAGAACTTCAACGCCTGGCAACCGGTGGGATCCTGCAGCGTGATGGCCGCATGATTCTGATTGACGATATCAGTGCCCGGATTCTGGCGATGCTGGTCGGCAGCTCCGGAAACACGACGCGTAAAAAAAAGGGGGAACTGCGGGTTGTGCGCATCCCGCGCCTGCAGATTCTGGACTGGCTGCAGCTGCGCAGCCACGGCGTCACGGTGAAACTGGCTCCGGAAGAGGCCCGCATACTGGAAAGCCTGCTTAACTTCGCCGCCATCGACAAACGCCCGCTTCCACCCGCGCTGACCGCGACGTTACGCCCCTACCAGCATGACGGCTATCAGTGGCTCGGTTTTCTGTACGAGCATCGTTTTGGAGCCTGCCTGGCGGATGATATGGGACTGGGGAAAACCGTCCAGGCCATATCCCTGCTGGCCGGCATTGCCAGTGGGATAATTCCCTCAGCAGCGGCTGCCGAGTCTCCGCACCTGATCGTCGTGCCGCCATCGCTCATCTTTAACTGGGAAAGCGAGATAGCCCGTTTTTTCCCCACCGCAACAGTATTGATCTACAGCGGCCAGAAACGTTCCAGCGTAGATTTCATTCGCTTCGACATTATCCTGACCAGCTACGGCATCATCCAGCGAGACATAGACCAGTTGGCCACCCTCCGGTTCAACGTGGTCATCTTCGACGAAGCCCAGACCGTTAAAAACCTGCAGGCCGCCACCACCGGCGCTGCCCGCAAACTCAACGGATCCTTCAAACTGGCGCTAACCGGAACGCCGGTCGAAAACCGGATTGAAGAGTACTACGCCATCATGGATCTCTGTCTGCCCGGTCTGCTCGGAACACCCGAGGAGTTCAGCCGTTCGATCGGTAACCGCGCCCAGGATGGCATCGAGACCCTGCTGCGCCGCACGCGCCCCTTTATCCTGCGCCGCAACAAACAGCTGATTGCCGACGATCTGCCGGACAAAATCGAGTGCGATATCCATCTGGAGCTGTCGTCCAAACAGCGGGTGCTCTATCAGCGCACCGTTGAGGAGGTACGTAGTCAGGTAGAAGAGGCCTACGCCAACCGCGCCGCCGGTCAGGCCCGCATCATCGCCCTGACCGCCATCCTGCGGCTGCGCCAGATCTGCCTGGCGCCTTCACTGGCTCTGCCAGGCGCTTCCGATGTGTCCCCCAAGCTGGAGTTTCTGGTCGAGCAACTGCAGGAATTGCACGATGAAGGACATAGCGTGCTGGTTTTCTCGCAGTTCACTTCCTATCTTGATATTGTCGAAGCCGGACTCACACATCACAAGCTGGCCTACCTGCGTCTGGACGGCTCCACTCCGGTGCCGCAGCGCAAAGCGCTGGTGCAGAATTTTCAAAGTTCCAAAGAACCGGCTGTCTTTCTGATCAGCCTCAAAGCTGGCGGCAAAGGGCTCAACCTGACCCGCGCCACCTACGTCTACCACCTTGATCCCTGGTGGAATCCGGCCGTAGAAAACCAGGCCTCCGACCGAGCCCACCGCATCGGTCAGACCAGACAGGTCACAATTACGCGCCTGATCATGCGTCATACGATTGAAGAAAAGATGATGGTCCTGAAGGAGCAGAAGCTGAAATTGTACAAGGCTATACTGGATGAAGGTTCTGCTGGTGGCGGAGCAAGCCTGAGCCGGGAGGATTTTGATTTTCTGCTGGGGTGAGGAGTACGTAGTCCCCCCACAGACGTTCTAGCACTATAACATTAAAATTAAAAAGGTAATATTCAGCAAAAAAATGACTAGCACCGATATCGTCAACATCTCCCGCCCTTTGACAGAAATGGCGCGACTTCAGCCGAATACGCCTGCCATTATCTTTCCGCAGGAAAAGCGTTCCCTGACCTTTTTGGAACTCAATCAGGAGAGTGACCGGATCGCTGACGGATTGGGACGGATCGGCATCGGTCGCGGCACCAGGGTAGCACTGTTGGTGCCCCCCTCTCCGGAACTGTTTGCCATTACGTTCGCCCTGTTCAAAGCCGGGGCCGTGCCGGTCTTCATCGATCCCGGCATCGGGGCGCGCAATATGAAGGGGTGCCTGGCCGAGGCGGAACCGGAGGCGTTCATCGGGATTCCCAAGGCGCACATGGCGCGGCGCTTTCTCGGTTGGGGCCGCACCAGCATTCGTATCACCGTTGTTGTCGGTGGCGGATCAATCTGGGGCGGCATACCGCTTGATAAACTGCGCAGTTCGGAACAGGCTGCGCCATTTGTGGCCGCCGAAACGTCTCGTGACGATCTGGCCGCCATCCTGTTTACCAGCGGCAGCACCGGCCCCCCCAAGGGCGCCATCTACAGCCATGGTACGTTTGCGGCCCAGGTTGATGCCTTGCGGGAGCTGTACGATATCCGCCCCGGCGAAATCGATCTGCCGACCTTTCCGCTCTTTGCCCTGTTCGCCCCGGCCCTCGGCATGACCGCTCTGATCCCGCAGATGGATTTCACACGTCCCGGCTCGGTTGATCCCCGCAAAATTCTCGGACCGGCAACCGAATATTCCGCCACGACCATGTTCGGCTCCCCGGCCCTGCTGAACGCTGTCGGACGCTACGGTGAATCTCACGGCAGCAGGCTCCCTCATATCAAACGGGTGATTTCCGCAGGAGCCCCGGTCCCGGCATCGGTATTGAAACGCGTCGCCGCACTGCTGCCTGCTGATGCCGAAATATTCACCCCCTACGGCGCCACCGAGGCGCTGCCGGTCAGCTCAATCGGCAGCCGCGAGATACTGGCCGAAACCGGAGCAATGACCGGTCAAGGGCATGGCGTCTGTGTCGGTCGCCCGGTTGCGAGCATCTCACTCGCCATTATCCCGGTCAGTGACTCACCGATACCCGTATGGAATGATGATGTGACGCTTCCCCCCCTGGAGGTAGGCGAGATTACCGTGCGCGGCCCACAGGTCAGCCGTGCCTACCTGAACCGCCCTGAAGCGACTAAACAGGCAAAAATTCCAGATGCCGACGGCGGCGTCTGGCATCGCATGGGTGATGTCGGTTATCTTGATAAGAGTGGCAGGATCTGGTTCTGCGGACGTAAGTCACATCGGGTCGTGACATCCGGGGAGACCCTCTACACTATTCCGGTCGAAGGTGTGTTCAACTGCCACCCGGCGGTTTTCAGGACCGCGCTGGTCGGCGTAGGCACGCCGGGCAGCCAGCAGCCGGTACTTTGCGTGGAGCTGGAAAAGAAAAACGGGAAAACGGAGCAGGAACAGATCCGCACGGAACTTCTTGAACTCGGCAGCCGATATCCCCACACCCGCACCATCCGCACGATCCTCTTTCACCCCGCCTTTCCGGTCGATATCCGGCACAATGCCAAGATCTTCCGTGAAAAGCTGGCGCTCTGGGCACAGCAGGACCGGCCATGAAAGCTTTGGTTACCGGTGGAGGCGGTTTTCTTGGCGGAGTGATCGTACGAATGCTGCGTGAGCGCGGTGACGAGGTGCGCAGTTTGGCACGAGGAGAATATCCGACCCTGACTGCACTCGGCGCGGAACAGGTCAGAGGCCGCCTGGAAGATCGTGATGCAGTTATCGCGGCTGCCGCAGGGTGTGATCTGGTATTTCATGTCGCCGCCAAAGCCGGCATCTGGGGGAGTTACCACGATTTTTACCAGGCCAATGTAGTCGGCACCGAACATGTCATCGCTGCCTGCCAGGAACATGGCATCAACAGACTGATCTACACCAGTTCCCCAAGTGTCGTCTTCGACGGCAACGATATCGAGGGTGGCAACGAATCGCTCCCCTACCCGGATTTCTACGAGGCGAACTACCCGGCCAGCAAAGCGCTGGCCGAGCAGCTGGTGCTGGCGGCAAATTCGTCAAAACTGGCGGTGACGGCCCTACGTCCGCATCTGATCTGGGGTCCGGGCGACAACCACCTGGTACCGCGCATCATCACGAAAGGGCGCGCCGGAAAACTGCGCCGGATCGGCGCCCGACCGAACCTGGTGGATACGGTATATGTGGACAATGCCGCCCGAGCCCATCTGCAGGCCGCAGACAGGCTTTTCCCCGGCAGCAGTGTCGCGGGTAACTGCTATTTCATCAGCAACGGCGAACCGCTGCCACTCTGGGAGATGGTTAACCGCATCCTCGCCGCCGCCGACGTCCCGCCGGTTACGCGCAGCATTCCGCCGAAACGTGCGTTTGCTCTTGGCTGCATCTGTGAAGCTCTCTGGAGCCTGTTCCGGATCAGTGGCGAACCGCCCATGACCCGTTTTGTCGCCCACGAACTTGCCACAGCCCACTGGTTCGATATCAGCGCCGCCCGCCGCGATTTCGGCTACACTCCCGAAGTTTCCATCGATGAAGGCTTAGAGCGTCTACAGCACTGGCTGCGGCATCAGCCGTCATGATCACGACTTCGCAACCCGGTATCGATGAGGTTCATGTGTACCGGATCGTGCTGTCGCAGCAGTTTCATGCGCTGCCGCGCCTGCGCCACTATTTGTCACAGCCTGAAACCGACCGGGCTGTCCTGTTACAAGATGACCTGGCAAAAAAGCGCTTTAGTGCGGGACGGGGAGTACTGCGGGAAATTCTTGGCGGTTACATCGGCATAGAAGCGGAGCAGGTTCGGATAGCGACCGGAGAGTATGGCAAGCCGTACCTTGCGGAATATGCGGGGAATATTCGTTTCAATCTTTCGCACTCGGAAGATGTCATGATTCTCGCCGTAACTACCGGTCGGGATGTAGGAGTCGATATTGAAACGCTACAAGCGGATAAACCTGTGCATTCCATGGCAAGGCTCGCTTTCTCGCCGCACGAGCAGGAAGAGCTGTTGACCCTTCCCTCTTCCCAGCTTCAGGCTTCGGCGTTCTACCGATGCTGGGTCCGCAAAGAGGCCTGCCTGAAAGCCTGCGGCAGAGGGTTTTCTCTGCCCGGCAGCAGCTTTGACGTTCCGGTCTGTGTAGAAAAGCTGCCGCAGCAGACCCTCATAACATGCGCTCAGTCTCTCTGCTATGTCCAGGACATTGACGTTCCCGAAAACTACTGTGCTGCACTGGCTATTGCAGCAGGCGCGGATCTTCGTACCCACCTGAAACTGTTAAGCTGCAACCTCAATCAAGCCAAGCTAAAATGGCCGTATTTTGAATAGTTCCTTACAATGTGCGATCGTTTTAATGAGCCTCGGCATCAGATAATCTTGTTGAGCGGATACTCGATGATCCCCTCGGCACCCAGCTTGAGCAGTTCCGGCACCACCCTGCGAACATCTTTTTCCGACAGGACGCTCTCAATCGAAAGCCAATCTGAGTTGTACAGGTTCGATACGGTCGGATTCTTGAGACTCGGAAGCAGACCGGTAATCGCATCGATTTTGTCTGCCGGAGCGTTCATTTTAAGTCCGACCATCCCTTCAGCCGCCAGCGACGATTTCAGCAAGGTCGCGATCTGTTCAATCTTGGCCCGTTTCCAGGGATCTGCCCAGGCGGCCTTGCTGGCCAGCAGGACCGGCACCGATTCCATCAGTTCACACACGATGCGCAAGCCGTTGGCCTTGATGGTCGAACCGGTTTCGGTCACTTCCACAATGGCATCGCACAAGCCGTCCACCACTTTGGCTTCGGTGGCACCCCAGGAGAACTCTACGGTGACCGGAATATTCCGTTCGGCAAAATAGCGACGCGTGAATCCGACCAACTCGGTTGAAATGGTGGCACCGTGCAGATCTTCCGGTCCCTGCACCTTGGAATCGCCGTTGACGACCAATACCCAGCGGGCCGGGCGGCGCGATACTTTTGAGTAGACCATTTCACAGACTTCAACCACATCCGAATCATTTTCGCGCACCCAATCACGACCGGCGATCCCGGCATCGATGGTCTCACGCTCGACATAGCGGGCCATCTCCTGCGGGCGGATCAGTTTACAGTTCATCTCGGCATCATCAACGCCGGGAAAATAGCTGCGCGACGAGATGCTGATCTGCCAGCCGGCTTTTTTGAACAGACCGACGGTTGCCTCTTCAAGGCTTCCTTTGGGGATGCCGAAATTCAGTATGCTGGACATGGAAAAACCTCCGGATAGTTATGCTTTTTTATAGACTTCGTTCGGATCAAATAACGGATTGCTGTGTTCCACCCACTGATCGTTTTCCCATTTGACGTAGAAACAGCTGCGATTGCCGGTGTGACAGGCGGCCGGGCCGTTCTGCCTGACCTTGATGACGACCGTATCAGCATCGCAGTCGGTCAACACTTCCATTACATCCTGGGTATTGCCGGACTCTTCACCCTTCATCCAGTACTTGTTGCGGGTACGGCTGAAAAACCAGGTTTTACCGTCCTTCAAAGTCAAATCGAGGGTTTTTTTGTCCATGAACGCAACCATCAGGACTTCACCGTTCTCATAGTCCTGGATGACGGCCGGGATAAGCCCCCCCATTTTGTCAAAATCGATCTGAATCATCACATATCCTCCATGTCGGGTTCTAACAAAAAACGCCCTGAAAAAACAGGGCGTTTTGGTTAATGGTGGCGGTGCAGGGATTCGAACCCCGGACCTAGCGAATATGAGTCGCTTGCTCTAGCCAACTGAGCTACACCGCCGTTGTTTCAGTATGAGTTCAAAAAAACAGACGATTCGTATACTATAATAGGCTACTCATGTCAACACAAAATAAAGAATCTGCAACAAAGGCCTTGAAACGTTGCAACGTGTCCCGTAGAGTCACATCTCGCCAACTCAATTTTCATGCTCATGCATGCAGTGGCATGAGTGCCGCATTCAAGGAGATCATATAAAAACATGCAGATTTCAACGCCCTATATCAAGCTGGACAGCTTCCTGAAAGCTGAAAATGCCGTTTCTTCCGGCGGTGAGGCAAAAATCATTATCGCGGAAGGGTACGTTTCGGTGAATGGCGAGATTGAGATGCGACGCGGCCGCAAGCTTTATCCGGGAGATCAGGTGATCTATGGCCGCAGGAAATTCATGGTGGAGTCGGAATGAGAGTTTATACGGAGATCTCCAACCCGCCCTGCTCAAATGATTTGACATAGCGGGTTGTTTAAAATTAGTATGTCGAGCTTGTGAGTCCAAATTCATCGCTTTCGGGCGCAGTTACAGGAGACAAAAACATGAACATGAGATTTCTCGACGCCTGTTGGGGCAAACCGGTAGACCGCACACCGGTATGGTTGATGCGACAGGCTGGCCGCTATCTTCCTGAGTACATGAAAGTTCGCTCCAAAGTCACCTTTCTGGAGTTGTGCAAGAGCGCAGAACTGGCTGCCGAAGTATCAATTCAGCCGATTGATGCGCTGGGAGTAGATGCCGCCATCATGTTTTCCGATATTCTGACGCCGGTTGAGCCGATGGGAATGAAGCTGGACTTCGTACCGGGCCCGGTCTTCGAAAGTCCGATCCGCTGCATGGCTGACGTCGAAAAACTGCGTATTCCGCAGATGGAACAGGATGTCCCCTACGTACTGGATACCATCAAGATACTGCGCCGCGAATTGGCCGGCAAAGTGCCTTTAATCGGTTTCGGTGGAGCACCGTTCACGCTGGCCTGTTATATGGTTGAGGGGAAAGGCTCCAAGGATTTTGCCGAAATCAAGCGCATGATGTATGCCGCTCCCGATGTCTATGCCGCTCTGATGGAAAAAGTAACCACCATGGACATGGAATACCTGAACGCCCAGATTAAAGCCGGGGCCCAGGCCATCCAGATTTTTGACACCTGGGGCGGCGTGCTGTCTCCATCCGATTACGTCAAGTACGTACTCCCTTACACAACCCGGCTGATCAACGGACTTGATCGCCAGAACACCCCCATCATCCACTTCGTTAAAGGCTCCGGCAGCATGCTGGACAGCGTCAAACTGGCCGGTGGAGATGTAATGGGCCTTGATTGGCATGTCAACCTCGGCCATGCACGTGACATCCTGGGACCACAGATGGCGGTTCAGGGCAACCTTGACCCGACGGTACTCTTTGCTCCGCATGCAGTGATCGAGTCTGAAGTTGCTCGCGTGTTGGCTGAAAATGCCGGTCGTCCCGGCCACATCTTCAACCTTGGCCACGGCATCATGCCGTCAGCGAAACCGGAAAATGCAAAGTTCATGGTCGACTGTGTCCATCGCCTGTCGCAAAAATAGGTGCTATAAAATTTTCAGGGGTTAAATCGTGTCTGTTACGATGAAAAATTGTGTTGTATTTGTCAGCGACCTCGCAAAAGCAAAGACGTTCTATGCTGATCTGCTTGGCCTTCCGATAGCCAACCAGAGTGAAATGAGCATCGAGTTTTTCCCCGGCGCCGCCACGACGCTGGGGGTTTCGCTGGCACTGCACGACGACGTCCGTCCCCTGGTCGGTCGTCATACCGGTATTAGCCTTAAGGTCGAAAAGATCGCCTCCTTGTGTGACACCCTCAGGCAGGGGGGGGTAACCTTCGTTGAACCGCTTGAATCCTCCCCGTGGGGTAAAATGGCCGTTGTACAGGACTTTGACGGCAATATGTTTGCGCTGGTAGATCGCTAGATGCAGATTGTCACGCATGAATTAATCGAAAAGGTGATTGCCGCAGCACAAGCTTCGCCACGCCTGCGCATGAATCACAACCTCCACCCGTCCGATCACTCCCGCTGTCATCGTCTGTTGAACGCCATCGAACCGGCCTCTTATATCCGGCCTCATCGTCATCTTGACCCGGAAAAAGACGAGGCTTTCATTCTGCTGAGCGGGAAGCTGGGAATCATGACATTTGATGAGAACGGTACGGTTACCGACAAAGTGCTGCTCTCGCACGCCAGCGGCGTTGTTGCGGTTGATATTCCCTCCGGGATCTATCACACGGCGGTCAGCCTTGAATCGGGTACCGTTTTTTATGAGACCAAGGCCGGACCGTATCTGCCGCTCACGTCAGATGAAACGGCCGCCTGGGCACCACAGGACACCGAAGCGCACTGCCGGGATTATCTGCAGCAGCTGCGGGGACTGTTTGCGTAAAATGGTTGGGTGCAGAAAATTTGTTATACGTGCACTTCTGGTGACAGTCGTAGCGCTTGCCATATCTGAAAGTTTTGCCGCCACCCCTCGAATGCGCCCCTATAGCGGAATAGGGGTACTCTTTCTGCCGCTTTTGGCAGCTGCGTCAGATCAGGAACAACCGCTGTATCTCTATCAGGAACCGGGTGTCACCCGGATCGGAGCCATATCCGCTTCGATTCAGACCGGCTACCAATGGCTCTTCGAAAAACAGGACGGACGAAGTCCGCTGATAGTCATGGCCCGCAAAGGGAACTGGCTGCGGGTCTGTTACGACGAAGCCGGCCGCGAGGCATGGCTTGACCCCGGCCGACGTGCGACCTTCCAGCCGTGGGATCCCTACCTGAAGCGAACGGTGATTCACCTGCTGGCGGGACTTCGGCCCCAGTATTATCAGCTGTACCGTCAACCGGGAGTGGATCCGGGTAGCATGCTGACTCCCCGGCAGCAGCTCCGAATCGTAAACCTGGATGATGACTGGGCCATGGTGCTGGCTGACCAGGCGACGATCGGCTGGTTGCGCTGGCGCGACGAGGATGGCCGCCTGACGATCAGCCTGCAATAGCCTGCACATTCAGTGTACCGGCGGGCGCTTTACCACAAGAAAATGGAAAACCATATAATTGCTATGAGGTGACAGATGAGAATTGAGCTGATACCGCCGGGAACCGGTGAGTTGACCTATGAAATCAGAAATATTGTCAACGTGGCTGAAAAACTCCAGAAACATGGCGTCAAGATCAACTGGGAAAATATCGGTGATCCGATTGTCAAAGGGGAAATTATACCCGAGTGGATGAAGGAGATTGTGGCCGAAGCGGTCATGGACAACAGTACCTGGGGCTACTGCCATACCCGTGGTGTACTGGAAACGCGTGAATTTATCTGCCAGACGACCAACAGTCGCGGCGGTGCCCAGATTACTCCTGATGACATTATCTTCTTTAACGGACTTGGAGACGCAATCGCTAAGATTTACGGTTGTCTGCGCCCCGAGGCGCGTGTGCTGATGCCGTCGCCATCCTACACAACGCACACACTGGGTGAAATCGGTCACGCCCATTCGGCGCCGTCGCTCTATGCGCTCAAGCCGGACGATAAATGGTACCCGGATATGGAAGATTTGAAAAACCACGTCCGCTATAACCCCAACATCTGCGCCATCATGCTGATTAACCCGGATAATCCGACCGGCATGGTCTACACCCGAGAACTGCTGCAGGAGATTGTAACGGTAGCGCGCGAAAACGATCTGTTCATCATTGCGGATGAGGTCTACATCAACGTGGTCTATAACGGCGAGAGTACTGTTCCGATCAGCGATGTAATCGGTGACGTCCCGGCCATCTCCCTGAAGGGCATATCCAAGGAATTCCCCTGGCCCGGCTCGCGCTGCGGCTGGATCGAAGTGTATAATGGCCAGAAAGATGAACGCTTCCGCAAATATATCAATTTGATCCTGACCGGCAAAATGAACGAGGTCTGCTCGACAACCCTGCCGCAGACGGTCATCCCGGCCATCGTTCAACACCCCGAATACCAGCACTACCTGGCAGAGCGCATCGCCAGCTATGAACGTATGAGCAACATCACCTATGATTGCCTCAGTCAGGTTCCGGCACTGCAGGTCAACCGCACGAACGGTGCCTTCTACATGGCGGTGGCATTTAAAGACGGACTGCTGAACAACCGTCAGTCAATTCCGATCGCCAACACAGAGGTACGGGAGCTGGTGGAAGGACTGATTAACCAGCCGGGAGTATCTCCCGACAAGCGTTTTGTGTACCAGATCCTGGCGACAACCGGCATCTGTATTGTGCCGCTCTCTTCATTTTCGACGCCGCTGCAGGGTTTCCGCGTAACACTGTTGGAGAAAGACGAAAAAGAATGCCGCCGTATTTACCGGACACTGGCAGAGAAGATTGAAGAATACCTGGCATCATAACTTCAGCAGCAGGGGCGCACGCATTGCGCCTCTGCGAAAAACTGATCAAACAACGTCACATCAATAAACGCACAAACAGAACGGGGGGCAGAGCTAAAAGCTCTGCCCCCCGTTCTGTTTGTTTTATCCTGAATGCATTTTTGCTTTTTCTCAGTTGCTCCGTTGCTCTGTGTTTCAAATTATTTTCAGGTTTACCCCTGTGCCGCCTGCACCGCCGTAATCGCAACGACATTAACGACATCTTCAACCGAGCAGCCGCGCGAGAGGTCGTTGACCGGCTTGGCCAATCCCTGAATGATCGGTCCGACCGCTTCGGCACCGGCAACGCGTTCAACAAGCTTGTAAGCGATGTTGCCGGCATCAAGATCCGGGAAGATCAGGACGTTGGCTTTACCGGCCACGCTGCTGCCGGGCGCCTTCTTGCCCCCCACATTGGGTAGCAGTGCTGCATCAGCCTGCAGTTCACCGTCAATCTGCAGCTCCGGCTTGAGCTGTCTGGCAATTTCCAGCGCCTTCAGAACCTTGTCACAGTCAGCATGGCTGGCACTCCCCTTCGTGGAGAAGGAGAGCAGCGCAACACGCGCTTCAACATCCAGGAAAGCCTTGCAGTTTCCGGCGGTGGCAATCGCGATTTCGGCCAGTGCCTGGGCATCCGGGTTGGGATTGACGGCACAGTCGGCAAACAGGATGATGCCGTTTTCGCCGAAACTGGGAGTCTTGGTAACCATCAGGAAAAATGAGGAAACCGTTTTAATTCCGGCGGCTGGGCCGACGGTCTGGAAGGCGGCCTTCAGAACATTGCCGGTCGTACCGGTCGCACCAGCCACTTCGCCCCCGGCATCCCCGCACCGCACCATCATGCCGGCATAATAGAGGTTGTCATCTGCTGTCAGCAACTTTCTGGCCTCATCGGCACTCAAGCCTTTGCTCTTGCGCAACTCTACCAGCTCGGCAATATACTGGTCCAGCTTTGGAGAAGCGGCCGGACTGAGCAATTCAACGCCTGTCAGTTTGATTCCCTTGGCGGCAGCTTCAGCCTGAATTTTGGCGGGATCTCCCAACATAACTATTCGGGCCAGACCTTCCGTTACAATCTTCTCAGCAGCATATAACATCCGCTCATCGTAGCTTTCCGGCAATACAACCGTCTGCAGTTTCTTTCTGGCCTTCTCCTTGATCTGATCAACAAGATGCATACATGAGCCTCCTTCGGGGAAATAGAACAGGTTTATGCTTATAGCTGAAACGACCCGCACGGTCAATAAAAATAGCCTGATTTCTCAGGCTATTTGCTTTTATAACTCTTTGTATACGGCAACGCTTCAGCACCAGACTCTTTAAAATTTTTCTCCCATGGCAGCGGCAACCGTATGCATATCCTTGTCGCCACGCCCCGACAGACAGACGACAATGCTCGCATCTTTACTGAGTGTGGGGGCCAGTTTCATGACATGAGCGATCGCGTGAGAGGATTCCAATGCCGGAATAATTCCCTCTTCACGGGTCAGAAAACTGAACCCCTCCAGCGCCTCATCATCAGTAACAGAGACATATTCAGCTCGTCCGCTGTCCTTCAGCCAGGAATGTTCCGGACCGACGCCGGGATAATCAAGGCCGGCAGATATCGAGTGGGCATGATTGATCTGACCGTTCTGATCCTGCAACAGATAGGTTTTATTGCCATGCAGAATGCCGGGCGTACCGGCGCAGAGCGGAGCGGCATGTCTGCCGGTCTCGATGCCGAATCCGGATGCCTCGACACCGATAATGCGCACCGATGAATCTTTAAGAAACGGATAAAACAGCCCCATGGCATTACTGCCACCTCCGACACAAGCCACCAGCACATCCGGCAGCCGTCCGTGAACCTTGAAATGCTGACGCCGCACTTCTGCTCCGATCACGGACTGGAAGTCGCGCACCATCATCGGATACGGGTGCGGACCTGCGACCGTACCGATGACGTAAAACGTTTCATGAATGGTAGAGACCCAGTTCCGCATCGCTTCATTCATGGCATCTTTCAACGTGGCGGTACCGGCCGTTACCGGCGTTACCTTTGCACCCAGAAGCTTCATACGAAAAACATTCTGGGACTGGCGATGAGTATCCTCCTCCCCCATGAAGACTTCACACTCCATACCGAACAGCGCCGCAATCGTGGCCGTTGCAACGCCATGCATGCCGGCGCCGGTCTCGGCAATCACGCGCCGCTTGCCCATTCGTTTCGCCAGAAGCCCCTGACCGATGGTGTTGTTGACCTTGTGAGCACCGGTGTGATTCAAATCTTCCCGCTTCAGATAGATTCTGGCCCCGCCCAGTTTGCTGGTCAGCTTCTCGGCAAAATAGAGCGGGTTGGGCCGACCGACATACTGGCGCAGGTAATACTGAAATTCCTGTTTGAATTCACGATCGTTCCGGTAGTGCGCGTAGGCCTGCTCCAGCTCCAGCAGCGCCGGCATCAAGGTTTCGGGCACATAGCGCCCGCCGAATTGGCCAAAGTGGCCGTTTTTATCTGGCTGTTTCATAGGTTCCCTGCTCTCTTTTTTCAGATGTTGTACGTGCGCACACGAGAATATTTTTCATGTAGCAGTTTTGTGACGAGCCGTAAAGCGGATAACTCCCCCGGTTTGGAACAGCCGCTCGAGAAGCAGGCCGAGCAACGAGGCCGGAACAAGCACACTACACGCTAAAAGCGATAAGATTACGGCACCTGAAAAACCAGCGCGACCCTTTTTTCTCATTCTGAGAAAGTCATACAGTGCGTTATGATCTACGCCGGCACGGTTCAGCATCGTCTGGAGCCAGCCATAAAAATTTTGCGCCCAGTCGGCGTGAGATTTTTCAATAATGGTATATCCGCTTTTAACAAGCAGTTCCGCCAGCCCCTGTTCCGTAAAGTGATACAGGTGGATCGGCAGGTCTGTATGAAACCAGCATTCCCGGCCAAAGCGTGACTGCAATGAGCTGTAATTCGGGACTGCAACAACCAGCCTGCCACCATCAGAAAGAAGCCGGTCACATTCATGCAGCAGCTGTTCAGGGTCGAAACAATGTTCGAGGACATGATTGACCAGAATCAGGTCAAACGGTCCCTGCAGTTCGGATATTGATGTCACCACCTCAATAGCGTAGGTCTCCCGCGCATGACAGGCGGTTTCATTGTTGAACCCGACTCCGGTAACGCTCCATCCATTCTGCTGAAACAGGGAGGCGGTATACCCGCTTCCGCAGCCGATATCCAGCATGCTGCCGGCTTTCACCGTACCGGCAACTCTGCGTACTGAACGTTTCTTCTGCCACTCAAAAAGCCATTCCACCGGCGCGATAAAGCGTTTACCCTCTTCATAGCGATACTCCCCCGGTGAGTAGAATCGTTCCAGGGTCGCAAGATCCGGCTGCGGCCAGGTCATGCCGATTCCACACTGATGACAGTATAAAACTGCGTAGACATCCTCTACATAGTGCGCGATTCCCGTACATCTCTGCATACTGGTCGTACCGCAAAAGCTGCAGCAGGGGGTATCCGTTGAGTTCCTGTTCACGGTTTCAGCGCACGATCCGGTAAAAAACAACCGTGTAGTCTATGCGCGGAGAACGATACACACCGGCAACCTTGAGCCCGGGCGGAACGTTAATCAAATCGGCAGGACTCATTTCCGATGTTGCGTTTTCACTGACGATATATTCAACCTTGTTACGTTCAGCAAATTGCATCAGGGTAGTGAAGTCCGTAATCGGTTGCGATACCCATAGTCCGTCAAGGTAGTAGATCATCTTGTTCCAGGGAAGCATATAGGTACGTCCGGGCCCAAAACGCTGTCGGGCCATCTCGCCCGCTTTTTTCGCTTCCTCTGCAAACATCTGCCGTGCGGGACTCGCCCCGGAAACGGCTGGCGCCTGTTGTACGATCCTGAGCGACAGATAATAGCCCGCCAGCAGAAAAACAAGCAGTAATGATACCGCTTGTGCCGTTCGCTCGCCCTTCGATCTGCTGAATCGTTGCGTGATGAAGTGTATCACCTGAAACAATCCGGCTGTTCCGACGATAAACAGCAGGGGCGAATAGGGGACCAGATACTTCCACCACCCTTCGGTAAATACCGGCAGAATAAAAAGGAGTAGAAACGGAGCGAACAGAATTGGTTTACCGTATTCGGATCCGGTTCCCCAGCGCCTGAAGGCCATAAAAAGCGCAAGTACGGCAAAATAGACCGGATATACCTGCGGATAATGCAGACAGCCGCTGTTATTGGGAATTCGTCCCGGAATTTCCAGTAAAAGATTTGAAAGGTATACCCGCAGACTCTTTTCCGGATGCGTCATCAGATATGCGACGAGATCCCGGATTCCACTGGGATGCTGCCACATATACGTTCCGTCAGGCGCAAGGCCCCACAACTCTTCATTTGAATTTTCACCCTTATCGTTGTCGTGATAGATGCGAGACTTCATCCAGATCAGGACATACGTCGATTTGGGGCTGATGACAAAAGCGTTGTAATGTTTTTGCAGAAACAACAGATACGGGGTCGAGCTTAAAAAGAACGCCAACAGCACTACTGCACAACATTTTGTCAGTATCGATTTGTAAAAATGCCACCCTTCCACCGTACACACAACGACCAGGGTGAACAGCATTACCAAAAACCCTTCCGAGCGGGTCTGGTAGGCCAACGAGAAGAAAACACCCGCGATTACGGCCAGCAGGTATGAACGGCGAACGGCGGTTGCATGCAGGAGTGCCAGCGCCGTGATCAGAAAAAACGTATAGGTGATGTCAGCATCGGTACTAAAACTCAGAAACAGAAACTGAGGGAATACCGCCGTAATAACAGCGGCACCAACAGCCACTGAACGGGAGAAGATACCGGCCGCCAGAAAATAGACGGCAACAGGCAGAAGCACGCCCATAAGCGGCGCAACGATCCCGGCTGCCGTATGGATATCAGGCACGCCCGGCAACCAGCTCACAAGCGCGATTAAAATAGAATGCATTGGCGGGCACCAGAGCGCCTGCCAGCCGAGACCGATACCATAGCGGATATTCCGGGCTATCTGCAGATAAATGTGACCATCTGCCGTAATTCCGGGAAGACTGTAGGAATACGTAATGACAACGGCAGAGACAATGAGCGGAAGTAAAAAGGTAAACTTTTGATAGGCGTGCCCCATGTTTTCACGCTTCATAGCTGTACCGATGATTCAGACCGGCGAACGGCCTGAACAAAATCGAAGAGCTTTGTGCTGTCTTTGATCCCCGGCACACGCTCAACTCCACTGGAGACATCAACCGCGTAGGGTGTGACCGCTGCAATCGCCCCGGCAACATTTTCCGGAGTTAATCCACCGGCCAGTATGATGCGGCGTGATACGGCAGTTCGGGAGGCAATATCCCAGTTGAAGGTCGTACCGGTGCCGCCATGCGCAACAGGAGACCACGCGTCCAGCAGATAGCCGGCCACCTGATAGGCAGCCATCTCATCCAGCACTGTAGAGTCCTTTACCCGGAACGCCTTGATGACTCTGCGTTGGACGGCATCACAAAAAGCGGGTGACTCTTCACCATGCAGCTGGATCAGATCAAGACCGCAGCCATCGGCAACTGAGTTGACCACTGGCAGCTCTTCATTGACAAACAGCCCGACCGTCTGAATAAAAGGTGGCAGCGCACGGATAATGGCTGCCGCCGTTTCCGGAGCGACACTACGAGACGAGCCTTTAAAAAAGACGAAGCCGAGAGCATCGGCTCCGGCTTCGACCGCCATCAGGGCATCTTCCAGATTGGTTATGCCGCAGATTTTTATTTTAACCGTGGGAATCGAGCAGAAGTTATCGCGCACCACTACTCTCACTTTTTTGTGTTACCTCAAAGATAAACTTTGCCCACACCAGAGAAATATTCTGCACCAAAGGTTCCAAAGGTGTTTCTTCAATCATAAAGCCGTATGCGTGAACAAAAAAATGTCTGAATGCCAAATAATCGTAAAGTTCATCTGACAGCTCACAACTGATAATTCCATGCACAACAGAAAGATTAATCAGCTCTTTATGCCAATTGTTTCCGGCTGATATCTCAATATTATTCCGCTTCAGCATCTGCTTGAGAATATTTTCGATACCATTGTAAATATTATGTAAAAAGGTGGCCATCGCTGCTAGCTCTACTACTGTTTTTGTCTGCCGCCCCGTAGCTTCGCCAAGATTACGAAGGGCTGTCTCGACACTTTCCACTTCCGCAGCTATCTGTTTCGGAAGACTAGCCATAAATCCGCACTCCGGATTCTTCCACAAGATCGTTAAAAAGGGTTTTATTGCTCATATCAATGAGATCAACCGGTTTTGACAAACACTTGATCAATTCGGCATAAAACTTAAAAAAAAGTCGCGGATCAAGACCTTTGACTCCCACATCAATATCACGCGCCGGCCTGCTTTCATCCAGAGAAGAACCGAACACAACTATAGACGAGACGCTGTACTTTTTTGCACAACCGATCAATGTCAGCCTGTCACATTCAGAAATCATACTATTAAAGACTGATTTTCGGCAGGCGCTCCAGCGCCGCTTTGACCATCGCATCCGGATATTCGTAATCCTCCAGATAGCCGGAAAGGTACGAATCGTAGGCGCCCATATCCAGCTGACCATGTCCGGAAAGTCCGAACAGGATCGTCTTTTCTTTGCCCTCTTCCTTGGCCAGTACCGCTTCATCAATGGCCGCGCGCACGGCGTGTGACGATTCCGGAGCCGGAATAATTCCTTCACTGCGAGCAAACAGCAGTGCGCCTTCAAAGCAGGAGTTCTGTTTATAGGATTTGGCTTCGATCTGTCCGGCGTGATAGAGCTGCGAAACCAGTGGCGACTCACCATGATAGCGCAGTCCACCGGCGTGGATACCGGGCGGCATGAAATCATGCCCCAGCGTGTACATCATTGAGATCGGCGCCAGTTTGGCGGTATCGCCATAATCGAAAGCGTAGACCCCTTTGGTTAGAGTCGGACAGGAGGCCGGTTCAACCGCCAGACAACGGACCTGCTTGCCGGAAGCGCGATCGGCAATAAAGGGGAACGCCAACCCGGCAAAGTTGGAACCACCACCGCAGCAGGCGATAACGATATCCGGATAATCGTCGACGATCTTGAGCTGGGCCTGGGCTTCCTGACCGATTATTGTCTGATGCAGACATACGTGATTGAGTACACTTCCCAGGGCGTAGTTGGTATCGGCATGCGTGGCGGCATCTTCGACCGCTTCCGAGATGGCGATACCGAGTGAACCGAGGCAATCCGGATCATGGGCCAGGATCGTCCGGCCGGCATTGGTAAATTCAGACGGCGATGGATGCACCTGGGCACCCCACAGCTGCATCATGCTTTTGCGGTACGGTTTCTGGGTACAGGAAACTTTAACCATATAAATGGTGCATTCCAGACCGAACATCGAACAGGCCAGGGCCAGCGAGCTGCCCCACTGACCGGCACCGGTCTCGGTTGCCAGACGACGGATACCGGCCTGCTTGTTGTAGTAGGCCTGCGGAATCGCCGAGTTCGGCTTATGCGAGCCGGCCGGTGAAACACCTTCGTATTTATAATAGATTTTAGCCGGCGTACCGAGCGCCTGCTCCAGCCGACGTGCCCGAAACAGCGGCGATGGACGCCACAATTTATAAATCTCTCGGACTTCATCGGGGATGTCGATCCAACGCTGCGGCGACATCTCCTGCTCAATCAGTGCCATAGGAAAGATGGCCAGCATATCATCCGGAGTAACCGGTTTCAGGGTTTGCGGATTGATAACCGGAAAGAGCGGACCGGGCATATCCGGGATGATGTTGTACCACTGACGCGGAATCTGGTCTTCTGGTAGTAGAATTTTGGTAATCATCGTTTCCTCCAGATAGAATTATTCTAAATTATCCTCAATGCGAATAAAACGGGTCGCTTCACAAATAAAATCACAGCGGTCTGTCTCGGCCAGTGCCGCCAGAACAGCACCTTCACGGGCTTCGTGGGTCATGATGACAATCGGCACCGCAGCGGCATCGGCTGACTCACGGGCGGTCTGCACCATCGATTCGATACTGATGCCGTGAGTGCCCAGAGAACCGGTAATGGCTGCCAGCACCCCCGGTTTGTCGAGCGCGCTGAAGCGTAACAGGTACTTGCTGACCATCTCAGACATCGGTTTGACCGGCAGGGTTGTGATCTGATCATCAAGAAAGCCGAGCGGCGCCATTCTGCGGCCGGCTCCAGCCTTCATACTGCGCGACAGACCGATCAGATCACCAACGATGGCGCTGGCGGTCGGGTTCTGCCCCGCTCCGCGACCGGAAAACATGACAGGACCGACAAAATCGCCACTCAGACGAATGGCGTTGAACACGCCGTTGATATCCGCCAGGGGGCTGTCGAGCGGGATCATGGTCGGGTGCACACGAGCCTCTATGACGCCGTCAACGCATTTTCCGATCGCCAGCAGTTTGATTCGATAGCCGAATTGCGCGGCAAATTTGACATCCAGAGCCGAGATGCGCGAGATACCTTCCGTATAAATATCCTTAAAATCAATGCGTGTTCCGAAACAGAGTGAGATCAGCACCGCCAGCTTGTGGGCGGTATCAACCCCTTCAACGTCGAAGGTCGGATCCGGCTCGGCATAGCCCAATTGCTGGGCGACCTGTAGCATGGCCGTAAAATCGGCCCCTTCCTGAGTCATGCGGGTCAGGATGTAGTTGCAGGTACCATTCATGATACCGAAAACACTGGTAACGTTATTGGCAGCCAGATTCCCCTTGATGGCCGTCAACACCGGAATTCCGCCGCCGACAGCCGCCTCAAACTGCACTTCAACGCCTTTACGATCAGCAGCAGCGTAGATTTCAGTACCGTGCAGCGCCAGGAGCGCCTTGTTGGCCGTAACGATATGTTTCCCTTTTTCAATCGCCTTCAGAACGAAGCTCTTGGCCGGTTCATAGCCACCCACCAGTTCGATGACCACTGAAATATCGGGATCATTAAAAATATCGTCGACACTGGTCGTCAGGACACCGGCATCTACCGGAACGCCTCGATCGGTGGTGATATCAAGGTCAGCGATGCGCTTCAGCACGATACCGACCCCGACCTTGCCACGAATAACATCGGCATTTTCACGCAGCAATTTGACCACCCCTGCCCCGATATTGCCGAATCCAATCAAACCAATCTGTATGTCGTTCATTGTTCCTCGCTTGTTATTTCAGTTTTTGGACAGGCCTCGATTTCGTCGAGGATGCCGTTAACAAAGGCCGGCGATTCCTTGTCGCCATAGCGGCGGACGATTTCGATCGCCTCGTTGATGGTAACTTTTTTGGGAATATCAGACCGGAACATCAGCTCGTAGGCGGCCAGACGCATGACGTTCAGATCAACACGCGGCATGCGGGTCAGTGACCAGTTTTTGGAACGGGCCTTGATGGCCTGGTCAATCAGGTCACGCTGGCCATAGACTCCCTGGACAAGGCCTTCGGCAAACGCGCGGACCCGGCTGTTCACCTCAGGCTGTTCTTCACGAAAGGTCTGCAAGGTCTGCTGTAGACCGGAGGCGCTATTTGAATCCAGAGCGTACAATATCTGCAGCGCCAACTCGCGTGATTCGCGACGCAGCCCCATTAATTGATCGCCTTCATAAGGTTAACGGACTCAATCGCCGTAACCGCCGCGTCAAAGCCCTTGTTACCGGCCTTGGTTCCGGCCCGCTCAACCGCCTGTTCAATGGTATCAGTCGTCAGAACGCCGAACGCGATCGGCACACCACTGGCCATCGCCACCTGAGCAACCCCTTTGGACACTTCGGAAGCAACATAGTCAAAATGCGGCGTGGAGCCACGGATAACCGCTCCAAGACAGATCAGCGCATCATAGGTGCCACTCTCGGCCATTTTTTTGGCAAACAGTGGAATTTCAAACGCCCCCGGCACCCGGGCAACGTAAATATCCTTATCATCGGCACCGTGACGGAGCAACGCATCAACGGCGCCCTCCAGCAGACGTTCACAGATAAAGCTGTTAAAGCGGCTGACAACAATACCGAACTTCTGCCCGGCGGCATTGAGATTTCCTTCAAAATACTGCGGCATGACAACCTCCAGGATCTAACGTAAAAAGAAGCGGGATAGTAGCATATTTTTTGCGGCTGGGTAGAGAAAATATCAGCTGTAGCACCGGATTTACTACGTCTACCCCAGCTTCAGCGCCGAGAAATACATCTTCCAGACCGTTATCAGCGTAAAGAGCAGGTTACAGATCAATGAAATCAGCGTGAGACGGCGCTGGAGGAGCGGGATAATGGCGGCCAGACTGGTGACCTTTCTGAACGGCATCAGCACGCCGACTCCAATGCCGGATACTCCGCCGCTGAAGAGCGAGGCATAGAGCAGATAGCCGATGTAGTGATACTCCTTCTGCAGCAGGCAAAAAGGGCAATGATGCGTGGGGAGTTCGTAGAAGTAGAGACAGATGAATGAGATCAACGAGGCCAGCGAGACTGCGAAGGTAGCGGTCGCGGCAAGCGAGAAGAGATATCCGCCGCTCCGTTTGAGATAAAACCGGAGACCGCTGATGAGTGTGGCGGCCATGCTGCCGAAAAAGAGAGCCATCATCGTAACCGGCGGCAGCGCGGCCAGATCGCCGCTCAGCCCCTTGGATTCATTGCTGAAGAGACTGCCGCAGCAGGAGGTGATGATATCCGGCTTGACACCGGCAAAATAGGCAAACAGCAGACAACTTTCCAGCACCAAAAGCGGAACAACCAGATTGAGCAGCTCATATTTAATGCGGATCAGCGGATAGTCATACCCCCGGTTATCGGTCAGATTGACGATCAGCCAGACGCCGGCCAGCACAAAATTGACTACTTTGAGGATTAAAACCGGATAGCCGAAGGAGTTGACCGCCAGCGTGCCGGCCGCGCACATGGCGCCCGTGAAGAGCGTATGCAGACTGTCTGCGGTATAAACATACAGAAACAGCGACATCAGCTCGAACACCAGAATGCAGCTCATGATCGTGGATATCAGATAGGTACGCCGCTCCAGCTCCAGCTGTTCTTCGCTGCCGCTCCCCAGATCCCACTTTGCGAGGATCCGAATGCCGTAGTAGCCGGCGTACATCCCCATGGCAGCTACCAGCAGAGCGGTTATCTGCAGTGCCAGCGTGGCCGGATTCAGAATCATCGTTTTCTTCCACTATCAACGATTGCGCCGTCGCGCATTTCAACCAACCGGTCAATCAGCGGTGCATCATACACAATCGGGTCATGGCTGGCGATCAGGATCGTGCGCCCCTCCCCCTTCAGGCGGGCAACGTTCTCCATGAACTCGTGCGAAAGCTTTGAATCCAGATGAGCGGTCGGTTCGTCAGCAATGATGATCGATGGATTATTGATCAGAGCCCGGGCGATGGCAACCCGCTGCAGCTCACCCCCCGAAAGATCGTCAACCCGCTTGGCGGCGTGACGACTGATATTGAACAGCTCCAGCAGTTCCTCAGCCCGCGTGCGGAAATCAGCCCGTCTTTCACCGGTCGGATAGGCTGGCAGCATGACGTTCTCCAGCACGCTGATGCCCTTGATCAGATTGAACTGCTGAAAGATGAAGCCAAAGGTTGCGCGGCGGATCTCATTTAAAAAGCGTTCCGGCAGGCTGGTAATTTCGATTGCCTCGCTGCCACTCTGCTGATACGGAAGCGCAGCCGCCACACCCTGCAGGAAGATCCGGCCGGAGGTTGGGCGGGCCATACAGCCGATCATGGTCATCAGCGACGTTTTGCCGGAACCGCTCGGACCTTTAAGAATCGTAATCTGGTGGGGATCGATGTTGAGACTGACGTTATCCACGGCGGTAAACTGGTTCGGCTTGCCGCTGTTGAAACTTTTGGTAATGGAGACAAGTTCGATCACGTCAGGACCTCATGGCAGCATCGGGATCGGTTGTTGCCGCTCGCCAGCAGGGGATTACGGTGGCGGTCGTATAGGGCACCACCGTCAAAAAGAAGAGTACCGACAACTGCAGGGCATCTACGACCGGTATCAGCTGAAAGCGGGGGTAAATAACCGACCACCCTTTGAGCGCCTGGGCAAAAATCGGCGCTGACAGAAAGAAAACGTGCCCGTAAGCCAGCACAACACCCATCAGGAAAGCGGTCAATGAGATAACGATTCCTTCCCAGAACTTGAGCAGCAGCACATCTCCTGTTTCCCAGCCGATCGATTTAAGAATGCCGATTTCCCGACGCTCTTCAGCCGATAAGCCGGTGGCTTTGTCCCAGGCAAATATAATGAACGAGAGCATCGCCGACGCCAGAATAACAACCGTCATGCCGCCACGCCAGTCAAAGAGCGACTGATAGGTACGCTGGATCTCACTTTTTAAAACCGGACGCGCCTCGGGAAAAAGCTCTACAATTTTAGCGGCAATAGTTCCAATCTCTTTGGGGTTTCGCACGCTGATCGCCAGATCAGTAGCCATATTGACCGGAAAGTTGAACAGCGCACGGAAGTCATCGGGCGCGATCACGATCAGGTCGGCAGCCATCAGATCTGCTCCCGCAGGAAGAACAGATTTTATCTCCAGCATCAGCGGATTTTTTTGATACGTTATCAGCGGCAGCAGGTCACCAACGGCCAGATTACGGGCCTTGGATATGCCGGCACCGATGACCGCCTGTCCCACTGCTGCAGTGGCATCATCTGCCATTACCGTATAGTTGGCCCCGATCAGTCCATCGTAATAATAGCCCCACAATCGCGATCGAACCGCAGTGACACCTCTGATTGCGGCGATCTCAGCTACAGAGGTGGCAGGAACCAGATCCTGACGTCCGGCAACCAGACGCTGGACAACAATGTCGGGCGCATCCTGCAGGATCATACCCGCTTCACGTTTCAGGGCGGTCACAAAAAACACCAGCGACGCCAGGATAAAAACCACCAGCAGATAGATCGCCAGCAGCGAAAGATTTTTTCCTTTTCTGCGTGAGAGCGATGACAGCGTAAAATCAAGGATATTCAGATGACGTTCAAGTGAGCGGTTCATTGCACCTCTCGTAGATGTGGGGGGGGCATAATCAGTGATCCGGAGGGGAAATGCTCCAGCGACAGCGGATGATCCTGATACGCTGCGTGGCGATCAGCCAGCGATGGGTGGCGAGTGTAACGTGCTTCCGTTGTGAGACACAGATCCGTCAGCTGCAAGCTCTTCACTAGAGCCGACTGCCGATTTAACCCGGCATCTGCATGCGCTCGAACCGATCGGGCATGCAGTGCAAGTGACATCAGGAGCACCAGACTGAAGGCGGTGAAACCCAAATATTGAAGTGATCGCCGCATGGCTGCCCTAGTTGAGAGATTTTATCGTCTGACGGTTTACATCTTTAAAACGCAGAATGCTTTTACCTTTATGATCAAGCTTGAAAGCCTGGGCGTCTTTCTCGGTCTTAAAAGGGATCAGCTCGCTCCCCATGGGGCCATACACATCGCTGCCGGTCACAAAAAAAGCGGCACGCGCATCCATCATTGCCAACGAATAATACTCTTTCACCGACAGTGCAACGATATCGGCCTGGCTCTTTCCCGGTGAGTAACGCGCGGTATCGAGAAAATGACTGAACATATCCTTGGGTCCGTCGTAATAGGAACTGCTGCCGTCCTTGAAACGGACACTGGCCGTCCAATCGGGATACTTGGCCACAAACATGCCACAGACCGGACATTTGGCAGCCGCAGGGACAGATAACGCTCCTTTTTCAGCTGCACAGACGGCAGATATCGACAGTACGCTGATCAGAAGAATCGTTGTGATAATTTTTTTCATGGGATCTCACCTGATTGAGTCAATCTCACCACAGAGTCACTGGGAGCACAGAGAAGCATGCAATTACGCTCAGTGTACTCTGTGATAACATATTGTGGCATTCCGTTTTTATGTGTTCGAAATACTAGCAGGCAACTGAGTAAATTTCCAGAACAGATTGTGGAGCAGGAAGGTTGAAATAATCCCTTATCAGTTCAAATGGCTAAATATATTGACAACTACAACTTATCATTATTAGTAGATATACCTTCATTACATCCAGATGATACTAGTACCATGGAACATTTATTATTTCGGAAAGTTTCCCCCTCCCCTTGCGGGAGGGGGGCAGGGTGTGGGGGAAGCTGCAACGGAGTACTTTCATGGCAACCTCCCCCCCACCCTAACCCTCCCCCGCCAGGGGGGAGGGAGCTTTTTGTACGATTATTTAAGTGTTACTTGATACTAGATTCGATAGTTAGATCTGATTTAAAAACGTAGTTGACAAGAATCCGTGAAATGTAAATAATGCCGACAATGAAAAACAGACCTGCACATACGAAACGCCCGTTTCGAAAGCTGACCGCCATTGTCATGATGACGGTGTACCTGCTGATTGTGCTCAGTCCGCTAGCCCCTCTGGCCATGTATTCCAAGAGTGTCGCTCATGCGGTAACCGGAGAGTGTTCCGGAGATTGCAACATCTGCGGCTGTTCAGTGGAAAGCCGGGCCAATCAGACCTGCTGCTGTGCGAAGAAGAAACAGCAGAGCAAGCTGTCAAATGGAGAGATTTCTGAGCAACAGCCTGTTTCAAAAAAGCGCAGTTGCTGTGCAGATTCAAAACCGGTCGCTCCCAAGAAAGAGTGCTGCGCTACATCCCAGCCGGTTGCTCCCAAAAATGATTGTTGTGCAAAGAACAAAAAACATCCGCACGATGAAAATGCGCAAGAGTTGCAACAGAAGCAGCCGCCTCCGAAAAATGAAACCGTTTTGAAGTGTGGCTGCCCCTGCGGTAAGAGTACCGTGTTCGCCCTGGCTACCGGATCATCTGATTCAATGCCGTTTTTTTATGCTGATACACTACCCCATCCCCACGCAGCATACCTCAGTTTTTCCCACGTAAATCGCCTGACATCCCGTCATGCCGAGCCGCCCGATCCACCACCAAAACTCACCGTCGTTGCCTGATCAATCGAATACTACTACCTACCAATTAATTCTTGAGAGCGGGACGATTTCCGCAATCTGAAACGGTGCGGAATTCAGTCGCGATAGGAGCAACGCGTATGAATTTGTCCGAGTTTAAGGTGCCGACGAGCACGCAACCGCCACGAAAAACGCTGACGATGGATCGCAGCGATTTTCCATTGACGGTCCAGTATGGTGAGACCACCTACGTCCTGATAGCAACAAAAAGTAAAAAGCTGCTGCTCCAGAAACCGTTGGAGCTCACGAGCCAGCAAGCCCGCTGACGCTGTAATTTTAAAGTGCCTCGTCGTGAGTTAGCTGAATAATTCTCCATGCAAAGCAAGGTGTTATTCGGCTCTCGAGCACGCCCGGTATCAATCAGAAAAACTATCAGGTTATTTATACTGATGGAAAGGATACTTCAATGAAAAGAACATATAACACTCTGCGCAGAGCGATTGCAGACCGCCTCACGGCTGCACGAAAAAAAGCGCGCCTAAGCCAGAATAATGTAGCAGAGACACTCAATATCCCGCGTCCGTCCGTATCAGAAATCGAATGTGGAAAGCGAAAAGTTACGGCGGAGGAATTTGTACTTTTTGCAAAGCTGTATAACGTGAGCCTCGACTGGCTGGCGGAGCGCGAAAATGTCATGAGTCAGGGTACGGTGTAACATTACACCGCAAGAATAACCAAGCAGTAAACGATCAGTACGAATCATCCCGACTGATCAGCAGCCCCGCTACAGTGAATGTAGCGGGGCTTTTTTATTCCCGCATCTTCAGTTTTCATACCGTTTTTCAATACGGTACGAGAACAAATTCACGGTTGTTTTAAAATAGTGTCGGTTGTTTTAAAATAATGTCGGTTTTTTTTACACATTTTTGCAGCCAAATCCTCTCATGAAGATACTAAATTCGACAATTCTCGTTATTTTATAGTGTCTACAGAGATCTTTTTAGTCAACAATGCGGAAATCATTGAACATGCTCTTTGAGGGCACATCAAGTTAATTGTCATCCACTTATAATTCAGAAGTGTCGATAAACTTTACAATCAGACCATTTCCGCACAAAATATACGGGAAAATAAATCAGATAACATCCATAAATTTAGCTACTTATACTATTGTTTTCGATCGAGCACAAATTGTGCTTTAAATTATGCAAGAGCAGTATTTTTTGTAAAAGTATGGCTCGAATCAGTGCATATACAACACAACCGAATTTATAGCCTCTTGACGGAAACAAGCAAGTAAGCAACTCTGCACAATGCAGACAGCCAACCAGCCGATAAGCTCTCACTCTTCTTCATGTGTGAGAGCTTATCGGCTTTTATTTTACCAGAAGCGGAATCAACTCGAAAAACCAGAAAAAGGAGAAACATGATGCAGATGCGAAAAATGATACCCACCCTGTTACTTTTCACGGTAGCCATTTCAATGCCCTGTAGCCCGGTCCGGGCCGAAGTGGGCAAGGAGTCAGACAAGGAAACCGTGAAGGAATCTTCCAAAATAGATCCGCTTGTCCTGACGGTTAACGGCATTCCGGTAACCCGCAGTGATGTCGACCGCATCATAGCCCTGATGGTCACGCAGCTGCCGAAACATATGGAAACAGAGAAGCTGAAAGCCAAAACGGAAGAATCGGCCCGCGATAAAATGGTTGAGATTACGCTGCTCTTTCAGGCCGGGTCAAAGTCTCTGCCGGCTGATTTTGACAAACAACTGGAGGAGCTGTTTCAAGAAAAACGGAGCAAGTTCACCACCGTGGCCGGTTTTGAGTTCAACCTTAAAAAACTCGGCATGACCGAGGCGGAATATCGCAATTTCCTGCGCAGGGAACTTATCGTCAACAACTTCATCAAGACCACCTACATCGACAAAATCACCATTACGGACCAGGAAATCGCCGATTTTTATAAAGAGAAAAAGGATGGTTTCAAGATCCGCGAGGAGAGCCGCAAGGTCAGCCATATCCTGGTCCCTGTAGATGCCAAGGCGACTGATGATCAGAAAAAAGCGGCCCGTGCAAAAGCTGACAGACTGCATGATCGGGTTGTCAAGGGTGAGGACTTTGCCGAGGTTGCCCGCAAGGAATCAAGCGACGTCACCGCCCGTCTGGGCGGCAGCCTCGATTTTATCAGCAAGGGACAGATGCCGCCCCCCTTTGAAAAGGCCGCCTACGCTCTCAAAAAGGGAGAAATCAGCGGAGTTGTTGAAACGCCGCTCGGTCTGCACATCATCCAGCTGAACGACATCTCGGCAGCTGAGTTCGAAACGTTAGCCAATGTAAAAGAAAAGATCAAGGATCACCTGAAGAACATTGAAGCCAAAAAAAGATTGAACAGCTACCTGGCGACCGCCAAGAAAAGTGCCGTGATTACCGTCGCAGACAATAAATAGGTACCTGCAATGTCGCAGATTATACAGATGAAAGGTGGCGATGACAGGAGTAGCAAGGTTAGTGGAATAATGGCGCGTGGATTGCGAGATGAATGTTTTCACGCTGAGGATCAACACTAAAAAGGAGCATGGAACATGATGCAAAAGACATGGAACCTTCTCGTATCAGTGCTGCTGTTAGCTGCAGTCACCTGTTCTGTCGTCCAGGCGGAAGTCAGCAAAAAAAAGGAACTGATTACGCAATCCGAAGCAGGCTGGCAGATTACCAATACCACCGTTGTCAAGGCAAGTCAGGCCGTCACCTTCCGTCAGGGAGTTATTGTGGATGACTATATTGTCAGCGGAGATGCAGCAGCCCTCAGCACGGCAACACCGATCCAGAAAGGCAAGGTCCGTTTTACGGTCAACCTGTTTTCCCCGATCAGAGACATGCCCGGCCAGCGTGCCGGACTCTGGTATCTTCAAGGGACCTGGACAATCACTGCCGACGATGCCAAACCCGAATTGCTCAAAATCAGGCACAACCCGTATGTCATTGAAGGCGACATAAAAGCCGAACTGGCCAACAACCCGGTTGACCAGCCATCTGCAGAACTAGCAGCCAAGGTATACATACTCAATTCCATGGCTGCCGGGCGCTGGACAAACGGATACGGAACATACGCGGGAAACGGTAGTTTTGAAGGTTCCATAACGCTGAACATTGATTCACACCCAGATCTGACACAACCCAACGAAGCAAAAAAGTAGCATTAATTAATTGAAAAAGGAGAACACCGCATGAAACGAATACTGTTAATGGCGACGATGACTATGGTCGGTCTGTACGCCGGCTCTGTTATGGCGGACGTACCGGGAAGAAAAGCGCCATCAGGGATTGTCCCGAATCCGGGAACTCAGCAGCAGGAACTGACCAACATCACTGCTCCCGGTACCTACAATGTGTTTGAATTTCCGAACTTCTGCGCCGGTTGTCACGGCGGCACGCTGGACCAGAATATGTCTCACTACGGAAACTGGGCCGGCTCCAACATGGCCAACTCCGGTCGTGACCCGTTCTTTAGAACCAACAATCTGATCGTCAATGCAGATGCCTATTACGGTACTAACGGCGCAATAAACGGTGTCGGCAATATCTGCTGGCGTTGCCATAGCCCCAACGGCTGGTACTCGTCACGCCTGGATGAAAGCCAGGGGGGCAAGATCGACGGCAGCACCATCGAGCAGAGTCTGGTAAAATCAACCGACATGCAGGGTATTTCCTGCGAATTCTGCCACCGTACCATCGGCAACGTCACCTTCAAACGTGCCGACCTGGTCGCTAACCCTGCCATTGGCAATAATGATCCTGCCTGGCTGCTGCTGGCCGGCGCAACTGACTGGCCGCATATCGGCAACCCCTATCCGGAAGGCCCGCTGGCCGGCAACCCTTACGGAGACACAACCTTCCAGTTCAACGATGGCAAGGTCTATCAGGCTGACCTGCCCGGCAACCAATTACTCTTCTGGAGTGACATTCCGACCTCCGGTGGCTACACCGGCCAGACCTACGGCATCTACCCCCCCGGATTTGCAGGTGCAAACCTCGTAGCTCAGACCCCGTTAGGTCAACCGGTAACCAATCTGCTGGGGGATACAATTGCCTATCTGCCGAACGGTCAATCCAAACTCCACTTTGAACAGAGCGTCAGTCCTCCGAAAATCTTGGACCCGGTAACCGGCCAGCTTGTTGCCGATTACGAGGAAAGCTCTATTTCACCGCGTCACGCCACTCATATGGGTGGAATCGGAGCCGGTGGTGTGCCGGTCGTTCAGGACGGCCTGACCGCTTCCGGAAACCGCTACCTGCCGACTGCAGAAATGTGCGGCACCTGCCACGACCTGACCGTTCCGACGCTCAACAGCGGTATGCCGGAACAACGTACCTACACCGAATGGAAATACAGCCGCTTCGGTCGCACCAACTTTATCTGCCAGGATTGTCACATGGGCGAAGCCCAGCATGAATCCAAAGACGGCATGGCCGGTACCTTCAAGGCTGATCCGGAAAAAGCTGGTTATTTCCCGTATGCCAAACCGCGTCCCGCCTCAGCCATCCACAAATTCAGCCCTGCCAACCGCGATCTTGGTTCCATGCTCGCCTGGTTGAACCCGGAAGTTGACCTGGAAGTCACCGGCAAACCGAGTGGTGAAGATACCCGCACCAGCAACGGCGTCCTTTCCAGCCGTACTGAAACCTATGCCCGTCAGACTCGTAACGGCGAGCTGAAACTGCGCGACGCTGCCCGTCTTGAGATCGTTAAGCAGCCGACCCTCGTTACAGGTACTACCAATACGTATGAAGTGCAGGTCAAAGTAACCAACCTGACCGGCCACTCCTTCCCATCCGGCTATCCGGACGGACGCCGCGCATTTGTCACCCTCAATGTATCTGATGCCAATAATGCCCTGGTCTATCAGAGCGGATTTTATGACAATGCCACAGCGGAACTGAAAACAACCGCCCTGGATCCCTTCAAACGGGCTCAGTCACCAACCATCGATGCCGCAGCCGGCAACAATGCCGTAATGGTCTATGAAAAGAAGACCGGTTCGCCAAACGGTGACGGTACGTTTAAAATGGGCGAAAGCCTCTTGAACCCTGTTATCGTATTTGACAACCGCCTTCATCCGGCCGGCTGGACCGCTGAATTTGAAAACGCCGGCGTCAGACTTGTCAACTACACCGGCACCGAAGCCGCTGCTATACCATTTAATGAGCCAACCCGTTTCGGTGCTCTGACCAATCCGAGACTCGATGGCCTCATCGTCCCTGACCCGGCTGATGCCGGCGCCCACTGGGATGTCATCACGTATCGTTTTACCTCTGCAACTACTCCGACCAACGCCCGTGCTGAAATTTTCTATCAGAGCCATGCCCGTGATTTTGTAGAATACCTGAAAGACCGCAACAACCAGGAAACAGTGAAGGATCTCACTGGAGATCCTGCCTTCCCTGCACGCCCGGCAACCCTGGGCGGTCCGAAACCGGAAGGAACTCCAAGTATCAACGAAGTTAACTATCCCTTCACCCCTAACTATCTGGGTGACAATATCAACGTAACCGCCATAAACGACCTTAATGGCCAGCCACTGATGAACAACTGGGGTGGCGTTATGTATGCTTCCTGGCTTGCCACCGGCAAAGGCGCACCATTCTCGATTGACGTTGCCGACACAACCCAGCTTGCAGCCCCTGCTGTACCAACCGTAACGGCAGTATCACTGACCCCATTCAAAAACCAGATCAGCTGGGGAGCTGTTGCCGGTGCCGAAAAATATGTCGTTCTGGTACGCTTTGGTACTGCCGGCACCAATGACATGTGGGGTGTTGGCCTCCCCAATGCATCCTGGGACCGTCTTGCCATAGTCGACAAAGCCCAGACCAGCTTTGACCATGTTGTTAAACCGGGCAAAACCTACGGTTATATGGTCTATGCCGTCAACGATGCAACCTTCAGCGACCCGCTGAACGATCAGATTCTTGAATTCAACTTCGGTCTCGGCGGTGGCGATGCCATCACCGGTACCCTGGAGACCGTCGCATTCAGTGCAATTGCTGAAGTTACTACCCCCGGTGCAACCCCGACTGAACCGAAAAACCTGCAGGTAGCCGCAGTTACTACCGGCAGCGTAACACTCAAATGGTACGACCAGGCCATCGACGAAACCGGCTTCATCGTCGAGCGTCAGCTTGTCAACCCCAACGGCAGCAGAGGTGCTTTTGTTGCGCTGCCGGTTATTGCGTCGCAGACAACAGGTGCAACCGGGATCGGTTACAATACCTGGACTGACACCACCGTCGCTGCCGGAACAACCTATAATTACCGTGTTAAAGCGGTCAACGGTACTGTTTCATCTATCTACAGCGATATCAAGTCGGCACGTACATCACTTGCAGCACCAACCGCCCCGTCAGCTCTGCGGGCATCGGCAATCACAGCCACCTACGTGATTCTGAACTGGACCGACACATCCACGATTGAAACCGGATTCTATGTAGAGCGCAGTGCCAACAACGGCGCAACCTGGACCCGGGTCGCCACAACAGCTGCAAATACGGCAACATTCCGTAACACGGCGCTCATTACAAAAACTGCATACCAGTACCGTGTGCAGGCCTTCAATACCAACGGCGTTTCACCGCTTTCGAACACGCTGCTGGTAACCACGAAATAACGGCGTTACCCTGGGGAGGGACACCCCTTCCCAGGGACTTTCACAAGGAGCTCATATCATGAAGAAATATGTATTGATTTTATCCATCATTATTCAGATGCTTGTTGCAAGCTCGGCACTGGCGTTTACCGTAGATTTTTCCGGCGTACCCTACACGGATATTACTGCGACACCCTATACCCTTGGCGACGTTACCTTTGCCTATGATAATTTCGGTACCCCAGCCTCCGCTTCGATTGATGAACTTGGGGTGTACGGCAACACGGATGGCGTCCTGAAACTCAGTTTTTTATCTTCCGTATCATCCATTACCCTCGGCTATAACCTGTTCAATGTATACAGCAGCGACCTCGTTGACGGATCCCTGCTTGCAACGACCAAGTTGGCTGGTGGTGGAGACGTTGATCTGACTTCATTTGCTCTGTTTACAGCAGCTGGAACTGATCCAACTTTTGGTGCTTTCGGTGATGCCGTCGGAACACTTACCTATTCAGGAGCTTTCTTTGACGAGATTTCTCTCTATTTTGCCTACAGTGACCTTGGAGCAAACTTTACGGTAGACAGCATTTCCTATGCTTCCGGCCCCGCACCGGTTCCGGAACCGGCTACCGTTGTTCTGCTGGGTGCCGGCCTATTCGGCCTGGCCGTCTACGGTAAACGCCGCATGAACCTCAACACTTGAAACAGCTGCCATCGCACCGCTTGACGTTCGTTATACGTGACACTTCACAAGCACCTCTCCGGAGGTGCTCTTTTTTCATCGGTTTTCCATTCAACCGCATGGGTATTTATGGAGCGGGAGCGAACATCTGGATCCAGGTTACCAGCCGGTCAGCACGGCAGTACCGGCCCTGGGACCGTGGGGAGTACTGGCAGGTATCGGGGCATTGGGTATGCTCCTGCAACGTCGCCAGATGGCACAATCATAAAATCAGATTCAACACAAACGCACTGCAACGAATGTTAGCATGGCAGGCCCTGCCTCATATTCCGGATCATGTTCCAGTCTTGAAAATACGAAGGGGCGAACCACCCGGTTCGCCCCTGAAGAAAATCTGTTAAAGTCCATACCTATGGGTAATCTACGGTTTATTCCTTCTCCGCCAGAGCCAACGCCTCCTTGTATGTCCCCAACTTGCCGCCGTTTTTCTTTATGAATGCCTCGGCATCACCTTTTGCTGCAAAGGCCCATTTCGCATTGCGCGTCATAACTCCCTTTTTGCTGCCGCCGATCACCCAGGTTGCTTTCTCAGCATCGATCAGTTTTTTGCTATTGTAATCACCAACCTGAATCGATTTAAGTACCTTACCCTTACTGGCCTTCAATTCGGTAGCGGTGCAGTTGAGACTGCATACACCGACCGTAGTGCCGTCAGCATAGGTGAGCAGCATGCGGGAATGGGAAAACTTTTCGCGATCCATACCGCAGTGTGCGCAGGACTGTATTTTTTTGACATCTGCGTGGCTTGCTTCGGCTGCGCTACCTTGTTTGTGACCTTCATGCCCTTCCATCTGTCCGGCCAATACTGCACCGCCGCTCAGGGTGAGCGCAGCAGCGGCGAATAATGCGATAATTTGTTTTTTCATAGTGATACTCCTCAAATGTGATCGGTGAAAAAATGTGATTGGGATAATAGCAGGCTGCTGAGTATATTTCCAGAAAGATTGTCAGTCAGGAAATGGGGCGCATTCACCTGAGCGCGCAACATCAGCGCACTCATGTGAATGCCGAGACAGTTACTGCAAGGTTACTGCAGAAACTGTAGCCGACGTAATGCCCGCAATGGGTGCCCCGAGAGTGTCGGTAGCGTTGACAGCGGTCAGGGGATTAAAATCAGCAGCCACGGGAGCCGCGCCGTTAGCCAGTTGCAGCGTTATTGTCGCTACTTCACCGACAGTATTCACACCTGCAGCTTCTGAACTGGCCAGCACTATCTGGAGTGTTCCTTTGGTTGTACCAGCTGCTACAGTATAGGTAACTACCGGCGCAATTGTGTTTCCGGTAAACGTACCGGACGAAGTGACAACAGTGGTTGCAACGGCACCGTTAACCTGGGCCGGTGTCACATCGGCCGGTAGAGTTACGGTAAAACCGGTACCGGCTATGGTTTGTGTACCGAGGTCGCCACTCAAATTAACCTTGAGAGTTGCTGTTGTATTCGTAGGTGTACTACTTCCGCCCCCCCCACACGCTGCAAACATTAAACAAACTGATAAAAAGATACTGGACCGCAAAATATTTTTAATCATAGAAGTGAATCTCCTTATTGGTAAGATCCGCCTGCTCAGAGAGCAGGCGGGGTTGATGTACCTCTTACTACCAGCTGCCGATACCGATACTTCTTCTCAAAATCAAAATAACATCAGCAATATCGATGACATCATTACCTTGCGGAGCACCGGAAACAGCAAGCGGCGCTACATCATAACGTATCTTTTCCGCCGGAGTCAGTTTTGTGGGATCAAAGAATCCCTGCAGAGTCTTGAGTGCATCGGCAATGGAAGGTGCTGCACCTGTTCCGCTGGAACCATTCCTCTTGACTGCAGTGACGCTGAAAATTCCAGGGATAGTTCCGATAGTCAACGTAGTGTTGGAAGTGGCTCCCGGCATGGACGAAGAAGTTTGGCGAACTTTTACCTGATTGCCGGCACTTACCGTTGCCGCACTTTTTGAGTATACGCTCCAATTGGCACCGCTGTCGGTGGAAACAGCATATTCGCCTCCAATTACAGAGATCGAAGCCGGAGCGGCAATCCCGGCAACCGTTATGGTATTCGATTCAATTGAAGTACTGGTGGGTACATCGGCTTGACCAGTAAAACTAAAGATAAAAGGCGATGCCGGCCCCTTCCAGCTCCAAATTTCAGTGGTGCTGGTGGAGCTTCCGTCCGTATTTAATATCTCGGTACCAGTGGCATCGCCTACATAGACCTTATAGGTGGCGGTGAAGACCTGGTTCGGCTCGGTGATGGAGGCTGCCGGAACTGCATAGACATTGTGGATCATGGTGCCGTCCCACTTCCACTTGGTTGAGCTGCCACCTGTACCGAATATGCCGGTATAGTTGTTGGCGTAAACGATCGGCAGGCCAGTCATCATGTTTGAATAGGGCTGAGGCGTACCTGTTAATGCACCACTACTGGTCCCGCCGACTCCGAACATACCGTCAGCAAAATAGGTTTCAAGACCGTGTGACTGTGAAACGCGCTCGATCCAGATGCTGCCTCCCGGATACATGGCCTGAACCTGATAGGGAAGACTGCCGGGCAGTGTCAACCCGGATCCGTGAAGCGCGGAACTGTCATCCCAGCCGAGTTGACGGCTGATAGCCACCCCGCCATTGATAGCGCTCCAGGGTTTAGTCGGGTCATACGTTCCGGCCGGAATATATGTCAGGGCCGGCATGGTCGTTCCAGGGAACGAGGGATGAGAGTTTATATCCTGAACCATTAGTTTTTTGGTGTCGGAGTCATATTCCACATTCAGCATGGCCATCGGCATCCAGGAAGGCGGATTTGCATAACCGGTGGTTACGCTGAAGCTGGCGACAAAACTACCCAGATTCAGGTTGGTGACCGATGTCGTGAATGGTGTTGTTGCAGGAACCACACGCACCCTTACCAGATTTCCCGTCGCAACAGTGGCCGGAGTAGTAGTAGACGCAGCACTCCAGCTAACTCCGTTGTCTGTTGAGACCTGGTAGTCCGGATTTATGCCACCGGCTACGCTGATGGTAGAGTCAGCGGTAACAGTGATGGCATTGGAGGTAACAGAAAATGGCATGCCGGAAACGGAGGTATTGGCAGGAGCATTGGTTACCGGTGTGAAGGAGAGCGAAGGCGTAACAGAGGTGCCTGTGGTCACGACAAACTTGCCGGAGACACCGCCGATGGTCAGAGTTGTCGAAGAGGTGACACCCTCGTTGGCTGAAGAGGTCAGATGCACCTTAACCTTGTTGGTGTTTGCTATGGTACCGGCTACGGAAGTCCAGCTACCCCAATTGGTTCCACCATCTGTTGAAATTGCATATTCTCCTCCAGCGCTTATGGAGATGCTGGCCGGTGCATTGATGCCGGAAACTGTTGCATTACTGGATGTTATGGGAGTGCTGATGGCAACACCGGTCTGGCTGGTGAAGCTGAATGCTGCAGGAGTTGTTATCGAACCAACCGTTGTGACACGAAATTGTCCTGAGCCGTTGGCCGTCGGGATAGCCAGCGTAGCGGTCGTTGTCGTTCCGGCAGCTGCGGAAGATGTCTGGCGCACTTTGACTTTGTCATTGGTGTTTATCGTTCCGGCTACCGCGGTCCAGGCGCTCCAGTTAGTTCCGCCATCGGTGGAGATGGCATACTCACCGTCCCCGCCGGTGATGGCAATCGTAGTGTTGGCGTCTGTATGGGTATAGACATCGGACTCACGTGAAGTACTGGTAGCTACCCCGGTCTGGCTGGTAAAAACAAAGGGTGGTCCCTGCCAACCCCAGATGGTGTCTGTGGCTGCCGAGGCAACCTTAACGCCGTTTTTATCGACCAGCAGCTCATTGCCGGTCGCGTCACCCACATAAATCTTGTAGTAGGCTGAAAAAAACTGGTTTGGTTTTATCAGAGAACTGAACGCCACTGCATTGGTGTTATGGTCCATCATGCCGTCCCATTTCCACTTCTTGGGATCACTCGTGTTGTAACCAAAGATGAGTCGATAGGTGTTACTCATTTCGAGCCCATCAGCACCGATAGCCTGGTAGGTATTGAGCCCCGGGGACTGTGACAGACTCTGGATCCAGATGTTGGCATTTGGTCCATAATATGCCTGCACTGCGGGCAGGATCGCGGCAGCGGTCATTTCATTGGCATCATTCCAGCCGAAGCGACGACTGAAAGCAGTACTGTTGAGAACAGCATAGGGCTGGGCCGGGTCGAAACCGGCAATTCCCGCCGTGGGTGCCCCCATCATATTTGTGTTGGTCGACAATGGTGCAGCAAACGTGGTGGGTACTATGGCAAGCTTGTTGGTGGTCGCATCGAAACTGATGTCAAGCATGGTCATTGGCATCCAGCTCGGCGGGGTAGAATAGGCCATTGCTGCCTGCGCCTGCCCTCCGGATCCAAGAATAACCATGAATAATGTAACTATTACAAATAGTGATCGTATATTCATACATCTCTCCTTTTTCTGAATTAGGTCGTTCACAAAAAAATTCAGGTTGCAAGGAAAGAGATTTGGGGGGGATGGTCCGGAGGTTCACCAGGCCAATCAATTGTGCAGTCAGGACTGCGTGCCGTTAAGGTCGCTTCCGACACAACAGGATCAGTCGTGCCGAGAGCATACGGGAAGACATCCCCGTGCTCCACACCCAGCAATGCAGCGGTTTTCCCACTGCTGCAGGGTCGTGAACTGATAGTCGTCAGTATGTTTTTTGTACCGGTCTGGTTTTTCTTGCAGCAATCAGCCTGATCCTGGTCGTCGCCATGATCTTCGTAATGTTCGTCGTCGTGTCCAGCCAGTAACTTTTTCTGCCAGCAGCAGCAGGTATGATTGGCGCTCCGTTCCGTAGAACAGCCGCACAGCGAGCATTCGCCGGCACATTCGCCGATTAAAATTTGGGCGACCAGCTCCGTACGCATAGCAAGAGGCGCAAGCGGACTGACGACAATCGTCGCATACAGGATGACAAGCACGAGTGCAGGTATGAAGCGGGGTAGTCTGAACATGAAACTTATTCTGCTAATCCTTTCGTAATAATTTGAGATTTGGGGTAACCACTCATCGAACCGACCGTTCCATACCCGGCAATCGTCGTCCCGGTCATACAGACTGAGCTCATCATGCCGCCAGCGGCGCAGTCTGCATACGCCAGTTTGTCGACTTGAGCCTGTGTCAACGCTGCCGCCGGATTCGCTGTGTTAACGAATATCCTGGCATAGGCATTGCCTACCCCGCCAGCTTTGGGGTTGAGGGCACCCGGAAAACCGTAATACTGACTGTTTCCTGTGCCCGGCTCCCATCCATTCCCGCCCCACGCTGTCGAAAGAGTGTTTGTTGTCGGCAACAGAAAGGTGGTTACCAGCACACCTCCCAGCGTCGGCTCATAAACTGACGAAAGCTGATTATTGAGCGTTAACCAGGTCATCGTGTCATTCGGATAACCAACCGCCCCGCCTGTCATTGATTCACTCAGAGTGCCGCGAAGATTCGTCACCGTGCCGGTTGTAGCGTTGAACGTAAACGATCCGATAAATATTGAATTATTGGGCTGTGTATCAGGCTCATAAAATGTTTCTACTACGTTATAGGCAGTTATAACATCGGCATACTCTGACGGCGCTCCACTACCAAGGGCGTTCGCAGCAGTAACCGAGAAAGCGTAACCGGAACATGTTGACGGACAGGAGACCGTAAGAGGAAATGCAGTCCCGGTCGCACTGATACCGGCTGGCTTGGAAGTCACGGTATAGCCGGTGATTGGACTGCCCCCACTGTTGGTTGTACCGACAATAACGCTAACCGTATTGGAAACAGTACCCGCTGTAGCAAGAACTCCGGTAGGTGCAGCGGGAACCGTACTACCTGATGGAGCAGAAACTGTTATGCTCTGTATCACCCGCGGAGCCGGATTGAAGTAGGTGTCGCCTGGCTGATCTGCAGCAATGCTGCACGTCCCGACCGTAAGATCGGTTACCAGACCGCTGGTACTATCAACCATACAGACCGTTGGAGTCATGCTGCTGTAACGTACCGCCAGCGCGGAACTGGCTGAGGCCGTTACGCGTGCAGTTCCGCCAAAACTCAGTACAGGCACTGGACCAAAACTGATTGTCTGATCGGGATTGAAATTGACCGTAATACTCTGTGTCACCTGAGGTGCCGGAGCAAATGTAGAATTTCCGGACTGATTGGCGGCAATGGTACAGGTGCCGCCGATAAGATCAGTGACAATACCCGTACCGGCATCAACAGTGCAGACGTTTGGCGTCGTGCTGCTATAGCTGATTGCCAGGCCGGAACTGGCTGTGGCCGTAACGGTTGCGCTGCCTCCTTGAGACAACTGCGGAGCAGTGCCGAAACTGATAGTCTGCTGGCGCGCTTCGATTGAAGGGCCTGTGATACCGCAAGCCCCCGAAAGCATCAGAATCAAAGCTGAAATACTGAAGACAACCCGTTCTTTTTTAAAGATATACTGCAAACGGTATAAAATTGAGATTTTGTAGGGGCGCGGTCCGTGACCCGCCCTTGTTGCAACAGGCATCATTGTAGACAATTGCATCGAGGGCGGGTCTGGGACGCAGCCCCTACGAAAAACGAATCTTAACGCCGTGCTAAATATTATGCTCTCGCTGATGTTCATGATTTTTTTTCCTTTTACCCTGTGTTGTTTCAAAAGTGCATGTTCAGCGCGACATTGAACGAGCGCCCCATGCCGGGGACAGGAACTCCCCACGCAATGCCGTTTGTTGTCATCGACGCCCCCTGACCAACGTACGCGCCCCCCAGCGGAGTCGAATAAAAGCGGTCGAAGAGATTTTCGATACCGACATCAAGCCGGGCATATTTCCACTCGTAGCTGCTGCGCAGATTGAGGAGAGTGTAGCCTCCGGTCTGCATCTCATTGCGGACCTGCGACACCTTTTCCTTATCCGCAACCACCTGTAATTCGAGGGTATTAGACCAGCCCCCCAAGCGTTGGATAACAGACAGCTTCGCATTCAGCGGCATGATGTTGTAGAGATTATCGCCCGTGGTCTTGTTTTCACCCCTGACGTAATTCAGCAGCCCGGTCGCGGAAAAACTGCCGAAATCGACCGTTTTTCCCAACATCACATGCCCGGAAAGATCCAGACCGTACAGTTGGGCAGACTGATTTACATACTGAAGCAGCACAAATCCGTTTGTGGCAGCCACGTTCGCGGGGCTGCACTGACCGAAGTCGCAGCGTTGCGCATCAATGTAGTCCTGCACGTACGTATAGTAGCCGGTCGCCTTTATTCCCCACTGCTCTTTGTCGGCTGCATGCCAGTCGCCGGTGACACTGACCGTGTTGGCCACCTCGGGTTTCAGGTCATTATTGCCGACATAGCCGTTGCCATCTCCGGCCATATTATTCATCAAGGCCGCCATGGCATTGGTAGCCCAGGGATAGCGCTGGTAGAGATTCGGCGAGCGTGATTTACGCGCATACCCGACTTCATAGCTCTGCGCCGCACCCGGGGTATAGCGCGCCAAAGCCGTCAGATCCCAGTTATGGTCGGTCCGCTCATGCCCCCGCGCGTTGAAAGCAGCCGCATCGTTGCCCCAGAGTCCGGCCAGACCATTATCATACCCCTGAACGGGGCCCGCATTAGTCACAACTGTGTCGCTGCGGACACCCAGCTGGCTGAGCCACTGCTGATTCCACTCTGCTTCCCATTCAACAAAAGCATCAAATTTCTCCCGTTGTCCGTAATCCAAATTCCAGAACGCATTCGGCCCCATTGAGCCTCCGACCGCCGGCCACCAGTCGTTCATGGTATAATTCTGATACTCGGCGCCTACCCGCAGGGTATCCTTTTCAGAGAGCATGATGTTCCCCTGCAGCTGCGCCCCTCTGGTCTCGGCTTTTGTTTCCATCGGCATGCCGGTACCGTAAAAGAACCTGTCAGATCCCATGTCCATCTTGTGTGCGGTGTCCTGGCCGTAGATGCGTGCTTTCAGTTCGCCCCACTGATACTGGCCCGTATAGCGCAGGTTGATCTGACTGTTTCTGTTGGCGGTCATGTCCATACGCTGGTTTGGAAAACCCTCGAAATCGACCTCCTGCCGACTCAAATTCAGCTCCATCAGGTGCCCTTCGTAGCGTAGCGCCAGACCGATATCCCTGTTTGTCGCTCCGTTGTATGACGACGATCCGACAACATTTCCGGGGATCAGCGGACCGCCCTCCTGCCCCTGGGTAACCGGTTTAAAGCCCCTCCCGGCCTTGTAATTATCCGATTGAGAGCTTGACTCGCTATACGACACATTTACCCATCGTCCGGCCAGTGTGGCCCCGAAATTGTAGCCAAAGGCGGTGCCGTTGCTACGGAAGAACGAACCGGCCTTCCCCTTGACACGTACGTTCTCACCGGCGTCGGCAAATTCGGGCGATGCTGACTCCACCTGTATAGAACCTCCGATGCTGTCACCCCCGACGCTGACCGGTGTGATACCGGAAAACACGGTGACTTTGGCAACCTTGGTCGGATCGATGTAGGAAAGCACCGAATTCATATGGTTGGGGCAGGCCGACGTAAGATCCATGCCATCCACCTGAACACGTATACGGTCATCCGCCAGTCCGTGAATGGCAGGAAGACTTGAAATGCCCCCTGCTCCGTAAAGACTTACTCCCGGAACATCTTGTAATAGTCGCGCGCTATCGCTGGTTGCAGCCTTCTGTGACCCCAGACCCGCTTCATTAAGACGGGATGTACTTGCAGAACTGGCCGAAGACTCTTCCTGTGTTCCTGAGACCGTGATTTCCGATAACTCTTCAACCTTTTCCGCATACGCTGCGGAGCTCAGCTGAACAAGCAGTACGGCAACCGGCATAATCGTGTGCAGCTTCTTCATGATGTTCTTCCTTTATTGAACGTTGCTCGGATCGGTTACAAAACCGATTCGCGTGATGCCCGCCTTGGTAGCACTGGACATAACCTGAGCCACCAGTTCGTAATATGCCTGCCGGTCGGCACGAATGTGCAGCTCCGGCTGCGGCTCTTTTTTTGCTTCGGCTGCAAACCGTGCCGACAGTGAAACCAGAGAAACGGATTCCCCGTTCCAGAACAGTGAGCCGTCTTTGCGTATGCCGAACTGAATATGGTCAGGCTTGGTAATATTGGCAGAACTGGATGCCTTGGGGAGATCAACCTTGACCGCATGGGTTAAGAGCGGTGCCGTGATGATGAATATGACCAGCAGCACCAGCATGACATCCACCATCGGCACCATGTTCATGTCTGACATCGGCCCCTGCTGGCGGCGTTGATTAAAACTTCCGATTGCCATATCCGCTTCCTTTTCAGCGAGTCTGCACGGCAGAATTCTGCCGCACTTCAAACGGTGAGTCCGTTGATGTCTTTTCACCAACGGTAACCAGCATGTACAGGTCATGGGCGAAACCGTCCAGACGGGCCAGCCAGATACGATTGCGACGATTGAACGAGTTGTAGGCCAATACAGCCGGGATGGCGACAGCCAGGCCGACAGCGGTCATGATCAGAGCTTCACCGACCGGACCGGCCACCTTTTCCAATGTTCCTTGACCGCTCAACCCGATAAACACCAGAGCATGGTAGATACCCCAGACGGTACCGAACAAACCGATATAGGGAGCAGCCGAACCGGCAGTTGCCAGCACGGTCAAGCCGGTTTCACTGCGGGCGGCCTCCTGTTCGAGAGCATTACGCAGGGCACGAGTAACAAACTCGGAAAGCCCGCCGGCCGACGCTAGTTTCTGAACACCATGGCGACTTCCGTCCCGCCCTGCAGTCAAGGCCTGGTTGGCGAGTTCGGCAAAGGCGTTATCTGCATCTTCACACTGCAGGATCTTTTCCATGTCCTGCAATGACTCGGCCTCCCAGAACTTTTTAAGAAACAGATCGGCCCGTCTACGGGCGGAAAAGTTTGCTATCGTTCTGGTCAGAATCAGATACCAGCTGGCAACCGACATCCCGATCAGAAGCAGGAGTACTGCTAAACCAACACCATCAGTTTGTGAAATAAAATGGGCAAATCCGAGTTTCTGTTCCATGTCAGCGTCCTTTTAACGCAAAATTGAATGGCTGCACGGCAACCGAACGCACTGCGACCCCATTACGTCTGGCCGGGCTGCAGCGCCAGCTTTTTACCGCATTGACAGCGGCCTCATCAAGTCGCGAAAAGCCTGACGATGTCTTTACATCGACCGTAACCACCCGGCCACGTTCATCCAGCTCGACCAACAGAACGGTTTTACCCTGTTCGGCAAGCCGGAGCGACTGCTTCGGATAAGAAGGCGCCGTCCGCTCCGCGCAGCTTACTGAAAGTTCACCGGCCAGAAGTACCGGTTGAGCTTCTGAAACAGATGCCGATACATTTTCCGTCCGGGAAACAGCAGGCAAACTCAGCGGTTGAGGGGCTGGCTGGACCTTTACAACCGGCGCAGGCGGTACAACCGGTTCAGATGGCAACGTAACCGGCCTCGGGCTCGCCAGAATCAGTGGAGCTGAAGGCGCAACTGGTCGAGGTATTTCCCGTTTGACCGGATCTGGTTGAGGAGTTTGCGGGACAGGCGGTCCGGCATTTTTTGCCTTTGAAACAGGATTAATGACGCTTACAAACATGGTCAGCGCCTCATTCGGTGGCGGTATCAGGTGGTAACTCCAGAGACCGTAGAGCAGAGCGGCATGCAGCAGCAGTGTCGCCGCAAGCCCGGCGGTTCTGGCCTGCTTCATATGTAAGCCGGTTTGATGCTTCATAACGATCCATAATTTATTGTCTGCAGATAATTGTAACCATATATGCTGGCACCCTGAAAAAAAGCAGGGGGCGACAACAGGTCTGAACAGATAAACCGGAAGTGCACATAAGCTTGCCAACCGGGAGTGATACTGTTTCAGACGCGCTTCAGGTTATTTTAGAGTTTCAGGTTCTGCTGATTTGAGGAGGCGGATCGGGTGGGTCGTTGTAGCGGGACGTCAGCCTGAACGGTATGGAGGAAGAACAGCTTTTTTCCAGAGGAGTACTATTTTCTGCCGTAAACAGGTGCGGCAGGTGCGGCATTTTCTCAAAACCCCACAGCGCAAAGAGCTTGCTGCCGCAGGGAGCAGTACCGATAGTAGTCGTTTTTGCGGTTCCTTTACGGGTGGTTTCGTTGGATGCGGTAGAAGAATCGTGATCATGTCCGGCAGGCTGCGATGCAGCGCAACAGCTTTTTGCCGCTTTTTTGATTTTTACAACCGTAGGTACGGCATGCTCGTCGGCATGAGCCACAGCCCCTTTCAGCTTCTTTTGCCAGCAGCAGCAGGCATGTGCAGCACTATGCTCAAGTGAGCAGCCGTCAATCCGGCAATCGCCCGAACATTCTCCCGTCACAGCATGCGCCACCCGCTTTGAATGCATGGCAAGCGGAGCCAATGGGCTAAAAACCATCAGCAGGTAGATGGCCGCCATAAGCAACGATGTTATGTAGCGCGGAGAGGAGCTCATACGGTTCCCGATAAAACACTCTAACCAAAACGGTAGATATCTCATACACTACCACACTAAAAATGTAAAGAGCTCGAAATAACACCGCCGTCGTATCCACAGAGCAGGGGCAGCACTTCTGAACCAGGTGCATGGACGGCCGCTGCCTGCCGGGCATGATACATTACGAGCTGCATGAGCGGCGGATCAAATCCGCTGGCAACCGCAATTTCACGGGCAGTATTGGCCTGATTGATTAGAGCGATGATTTCAGCTGAAAACCCGGCCGCTTCAGCCCATCCCCGCAGAACGGCCAGATCCAGATCAGAAGCGGCGGCATGGGTATTCTCATGCCCGCAGGCAATTTTAAGCAGCTTGGCAAATTGGCAGGCGATGATCGGCTGCATAAAGCCGCGCTTGGCGCAGGCCTGAAGGGCATAAGCAACGTGATCGCCCATCATGATACAGGCCTCTTCTGGAAGGGTGAGAGGTGAGGAGTGAAGGGTGAAAAAATTCTGGGCAGCCATCTCGCTGCTGCGACCGGTGGAGAGGACAACATTCTCGCACCCGCATGCCTTGGCGACGTCCAGCGCAGCGTCAATGGTGTCGGTCCAGGCCTGAGTTGAAATGGGGCGCACAATGCCGGTAGTCCCCAGAATCGAAAGTCCTCCGATAATTCCGAGACGGGCGTTAAGGGTTTTTTTAGCGCGCTCCTCACCGTCGGGGATGGAAATAGTTACTACAAGCGGCAAGGGGCAAGGGGCATGGAGTGAAAAGGCTGACCGCACAGATGCTTCGATCATCTTGCGTGGCACCGGATTAATGGCCCATTCGCCGGGGGGGATCGCCAATCCAGGCTTGGTAACCTTGCCGATGCCTGTTCCACCTTTGATTCTGATTTCACTCCCCCCTTCAATAAAGGGGGGTCGGGGGGGATTTGCCGCGATCCGCGCCCACACCTCGACACCATGAGTCACATCCGGATCATCGCCGGCATCCTTAATGACAAAGCAAGTCGCCTCATGCTCCGAAAACGACTGGCCATGCAGTTCAAAGGCGGCTACGGCTCCGGTTGGAAGATCAATACTGACGTCAGCGATACCAACCTGCTGCATCAACATCAGAGCAGCACCTTTTGCGGCAGCGGCGGCGCATGCTCCGGTCGTGTAGCCCGTCCTGAGCGGAGTCGAAGGGCCTGAGCGGACTGTTTTTTTCATTGCCGTTCGGTAGCCAGAATCGTCAGCGCATTCACCACGGCTGCTGCCACATTTGAGCCACCTTTGCGACCAATATTGGTGATGAATGGAATCGCATGCCCTCCGGCAGCCAGGGCATTTTTACTCTCTTCGGCTCCGACAAAACCAACCGGCAGACCGATGATCAGCGCCGGTTTTGCGGCGCCGGCTTCAACAAGCCGAAGCAGTTCGAACAGCGCCGTCGGGGCATTGCCGATCACAAAAATCCGGTTGGCCGGATTGGCAACAGCTTTACGCATGGCAGCAATCGACCGGGTAATGCCTTCACGCGTGGCCAGTTCGGCCACATCAGAGTCAGCCACATGACAGGACACCGCACATCCGAACGCCGCCATGCGCGGTTTGCTGATGCCGGAAAGAGCCATATTCGTGTCGGTGACTATTCCAGCTCCACTCGTGAGTGCTGCAATAGCCTCCTCAACGACGTCATCGGAAAGCACCATGGATTGTACATACTCAAAATCGGCGCTGGTATGAATCGCTCGGCGCACAATCTGCCATTCCGATTCTGCCCAGCCATGATCACCCGCCTCACAATCAATGATGCGGAACGACTCGGTTTCAATCTCTTCCGGTTTCATGGTCAAAGATTCCATCAGTTCCACCCCAACCTTTCCAGCGCTTCGCCGACCCGCTCGGCTTCAATCTCGGCCAGCTTGCGGTGTGCTCCCAGATGCCCACCCATCGCCATGATCAAACCTGGATGACGCTTCTGTGCGGTTTCAATCTCTTCGGGCAGGTCATGCTGGACATGGGCTCCCATAAAGAGAAAATACGGCATCAGCAGGATACGTTTAGCACCCCGCGCAACACAGGTATCAATCCCCTGCTGGATATCCGGTTCGTGCATCTCGCGGAAAGATACTTCGACAATTTCAAAGCCGGTCATTTCCTGAACCATTTTAGCCACGTCACGTGCAGCATCGTTAGCCTCGGCTATACGGCTGCCGTGAGCCATCATAAGAATTGCAGTTTTCATTGGTTTCCTGTCCTTGGTAAATAAATGGATGTAGTGCGAGAATTTTGCTGCGTGGCACTGAATTGGGTATCCTTGTTAAACGGGCATGAAGTTGGCCCGCCGGTTTTTAGACTGGTTTGACTTTCTGGTTGGAAACTTGTTTTGCCTTTCTGCTTTTTCTTTCTTTTTGAATGTTTCTGTTGGGATATTTAGCAGCAGTTTTTCTAGGCGAGTTCTACTTTCAATCGTTTTCCAAGTGCCAGTGCCGCCCTTTCTAGTGTCTGTAATGTAACGGAAACATTCCCTGGGTCGAGCAATCTGTCCAGTGCCGAGCGGCTTGTGTGCATCTTGTGTGCAAGTGCAGTTTTTGAGAGGTTTGATTTCTGCATCTCTTTTTCAATCTGATACGCGACAACCCGCTTGATTGTAGTTGCTTCTACATCCTCCAACAAGCCTTCTTCTTGCGGAAAATCATCAAAATCTGATCCCGAGTGAATGTTATTCATCGTTTTTTCCTCCAATAGTTACCTAATCTTGTGGTTGCCGTATTGAGTTCGTTTTGTGGTGTCTGATTTGATTTTTTGATGAATCCGTGCATCAGAATCATTTGGCTCCCATTGACAGTAAAGAAAAGCTGCGCGATGCCGTACGTCAAATACGAGCGAACTTCCCAAAGATTCTTGTTAATCTTTCTGATAAGCGGCATTCCCAACGGCCAGCCAAGCAGAGCTGTTTTGATGTCTTCGCCAATGATTCACTTATCGTCTCGTGGAATTTCTTTAAGCCAATCACGCACCGGCTCATTTCCGGCATCCGTGCGATAAAAGTTCACATTAAGGATAAAATTAATCTGGACCATATCAGAAATGTACCATAATTGGTTCAGCCTTCAACAAAATAATGATCGGGCTTGCCTGGCTAGAAATTAATTGGAAGAGAGTTCCTTTTGAAGCGGCCTGAAAGCCCAATTCCGACTGAGGAGGAACAGCGATAGAGTTCCGTTGCTTCTCGCGCAAATCTCCAATCGTTCAGAATATCGCCATCTCAAAATTTTCCTGCCCAACAGTGTGCTTGATGATTTTGCACGGATTATGATGTAGCTCTCCGTTTGTTCGATTCAGGCAGATACGGTTCGGGAGTTGTGATCATGCTCCCGTCCCGCAGCGCTGAATAATGCGGCGACATTATCTCTACGCCGGCTTCGTTGAATTTTTCCTGGATATTCTGGTGAAGTACCGAGTAGGTGCGGGCCATGACCGCCGGTTTATCTGTGAAGGCGTTGATCTGGTAGCTGACGTAGAAATCATCGAGGCTTGTCTGCAGAACGAACGGTGCCGGCAGTTCAAGGATATTTTCTGTTGCACGCGCTGCAGCGATCAGCAGTTCATGCACCTGACGCCAGGGAGCGTCATAACCGATCGTAACGGTCGTATGAAGTATCAGACCATGCTCCTCAGCCGATGAGCTGTAATTGGTGATATGACTGGCAAGGACCATGGCATTCGGAACCGTGACATCGACGTTTTTGATAGTCCGGATACGGGTAATCAGCAGATTGTTTTCGATCACATCACCGACCGCATCCGAAATTTTGATGCGGTCCCCCACCTTAAAAGCCCGTGTATAGGTCAGGACGACACCCGCCACAATGTTCGAAAGCGCTGAAGACGAGCCGAGCGAGAAGAGCACCCCCAAAAAAATTGATACCCCTTTGAAGGCCGGCGAGTCGGATCCCGGCAGATAGGGAAATGCGACTACTGCGGCAAAAGCCAGCATTAAAAACCGGACTATTTTGAAGGTCGGCTCGGACCAGTCCGGGTAAAAGCCCGGTATGGTGATGGTCTGCTTCTCGACTTCAGAAAACAGGAATCCCATAAATTTGATGGTGTAACGGGTAATAACAATAATCACCAGCAGAAAGAACAGCTTGGGGAGCGACGCCACGAACGTCTGCCAGATTGTATCCAGCGGGGCCAGCGTATAGGCCAGCAGTTTGGCCGCCACGCCGTGGGTCCAGGGAAAAAAACTCAGCACCAGCGGGATGTACAGAAAAAACAGACCGAGCACGAGAGCGGTTCGGGTCACATTCAGGATGGCGTTGATCAGCAGGGAAATCCGTTCTTCGTGCAGCAGCTCGAAGGATTGAAAGCGGATCGAGCGGATATAGGTACCGCGCCAGGAATGAACTTTCGCCCTGATTTTCGGATGAAAATGATTAATCAGCAGCAGTGCGCCGATCAGCACCAGCGTCACCAGAACCGTGTAGAGAGCATCGGATAGAAGCGACTGAGTACTGTACTCTTTATTACGTGCCACAACCGCCGCACGTATCTTACCGGCCAGTTCTTCAGCCAAAGCCAGGCGCGTCTTCCCTTCAGCCAGAGCTTCTGCCTCCGTCACACTCATCAGGATCGTGTCTCCGGAGACGATATCGCTGGTGGACTCGCCATCGGCCACTTTAAGTGAATCGATATTGAAGAGCGGATTTCTAACAAGCTTGGCCAGGCGGGCCGAAATGAGGCGGGCCCGGTCTTCCGGTGAAAACGAGAGCACCCGGACCCTGATTGGAAACAGCGGCTGACTATCGAGCGTAACCATGGCTTCAGGCTGTGGCGAAACAGCCGGTTGTACAGTCTTCAATGCAGCAGCTGGCGGTTGATTCTGAGGTGCTGCCACAGCTAAGGTTGTCAGCATGACAATAATAATCGCTAACGAGATTACTGCGCGCATGTCAACCTCCCGCTCATCGATGATCACCAGTTACTTTTCAGCGGAAGATGCTGCATCAAGCGGAGCAGGTGCCTCTTCAGGTTTTGAAGGTTCGGCTCCGCTCACCTTTTCAGGTTCTGCTACAACGTCCGGCATTCTTTCCGTGACCGGCGGTTCAGCAGCTTCTACAGGTGGTGCAACCTCATGTGCCGGAGGCGGTGGATTTGCCTCAGTCTGAGCCGCAATACCCTTTTCCGCTACTGGCGGTTCAACCACCTTTACAGGAATAACTATCGCTTCTGGTGCCGGTGCTGCTGCCTTTGGTCGTGGCTGAACCTGAATACTCTGCTGAGTGACCTCGATGTTTTCCAGCTTTCGATTCAGGCGGAGATTCTCCTCCTTCAATGCTTCAAGTTGCGTCATCTCCGCAGAGAGCTTGGCTATCTGTGCTTCCAGGGCACTCTTCTCAGCCTTCAGCGCTTCACGTTCCTTGACGACTTTTTCATTCGTAGCCAATTCAGCTTTTAAGCGCGCGATTTCAGCCCTGAAGTCATCAAATATTTTCAGCTTCGCTTTGATGGCATCAACCTTTTTCCCCAATAAGGTTAATTCCGCACCGATTTTTGTCCGTTCGAGCTTGGTAGCAGCTAACTTGAGCGTCACCTCCAGCATCGCTGTTTCGTGGTTCACATCCTGTTCAGCTTCGTCTGAAAGGCCGCCAAACATTTTCTCGCCCCCTTTCAGGGCGGCAGCTGCCTTTTCAAGGTAGCGCGCGGCGCTCTCAAGCTCTGAGGAAACGAGCGAGGCATCAGCGCCGGCCTTGGTCTTGAAATCATTCAAGGCAGCCTGGGCCGTTTCAATTTGAGCCTGTGATTTACCTCGCTCTGCGGCGTACGTGGTGTGCGGTGTCAGAATCATGGCAGCCAGAACAAGAGTCAGAATAGTTTTCATCTTACTTTTCCTCCCCGCTAAGATTTTTTTCCAACTGCAGTTCAAGCTTTTTCAGTTCAGCCCTTTTGAGCGCTACCTGTTCCAGCAGTTCCCGTTTCTCAGCCTTTGACTCGGCAACATCCAGCAGGAGATATGACATGTCACTCTTCTGTCGGGCCAGTTTCCGGTTTCCGCCTGCCGAAGCCGCCTGCACAGACGCCACACCGGCAAGAGCTTCTTTCAGCGCGTCCTCGGCGAGTTCGGCCGCCTTTCCTGATTTCACTTCCGCAGCTCTGCTTTCAAGCTGTTTCAGGTGGCTGTCATCGCTGGCGGAGGGCGGTTCACTCCAGGCTGCAGCAGCCGACAGGGATAGCACCATAACAAAGCAAAATATATTTTTACGCATGTGAAACCTCCTTAAAAGCAGAGTGTTCTGGAACTCTTGCTACCTGAATCGCACATAAATTCATTGCAACTTATCATGATTGCACTATAGTGGACAAAAAAAGTCTTGTAAACAGTCAAAGAACATCTTCCATGACGTACTCGAAGCACTTTTTGATAGTGAGGAATAACCGATTGAGAACGAGAATACGAGAATTTTACGAACGCGAATCATCGACCGGTATCCTGCTGATGCTGGTGACGGTTGCGGCACTGATACTGAAGAACTCCGCTCTGGCAAGTGCCTACAATGCCTTCCTGCATACACCGGTCGAGATCCGCTTTGGAGCACTGCAGATTGCCAAGCCGCTGCTGCTCTGGATTAACGACGGCTTGATGGCGGTCTTTTTTCTACTGGTAGGGCTGGAGGTCAAACGGGAGATGCTGCGGGGAAGTCTCTCCTCCTGGTCACAGGCAGCCTTGCCGGTCATTGCGGCCATCGGCGGCATGTCGGTTCCGGCCCTGATCTATTTCGGTTTCAACTATAGTGATCCGTTATCATTGCATGGTTGGGCCATTCCGACCGCCACCGACATCGCATTTGCGCTTGGCATCCTGTCGCTGGTGGGAAAGAAAGTCCCCTCATCTCTGAAAATATTTCTGCTAGCATTGGCAATCATTGATGACCTGGGAGCGATTATCATAATCGCTCTGTTCTACACCGCCGACCTGTCACTGGTTTCAATAGCGGTTGCAGCCGTAGCACTGCTGGCACTCCTTGCGCTGAACAGAGCCGGTGTCGTACGCCGGGCGGCCTACATTCTACTGGGTATCGTACTGTGGGTCAGTGTGTTGAAATCGGGCGTGCACGCCACCCTGGCCGGTGTGGCACTGGCCTTTATGATTCCGCTGGATGCCCGTGTAGAGCGCAGCGAACGGACACTGTCCGAGAGCATCGAGCATGATCTGCACCCCTGGGTCTCGTTCATGATTCTGCCACTGTTTGCCTTTGTTAATGCCGGGATAGATCTGCGGGGTCTCTCGCTGGGGCAGATGCTGACGCCGGTTCCACTGGGGATCATGCTGGGTCTGTTTATCGGCAAGCAGACCGGAGTGTTCCTGTTCAGTTGGGTGGCCATTCGATTGAAACTGGCATCACTGCCGGCAGGGAGCAGTTGGACCCAGCTGTACGGAATAGCGTTGATGACCGGCATCGGTTTCACGATGAGTTTTTTCATCGATTCCCTGGCTTTCACCGATCAGATGGCCTACGACTCTGCCGACAAACTGGCCATTCTGCTCGGTTCGCTGCTGTCGGGGGTGGCCGGATACCTTGTGCTCATTAAAGCCCGTTCCTGCCAGTTACCTTAAACACAAAATCAAACATCAGGATATCCTCCCACTGCCAGCCACGAGCCGTTGAACGGGTATCATCCGCTCCTCCATACGGCTTGCCGGGAGTGAAATACCAGTTCATGATGGCATCTCCGGATCGTCGCAGGACGATCCAGTATTTCCCCGCCTTGAATGCTGCCGTATCCTCCGGAATCGGAAATTCCAACCAGCCGTAGCCCGGTATCCTCTTGATTCGTTCCAGCGAAATCGGCTGGGTGCGGATACCGTTGGTGAGACCCGGCTTGCCGTTTTCATCAGCGACGATATCCAGATAGACGGTTCCATCTCCACCGAATTTCTTCATGCCAAGCGCCACGCTGGAGAGGCGCATCGTTTGCTCAACAGTGAACGCCTGAGCATACACGCTTCCCGGTGCGGTCACATATTCGGCGGTTTCACGCTCAAGAGAAGCCTCACCCCGGTTGCCCTGTTCCGTGAAAAAGGCAAGCTTTCCGGGCAGTCGCAGGTTACCGAAGACAATCACGCTATCTTTGCCAGCCTTGAGCGGGGCAGGTGCCACAGGCTTTGGTTCTGGCTTTGGTATCGGTTCCGGTTGGGGAAGAGGTTGTGGCAGTAGCGGCACCGGCGTGATTTTCTCCGGTACAGGTTTCGGTTTTGGTTCAGGTAGTGCTTTGGGCGCTGGAACAGGTTTTGGCGGACGTGGCGCACGCGTAACGATGACGGGATCAGGTTTCGGCTTCGGTACAATTACGGGAACGGGAACCGGCAGCGGTTCGGGAATGGGCGTGACAACGACCGGTAGCGGTGCCGGGATGGAGCTCTTGATCTGGTTGCTGACGATGTAGCCGCGCGGGTCGCTGCTGGTACCGTTCAGGCGCAGGTCGATATCGTCACGGCTGAAGCTGCTGCTGAGCACGCTGCTGTAATGCGGAACAACAGGCGAACCGCTCCAGGAGCTTCCCAGATCGATGCATTCAGGGCCATGACTGTACTTGATATGGCGGGTCGAGGTGAACTGTCGTGACTGCTGCGGGTCGCAGGGAAGCCAGCCCAGATCAGGAAACCAGACCTCCAGCCAGGCGTGCAGTCCTTCACCCATCCCTTGAACAATAAACGAATCATTTCCAACCGGCACCTTCCATTTTTCCTTAAGCGTCAACCCTACGGCAATCCGGGCCGGAATACCGACGGAACGGAGCAGGGCAGCCGAGAGGTGGGCGAAATTCTGACAATTGCCGGTTCCGGTGGTCAGTCCGAACAGGGCGTCGTATGACTTCGGAGGTGTCTCATAGCGGATATGATCGCTGACAAAGTTGAGGATCGACTCCACCGCCGCTGCCTGTGAGGCGGCACCGGTGACAAGGTCCCGGGCTTTTGCACTGATTTCGGAATCGTCACTCTGCACAAGTTTTGTCGGTTTCAGATACGGCCTCAGTTCCGATGGTGGTGGTGAAACCGGAAAGGGGGCCCGGGAGGAAAGCGTTGTCAGATCAGCATCAATAGCCACGCCAAAAGAAACCGTCAGGCGGGCATCGCTGTTCAGGTTTTTCCAGGTCAGCACCTTGAAATGGTTGCCGTAGCTGTCGGTCTCATCTTTCTGGGTGGCCGGTTTCGGATCAGCCTGAATGGTATGGTTCACCAGACGCTGGTTGATGCCGGCCGATTTCTGGCTGGCCGGAATCGGGAAGCGGTAGCTGAATATGGTCACGTTCTGGTCCACCCCGAACGTCAGCTGCTCGCTGACATCTGCTTCACCAAAGAGATGACCGGTCAGGAGCAGTGTCTTGGCATGTATCGCCGGAACGGGCAGAATCAGCAACAGGGAGACAACGATCGGCAGGATTCTGGGAGTTATCATGGTCACGACACCCGATGAGCAGGTTTTAAATGGAGTATAACAGACAACGGGAAATGGCCTCAGAAACCATTTCCCGTTATCTGACATGCTGATGCTTTCCCGTTCCTACTTCAGTACAAATGCGACTTTTGCGCCGGCGAAGAAGGAGCTCTTCTGGCTGGCGGAGAAAACCGTAACGGCATCATCATCGCTGACCTGCAGGTCGGCTTTATTAACCGAGCCGGCGGCCTTGACCACCAGAGCGTTTTTTACACCACGTTTTTCCAGCGCAGCCCGGGCTTTATCCACGCTGTTGGTGTATTCGCCGCACCCCTGCTCAACCAGAACCTTCTGGCTGATCTTGGCCGGATCGTAGATCACTTCACCCTTGGTCGTGAAGATTCGGTTGATCAACGCCGGACGGAAATCCTGCTCACTGGCATCGATAATCAGGCCGTCATAGGCCTGGTCCAGAGCCGCCGGAGTAGCTTTGAAGGCGGGTTTGTCGGTGGCAATGGCTTTCTTTAACTGGGGATCGGTCGCCATTTTCTGGTAGAGCATCGAGGCGAACCCTTTGGGTCCGTGCAGATCGATTTTGATGAAGGCTACGGCGGTGTCCTTCTCTTTATTGTACTCCTGGAAAATCACTTGCGTCCCTTTGATAAAAGCGGCTGTCGCCGAGCGAATAACATCTTTCACCAACACACCCTCATTCACAACGGTGTCACTTATTATGGCAAACCCCTCCAGGTATTCGGCCACTGCCCGCTGTGCCGTCACCACTGCAGCACGCTTGGCCATGCCTTCCCGCTGAGCCGGATTGACATGCTGTGGGTTACCGTATGCTTCGCCGTAAAACAGAATCGCCTCCTGGCTGAAGGCGGCCAGGTCATCACGGCCGGAAGGGCTGCCGGTCAGTGAGAGATTTTCCTTCTTGAGGTACTGGTTGGCTTTGGCAAAGGTTTCGTCGAGCTGAACACTGTCAGCCTGGGCGGATACAACCAGAGCTAAAAGGACAGCGAGTGCCGTTGTAATGCGTTGCATAAGTGGTGTCTCCTTTTTGTCAGATATATGTCTGTTTGCCGGCTATCGGCTAATACACATTGATTTTCTGTTTGAGCATTCTCATCGCCAGCAGCGCCTCGGCGCCGTTCACCGGATCGCTGATACGGAATTCACCTGACAGTTCGCCTTCCATGATGCCCCGGGTGGTCATATTCATGACGGCATTGTAGAAGGGGGAGGTCGATTTTACATCCGGAAAGGGGGACTTGTCCTGGCCGAAGTAGGCGGTCGCCAGTGACTCGTTGCCGGTCAGCTTGATCAGGACATCTTCCAGAATAAACGCCATTTCAGCGCGACTGACAGGATCTGCCGGTTTGAAGAGATATGCTTTTGTCGTTTCATCGTATTTGGGCTCGATGCCGCGTACTTTCCACTTCATCAGGGTCAGAACTTCCTCCCGGAAGGGGTGACTGAGCACGTCAGCCGGAGTGAACTCAGCCTTGGGCGCCTGGGATGCGACCGGGATACGACCGGCCATCAGCTTTTCGACCTTCAATTCGTCGATCAGAAGTGCGGCCAGGTCGGCGCGGGTCACCGATTCTTTAAGAGCGATCTTCCTGCCAACGTCCCCTACGGTAATGCCGGCCATGGCGAGGACGATCTTGTCCACTTTTTTCCAGGCCTTGTCGGCCTTCTCGTGCCATGTGCTCTCGCGTTTAGCGTTAAGTACTTCGGCAAAGTTGTCACGGGCTTTGGTGAACTCAAGAGCTTCAAGGTAGGCTATGCCCATAAAATACGTGGCAGCCTCGGTTCCCTGGTAATAAATCAGAGCACGCTCGTCCACCTTCAGTTTCATGGCATCTTTGTAGGCATCTTCCGCGTCACTCAACCACCCCTTCTGCTTCAGGGTCGACCGGGTGCGGATACCGGCCACGTAATAATCGAAGAACTCGTCAGTTTTGTCGGCGAACTTTTTACCTTTGTTCAGGCTCTCCGTAGCCCGCTCTACCTCCGTAGCGCGAAATCCGGAGTCCGGCTGGGCTTTGGCTTTTTCGCTTCCTACAATGGCGAGTCCATCATAGCCGAGTGAATATTCTTCATTACAGTAGAGCGAACGCTCAAACTTCTCCTGTGCGACAGGAATTCTACCCTCCTCCAGAGCCTTCATTCCCATCAGGTAGTGGTGCTGCGGGGTGTCGGTGTCCCCGGTACACTTTGCCACCTTGGTTGCGCAGCCGGACAGGGCCAGTGTTCCGCCTACTGCAAGCATTGCCAGATACGTCATTTTCTGTTTCATGTCACCCTCCTGGTGTAGTGTGCATAAGAGCTTCAATCTCTCGCACCGTTTCAGTTTCTTCTCGCGCCAGCGCAACCTCACGGGCATGCCGCAGAAGCTGCTGCTTCCGCTCCGTATTCCCGCGCAGACCGGCCACCTCGGCTAATGACCGTAAATCCACGATGATCTTTTTCCCATTACTGTTGCTGCGATCAATAGCCAGCGCCATGGTGAAATGTTCTTCCGCTACAGCGAGGTGTGCGGCCTGAGTATCAAGCTGTCCCAACAGACGGTGAGCATTGCCGGCCTCTGCACTCTGTTGACTGGTGATACTGCTCAGTGCAGTGTGTGCCTCCTGCCGGGCTGCAGAAAGGTTACCCTCCTGCCGGGCGATTATTGCCAGCAGATTATGGCCGGCTGCGGAGGCTTCACCCTCCTGACCGTTCAGAAAAGCGCTGGCTTTGGCGCGGGCCAGCGGCAGATTTCCGGATGCCAGAGCCAGTTGAGCTTCCTCGAACAGAAGTTCGCGCGGTAACAGAGCTGTATCGGGCTGCAGCAGGTACACTTTTGCCAGCTCACGCTCAGCAGCGGCATGCTGATGCGTCTGCCGAAAGGTTCGTGCCGAATTGATCAACGAGGTCACCATCCCCTGTTGATCGTCAATACCGGCATACAGCCGGTAGGCGCTGGCAAATTCCTGACCGGCGGAACGGTACTCGCCGCGCTCATGTAGTGCGACACCCCGGCTGGCATGACGAAATGCCTCGCGGGCCTGAAAGGAACGCTCGCGAAGCGGCGTGCCGGCACAACCGGACAACACAAGGAGTAGCGCTATCCAGGCGAACCGTTTATTCATGGCTGTCACTCCGCAGCAGCGGCGCAGCTCCGGGTTGGCTGACAACGGCACTGAGCGGCCAGATCCTCTTCACAGAGTCAATCACCTGTCCGGCGTCGTCAGCAGCCTGTTCACCCTTGTCCAGCAAAACCGGAACCCGGGGAAGAATCCCACTGGCGGCCTGCTCTGCCTGGCTGCTCAGCTGCTCGATGTTTGTCAGAGAACAATCGGTTTTTTCCAGAAGCTGCGGGAGACGCTGCTCGATTATCGTCAGCGAGCGTTCTGCGCTCTGCAGCGCCCTGGTCGAGGCTTCAATCGCACCGGCGGCTTTACCTGCCGTAAGGTGTACGTCATTACCGGTTGTAGTTATAAAACGTCCCGCCTGCAGCCTGGTTTCCTCAAGGTTTCCTGACAACAGTCGGATGTTGTGCAGCGAGCTCTTTACGTCTCCTTTCGGATCATTGATATAACCGATAATATCACGGACCTCGATCAGGACCGGTTTGACTTTTTCAGCAAGCTCGTCAGCAACTTCTTCAAAAGACTTGGTTGGCGTCCAGGCTAGAACTTCATTTTCCTGGAGTACCGGCTGATTGGTGGAGCCGACTGAAACCTCTACGACTGTTTCACCGACCAGGCCCTCTTTGACCAGTTTTACCCGGGAGTCCCGTTTGATCCATTTTTGATACTGGCGATCAATCTGCAGGATAATATCGACGGCGGCCTGCTCATTCAACGCGAGTGACTTGACGCGGCCGATACGGAAACCGGACAGTTTTACCGGCATGCCGGCAGTGAAGCCGGTCCCTTTTGCTACGCTGAAGCGCAGCTCGTATTTCTTGGTGAAAAGATCCCGCTCCCGTCCGATCATAACCACAGCCAGAACCACCAATCCCAGGGCGAATGCTGCAAATATGGCAAGTTTCCTCCCGAGATGTGCAAAGCGGGTGTCCTGTGCATGGGCCATCTGTTACTTCCCCCTCAGTCGGATGATCTGCGTGGCGCCGCACGTTGTGGCTATTTCCAGATTGGCGGTACAGTACAGCGTAATCCGCTCCTGTTTTTCGAGATGAAACGCGGTAATGAGTGCAAGCAGATTCTGACACTCACTATCTCCCAGGCCATCCAGAATTCCATTGAGCAGCATCAGATCCGGGTCGCCCAGCATAGCTCTCCCTAATCCCAGCAGCCGTCTCTGGTACATCGACAGAGTTCCCGATGGGGCGGTCACTGAACCGATATAGCCGAGTCGCAGAAGGACAGATTCAGCGCGCAGCGATATTTCGTCGGCTGAAAGATCTCCGCGATATTCCAGCGGGAGAACCAGATTTTCCCAGGCGGTAAGATTGGCAATCAGGCCGCCGTTCGGATAGACGACTCCAATCCGTGTACGCAGCTGAAAGATCTGGCGCTGTGTTGTGGAATGCAGGGGAACCTCAAACAGAGACACATCGCCACGCGCAGCTTTTATAAGCCCGAGCAGCAGGCGCACAATACAGTCGTTTGCTTCCTGTCCGTATGTCAGCACAACAGCCAATGACCCGGCATCTACAGTGAACGAGACCCCCTGTGGATACCCCGCAATGGGAACGTCTGTTATGGACAAAAGGGGCGGCATTGTATTACCCTTTACCGAACAGCAATGCCCAGAATCCGTCAATCAGGAATATCGCCATCAGGCTTTGCATGACAGCCCGTGTAGCTGCCTGTGGAATCTGAGTTACACGCTGTTCGACTATCAATCCGTGCTGACAGGCAATATTTGCCGTGACAAGGCCGAACAGCCCCGCCTTGGTTAGCGCTGTTGCAATCTCGTCAAAAGTTAATATCGCCAGAATTCCCTGGCTGTAATGAGCCAGCGGCATCCCCCAACCGAACGACGCAATCAACCCGCCACCCAGTAACGTGCCGGCAGCACTGTAAGCGGTCAAAAGCATCATCGAGCAGCAGAGAGCGGCGCTGCGCGGTACTATCAGGTAGTGTCCGAGCGGAATGCCGAGTCCTTCCAGATATTCCGTTTCACCGCTGACTTTCATCTGAGCAAGTTCAGTCGCTATAGCCGTTACACTGCGACCAATCACGATAATCGCGGTAATAAGCGGCGCCAGTTCGCGCACAACCACCCAGACCATCATTTTTCCGGTCAGGTATTCACTCTCGGATCCGGCAATGCGTGCAACCTGACTGACAATCACGGTCCCGAGTAAAACGGCAACTATCAGTGTCGCCCAGAGCGCCTCGAAACCTGAAAAATAGAGTTGCCGCCAAAATACAGTGATAACAGGGCGCCGGCGCTCACGAATTACCGCAACGGTATCGAGGACTGCCTGCCAGATCATTTCCAGCAATTCTGCTACAAACACCGCAAATGCGAGCAGTCTGTCAATATACCGTTTCAGCTGAAGGACCCCTTCACCTCTGATTATAAAATTGCGATACTTTTACTGCATAATGAGGGAGAAGAAAAGTAAAACTCATCAACGGTTTATTTGGCGCAGTTTCAGCCTTGTTAGCTTCTTGACAAGTTTTTTTTCTGTTTTATTATTTCGGCAGATCTCTACAGGAAAACTACTGGGCAGTCTTTGGTGCCGACATTACCATTCTGGGGGTTGAAAGTTATCGGATCTGGAGCTTTTGCAGCGACACCATACAAAAAAAACAGGAAGATCACGCCTACGTAATCAGAACCGGTCGTCCCCTCCCGGGGAGTAATTTCATGCCAAAATCAAGCCTTATTCTCTTCAATCCTCAGTAACACTCCGCAGTACCTGAGCTGCTTCCCGCACGGTACATACAATTACAAGAAAAACCCTTCGCTTTGGCGCGGGTATTGCTGTTGGTGTTAATGTTGATTTTATAACGAACGCTATTTCGGGAGGCAGTCTATGCTTGAGACCATTGGGAATATTTGGGAGTATGCCGCTGAAAGTGTCATTGCAATTACCACGAACGGTTCCTTGACACCTGACGGCAGGGCGATTTTTGGGCGGGGTGTGGCCCGTGAGGCGACCGTCCGCATCCCCGGACTTGCTGTAAAATTAGGCAGCCTGCTTAAAGAAAAGGGCAACCAGGTATTTGATCTTGATGACGGGATCGTTTCTTTTCCGGTGGAAGAGACCCCGTGGTCGCTTCCCGACCTGCGCATCATAGCACGTTCTGCTCAGGAATTGCGGGCTCTGGCAGATATTTCGGGGTGGCGGAATATTGTTGTTCCTCGCCCCGGTTGCGGTGGCGGGGGTCTTGCATGGCAGGATGTGAAGCCGGCACTTGAACCATGGTTTGATGATCGTTTTCTGGTGATCAGCCAATAATCGTTACGCACAAAGGAGTGGCTTGAGTATGAACCATACCGGAATGTTGGGCTCAAAAACCCGTACCCCCTACCACGAATTTTATGCGGATGATTTTACCCCCCGCGATCACTACCACCTGCTCTGGGATCATATCAAGGCCACCGGCAATAACGCCCTGGAAGCGAAAGCGCACGAAGCGCAACTGGCCCTGCGGGCGGAAGGGGTTACCTTTACCGTCTATGGCGATGGTGATGGCGATGAAGGCATAGAGCGCATCTGGCCCTTCGACCTGATCCCGCGCATCATCACCGCACCGGAATGGACCAAGATAGAATCCGGCCTCAAACAGCGCGTGCAGGCCCTGAACCTGTTTCTGGGGGATTTGTACGGCGAGCAACGCATCATCAAGGATGGCGTAATACCGCCGGAACTGATCTATCAGGGGCGCGATTTCCGCCGCGAGATCGTCGGCATCGTCCCGCCGCGCGGTATCTATACCCACATCAGCGGCATCGATATCATTCGCGATGAAAAAGGGGAGTTCCTGATACTGGAGGATAACCTGCGTACCCCTTCGGGTGTCTCCTACATGATCGAGAACCGCGTTATCGAGCGCCGCATACTGCCGGAGTTCTTCAATAAGTACCGTGTCCGGCGGGTCGAACATTATCCATCGCTGCTCCTGGCGGCCATGCGCTCCCTGTCACCGCGCGGCAAAGATAACGCTGAAATCGTGGTACTGACGCCCGGCATCTATAACTCTGCCTATTTTGAACATACCTTCCTGGCCAAGGAGATGGGTGTTGAGTTGGCCGAAGGGCGCGATATGGTCACGATCAATGACATCGTCTACCTCAAAACCACCAGCGGTCTCAAACGGGTGGACGTGATTTATCGCCGTATTGACGATGATTTCCTCGATCCGCTGGTGTTCCGCTCGGATTCTTCGCTCGGAATTGCCGGCGTCATCAACGCCTGGCGCAAGGGGAATGTCGCCATCGTCAATGCTCCCGGCAGCGGTATCGCCGACGACAAGGCCGTCTATCCCTATATGCCGGACATCATCCGTTACTACCTGGGGCAGCAACCGATCCTCAACAATGTGCCAACCTACCAGATGACCAACGTCAAAGATCGCGAATACGTCTTTGACAATATGGAGCGGATGGTAATCAAGGCGGTTAGCGAGTCGGGCGGCTACGGCATGCTGATGGGGCCATCATCAACTCCGGCCCTGCGCAAAGAGTTCGTGGATCTGGTACTGGAGAATCCGCGTAACTACATCGCCCAGCCGGTGGTCTATCTGTCGCGCCACACCTGCTACATGGATGGTGAGCTGGAAGCACGTCATCTCGACCTGCGTCCGTTCGTGATTTACGGTGAGGAGATTGAAGTCGTACCGGGCGGCCTGACCCGCGTGGCCCTGCGCAAGGGATCGCTGGTGGTCAATTCGTCGCAGGGTGGCGGCAGCAAAGACACCTGGGTTCTGGCAGATTAATTTTCTTCCCCCTTTCGAAAGGGGGATTGAGGGGGATTTGATGTTAAGCCGCATTGCCGATTCGATGTACTGGATGGCCCGCTATCTGGAGCGGGCCGGGGAAACTGCCCGCTTGATGGAGATTAATCTGCTGTATCTGGTAGAGGCCGAAGAGGATATGGGCGAAGAAGACAAGTGGCGGCCGATCCTGCAGATTACCTCTGCAGAACCGCTCTACATCGAACAGTATGGCGACAACAGTATCACAACACCGCGCGTACTGCAGTTTATCAGCGCCGGACGCACCAATGCCAGTTCAATTCGCGCCTGTCTGCGGCTGTTCCGCGAGAACGCCCGGGTAGCGCGTGACCGCATTTCAAAAGAGATGTGGGAGGCGGTCAACGAGATCTGGATGGAATTTGACGAGCGTCTCAAAGGAACATTGACCGCCGAACGTGCGGGTACCCTATTTGTGGAACTTCGCAATCAGGTAGCACGCTTTAACGGGCTGTCCGCTTCCACCATGATGCGCGGCGAAGCCTACGCCTTTTACCAGTTAGGGGGCTGCTTTGAGCGGGCAGATATGACCTCCCGCATTCTGGATGTAAAATACCACATCATTCTGCCGGACCTCTCAATGGTCGGCTCGGCACTGGACTATTACCAGTGGGCGGCTCTGCTTAAGTCCCTGTCCGGATTTGAGGCTTTTCGCCGCAGTTACCACTCAGGATTCATGCCGGCCGATGTTGCCGAGTTTGTAGTCCTCAACCGCGACTTTCCCCGTTCGATCGTATTTTCAGTGGAACATATCGGATCAGCACTCGAAACAATCGGCCTTGAGCAGAAGGACGCTACTCGGGCGGCCTTTACCAGGCTTTCCGAAATGGTAAGTGAAACGTCAGAGCAGATTTTTAACAATGGTCTGCATGAGTATCTGGAAAGTTTGCTGGGGCGCCTGACAGCCTTCCATGCCGCCCTGGCAGAAGAGTTTTTCCAGTAAGGAGAGTCGTAATGCGTTATCTGATAGAGCATGAAACGGTACTCGAATACCCCCAGACAGTTCGTGAACACCATATCGAATTACGTCTGGCGCCTCGTTCCGACCGACGCCAGAATGTGCTGTCCTGTAGTATCACAACCGAACCGGCGGCGGAGTTGTCACATTACCTTGACTATTTCGGCAATCGGGTTGATTACTTCTGTGTCATCCCGCCCCATAGTCGCTTGGTGACGTTCCTGAAAAGCGAAGTAGAAACCATGCAGGAAAATCCCTTCAGTTTTGAAGCGGTTCCGCCGGGAGAAGAGCTGCAATGGCTTCATCAAGCGGTGCGGGCTACGCCATCGCTGAATGATTATATCCTGCATCGTAGTCTGGTGACTCCCACCTCCATGAAGCTCGCCGAGGCGATCTCAACCGCTCTCCCGCGCTGGCAACGTGAGCGACCGCTGCTTGACTCACTGCTTGAGTTGATGGCGTGGGCTTCCGGTCAGCTTGAATACAGGTCCGGTTCTACCGAGGTGCATGGATCGTTGGTCGCTGCCGTCCGCCAGGGGAACGGTGTCTGCCAGGATTTTGCCCATCTGTTCATCACCGTTGCCCGTGCCTGGGGAGTGCCGGCCCGCTACGTGATGGGCTATCTGAATCCAGGTGTCAGTGCTGAAGAGGCGCTAACCACGCATGCCTGGGCCGAAGCGCTGGTGCCGGGGGCAGGCTGGGTCGGATTTGACGTTACTCATAATCTGCTTTCCAATGATCATCATGTCGCCGTAGCTGTCGGTCGTGATTCCTATGACGCCGCTCCTCAGCGAGGTAGTTTCAAGGGCGACACTGCCGGTACGCAGCCGACGGTGACGGTAACGATGCAGGAACAATAAAAAAAGAAAGGGACGATGATGTCCGAAGCACCCTCCATAAAAACAGAAACATTTTTTACGATTGAAATGCCCTACCGCGAACGGATGGAAATCCGCCGGACTGTTTTCGGAGGTGGTGACAGTCCGCGCGTGGCAATTGTGGCCGGTCTGCATGGTGACGAGCTGGAAGGTCTGTATGTCTGTCACCGGTTGGCGGCCTGGCTTGAGGAACTGCAACGCAACAAACCGGGCGCTCTTGTGGGGACGGTTGAACTCTATCCGGCTGTGAATACGCTCGGTTTGGACACACTGACCCGTGGTCTGCCGGTTTTCGATACCGACCTGAACCGCGCCTTTCCCGGATCGGCTTCCGGTCCGCTCCCCTCGCGCCTGGCGGCTTCACTCATGTCAGCCTTGTCGGGTGCGGCGCTGGTGGTGGATATACATGCCAGTAATATCTATCTGCGCGAGATTCCCCAGGTGCGCATCAATCAGGATTTTGAAGCACTGCTGGTACCGATTGCCAATCGTATGAACATGGATCTGATCTGGCTGCACAGTGCTGCGACGGTTCTGGAAACGACCGTTGCCCACAGCCTGAACAACAGCGGCACCCCCTGCCTCGTGGTTGAGATGGGGGTCGGCATGCGGATCTCCCCCGACTACTGCGAACAGTTGGTAGCCGGCATCCTCTCGGTCTGGAAGGATCTGGGCGTGCTGGCGGTGGATGTTGATCTGCCGGAAACGCTGCATACGGCACTGATCGCCGATGACAGTAATGTTCACTTTTTAAACGCTCAGACTTCGGGCATGTTTCTGCCGACCACATCGCACTGGACCGACGTGCGCCGGGGCGAGCTGCTCGGCACGGTCGTCTCCCCCTTTCGTGGCGATATTCTCTCGGAAGTGCGTTCCCCGGTAGATGGCGTGCTCTTCACATTGCGCGAATATCCGCTGGTTTATGAAGGTTCACTGATGGCACGGGTCATGTCGCGCAAAGGAGTTCGACCATGAAGCGCAACCTGCTCTGTATGACCGCTCCGGTCCGGGACGGATTCGATATTCCCTGCCATGAAATTGGTCCGTCATCGTCACATCCGGCTATTGCACTGGTTGCCGGACTGCATGGCGATGAGATCAACGGCATTTTTATTCTTTCGCGTCTGGCTGATTTTCTGAATAGTGTTGAAGCCGGAAAATATCCGGAACTGCGGCTGGTAAAGCGTGTACTGATCATTCCGGCCGTCAATGTACTGGGCGTCAACCTGCGTACCCGCACCTGGCCCTTCGATAAAACCGACATCAATCGTATGTTTCCCGGCAGTACATCCAGCGAAACAACCCAGCGCATAGCCTATGCCGTACTGGAGGCCACCAAGCGTGCCGAGTATCGCATTGATATTCACACCGCCAGTATCGATTTTGAAGAAATCTCCCAGGTGCGCCTGTACGGTCCGAGCGACGACGAGCGGGCCACTGCCCGTAAATTCGGACTACCGGCGATCATGGAGCGTTCGCTTTCACCGGTATTTACCACCACCATGATGCACTCCTGGAAAGCCTGGCCGGGTGAGAGCTTTGTGCTGCGGGTCGGGCAGGCCGGCACCGTCCAACTGCAGCACTGTCAACGGGTCTTCCGGGCCATGGTTTCGTTTCTGGGAAAGATTGGCGTTCTGGAAGGGGTGGATATCGCGGTTGAAGATGAAGATGTCTGCTACTTTGACAAACCGAGTGCCCACCGTGTATTTGCCGAAAAAGCGGGTATGTTCGTCTCCGACCGGAGCGTGGGGCGCTGGGTGCGGGCCGGTGAAGAGGTCGGCTATATCTATGACAGTTTCGGTGGCAACGTGATTGAAAAAGTGGTCGCACCGGTGGCCGGGCTTCTGTCCGGAATTCGTCGCCATCCGTTGCTGTTCGAAGGTGACCTGATCGTGCGGATCAACAAAAAGGGTTGAGCACATGAGCTACGCGCAATCAGGCCGCAGTCTGCATATCATCCAGAATGATCCTGAAGTCCCCCCCGGCACCATCCTTGAATTTCTGAAGACGCCCTATAGTCTGCATCACCCCTTTCGCGGTGAAAAGCTGCCGCAACCGGAGCAGATCTCCTCGTTGATCATCATGGGAGGCGCCATGGGGGCTCATGACGACCTGCGCTACCCTTTCCTGACGGATCTTAAAATTTTGATCAGGCAGGTTGTTGAAGCCGGAATTCCCTACCTGGGGATCTGTCTGGGTGGTCAATTGCTGGCAGCCGCCTGCGGAGCGCAGGTTGTTTCACAGCGCTGGGAGGAACTCGGTTTTTTATCGGTGGATCTTAGCGCTGCCGGGAAAAGAGACGGATTGTTCAGCGGAGTTTCCGAGACATTCACCTCCTTTCTGTGGCATCATGACAGTTTTGATATTCCCGCAGATGGTGTACTGCTGGCATCGTCGGAGGTCTGTCCGCATCAGGCTTTTCGAGTAGGTACTTCGGCCTGGGGAGTGCAGTTTCACCCGGAGGTGACTGAAGCGATCATCCGCAATTGGTGCGCCTGGGATCGTTCAACGCGGGGAAGAGTGGAAGAGCTTGCAGCGGCATTTTCCCGGGCAGAAGAAGAGTACCGTGCAACAACGCGTCAGATCATCGATAATTTTATGCTGAGCGTCGGTTTGAAACCGTAAACTGATGAGGAATCTTGCATGGCACGCATCACATTCTACACAAAAATCGGCTGTCTGACTTCAGCCAAACAGGTTGACTTGCTACGGCTCTCGGGGCATGACGTTGAGGTGTGTGATTTGCTGGCACACGACTGGAGTGCCGCAGAATTACGTTCCTATTTTGGTAAAATGCCGGTCAGCGCCTGGTTTAATGATAAATCACCGCGTGTAAAATCAGGTGAGATCGATCCGCACGCGTTCGATCACGAAGGAGCATTGGCCGTGATGATGACTGATCACCTGCTGATCCGGCGACCCTTGATGGAATCGGGAGGAGTACGTGTCTGCGGATTTGATCCCGATAGCATCAATGCCTGGATCGGGTTATCTGAGCATGCCCGCGCTGCCGGTGCGGGCCAGAATTATTCCAGCTGTACGCAACCTTCAACGGCAGTTCAAGTGTGTCCTTAATCCCCGCCGGTCGCTACCAACTGTACATTCAGTCCCGGTATTTTTTTGAGCTGCTTGTCCCCGGTGAGAAACGTCACCGGCCCCTTGATTGACAACGCTGAAGCCGCTTGAATAGCATCCGGTGTGCGCAGACCGTGACGTGCTCTCAATAAAGTTGCCGTTTCAATGACCTGAGCGTTTATCTCGATAATCTGTAATCCGGTGGAGGAGAAAAAGGCCCGGTACAGTTCGATGTCATTATTGTTCTGCTCGCGAAGCGGCTTTACCAGACATTCCAGCATACTTAAGCGCGACACGGCAAAACGGGCATCGGGATGTTGTGCAACCAGCTCCTTAACTATGGCAAGCAGGTGCTGATAAAACGGGTTAACCGCTTCAACCCGATAAATAATGATATTTGCATCGAGAAAAATCGTCATGGAGTTTCCCATGAATCCCGTTCATCTCGAAGACGCTGGTCTATCTGCTCTTTTGTGGATGTCCCGGACACGGGGAGTGCAAACCATTCCAAAACCGTTTGAGAATGAACAGACATGTTCATCTGGGCGGCCTTGGTCAGTTTCTCATATTCATCTTCGGCCAATATTACACAGACCGGCTGATTGCGCTTGATTATGTGAACCGGTCCGTTGGCAAGCAGATGTTCAACGGCTTGTATGCCGTGCCGCTTAAGTTCATGTGCTGCAATAGCATTCATTGTGGTACCCTTTCCGGTACTTTTCAGATACGGTAGCTAAAATAATGAGGCAATGCAACGAAAAAACAGCGTTGGAGATTTGCTGCGAGGAGGAGATAATTACGATAAACTCGGGTGCGGTGCCGCTAAAAAAATCATTATTACACCATGAAAACAAGCTGACATCACTCAGACGTGCGAGGTTTTGAAAACCTCGGTCTCACCATAAGTTCGTGTCATCTTGATCGTGATGTCGTATCAGCAGCTTTCGGCTTCGATCTTTTCCAGCAGTGCCAGCGCCGACTGATCATCGTAGAGTTCAAATAATTCGCTGATGTTGTTGATGTAGGCGTGAATCAGGTACAGTTCGTCGAGGCAGCGGCCACTGTTCTCGTCCGGCTTGCCGACACGTGCCAGTTTGCCTTTGAAAAGGTCCCAGAACTTGTTGGTCTTTAACGGGTCATCGATATGGCGCCGCAGCATGACTATCAACTCGCGCGAGTTTTTATCCCCTTCAATCCCGACGAACGAGACATAACGGTCCGGCTTTTGTTCAGCTTGCATTATTCCTCCGCACGGCTGTTTTGTAATCCGATCTATTCTATCTTGTCCAGCCTGAGGGCAAAGGTCAGATCACAGCCCGCCAGCGGATGGTTGCCGTCCAAGGTTACGTCCGTTCCATTGACTTCGGTCACCACCATGGTTCTGGATACGCCGCCTTTGAAATCGATGCTTAATTTTTGACCACAGGTGATCTCTTTTCCGGCAGGAAAATCGTTCCGCGATATCTTGATGATATTCTCCCTACGGCGTGGGCCGTAGGCTTGCTCGGCGGTAAGCAGCACGTTTTTAACCTCCGTGACGCGCATACCGATTATGGCCTGTTCAAGTGTCGGGAATACATGGTCACTGCCAATCACAAAGGTCAGTGCGCCATGCTCGTCAGTACTGTGGAAGATTCTGCCGTTATCCAGAGTGCCGATATAACTGATGGTAACCGTTCTGCCGATGTCTGCCTGTGTCATCGGAGTTCTCCTTTTATTTTAGCCGAACAGCCGCAGGCCCCACAACTGCAGGTTCTCAATCCGCATTCACGGCAGGCCGGATTGTGCGGATCGCGTCCGTCCACCGTTGCGCCGCAGAGGTCACACTGATAGCGGTAAAAGGCAAAGCCGCAGTCGCGACAGACCAGCATGCGCGCATCTCCCGCTTTCGGAACAATATGGACTGAGCCGCAGATCAAGCAGATCGAGGCCATTTCCGGGCTTGTGCGGATGCCGTCTCGTTTGCTGCGATAGCGTTCAAAAAGTTTTTTCGCCGTTTCCCTGTCACAGAACTCCATGTTTCGTACCCCCGGATAAACAGATACATGCAACTTCGTTGCCGACATGTTTCACACGCGAGATCTCGACGACAGCGAGGCGGGTACGAAACGACAAAGCCCCCCGGGGTTTAAATCCCGGGGGGCTTTGTCGTTAAGCGGTTCTATTTCATATGTCACATCGTGTCATGTGAAGATCTCTGTATGGGGCTGAGTTACGCCTGCGGACGTCGTGACCGGTACTCGATGACCGGTTCGTGACGAGGGGTGCTGCGTGGGGCGCTGCCGGCCGGTTTGGTTGCTTTTGCCCATGGCTTGGCCTGGGCATCACGGCTGGCGCCCGGTTTGCCGAAACGCCCGGAAGGTGCGCCGCCGGGGCCGCTTCTGCGGGGTGCTCCACTGCGCCCAACCGGTTTGCGGATGGAGGTTTTCGGCTCAAGGCCTTCAATCTGCAGTTCTGGAAGTTTTTTGCCGATGAAGCGCTCGATACGCTCCAAATAATTGCGCTCACCTGCCGAGGCAAAAGAGATGGCAATGCCGTTTGCTCCGGCGCGACCGGTACGGCCGATACGGTGAACATAGTCCTCTGCAAATCGGGGCAGGTCAAAGTTGATGACATGGCTGACGCCGTTTACATCCAGGCCGCGCGCGGCAACATCAGTTGCCACCAGCAGACGAATGCCGCCACGACGCATACGGTCGATGGTCTTGTTACGGGCCATCTGTGTCATGTCGCCATGCAGGGCTGCTGCGGGAAAGCCATTCTTGGACAGTTCGCGGGATAATTCGTCTGCATCACGCTTGGTGGCGGAGAAGATGATGGCGCGGGTAACTTCTACGTCTCTGACGAGATGGTCGAGGAGCTCTTTCTTGTGGTTCAGGTTGTCGGTCACGTGCAGACGCTGCTCGATCAGGTCGTGTGATGAGGTGCTGACAGCCAGCTGAATCCGCTGCGGATCACGCATCATTTTTTCGGCCAGACGGGCGACGTCCCCTTCCATGGTAGCGGTGAACATCAGTGTCTGGCGATCTACCGGGGCACGGGAAATAATCTTGTTGATATCTTCGCTGAAACCCATGTCCAGCATACGGTCAGCTTCATCCAGAACCAGCATTTCCAGTCGATCAAGACGGATGCTGCCTCGTTCGATATGATCCACCAGTCGGCCGGGGGTGGCAACAATGATGTCTACCGGAGCGGAGAGCAGGCGCAACTGTTCGCGGTACGGCATGCCGCCCAAAAGTGAACCGCAGCGCGGGCGAATACCGCGACCGTAGTTGCGGGCAGACTCCATAACCTGGCCGGCCAACTCGCGGGTTGGAGCCAAAACCAGAACACGTGGTCCTTTTCCGGTCAGAACGGATTTTTCAGTCAGCAGCTGCAGGGCCGGCAGTACAAAAGCGGCGGTCTTGCCGGTGCCGGTCTGGGCGGTGGCAATCAGGTCGTTGCCGGCTAATACCAGCGGGATAGATTGTTCCTGGATAGGGGTTGGTACGGTGTAGCCACAGGCGGTGACTGCCGAGAGGATGGCCGGGTGAAGGCCCAGTTCTGCAAACGTCATGAAGATTCCTTTTCTAAAGGTGGTGTGAAGGGACAAGCGCACACGAACCGGGGGATCAAACCGATGATCCCGGAAAGTGATGGACAGCTACGTGCGGGCAGACAATAAATCTTCGCCTGCCGTACGGTCTGCTGGTTTCAATGGGAAGATTGAATATGCAGGAAGGGGCAGAATGCGATGATCAAAAGAGAAACAACGGACACCATACCGCTGCTTCGTGGTCAAACAAGACTTGGGACTATAGATGCTTGTTTTTAAAAATACAAGCTTTTATTTTATAACGGCTGTGCCGGTCGGCTTTTTGATTGCCAGTTTTGGGGTGTTCTGCTAACGTCCGGGCAGTTGCTATCCATTTTATCTCAAGGTTCTCCTATGACTGCTGCCTGGCTTGAAATTGCCTGTGATGTCCCTGCCGAAATCTCTGAAGTTGTGGCAGAATACCTGACCACCTTGACCGGAGCCGGCGTCTGCGTTGATAATCTCTGCGTGGATGCCTTTTCACCCGCTGAGATTCCCGCTTCCACCCGCATGACCGTCAAGGGGTATCTGCCGGCTGACGAGGACCCAACGCCCAAGGTGGAGCAGCTGAACGCCTTTCTTGCGGAGCTGGCCGATCGTCAGCCGGGTTTCCACCTGCCGCCTGCGACGATCAGTGCGGTTCGCTCCGAGGATTGGAGCAGCAGCTGGAAGGTTCACTTCAAGCCGTTACGGGTCGGAACGCGATTGTTGATCGTGCCGACCTGGGAAGAAGCCAGCGCACAGCCGGGTGATCTGGTTCTGCGTATCGATCCCGGCATGGCTTTTGGTACCGGAGGGCATGAGACGACCCGGCTCTGTCTGGAAATGCTGGAAAAAATCATGGAGTGCCGGCCGGGAACAACTCCGTCACTTCTCGATCTGGGAACCGGATCCGGCATTCTGGCAATGGCTGCCAGTCTGCTGGGATGTGGTCGCATACTGGCGCTCGATATCGATCCCGACGCTGTTATTGTCGCAGAGGAAAATCTGGCTCTGAACGATCTGTCCGGGCGGGTGGAATGCGGCACAACGCCGCTGGAATCACTGAATGAGGATTTCGACATCATACTGGCCAATATCCTGGCAGAAGAGCTGGTCAGATTGGCACCCGGGTTGGCCGCGCGCCTGAATCCGGGTGGCGCTCTGATTCTTTCCGGGATTCTGGCGGAAAAAGAGGCGCTGGTCCGGAGCGGCTTTGCGGGACAACCGCTTAGATACGAAGAAACTGCCCGCGACGGAGAGTGGGTTTCCATGCGCTATCAGAAGGCGTCCCCGTCATGAGTGTCCGTCGCTTTATGATATCATCCCGTGCCGTGCGTGACGGCTACGCATCCTTCGATGGAGACCTCTACAACCATATGGTGAGGGTTTTGCGGCTGGGACCCGGCGATGCCGTGCAATTGGCTGATGAAAAAGGGGTTGTCCATGAAGGTGTCGTCAATCAGGTGGCAAAAGAGTGGGTTGCCGTCAAAATTATCTCTTCATGTCTGGCCTCCGACAGCGCAGCCGATGCTCCGCTGATTACGATCAGCCAGGCACTTCCCAAGGGTGACAAGATCGATCTGATCCTTCAAAAAGGGACCGAGCTGGGTGCCCACGAATTCAGACTCTTTGCCGGTCGCCGCTCGGTCGCCCGCGTTCGTAAAGAGCAGATATCCGCCAAGCTGGAGCGCTGGGAGCGGATTGTGTCCGAAGCCGCCCGTCAATGCGGCCGTCTGGATGTTCCCTCTGTCTCGTGGTCTCCCGGCGCGCAAGAGGCGGCAGCAGAATCCGGTCAGGAGTTGCGCCTGATTCTCTGGGAAGAGGAGCGGGAAACTTCTCTGAAACAACTGCTGGAAGCAGCCGAAAAGCCGGCGTCTGTCTGTGTTGCTATCGGACCCGAAGGGGGCTTTGATCCGCTCGAAGTTCAGCACTTTTTAGAGTACGGTTTTCAGCCGGTTTCACTCGGTTCGCGAATACTGCGGACTGAGACGGCAAGTATTGCTATTCTGGCTGTCATGCAGTATAAATGGGACGGAATATGATTGCATTGCAGCCAAGGAGCCGCCGATGAAATGCCCCAAGTGCGGATACAACAGTTTCGAGTACTATGACCTCTGTAAAAAGTGCTCGAACGATTTGAGCGGCTACAAGCAGACCTACGGAATTACACCGATTGTACTTCCGTTGCTGGCGCAGGAAAAACTGGCCACAGAGCTGCGTTCTGTAGCGGATGTTGCCGATCCTGACGCCGAGAATCTGCAGACAACGGACGACATGTTTTCGTTTGATCTCCCTGATGAGCCGTTGCCGGCAGCCCTGGCGCCACGCAAGGACGATCCCTTCTCATTTGATGATGATCTGCCGGTTGTTGCGCAGAAAGAATCTAAATCGGAAGATGATGTGTTTGCCGATCTTCTGGAGTCGACCTCTCAGGCTCCTGCACCGCCGCCACTCACAGCTGCTCCAAAAGCTGCAGCTCCAGCGCCGGGAGCGTTTGATCTTGATAATTTCTCCTGGGATGAACCGGCCGAAGCTGATAAAAGCGGTGCTGCACCGGCCGCCGATGATTTCGATTCCCTTTTCGGTGACACCAAAGAAAGCACGCACAAATAAACACGGATGGCACACAATCCCGGTATCAACCCTAAAGAGCGGGCTTTCCCGCTCTTTTTTCGTACCAGCACGGAGCTTCAGCCATGACCCAGCGCATCACCATCCTTCCTGAAAGCCTGACCAACAAAATAGCCGCCGGTGAAGTCGTCGAACGCCCCGCCTCGGTCATCAAAGAACTGGTTGAAAATGCGCTGGATGCGGGTGCAACCGATGTAGTGGTTGAAATCAGTTCCGGTGGCAGAAGGCGTATCCGGGTGACGGATAACGGGCATGGCATGTCACGCGAGGACGCACTGCTCTCGCTTGAGCGCCATGCCACCAGCAAGATCAGAAGCGACAAGGATCTCGAAAGTATCCTCACACTCGGCTTTCGTGGCGAAGCTCTGCCGTCGATCGCTTCGGTCTCGCGCTTTACGCTGGCCAGCCGTGAGCCATCCAGCCTTGAAGGAACTGAAATCAGTATCGAAGGGGGGCGTGTACGGGAGGTCAAAGCCTGCGGCATGGCTCCCGGTACGGTCATAACCGTTGAGCAGCTCTTCTTCAATATACCAGCCCGTCTCAAGTTTATGAAAAGCGCCGAAACCGAGACCGGTCATGTCGGTGATGTCATGGCCCGGCTGGCCGTTTCACGCCCGGATGTTGCCTTTGCCTGTGTCAGTGATGAGCGCGATCTGCTGCGGGTTCAGCGCAGCGATCTGCAACGGCGTCTGGCTCAGGTCGTCGGTCGGGATAGTTCCGCCCATCTGTATGAGCTGTCCGGCAGCAGTGAGGATGTTACCATCAGCGGTTTTGTCTGCGGACCGGCGCTGGCCCGATCCGGCCTGCAATCGATTTACACCTATATTAACGGTCGTTTTGTCCGTGACAAGGTTGTGCAGCATGCCCTGATGCAGGCCTATCGCGGCGTGATCGACCGTGGTCGCTATCCGGTGGTGGCGCTGTTTATCCAGCTCCCCCCCGGTGAAGTGGATGTCAACGTCCACCCAACCAAGCATGAAGTCCGCTTTCGGCGCCAGTCGTTTGTGCATGATGCACTACAGGCGACGGTTGCGGAGGTTTTGGGCCGTTCTCCCTGGTTGTCAGCTCCTGTCGCCAGGCCGCTCCCCGCACCAGCGCCGACCGGTCAGGCCTATCGCGAGCGGATAGCTGCTGCCGCTCAGACTTCACTGGCCATGCCGCCCCGTCGGGATTTTAGTGGGTACCGTGAGCCGCTGGATACGGTTCGCAGCAGCGCTGCACCCGCTCCCGCTGTTACATTAGCGGCTGCGAATCTGGCCGTCAGTGAGCCGGAGACCCCGTTTCAGTTGCAGCCAGCCGCCGCTGCGCCGGTCGACTATTTTTCGTCGTTATCAGTCATCGGTCAGTTCCACAGCGAATATATCCTCTGCCAATCCGGTACGGATCTGGTGATCATCGATCAGCACGCCGCCAGCGAGCGGGTGGCCTATCAACGCCTGAAACAGCAGTGTATTTCCGGTGCCGTGGAATCACAGCGTTTACTCTTTCCTGAAACGGTGGAGCTGACCTTCAGTGAGGTAGCCGTTGCACAGCGTTTCCATGCGGAACTATCCGGAATCGGTTTTGAACTGGAACCGTTCGGTGGTGCGACGCTAATGGTGGCGGCGGTGCCGCGTCTGGCGGACGGAGGGAACGCGATCACCCTGGTGCGTGAAATACTGTCCGATCTGCTACAGCTCGGCACCAGCGCCGCCTTTCAGGAGCTGTTGGACGGATTACTGGCCAGGATCGCCTGTCATTCCGTCGTGCGCGGCGTACATCCGCTGGAAGGGCGCCAGATCGGTGAACTGCTGCGCAGCATGGACGAAACCGAATTTGCCGCCAGTTGTCCGCATGGCCGACCGGTTTCGCACGTCATTACCCTTGCCGGGCTGGAAAAGATCTTCAAGCGGACATGACAGCCGCGACACAGACCAAAATACTTGTCATCTGCGGGCCGACCGCATCCGGCAAGAGCGCGCTGGCCCTGCGGCTGGCGCATGAGCTGGAGGCAGAGATCATCAACGCCGACTCGATGCAGGTCTATCGTGGTCTGGATATCGGTACAGCCAAAGCGACGTTGCAGCAGCGCGCTGAAATCCCGCACCATCTGCTTGACGTCGTGTCTCCGGAGCAAGCCTTTTCGGCGGCTGATTTCACTGCGGCAGCCGATACGGCCATCCGTGATATTTCCGCGCGCGGCAAGCGTGTCATTGTAGCGGGTGGCACCGGCTTGTATATCCGCGCTCTTCTGCATGGTCTGGTTGACTCTCCTGGAGATGACGGCCAGGTTCGGACTGTGCTGCAGGCTGAGGCGAGCCGGATCGGAAATCAAGCCATGCTGGAGCGTTTGCGAACGGTCGACCCCGAGCTGGCGGCCAGCCTGCATCCCAACAATCTGGTACGTATCATCCGGGCTCTGGAGGTACAACAGGTAACCGGTATCCCGCTTTCCCGTTTCCAGCAGGAACATGGCTTTGCCGAATGCCGCTATCAGGCACTTCAGATCGGATGTGCCGTTGAGCGTGCGCTGCTGTATGAGCGAATTGAGCGGCGTGTTGATCAGATGCTGGAGGAAGGATTGTTACACGAGGTTCAGGCGCTCTTGTCTGCCGGTTGTGACCGCAATCTGAAAGCACTGCGATCGATCGGCTACAAGGAAGCAGCTGCGTATCTCTGCGGCGAATGCACTCTGGAGGAGACCGTCACTCTAATCAAACGCGATACGCGCCGCTATGCCAAACGTCAGTTGACCTGGTTCAAACGTAATGCGGACATATTGTGGTTTGAATATCCGGAAAAGTTTGCTACTATCCTCCGCACTGCACTTCTATTTTATGAGCAACCGGAGGCGTAATTACCATGGCCAAGGCACCTTTTAATATTCAGGATCAGTACCTTAATCAGGCTCGCAAGGAACGGGTTCGCGTAGCGGTCAACACGATGTCGGGCGATAAGACGGAAGGCTATATCAAATCATTCGACAACTTTTCTCTGTTGCTTGATTCCGGCGGCGATATTCTGATCTACAAACATGCCATCTCTACGATCACGTCGGCGGATGGTTCCTTCCGGCTGCACCAGTAGCCAGGCATCCCGGACCTCTGACGCACTGAAGCGTAGAGCTCTTTTCCTGATGTAATCCACTCATGCCGAAAAGTTCAAAGATTCTTATGACCGCCGCGCTGCTGCTGTTCATTCTGGCAGCAGCGTTGCTGTATAGCACGTCAACGGTGTTTATACAGCTCAGTATCGCCTTCAGCCTGGCGTATATCCTGAATCCGGCTGTTGAACTCCTGGAACGTAAGGGGATTCCGCGCACCTTCGGGATCGTGATCGTCTTCACGCTGGCGCTGGTTGCCGGCAGCGGTTTTGCCTTTTTTCTTGTCGTTTCAGTTAGTAATGAGCTGGCCGACGTACAGCTCAATCTGCCAGCCTACATTCATCACCTCTACGAAATCATTCCACCGGCCATCAAGGAATATCTGCAGATTGAGACGCCCGACAAGCTCTCGCTACGCCTGAATGAGCTGCTGCAACAGGCGCGCGGTGCTGCCCCCGGCCTGCTCAAACCGCTGCTGGCGTTTCTGCAGCAGGCCTTCAGTTCAACCATCGGCTTTATTCTGGCGCTCTTGGGCTATCTGATTATTCCGGTCTACCTGTTTTATCTGCTGGCGGATCTGCCGCAGCTGAAAGCCTTTATCACATCGTTTATTCCCGAGCGTTTTCGCTTTTGCTACACAGAACGCCTGGCTGAAGTGAATGCGGTGCTCTCCGGCTTTATACGCGGGCAGCTGCTGGTCTGCGCAATTCTGGCGCTGCTCTACAGCATCGGGCTGTATTTTATCGGCATTGACCTGGCGATCGCCATCGGAACCCTGGCCGGGATTACCTTTATCATCCCGTATGTCGGTACGATTGTCGGTATTGCGCTTTCGGTGCTCATGGCACTGCTCAAGTTTAACGACATTCTGCATCCGCTGCTCTGTCTGGGATGGTTTACGCTGGTCCAGGCTCTGGAAGGGATGATTATCACTCCCAAGGTGGTCGGCACTACGGTTGGATTGCACCCGCTGGTAGCAATCGTGGCCCTCCTGATCGGTGGTCAGCTCTTCGGTCTGCTCGGCATGCTTCTGGCGGTGCCGGTGACAGCCGTACTGCAGGTTTTTTTGCGGATTCTTGCCACGTATTATCGTGATTCCGAATTTTTCCGGGGCGCCTGATGAAGGGGCTGCTGATTGAATCGGTCGTTTCCGGCTCGATTGCCGCAGAGCTGGAGCTGACAGCCGGCGACCGTCTGCTGGCGATCAACGGGCACGCCTTGCGGGATGTCATCGACTACAGTTATCATGCCGCCTCTAACGATGATCTGCTGCTTGAAGTTGAGAAGCAGGATGGTGAAATATGGGAGTTGGAGTTCGAACGCACTGACGGAGAAGCGCTCGGCCTGACCTTTCCGGCTCCCGATCCGGCCCGCTGCGCCAACAACTGCCTGTTCTGCTTTGTCCACCAGCTCCCCAAAGGGCTGCGCAAGCCGCTCTACGTCAAGGATGAAGACTACCGTCTTTCGTTTCTGAATGGAAATTACGTCACACTGGCCAACCTGAAACCGGCCGCCCTGGCCCGCATCATCGCACAACGTCTTTCCCCGCTCTACATCTCGGTGCATGCCACCAATCCGCTCCTGCGCGAAAAGCTGCTTGGCAAACAGGGAATCCCACCGATTCTGGAGCAGCTACAGCAGTTGGCTGACAACCGTATCGTCATGCATACCCAGGTTGTGCTCTGTCCCGGTCTGAACGACGGCGCCGAACTGGAACGCACGGTGTCAGATCTGGCAGGGTTGTATCCAGCGGTGCAGTCGCTGGCGATCGTACCGCTCGGGCTGACCGCGCATCGCCAAAAGCTACCGCAGTTGACTGCGGTGTCGGCGGATTATGCGCGGGAGTTTATCTCAAAATGGCAACCGCAGAGCGAAGCTCTGCGCAGAAAACTGCGCCAGCCGTTCCTCTTTCTGGCTGATGAATTCTACCTCAAAGGAGGCTGCCCTTTTCCGGCGATTCGGGAGTACGGCGATTTTCCGCAGATCGAGAACGGCGTCGGCATGGTGCCGCTTTTTCTGAAAGAGTCCCGCCAGCTGCTGCGCAGAGTCAGGCCGCTCGGACATTTCCGGGCAACGGTCGTAACCGGCTGTTCGTCGTACGGTTTTGTAAAGGATTTTCTGGAAAAATTGAGCGCTGCAACGGGCGCTGAAATCGTGCCGGTGGCGGTTGAAAATAAGCTGTTCGGGGAGAAAGTCACCGTCAGCGGGCTGGTCGGTGGAAACGATATCGTCGCCGCCCTGGCTGGACGTGAGCTCGGGGCGGCACTGCTGGTTCCGGATGTGATGCTCAAAGAAGGTGAGGGGCTTTATCTGGATGACGTTTCGCTGGAGGAGTTGGAGCGCAGATTCGGCTGCCCGGTTGTCGTCTTTGATTCGACTCCGAGCGGGTTTTATAGGGCGCTGAAAGAACTCCGGAAGCAATGCAAAAGACTAAAGTCCCGTAAAAAAGTGAAACCAGCACTTTTTTTGAGTTCTACACAATAATCCGTGCAAAATCGCCAATCACACTGATTGTGCACGGTGCCTGCCTGTAATAATCCCCATCCAGCTGAATCGCCCGATTTCCCTGCAGTTCAATCTGTGTAGTACGCAGACGAGTAACATCCTTCCGCTGCTCAGGTCGGCCGCGCAGACTGTTTACGAGTATTTTCAGGTACGACCAGCGACTGGTTGCCGTAATGCAGAACAGCTCAAACTGCGGCTGCGAGAGATCGGCGGTTGGCATCAACATGAAATTGCCGCCATAGCGGGCGGCATTGCCGATGATGGCAGAATGACACTCCAGCGTCTGTCCATTCGCCTGTAGGCTAAACCTGCTGTGATCCCAGGCAATCAGACAGCGCAGGGCCGAGAGCAGATAGGCCCCTTTTTTAAGCACCCGCTTTTCCCACGTCCTGACCCCTTTGACGATGCTGCCGTCCAGTCCGACTCCGGCCATCAGGATAAAACGCCTGGCATCACCATCGGCAGGTTCGACAACCCCCACCGCCAGCGGCTTGCTGGCCCCGGCCGCAATACGAGCGATGCCGTCGGCCACGCTGCTGATACCCAGTTCGTACGCCAGGACGTTGGCGGTTCCGGTCGGCAGGATTGCCAGTGTGCTGCGTCCCGGTTGCAGGGCGTTGACGATGGCGTTGATGGTGCCATCTCCACCGGCCACGATGATCAAGGGATTTTGAGAGTCAGTTTCAATTTCGGCGCAGACAGCCCCGGCATCCTGCGGGCCGGTAACGGTCATGACCGTGGGTGATATGCCGACTGCGCTCAATTGAGACAGCAGCCGGCTGCGGAGGGTGGGAGAATATGACCCGGAGAGCGGGTTAATAAGTATGAATGTGTTCATGCGAGGCGGCCGGAGCGTTTAGGCTTTCTTCTTCAGACACCATCCTACCTTGTTGACCTGCGGAACACGCGAGAGAGCCAGTGAATCGGGTGGAACGTCGATCGTCACTGTTGTTCCTGCCGCAACCAGAGCGTCACGACCGACCGTTACCGGCGCTACCAACTGCACGTCGCTGCCGATAAAGACACCATCGCCGATGACGGTGCGATGTTTTTTTACACCGTCATAGTTGCAGGTGATCGTTCCGCAGCCGATGTTGACGTTTCTGCCGATTTCAGCATCCCCCAGATAGGTCAGGTGCGAGGCTTTCGAGCCTTCACCCATGACGATCTTCTTGGTCTCGACAAAGTTTCCTATTTTTACGTAATTGTGCAGCACGGAACCGGGGCGCAGGTGCGCCATCGGGCCGACTGAAACATTATCGCCCAGTTCGGAATCCTCAAGCACAGAGCCGGCCTTGATATGGCAGCCATCGCCAATGATGCAGTCGGAGATGCTGACGTTCTGATCGATCTGGCACTGCCTGCCGATAACGGTTCCGCTGCCGATCTGGCTGCCGGGGTGGATGACCGTATCGGCGGCGATGGTGACATCGTGATCGATATAGGTGCATTCGGGATCAATCAGCGACACACCGGCCAGCATATGTTCGCGGTTGATACGGCGGCGCAGGATGCGGGCGGCATCGGCCAACTGGGCGCGGTCGTTGACCCCCATGATTTCGTCGGCATCATCGGTCGCCATGGCCTGACAGGTCAACCCCTGCTGTACGGCAATCGCTACCAGATCGGTCAGGTAATATTCCCCCTGGGCATTATCATTACCAATTGTCCGGATAGTGCCGAACAGGAAATCAGACTCCAGACAGTAGATACCGCTGTTTATCTCGCGAATCTCCTGTTCATGCGGATCAGCATCCTTCTGCTCGACAATCCGTTTTACCTGCCCGGTTTCGTCGCGGACCACCCGTCCATAGCCGTAAGGATCATCCATAACGGCCGTCAGCACGGTCAGCGTGGCGCGGTTGTTCAGGTGAAAAGCCACCAGAGCATTCAGTGTCTCCGGTCGCAGCAGCGGGGTGTCACCGCACAGGATCAGGACCGTTCCGCGAAAGCCGGCCAGAGCATCCAGGGCGCAGGCCACGGCATGTCCGGTGCCGAGCTGTTCTTCTTGCATGGCGGTACGAATATCGTCAGCACCGTGAAATATACTCTGTACGGCAGTGGCCTGATGGCCGACCACCAGTACGATCGGATCAGCGCCGGCCCCACGGGCAGCCGCAACCGGCCAGGAGATCATCGGCAGACCGGCAGCCGGATGTAAAACTTTGATCAGGCCGGATTTCAGACGGGTACCTTTTCCGGCGGCAAGTACGATGGCAGCAAGAGATGTATTCATTATGTGGCTCCCAGGTAGATAAAGTGCTGAAGCAGAGGGGCCACAGTTTATGCGATGGGAGTACAGCGCGTCAAGTTATTAGCGAATCATAAGCTTCAAGCTCTCTTTGTGCTTTACATATCTGATTGTTTCTCTATAGTGATCAACCGTTTGGTGATATCGATCACAAAGGCTGCCGCATGGCTGTTGTTGATGACATAGTAAAATTTGATCAGCAATTGAGTGAGCTGATCGCAAAGTATGAGCAGTATTTTATCGGCCTGGAAAAACGCGAGCCGTTGCTGTTACTGAGCGAGGTTGAGAAAACCGTGCGGCGCTATACCGGTGTGCCGATTACCAATACGATGTACAAGTATCGTTTTAACATGCTGGTGGCGCGTCTTAATACCTACCGGGAACATTGGAACCGGATCCTGAAGCTGATGGAAGAGGGGCGCTATTCGCGTGACCGTTTCATCAGCGATCTGCACATGAAAAAGCAGGGCCCGCAACGTGAAAAGCCGGTCAAGACAGATGCTTCTGACACACTTTCCGAACTCGATCGTATCGTCAATGAGTTCCGCGAAGCGCGTAAGGCCTGCAACCTGCCGACTGACAAGATCACCCGCGAGTTGGTCTCCGCCTCCATCGAAAAGAAAAAGCCGCAGCTGGCAGCAACACTGGGCACTGAAAACATCGTCTTCAGGGTCGTGATCGAAAACGGAAAACCAAAACTCAAGGCCGGACTGCATAAACATTGAAGAACCACATGAAACCCCGAATTCCTCAGACTCACGACATCCTCTCCACATTCCGCCAGAGGGCCCAGCGTGCCATTATTCCGGCACTGAAAGGCTCGGCACCGGCCTGTATCGTTGCCGACCTGCTGCGCTCCGGCCTTGACAAACCGCTGGTGATTACCGCCACTCAGGAAGCGGCCGATGAATTCTGCCGCGAACTCTCCTTTTTCTGCGCCGCCGGGCTGCAGCCGACGCTCTTTCCCGCCTGGGATGTCGTCCCTTTTTCGGCTTCTTCACCACATCCCGACATAACCGGAGCGCGACTGGACACCCTTTTCCGCCTGCAGAACGGACTGGCAGCGGTTACGGTCATGCCGGTGGCAGCCGCACTGCAACGGGTACTGCCACGGGCGACACTGGGACAATCCTCCTGTTATCTGATCGTCGGCGAGGAGTTCGAACGCGATGAACTGCTGGCCCGACTGATCAGGATGGGGTACGCCAACGTGCCGCTGGTCGAGGATCGCGGTACCTTCGCCGTGCGGGGAGGGATTCTGGACATATTCCCCCCCAACCTGGCCACGCCGCTCAGAATCGAATTCTTCGGCGATACGGTTGAAACCATGCGCGCCTTTGATCCACTGACGCAGCGCTCGCTGCAGCCATTGACCGAGTTGGTACTGCTGCCGTCTCGAGAACTGCTGTTGACGGATGAGGTCCTGGAAGATATCGCCCCGCGCCTGAAAAAACGGTGCGACGATCTCGATATCGCGACCAATCGCCGCCGCCAGACGCTGGAAGATCTGCAGAACGCCATCTATTTCCCCGGGGTGGAGTTTCTGCAGCCGCTGCTGCATCCCGGGCTGGAGACGATCTTTGACTATGCTCCCGCCTCAACGCTGATCCTGCTTGATCCGGAGGCGATTCGCTACGCCTGCATGACGCTGGCCGAAGAAATTACCGCCGGTGAAAACAGGGCGTCGACCTCCGCGCAGCCGCATTCCGCGTCGCACGAACTGTTTTTATCCGCAGCTGAGCTGGAAGTAATCATATCCGGTCGGCAGCAACTGGAATTTCCGGGGCTGAATCTGGATTCACCAGAAGCGGCGACAACGGTCTCTATTCCCTGTCACGGCAATGATGATCTGCGGGTCACAGTCTCCAAGGAGAGCAGTCATGCTCTGGCGCCGCTTTCGGCAACCCTGCGTGGCTGGCTCGACAATGGCCAGCGCATACTGGTGGCATGTCATCAGCAACCGCAGGCGGAACGGCTCAAAGATCTGCTGGCACCCTACGCGCTGCCCTGCTCGATCAGCGAAGCCGGTTTTGATGCAGAAGCTGCCAAATCTCACAGCACCTTGATTACCCTGCTGGTCGGCGATATCTCGCGCGGCTTCCGGCTCCCCGATGCGCGCCTGATCCTGATTGCCGAGGAAGAACTTTTCGGCAAACGGGTCAAGCGGCGCGGCGTCTCCGAAGTACGCAAGAAGCAGATTCTGGCTTCACTGGCAGAGCTCAAACCGGGTGATTACATGGTGCATATTGACCATGGCATCGGTCTGTACCGGGGACTACAGCACATCAGTGTCGGCGGAATGGCCGGTGACTTCCTGCAGATGGAGTACGCCGGTTCTGACAAACTGTTTCTGCCGGTCGATCGACTGGGGCTGGTCCAGCGCTACATCGGCCCGGAAGGGAGCCAGCCGACGCTGGATAAACTGGGGGGGGTCTCCTGGGAAAAATCGAAGGGGAAAGCGCGTAAGAACATTGAAGAGCTGGCCGGGGAGCTGCTGGAGATCTATGCCAAGCGCCAGCTCTGCGAAGGTTTCTCCTTTTCGCCCCCCGACGAGATGTATCGCGAATTTGAAGCCTCCTTTGCCTGGGAGGAGACACCCGACCAGCTCTCCGCCATCCTGGATGTATTGTCCGACATGCAGCATAGCAAACCGATGGACCGCCTGGTCTGCGGCGACGTCGGCTACGGCAAGACCGAGGTCGCCCTGCGGGGCGCCTTCAAGGCCGCTCTGGACGGCAAACAGGTCGGCATCCTGGTGCCGACTACGATTCTGGCCCAGCAGCATTTCGAAACTTTCAACCAGCGCCTGAAGGATTACCCGGTGACGGTCGAGGTGCTCTCCCGCTTCCGTACCGCCAAAGAGCAGAAGGAGACTCTGGAGCGCCTTAAAAAGGGGAATGTCGACATCATCATCGGCACCCACCGCCTGCTGCAGAAGGATGTGGCCTTCAAGGACCTCGGCCTTTTGATCATCGACGAGGAGCAGCGTTTCGGAGTCAAGGATAAGGAGCGGCTCAAATCCTTCCGGGCGGTTGTGGATGTCATGACGCTGACCGCCACGCCGATACCGCGCACACTCTACATGTCGATGATGGGCATTCGCGACCTCTCGATTATTGACACGCCGCCCGTGGACCGCCTGGCGGTCAAGACATTTGTGTCCCGTTTTTCGGAGGAGCTGATCCGCGAAGCGGTGCTGCGCGAACTGCGTCGCGGGGGGCAGATCTTCTTCGTCCACAATCGCGTTCAAACGATTGCCAAACGGGCCGAACTGCTGGCACAACTGGTGCCGGAGGCACGCATCGCCGTAGGGCATGGCCAGATGGGGGAGCATGAACTGGAAAAGGTCATGCTCGGTTTCATGCATGGCGAAACAAATCTGCTGCTCTGCACCACCATCATCGAATCCGGACTGGACATCCCCAATGCCAATACGCTGATCGTCGATCATGCCGACAAGTTCGGCCTTTCGCAGCTCTACCAGCTGCGCGGTCGCGTGGGACGTTCCAGTCAGCGTGGCTACGCCTATCTGCTGATTCCGGGTGAAGGGGCCATCAGCTCGGATGCCCGCGAACGGCTCAAGGTGCTGCAGGACATCTCCGAACTGGGGGCCGGTTTCCGCATCGCTACGCATGACATGGAGATTCGCGGGGCGGGCGATATGCTCGGCAACCGTCAGTCCGGTACCGTCACCGAAATCGGTTTTGAACTCTACAACCAGATGCTGGAAGAGACTATCGCCCGCATGCGCGGCGAGGAGAGCACGGAACGGGTCGAACCGGAAATCAACCTCAAAGTGCCGGCCTTTATCCCGGAAGCCTACGTCAAGGAGGCCGGACAACGCCTGGTGATCTACAAGAAACTGACTCAGGCCGAATCCGAAGAGGAAGTTCTGGACGTACAGAACGAAGTCCTCGACCGCTTCGGAAAATACCCGATGGCAACGTCCTACCTGTTTGAAATCATGAAACTGCGGATTTTGCTGAAGAAACTGGTCGTGCGGCAGATTGATTTTGACGGTAAAGCCGTGATCATCTCCTTCCATCCACGCACCCCGGCCCAGCCGGACACGATTATCGGCATGATGCGCGGCGAACCGAAGAAGTACCAGTTCACCCCGGATTTCAAGCTGGTCTGCACGTTGAAAGATACCTCGTTTGAGGGGATTATCGAGATGGCGAAGGGTGTGCTGCAGCGACTGCTGCCGACCGTTAACAGCTAGCCGGAAAGACCGTACGTTTATTTCGGCACATTTTATCCTAAAAACGGCAGTTCATGAACCACAGAGCAACTGAGCAACAGAGAAATCAGGCAGTTACATCAACAACTGACATAAGCAAAATGGTCAGTGAATTTTTTCGTTTTATTCTGAATTCTTCTTTGTTTTTGCTCAGTTGCTCAGTTGCTCAGTTGCTCTGTGTTTCAAATGCTTTTTCTAGGTTTATTTGGAGTGCGCCGTGTACACTCCGTCCCAGGCGGCAGCAGGCGGGTTCATTAAAAACTCCCGGCACCGGTCGGCATACAGGACAGAAGGGTGGTCGCCGGAATCCGCCAGAAGTTCGAAGAGCTCAAGCGCCGCCACAAAATCACCGCCACGATAGAGTCGCAGGGCATCTGCGAATGGTAACGCACGCACGCTTTCCTCCGCTAACAACTCGAAAATGGCGATCGGTTTCTGCTTCCCCTTGACCCGCACCAGGTCGAGCTCGCGAAAATGGAATGCATCTCCGACCTTGGCGCGCGTCTCTTCACTGACAATAATCATAATCCCATAAAATTTGGTCAGACCCTCCAAGCGCGAAGCCAGATTTACCGAATCGCCGATAGCGGTGTAATCAAAACGTATGTCGGCACCCATATTACCGACTACGGCCTCACCGGTGTGAATGCCAATGCCGATTGCAAGGCGTGGCGAGCCGCTTGCTGTCAGCTGCTCATTCAACGTTTCCAGGCCGACCAGCATGCGCAGAGCGCATCGGCAGGCGTGAGCAGGGTGATCGGGAAGATCGAGCGGAGCGTTAAAAATAGCCATAATTGCATCGCCGATAAACTTGTCCAGCGTCCCGCGTTCATCCATGACGATGCGGGTCATCGGCGAGAGATAATCATTCAACAGCTTAACCAGAGTTTCCGGTGTCAACCCCTCCGAAAGAGTCGTGAAGCCACGAATATCGGAGAAGAGTATCGATATTTCACGTTTCTCTCCCCCCAGTTGCAACCGTCCCGGATTTTTGACAATCTCACTGACCAGTTCCGGCGAGATATAGCTGCCGAAAGCCTTCTTCAGATAGCGCCCCTTGCGTTCCACCACCAGGTTGCGGTAGGCCTCACCTTCCAGATAGGTTACAACCAGCGGCATGAGCGGATAGGCGATACTCAGATCAAGGCGATACGCGCTGAAAAGATAGAAATTAAGCCCCAGATAACCGAATGATATCACGGAAAATCCGGCCAACCCCCAGGCGGTGTTCGGAACAGCAGCCAAAACCAGCGCCAACAGCAGAGACAGCAGGATAATCGCCGTCATCTCGATTGCCAGTGTGCGACTGTCACGTGTCAGGAATCTGCCTTCCAGGGCATTGGCGGCAAACGTGGCATGAATTTCCACTCCCGGAAAAACAGGGTCAAGCGGTGTAGCGCGCAGGTCGGCGATGCCGGTCTCGGTAACGCCGATAAACACCAGGCGCCCCTGTAATGAACCCTTTGGCAGACGCCCGGCAATAACATCAGCCGCCGAGACGGTCGCAACAGTCCCGCCTGGGCCGTAATAGGCCAGCGAGAGCCGCCCCTGTTCATTGGCAGGAATGGAGAGATCGCCTGAGCTAACGCTGGAAATTCCAAACGGTTCTACCGCCACCTGCAGCTGATTACCCCTGAATCGGTTTACGGCCGCCAGCGCCAATGAGGGATACATATCACCACGGAAGAGCATCAGCAACGGCAGGGAGCGATACAGTCCATCGGCATTACTTATCTGGTTGAAATAGCCGAAGCCGGCTGCACCTGCTGCAACTCCGGAAATATTGGCATCCATCTGCTCATGTGACGGCAGTGATACCGCTTCAACACCCGCTGCAATTCGCACGGACGTGACCCGCGATTGTGCCATCTGTTCAAGCACCAGCGGGTCATCCGTCTGGGTCTCCTCGCGAAAAAAATAACCCATTATCACGTTACCGGCTGACGAAATTGCGGCAGCCAGCGCCCGATCCGGCCGTTCCCCCTGCGGCTCCGAAAAAACCATATCCAGAGCAATCACGCGGGCTCCCTGACGCGCTGCCGAACTGATCAGGCCGGCGGTAAGCTCCCGTGACCAGGGCCAGCGCCCCAGCTCCTTGATACTTTTGTTATCGATGGCAACAACCGTCACCGGCGCAGTAGGGCGTTCGCTGCCCCGAAACGTGAAGCGGGCATCCTTGAGGCGCAGATCAACCTGTTCCACAAACGGAAAGGTCTCCCGGTACAGTATCAGGCCGACCAGAGCCGTCAGAATGGCGATGACCAGAAACGCACCGTAGCGGCGGGCTGTTTCTCCCGGAGCAGTCAGTTTCATTGTGGTTTTTGAAGGGTTTCGATAGCGTTCAGCAGCGTATCGCTGGTACTGCGGTAACGGCCATTCGGATAGATGGCGACATACTGGCGCAGTCGGCTGGCGGCCTGGTCAAACAGTTTCAGCTCATAGAGCGTCTGGCCGACACTGAACAGGGCAATTTCAGCCTGTGGCAGGTTGGGATACTCTTCCAGCACGAGCAGAAACTCTGCTAAAGCCGCACGCGGGTTGTCCAGAAAACGTCCCTGGATCGTGCCACGCTCCAGCCAGGCGTCAGCCCTGATTTCAGCTTTTTGAACCAGGTCGATGGCTATCTGGAGGATGCGCAGCGCTTCCTGGTAGCTGCCACGGTCGGCCAGATAGCGGGCATAGTTGACGTTCCAGCGGGCGATAATGGATGGCAGGGCATCACCGGCCAACCAGTCGGCCGGAGGCGTTTCTCCGGTTATTTCGTTGAAGGTTTTCAAGGCGTCTGCCAGCGGGCTCCCCGGCTCGACTTTGACCGGCTCCTGGGGATCATACCCGCGTGTGGTCTGAGTCATGGTTCCAGCCGTCATTAATTTTTCTTCCTGCCCCGTGCCTTTGATGGAGACGATACCTTCGTTGCCGAAGAAGACGTTGGCCGGCCCTTCGCTCATCATCATGAAGGATGTCCCCTTGACGCCGGCGACAGCCGTACCGCTTTTGACCTTGATATCAGCCTGCTTGCCGGCCAGCTTGACGACATTGGCGCGCAGTTTACCCTGGGCCAGATTGATCAGCCCTTCTCGCTTGTCCTTGCCCAGTCTCAGACGAGTCAGCTCCAGTTCACCGTTGTTTGCCAGGGTAAGTGTACTGCCGTCGCTCAGGGCCAGTTCAACCCAGCCGTTTTTCCCGGTGCGTACCCAGCTCCCCTCAGCCAGGGGAGAACCTGCTGAGAGGGCGGCATAGATCGACTTTTCTCCGCTGCGCTGCGTAACATCACCGCTCAATTTTCGAGCCGTGGCAACGCTTGCAGCCAGAGCACCCGTGGCAAAGAGGCAGATCAACATCAGGAATGTCAGTAGTACCATAAGTCGTTTCATGCAAGAGCCTCCCACAAAATGTATTTCCAGACAAAACGAAATCTCTCTCTGTTTTTCATGGCGGGATAAACATACCCATTACAGCGCAAACAGAATCCCTTTTTCCGGATAATGCTTTACATTCCGAGTTGCTACTTTATAGCCCCTGACGAGAGCCGTGGCGGCAATCAGACAATCGAGTGAAGTAAGTGTTATTCCTTTTGCGCGGTAGCGACGGTAGAGCTCGCCCCCCTTATGGGCTATGTCGACTGTCACCTGCTCAATAACGCAGGCCTCCGTAAAATTGAGCGTCGTTTCTTTTTCTGTATCCCGCATCCCGGCAGTCAGTTCATAGACCGTAAGCACACTCAATGCTGCCTGGCCATCAACCCACAGGCCGACAAGTAACGACCGGGCGTACGGAATCCCGCGTAGATAATCAATGGCGACATCGGTGTCAATGAGTACGACCGACATAGTCCCGTCCCTCTTCTGTTCTCAGGTTATTCACCAAATCGACGCTGTCACCTTCACGCCCTTTCCAACTGCCAAAGCTTTCCAGAGCTTTTTGAACCTTACGCTGCCGGATGTATTCCCGTAACGCTTCCGTAATCAGTCCACTGACGTTTCGAGACATGCTGCGGGCTTCCAGCAACAAATCGTCGGGCAGGGTGATGGATGTTTTGACAAGATGCATGCAATCCTCCTCTTTGGTAGGATTTTTTTATACTACTATACGATATTTATTCATGCCGTTCAATCAGTAATGCAAAAAATATTTTGTGCATGGCAACCAACATGACCGCTTGATTTCCCTCCGTATTTACTCTATGAAATCAGGTATGCGTTCACTATCAGTCAAACGTATCCTGAAAATCGCCGCAGGTGGTGGCTGCGTTATGCTGGCGCTGCTGCTGATCGGCGTTATCTCCGTTCCGGCGCTTGTCAGCTGCCGGGCAGCGCAGACGAAGATTCAGCAGACACTCTCCCGTTCCATGAGTCGCCCGGTAAGCTGGTCGGGCCTTACGGTGAGCTGGCTGCACGGCTTGACGCTCTCGGGACTGAAACTGGGTGACGGCCCGCCGCCGCTGCTGAATGCTGCTATCGATTCGATCGATATCGTTCCCGGCTTCAGTCGCGGCACAGACGGACGGCTCGGCATCGACTTGGCCGTTAACGTCCGAAATATCATGACGGAACTCGCCCCCGGTCCACAAAAACCACCCCCGCCAACCAAAGACCCGCTCACCCTGCTGGCAGAATCGATTCAACGCGTTCAAAAACTCGATCTTCCGTTGCCGGTGGATCTGCGTGTTTCGCTCGAGGTGGCACCGTTGCAGCTAAAGTACCGGGCGACGGCGCCGGCCAAAAGCATGCGGTTGCAGGATTTCTCGCTGCGCCTGTCCATGCCGTCACTGGCCACCAGACCGGTTACAGCGGTGGTGAACGGTCGCCTGTTTATTGCACAGAAGGAGCTGGGGAAGATCGCTTTCAGCGCCGAAATCCGTGACCTTGTCACACCGCAGAAGCGGATTCAACTGGCCTCGGCACTCTTCGCCGTTGACGCAGCAACTCCCGGTGCCGGCATGACAATTTCCGGCGGGCTCAGCCAGCCAGATGGATTCAGGTCGCGCCTGAAACTGGAGCTGCCGGTTCTACGGGAGATGGCGCAACCGTTTGTTCCGGCCGGTACGCCACAGCTCAGCGGGAATATGGATCTACAGCTGCTGTCACAAATTGACACAAAGCGCGATCTGCTGGCCGCACTGACGCTGGCGGGTTCCGGTCTGGCGGCCCGTGGCGGTGCATTGAAAACAAAGCAGGTCGGGCCGCTCGATCTGAAACTGCAGCAGCAGCTAGCCAGTAACCACGTCACACAGCGGGTTGATTTTCCGAAGGGGACGTTTTCCGTAGCGGGTCTGCTCGATGCCGCCTGGAGCGCTGCGGTTGAGCGCCCGAGTGCTAAGAACCGCTCACTGGAGCTGCTGTTCGGACCGCTGCGTCTGGATCTGGCCCGGACAGTCGCTCTGGCGGCTCCGTTTCTGCCCCCCGACCTGCCGCTCAAGGATCTGGCCGGCGAAGCGCGGCTCCGCTCTCTGCAGCTGAAGCTGTCCGGCCCCGCCTACAACGGCTCTGTTACGGTGGCCGATCTGGGCATCACGCTGCCGCATCTGCGACTGGCGCTCAAAAAAGGTGAACTTTCAGCGCAGCAGGTTGCTGTGACCCTTGAAAAAGTCACCTGTCCGCTGGTTACCAAAAAGCCTACCGGCATCACCGGCAGCCTGCTCTGGAGCATCGGGCGGGCTGCCCTTGCAGGTTCCCAGCCGCTCGCGCTTGAGGGAGCACGCGGTACACTGGGCGTGAATGTCAACGAGCTTAACCTGAAGAGTGCTTCACCTCGCAAAATTACCGCTGCCGCCGATGTTACACACACGTGCGATGTTGATCGCGCCTCGCTCGGAACGCAGCTTGTTATCGAAAAGGCTCATCAGCAGCTGCACCTTCTGGCCCGCGCGGCAGAAACAGGCGGTATCGAAGCATCGCTTCCCGAACTCATCGTCAGCGCTGCGTCACTGCAGGCCTCGCAGGGCGGCAAAAAATTGAAGCCGCTGCCGCTGAACGCGTCATTGACAGCCGAGAACTTCCACCTCCCCTACGGCACAGCCGCTCTACCCTCCCTGCGGCGTGCAGGAGCAACTCTTACTGCGGGTGACTTCATCCGGCTTTCCGCAGAGGCGACACTTTCCGGTTCTGCGCCGCAGCGCGCCACCAGCACAGGCAGCGCACAACTTGATCTGCAGCGCGCCCTGCTGTTTGCAGCCCCTTTTGTACCGGCCGGCTTGAAGGCTGACGGCAGAGTCAGCGCTCTCTGGAACGCTGCAGCCCCGCTGCCGCTCACGGTTCCTGGCGCCGAGAAGCATCCGCTCAAGCGCGCCAAAGCTGGACTGGCACTTCTTGAATCGCTTGAGATGGCGCTGAAGCTGGACAACGTCTCGGCCACGTTCCCTTCAACAACAGGAGCCGTTACGCTGAGCGGTCTGCAGACCAAACCTGATCTCCGTATCGTAGCCGCGAAAAACGGTCAATCGGTCAGTTTTGACGGAGGCCTTCTGTTTTCCGGGGTTAACGGTCTTCCGAACGCGATGGGGAAACTTCCCGCTCAGCACGGCTCGCTGCTGGTTGCCGGCGAACTGTCCGGCTGGAATGAATTTCACCTGACGGAATCATTCCGAATGCTGCCATTATCCGTTTCTCAGGAGCTGGATCTGAGCGTCAGCAGAATTGAAACTCTCTTCGACGAAAAAGCCCCCTTCAATACGGCGACACTGCTCAAACGCCTCGATGCAACACTGTTTGCCACCTGTGACGGCGCATTCAGCTCTGACATGAAACAGCTGCTTCCCGGCATTGACGTGGCCGGCAGCGTCAGCGGCAGTGCCCGTATGGACGTCAGTGCCAGCCGTGAACTTGCGCTGCGGACTGCGCTCACATCTCACGAATTCGGGCTGCAGCTTGCCAACGGAACACAGATCGAAGGGGTCAGCTCCAACATATCCATCAACCGGGACTATGATCTGGCAGCCAGACCGGGCGAACGCTGGACGCCGCTTTCAGCGTCGTTGGTGCGACCCGCAGCGGCAGCCGACGGCAATTCGGGTGCGGCTGACATTATCACTCGTATTACGGAGGACCTGCGCGGCAATCTGCATGGCGCCCGTTCATTTTCGATCCGGCGCGTTACCGTCTCGATGCCCTCCGGAGTGCCGCTGGTGCTGACGTCGCTGGAGGGTGATCTGCTCTTCACCCGTGAAAAAACAGGTCTCAGCTTCCTACAGGCCGATCTGCTGGGGGGGACCATTCTCGCCCGCGCACTTTTCGACCAGCAGCCGGACGTGCCGCTGCTGGCCATCGGCAGCTCATTTTCCAACCTTGACGTCACACATCTGTTGCCGCACGATATCAAAAAGAGACAGACGCCCCGCGATGCAGAGATCACCGGTGAGATCACTCTTACGGCCCCGCTGATGCCGGAACAGCGCGAGCTGTCTGAGCAGCTGCGCCTGAACCTGAATCTGCGCAGAATCGGGGCAGACACGCTTGAACGGGCGCTCTTTACACTGGATCCCTTTGAACGCAACGAACAGGTCGTGGCACAGCGCAACATGCTGCGTCTCGGGACGCTGAAGGGGTTGCGCGCAACGGCGGTCGATGGCTCCTTCGGCATGGAGGGTGAACTGCTGGTGAAAGGGGTCGCCATCAATCTCCCCCGGGTGGAGCGCTTGCGTATTTCCGAGCTGCCGCTACGCCAGGAACTCAGCAAAAACCGGGCCGCCATCATGGCCGTACGCCGACTGATCGATCAGCTGCGAGCCGACACGCTGCTAGTCGGATCACACGGGAAACTGACATTACAACGGAGGACGTATGAAAAATAAATCTTTATTACTGCCAATCTACCTTCTGGCCGTGCTCTCAGGCTGCACGCTGGCCAAGGTGGATGTCAATGTTGTCAGCGAGCGGACGTCGCTGGAGAATCAGGTCCTCGGGAGCTACAACAGCCTGAGTGAGGATATGCTGCTGGTGGCGTCGGTGCGTGGCGTTTCTCCGACCGGGACTGTCGAAGCGCCCCCCCGGCATACACCGGAACAGGTTGATGCCACCCAGGCGCTGGAAACGATCGCCTTTCATGCCGATGACATCGAAGCTTTCAAACGTTTCGGTTGGATCGGTGAGAATCGGGAGGGGCTCTTGACTCCCTTTGCCCGCGACGTGCCACCAGGCGCCCCCCCGGAACTGAAACAGTTAGCGGCACAGTATGGCGACGCCGAATTTCAGCAGGTGCTGAAAGAGGTCAATCAGGCGCGCGAGGTGGTGATGCTGCGCGTGGTGCAAACCAATGAAAACTTCTCGCTCAAGGATTTGCCGGCTATCCGCACGGTATTTGCCAAAATAAACCGCCAGAACAGTCTGCCGGGCACCAGAGTGCAGGCTGCTGACGGAACATGGATGACGTTATGAACGTATCACCACGACAGAAAGAGTCCCCTCTCCCCTGGAGGGGGAGGGTTAGGGTGGGGAGGGAAAGTGCCATGAAATGTACCTGTTGCAGCAGCACACATTCCCTACCCCACTCCTTTCAAGGGCAGCGGCATAGAATAGCTTGCGTAAGCGCTGTTTTTCGCCTGACGCTCCTGCTCCTTCTGATCTGCGCGACCGCAGCATCCGCCCTGCCGCTGGGGGATGATCTGCTGGCGCCGGCGGCACCTCGTCCGGCGCCGCGCTCACGTCCCGAGCTGTCACCGCAGCCGGCTATCTTCAGCTCCCGTCAGGTTCTGTACGCTGCGCGGGCCGCCAACGGCTCCGTCATGGTTACCGTTGAGCGGGGTGACAAGGGGGATGAGCTCTGGCTGTACTCTTTTGGCGCAGCCCCCGAACTGCCGCGTCTACTGCATACGAGTCCGGTTCGTCTGGCAGCTCCCGCGCTCAGCGCTGACGGCTCTCAGGTAGCGTTCGTAGATGCCCGGGATGACACCAAGGGCGATATCTGGCTGCTGGCGCTGCAGAAGGCCGACTCCGCCGCGCAGCGTCTGACCGGGCGGGAATCAGCCGACGACGCCCCGGTCTTCACACATGACGGCACGGCGCTGGTCTATCATCGCCAGCGACCAGGATCTGAACTGCGTGAGCTGGTGCGCCTGAATCTGGCCGACAGCCGGACTGAAAGCCTGCCGACCGGTATTGACGCCGCCTTTGCGGCGCCCTCTCCGGATGGCGGCAGCTGGCTGTTCGTGTCACGGGCAGCCGATCCGAATGGAGATCTCTGGCTCTGGAATCAGACGAGCGGAGCGTTGACGCAACTGACCAGCGGTACCGCCCGGGATCTCTATCCGGCCTGGGAAAGCTCCGATACGATTCTGTTCACGCGCCAGTCGGCAAGCGGCGGCAGCGCAGCCGGTGGACAGGAGTCAGGCCAGGTCTATCGTCTGCAGCGCAGCAGAGTTTCCGATGATGGCTTTCCGTTTGCCGCTCCGCTGACCTCTGCCGCGTTGATGGCGGTGGCACCGCTCCCGGCCGGTGATCGCTTTTATTTTGTCGCCGGTCAGGCCGGCGGCGGCCAGGTCATGTCACTGCCGACTGCGGGCGAAATCCCTGATCGTCCGGATGTGGCCGAACAGTGGGGCCTGGCGCAGATCATTCTGGAACGGCAGCCGCCTGATCCGGCTCATGCCCGTTTGGCGGCCGCCCGCGTGCTGGCACGCGAGCAGACACCGACACGGGAGGGAGCCCTGGCCGGTCTGGCGCTGGCCGCTCTAATGGAACAGGCCGGCGAGATTGCCCCGGCTGAAGATCAGTATGCTGCCGTTGCGCACCGCTACCAACGCTACCCGCGTGAAGCGGCACTGGCCGCAATAGCCCGGATCAGGGTTCAGGCCATGCAGCGCTGCGCAGACAACGTGCTGCAGCAGCGCCGCCAGGAGATCATTCGCGACGCACAACAGGCCATGAACCAGGCGGCGACAGCTGCCGGCAGCGATGCCGTTGCGCGGGCACTGATTGATGCGGCCCGTCTACAGGCGGATTTTGGTGGCGGAGCGGCCGACAAGCTGGCGGCGGTTGCCCTTCTGGAGCAGGCGCTGAAAACGCCGGATGTCACCCGCCCATTCAAAGCGGAAGCGGCGCTGCGACGCGCCCTGCTGCTGGCCCAGCTGGAAAAAGGTGACGGGGCGCTGACCGCCCTGGTTGACGTCGCAACGACCTACGACGACCAGGAAGAGTGGGCGGAAGCGGCCATCAGCGCCGCTCTGGATCAGGTTTCTCCGCGTGAAAAAGCCGATGCAGCCGCTCTGGCTGTAGTGGCAGAGCGCTACCGCACGTCGCTACCTCGCCTGTCCATGGGAGCCTGGAACCGCCAGGGTGACGTGGCCTATCGCGCCAACGAGTGGGCCAAAGCCAAGGATGCCTACCGCACCGTACTCGAAAAATTTCCTCCCTTGGCGACGCCGACAGCTGCCGCACGCTTTGCCCTGGCGGAACTGCTCTTCCGTGAGGAACGCTACGCCGAAGCCAAAGGGCTCTACGAAACCGAGATGAGTCGGCAGCCGGAGGATACGCCGCTCTATCAGCTGGCTCGCGCTGCCTACATCCGCAAGACCGTTGCGGCCGGAGAAAGCCTCTTTCGCCTCGGAGAGGTTGGCGCCGCCCGGACTCTGTTTCTCGATCTGATCCGCTATGACGGCCGCAGCGTTGAAGCGCATCGAGGTTACATCAAGTCGGTCGCCGCCATGGGGCAGGCCGCTGAACTGCTTGAACGCTACCGCAGCATGCTACAGACATATCCCGATGATGCGGTGCTGCTGTATGCAACCGGACTGACGCTGACCTATCTGCCCGGAAAAGAGCGCCTTACCGAAGCGGACCGTCTCGTTTCCCGTGCGGCCGAGCGGATGCCCTCTTCGGAGTACCCACCGCAAACCAGAGGCTATCTGGCCGAAGTTGCCGAAACGGTGCATGGTGAGCGGGGTGGTCTGGAGCGGGCACTGGCGTTCTATCGCCGCGCCTGGCTGCTGAACCGGCCGCAGGACCAGCCGGAAAACCGGGCTAACCTCGATCTGAATATCGGCAACATCGCCTATCTGCTCGGCAGCAAAGCGACGGCCTGGAAGTTTTACAGCCAGCGCCTCGCTTCGGGAATCCCCTTTGACAACGCCGATACCGAGCTGATCTTTCAGCAACGCTACGCGGCGGTCGCTTTTCAGGTGCGCGAGAAAGAGGCCCCTATCAACGGCTATCTACGGGCCCTGCAGCTGACCGAGGCACGCCTGAACCCAGCCCGCCCGCTCGACCTGTTCGGCCGCCTGACCCGGCGCGTCGTGGAGCGGCTCTTTTCGACACCGGGGCGCTCACCATCCGCTGAAGCTGCCCTGGCGCTCCAGCAGACTATAACTGCCGAGCTTGAGCAGCTTGGCGCTGTTCCTGTTGAAGCACCGCCATCGGCAGCCTGGAACCATTTTGAGACGGCGCTTCGCTCGCTGCTGAAACGTGAAGGCGCGCTGCTGCAGTCGGCGGCATCCTGGAACAGGGCGGCAGCTGACAGCAGCGCAGCTGAGTTATACGGCCTGCTGGCCGCTGTCGAAAAGGAGCTGACGGCCGTGCCGCGCCTGGTTGAAACGGCAGCTGAAGTCCATGACCGGCTCGGCCTGGCCTACCTTGAAGCGGATCGTTTCGCTGCGGCACGCGAGCAGTTTGACGCCGCATTTCGGCTCAACAAAGGTCTCGGTTTTACCGGCAATCTGGCCGCCAACCGTCGATCGGCCAGCATCGCCAGCTACAACCAGGCGCAGCGGGCCTCCGGCGAGGAGCGGCAGCGCCTGCTGCGCCTGAGCCGTGACGGTTTCAGCGAGCTGTTGGCGCTGATTGCCAGCTACCCCCCGGCACCGAAAACGGCCGCCACGCGCGCTGGCGGACTGCTGGAGATCTCTGCCAGTGTGACACTTGACAAGGGGGGCTCCACTGCGGCCGCCTTCGGTTTCACGGCTGAGCAGGAACGGCGTCTGGCTGAAGTCTATCTGGCCCGTGTTCAGGCCGAGCTGGGTGATCCGCGCGCGGCCGCCCTGCTGCTCAAGAACCAGCTCACGCGTTACCCTCTCGAACCTGAAAAGGTCGCCGTGGGGGATCTGTACGGCGTAGCACTGCTGACGCACCGCGCCGCCCATGTCGATTATGCCCTGGGTGACCGTGACAGCGCCGCCTCCGGTTTCAAACGTTCGACACTACTGGCACTGCAGGCCGGTAATCCGATCAGTGCCATGCTCAACCTGATCAACTGGGGAGAGCTGATTACAGCTGAGTCCGCTGGTAAGAGCGCCGAATTCCTCGCGCTTGAAGCCCGTGTTTCCGGGCGTGCAGAAGCATCCCGGACCACCTTGCCGCCACTTGTCTATGGCCGCTATCACAATGATGCCGGTGCAATCCTGATCCGGCTGGCAGCCGGACAGCCGAATGACGGCAGTCGTCAGGCCCTGCTGTACAAAGCACTGGGGCAGTTCGATAAAACCGTGAGCGCTGCCGCAGACAGCAGCAACGACGCTGTCCGGCATCAGCAGCAGCGCCAGCGCGTGGCCGCCCGGCTTAACCGGAGTGTCGTCTTTGCCGCGCTTGGTCTCAATGACGCCGCCGAAGCGGACCGCATGGCGGCGCTGAATGAAGCTCACGCTGCCGCAGCCCATGCACTCGAATGGCGTGCGCTGGCAGCTCTGGGGCGCTATCAGCAGTCGCTGGGTCTCTTGGAACATCTGCCGCTGACCGGGTTTGATCTGCAATCTGGAGAGCTGCTGCAACGCTTTGCCCCGTATGTTGAAATGATAGCGCTCAAGAATCCTGAGCAGGCCTTTGCCCTGCTGGAAAAACTGAGTGAGATCGAGCGTGTACAACTACTTGGTCGCGGCGCTCTCGGCCTCGATGATCCGGCCACTCGGCAGCGGTTTCAGACGGTTGCCCCCCGCTTGAAGAGTATGGATCAGCTGCGGGAGCAGCTCTCCAAAGCTCCTGTCGCTGAAAAAGAGTATCTGCAGCTGCGTCTGCAGCAGGAGCAGGCGGTCGTTGATGATCTCCTGGGAGCGAAACGGGAGCATATTCCGGCCTTCTACCGGCTGTCCGGAGATACTGCGCTCCGGCTGGCTGTCGCCTCGGTTGACCTGACAGTACAGTCGCAATCCGGTCCGGCAAAGACTCAGGACCAGAGCGCTCAGTTTAACGCAGCCCAGCTCCGTTTCAGCACCATTCAGCTGGCTTTCCAGAAAGAGTGTGCCGCCGGAAAAGGGGGGCCGCTCTGCCGCCTGATTTCAGCACAGCCGGTTGAGCTGATCGATGTGCAGGAAGCGCTGCCGGGCAGAACACTGCTCCGTTTCGCTCCGCTTGACAGCAGACGCTGGTTGCTGTTTACGATTGCCGGCACTACCGGGATAACAGCCGAGGTGGTCGATACACAGACACTGGATGTCAGGTTGTCGGCAACTCCGCCCGTTCTGGCCGCATACGAACAGCCGTCCCGCTTTTTATCCGCTCCGGTAGACAGCTGGGGCTTAAGCGCCAGCCATCTGGTGCGCTCCGTACTTCAGCGCAAGCCGTTCCGTCGTCAGGTCATCGATCAGAGCGGCTGGTGGCAGATCGCCGGGTCGTTCACTGCGCTGACGCCAGAGCGATTGGCAGACGCCCATACCCTGGTGCTCCCCGGACAGGCCGGACTGCTGGCAGAGTCACCGTCGCGCACCGGCGAGGGCGGCTATTCACTGCCGTTGTGGGAGGATACAAACGGTCAGCGTCACCCGTTTGCCGAACTGGGCGCAGCAGAAAACCTCTCCCTGATCGTGGCGCCCCGCTCTACTCCGGATCAGGCTTACAGCCTGGGGCATCTGGCACAACTGCAGGGGGTGCCGTCACTGCTGCTGCCGGGCTTGATCACGGCTACCGATACAACCCTGAACGTACAGAAATTTGCCGCTGCCTATGCGCTCCAGTCGCTTGCAGAGGCAAAAAAGCAGCTTACGCCGGGCTGGCTGCTGCTTGGTGACGGTGGTCCGGATGCCGCTGAAGCGGCCAAACTCGGCAAAAGCCGCTTCAGCGCCTACGCAAAAGCCGGGGTGGAGGCGCACAACGCCGGTTCGTATCCGCAGGCGCTCTCCCGCTTTGAAAGCGCCCTGGCAATCGTCACCGAGAATCCGGCTCTGGCACAGCAGCGCACTCCGCTGCACCGCTATGCCCGCGAGAGCGCCTACGCAGCCGGGTTTACCGATCGAGCCGTATTCCATGCCGATGCCCTGGTCGCCGGCCTGGCCACAGAAAAACCGTATTCCCCCGAACATGCCGATGCCCTGCTGCGCCTGGGGTTATTGCAGGGCGCTGCCGAACGTTTTGATGCCGCTGCGGTTTCACTGAAAGAAGCGGTCGGAATTTTTGCCGATCTCGGCATGCCCAGGGAGCAAGCGGCGGCGCTGGCCGACTTTGGCGTCGTCATGGAGAATGCCGTTAATTTCAGCTCGGCACGAACGCTCTTTGAAGAGTCTGCCGGCCTGCGCAGAACGCTGAAGGATGAGATCTCGCTGGCCGAACAGTACCGCAATCTCGGCCGCATCTTTGACCTGCGGCTGAACCGCTACGCCGTCGCCGAACAGTATTACGCCCAGGCCGGCGAGATCTACCGGCGCGCCGACAATCGGGCACTGGAAGCGGAAACGCAGCTGGAACGGGGGCGCTGCCAGCGGCTGCTGGGCAATTTTACGGTGGCTGACAGACTGTATGCGGACGCCTTGACGAACGTTGGAACCACGGATCTGCGCACAAAAATGCGCATCGTGCTGGAACAGGCCAACAACGCCTGGTTCCAGGGGCGCTATCAGGAGGCCTTTGATCTGCGTGAGCAGGTCGAAAAACGGGCCCTGGCAGAGCAGTGGCCGCTGGAGCAGGTCATGGCCAAAAACAGCGGCGGCCTGATCTGGTGGACGCTGGGGGATAACAAGCGTGCGCTTCTTGAATTGCGCGGTGCGCTTGAGCGGGCCGAAAAGCTGGCGGTACGGCCTGATGAAGTTGCCACCACGCTCAATAACATCGGTCTGGTGCAGCGCGAGTCCGGAGAGTATGCCGTCGCAGTGGAAACGCTGAACAGGGCGCTGGCCATAGACCGTACGCTCGGTTCACGCTGGGCGATGGCCTATGATCTGCGCAATCTCGGTCAAACCCGGCTGAAAATGGGTGATGCGGTGACGGCTCTGCAGCAGTTCGCTGAAGCAGCGCTCATGGCCTCCGAGATCGGTGACAAGGTCAATCTGGCCAAAATCCATCTGGCGCGGGGCGATGCCGAAACGGAACTACAGCGCGGCACCGCCGCAGAAACAAGTTACCGCGCAGCGCTCGAAATCGCCGATGCACTGCTGCTGCGCGAGGTGCGCTGGCGGGCTCTGTTCGGACTGGCCCGTCTGCAGAAAAAGAGCGGTGATCTCGTCAAAGCCGTCAACTCCTATCAACAGGCGCTTGAAACCGTCGAAGGTCTGCGTGCCGCCATCAAACTGGATCAGCTCAAGGATGGATTCCTGGCCGACAAGATGGATGTCTATTCCGGCCTGGTTGATCTGCTGGTTGATCTGCAGCGCAGCGATGAAGCCTTCGCCGTGGCCGAACGCTCCCGCTCGCGGAACCTGATCGACATTCTCGGTCGGCAGCGGCTGTCGCTGGCCGGAACCGTTGAGCAGGGGTTGTACGACCGCCAGAACCGGCTCAAAGATCAACTGTTGGAGCAGGAAAACCTGTCGGTTCAGGCCACTAATCCAAAAGAGCGCGCCCGCTATGCCAAGGCGCTGGAAAAGCTGCGCGGCGACTATCAGGATCTGCTGATCGATATCGAGCGCACACGGCCGGAGCTACTGGCGCTGGTCAAGGTCAACCCGACCACGCTTGACGCTATCCGCACGCAGCTTGAGCCGGGTGTGGTGCTGTTCTCCTACTATCAGCTGCAGGATCGTCTGCTCTGCTGGAAGATCGAGCGCGACAGGGCAACGTTGATCATCACGAAGGTTTCAGCCAGAGAGCTGGCCGCAAAGATCGCATCCTACCGGCGCATGCTGCAGAATCTGGAACCGCTCGAAAAACAGTCGCGCGAGCTGTATGATCTGCTGGTGGCACAGCAGCTGTCTGGTACTGCTGCTCCCCGCGCACTTGGAATCGTACCGCACGGCAGCCTGCACTACCTCTCCTTTGCAACCTTGAGCGACGGACGCGACTATCTGGTTGACCGGCAAAAGCTCTTCTATCTTCCGGCGGCGTCGGTCTTGAAATATACGCTGGCACGCCGTGCACCGCAGAAGAATCTGCACATTCTGGCCATCGGCAATCCCGATCTCGGCAATGCGACGCTCGATCTCCCCTTTGCCGAGCGCGAAGTCGGCACGCTGCGCTGGAACTACCCTGATATCACCACTCTGACCCGTGAACGGGCTACCGAAAGCTGGATTCGTGAGCATATCAGCGAATTTGGTGGTATACATATAGCGTCACACGGTGAATTCGATCCGATCAACCCGCTCTTTTCGGCAATCAGACTTGCAAAGGACGGTAAGGCCGATGGCAAGCTACAGGTGGAAGAGATTTTCGGACTCGATATCCGTGCCGACCTGGTCGTCTTGAGCGCCTGTCAGACCGGCCTGGGAGACGTAAAGAGCGGCGATGATGTGGTCGGTATGAACCGGGCTTTCATCTTCGCCGGCACCCACGCGCTGATGTCCAGTCTCTGGCGGGTCAGCGACGTTTCAACGGCGATTCTGATGAAACAGTTCTACCGTAGCTACATGACAAACGATAAGTCCGAAAGCCTGGCTCGCGCCATGCGACATGTAAAAAACCGCTATCCGCATCCCGGTTATTGGGGCGCATTTATCCTGAGCGGAGATTATTTCTAACACCATATCAAGGAGTTCATCATGAGAAAACATCGCACCTATCTTGTCATTTTCGTGCTGTTATTGTCGGTCGTTACGGCAATTGCGGCAGAAACACGCTGGGTATCCAGCGAGGGGACGACGCTCAAAGCTGAATCCTCGGCTGCGTCAGAAACTATTGCCGATGTAGCGGTCGGCAGCGAGGTTACGGTAATTGAATCCGGTGGCCGCTGGCTGAAAGTCAGAACGGCAAGCGGCAAGGAGGGGTGGCTCTTTGCCGGCCGTGTGTCCGAAACGCAACCGGCCGCAGAAGTTTCCGGCGGTGACGGGGGCATCTTCGGTAACAGCATGAAAAGCAGCCAGATATCCACGGCCAAGGCTGACAGCGGTCGCAGTATTCGTGGACTTTCTCCGGGGGCGGCCCAGTACGCCAAAAATCGCGGCACACCGGAACTGTACAAAAAGTCGCTGGATGTCGTTCTGGCGCGAAAAGTCACACCCAAAGAGTTGAAAACTTTTTTGAAAGAGGGAAAGATCGGGGAATATGCTCAGGGAGAAGGGGGTAAAAAATGAAAACCGTACTCATACTCGTATGCCTGATACTTCCGCTCTCAGCCTCAACAGCTCTGGCCGGTTTTTTTGAAAGCCTGGCGAATCCGGAATCGAAGGAGTGGAAGATTATTACCGGGGCAACTCAGGTTCTATCGAGCACGCAGGAGATCGATTACCCGACTGAACGCAATATTGGTGAGAGTCTGGCGCTGGAAGGGTTGCAGCGTTTCGGGAATCCGGTGGCGAATGAACAACTGCAGAAGTATGTCAATCTGGTCGGCTCTGCGGTTGCCGCCAACAGCACGCGGGCGACGATTCCGTATCAGTTTGCCGTACTGGACAGCCAGGTGCAGAACGCCTTTGCCGTTCCGGGCGGGGTCATTTTTGTCAGTCGCGCCCTGGTCGACATCCTGGAGAGCGAGGCTGAACTGGCCGCTGTCCTGGCCCACGAGATCGGCCACGTCTCGGCCAAACATGCCTTGAAGAGTACCCGGCGGGCCCAGTTTTTCCAGGGAGTCGGAACGATCACCGCTGCCAATCTCAAGGGGGATACCGGCAAACAGTTCGCCTCGGCCATCAACGATATGCAGGGGGTGCTGTTTGACAAGGGACTTGACAAGGAGATGGAGTTTGAAGCCGACCTGGCCGCCATGGAAGCGGCCTATCGTACCGGCTATGATCCCTCTGCCATGATCAGGGTTCTGGAAAAGCTACAGAAACTGGAAGCGACCAGCAGGGAGAAAAAGGGCTCATGGTTCTCGACGCATCCACCGCTGGACGAGCGCATCGCCCGCCTGCAGACCCAGCTGCGCCACTATCCCGATTTTGCGGCACAGGCCAGCGTGAAGGAGCGTTTTGCAAAATACGGGCGGGTGAAGTAATCGTACGCCCCCCTACCCCACGCGGTTAATATGAGCCGATCCATGCTGCACGGTGCGGTGATAGCAAAGCGCCGGGCGGCCGAATGACATGGCATAGCCGATTACGTGATCAGCCGGAATACCGAGTCGCTGGCGGGTTTCCGGCAGCACGACGTCGATAGCCCATGTGGTGAGTCCGTTCCAGACCGTACCAACCCCCAGGCTCTGGGCAAACAGTTCAAAATACGACAGCGCAATCAAGCCATCCTGCTCCGGGGAGGCGCAGTGGCGAGGCGCCGAGGTTATCAGCAGATGCGGCGCGCCGCGAAAGAGGATATCCACCCGTTTTTCCTCCCACATACGCACGAAATCGGCGTAAAATTCCATCCCGGCCGGCAGTTTTTCAGCACGTGACAGTTCAGCAAGACCTCCCATCACCTCATCCCTCAGACGGGCTAGTTTCTCACGATCGTCCACCACCGTAAACAGCACATCACGGCAGTTTTTCCCGGTAGGAGCATGCCAGGCTACATCCAGCAGGCGCTGTATCAGCTCAGGCTCCAGGTTTTCCGGTTTGTAGCGCCGCACCGAACGACGCCCTTTGATCAATGTCTCAACCTGGTTCGGATCAGGATAATTCCCCGCCAGCAGGCGACTGTCATCAGGATTACGCCCGAGAATCGAGACGGCAGCAGTGGGGCAGATCGTCAGGCAGTGCTGACAGCGATAGCAGGAGGCTTCCTTTTCCGGGGCGATGACCGGAAAGCCCTCTTTCATGGAAATGATCCGCGCCGGGCAATCAGCAGCACACTCGCCGCAGCGGGTACAGGTTGTTTGATTAACGATAAAATTCAGCATTTGGAGACTCCTTGAAAATATTTATACAGACGTGCTTCCGGTAGATAAATGCCAGCTCATTTCAAACATAAAACCCTCACCACAGAGTCACAGGGACCACAGAGAAATCAACCTGGAGAAGCAGGTTGAAACACGGAAAGACTGAGAACACGAAGTAAGATTTGTGAGTTACACATAAAATCGACAGTATTATGGCTTACCTAAAAGGTTTTTTGTTTTAGACTTTAATCCTTTGATTTCTCCGTGTTCTCTGTGACTCTGTGGTGGAAGTTTCGTTTTTTACAACTTCTCACCGGTTGCACCAAATTGCCGGCGTATCTCTTCCATCCGGCTGCGGTTCTTGCCCAGGTCGGAATAACCGAGCCTCGAAGCGGAGCGAACTTGAATGACACTACGCGCCCGGTCCAGCAAAAATTCACCATCATCTACAAACAGCAGCGTGCGCAGTTCAACGCGCAGATAGCCGGGCTGTTCTTCGCGTATCGTTGCATCAGCCCGCTGCCCGAGCAGCAGCTTCAAGCGGGCAAAGGCGGCATCCGCATCACCGCTAAAGATCAGTGGCGCGATGCGGTGTTTTTCATCATCGGCCTGACTGGAAACGCAGTTGGGAGAAGCGGGACAGACGGCCAAAAGCCCTGCTCTGGCGCCCAGATTGTTCGGCCGTTCACCGGCGCATCCCACAAGCCCCACTAGTCCGATCGTCATGACGATTACTCTCCTCATGGTCCAACAGCCTCACGTTCGCACTCTGCAACCAGGCGGGCAATTTCATCTTCCGGGATATCCTCCAGCACGAAGGCGCCTCGCGAGTCCTTTTTAACCCGACTGATGCCGGGATACCGTTTTTCCAGAACTTTGATCTCAAACGACTGCTGCCTGACCGTAGCCAGCAGGCGACGGTTCTCCGCCTCCAGATCATATTTTTCAATCGCTGAGCGGAGCGCATACTTCAAATCCTGGTCGTTCCACGGCTTAGAAAAGAAGCGGTAGATCTCCCCTTCGTTGACCGCCTTCATGGCAGCCTGCAGCGTAGCATGCCCGGTGAGCATAATGCGGATCGTGTGGGGGTAGAGTTTTCTGACCTGGGCAAGAAATTCGGAACCCTGCATCCCGATCATACGTTCATCCGATACAACCACCTTGAAGAGCTGCTCCTGCATACCGGCGAGCGCTGCTTCAGCGCTGGATACCGCGAAAATTTCCAACGGCTCATCAAAAAGCGCCCGTTTTAAGGCTGAAAGAACATTGGACTCATCGTCTACCAACAAAATACGGTTACTCATGATTACGGCTCCTTTTCAAGTCCAGGCTCGCAGCGTCCGGTACCACAGAACGGACAGATTGCCCACCCGTCTTCCAGCGGCATGCGACAGTTTTTACAGCAGTTATGGCGGAATGAGCCGCAGTGCGGACAGAATAAAAACTTTGAATCGATGCTCCTGCCGCAGGCTTCACAGTGCCGCTCCATCCTGATGGTCGGCCCGACGACGCGTAACAGCTCTTCCAGCGTGGTCCAGCCGCGCAGCACCTTCTCGAGGCCATCTTCCAGAAGGGTCTTCATGCCGTTACTGCGGGCCAGATTAAGCAGGTCCGATTCGTGATAATCGGAACCGATCATGTGCCGGAAATCATCATTCATAACAAACATCTCATAGACGCCGACCCGGCCGCGATAACCGGTATTGTTGCACTGCGGACACCCCTGCCCGACCGTGATACCGTCGCCGAAAAATTCCGTTGGCAGACGCAACAGCTCCAGCAGTGCCTGATCAGGATCCGTACGCGCTGCACAACCGCTACAGACCTTGCGCACCAGACGCTGGGCAATGACCCCTTCCAGAGCCGATGCGATAATATAAGGCTTGATACCCATATCGATCAGACGGGTTACCGAGGCTACGGCACTGTTGGTATGCAGCGTCGAGAGCACCATATGCCCGGTCAGAGCGGCTTTGAAGGCGGTGTCGGCCGTATCAAAATCACGCATCTCCCCCACCAGGATCACATCCGGATCCTGACGCAGCGTGGCCCGCAGCACCTGCGCAAACGAGAGTCCGATCTTCTCGTGAATCGAGACCTGATTGGCCTCTTCGAGGAAATATTCAACCGGTTCTTCGATCGTCTCAAAGTTCTTGTTGGGATTCATCATGGCAGCCAGCAGCGAATAAAGCATCGTGGTTTTGCCGCTGCCGGTCGGGCCGGTTGCGATCACGACCCCCTGCGGCTTGCAGCTGATCAGCGTGATATTGCGGAAATCATTTTCCAGAACTCCCAGCTCATCCAGTTTTTTGATGGAGGCGCTTTTGTCCAGAATACGCATGACGATCTTTTCACCGTTGATGGTCGGGAGCGACGAAACGCGCATATCGACGAGACGGGTGCCGGATTTGACCGTAATGCGGCCATCCTGGGGGCGGCGCCGTTCAGCGATGTCCATCTTGGCCAGGATCTTGATGCGTGAGACGACCGCCGGATGCATATCGGCAGGGATCTTGATCTTGGCATGCAGCATGCCGTCAATGCGATAGCGAATGACGGTGTATTTTGTTTTGGCCTCGATATGAATATCACTGGCACCGTAACGGATCGCTTCCGAGATGACGGCGTTGACGATACGGATAACCGGCGGAACTTTGGATGAGCCGATCAGCTCCTCGACGCTGGTCTGATCCTCTTCTTCATCCAGAATAATGTCGATTTCATCCAGCGGTTCCATATCCTCGAAATTCTGACCGCCGGAATCGGAATCAATGGACCAGGCCTGGGCGATTTTTTCGCCAATCTGCGACGAAGCCGCCAGGAGCGGCAGTACCCGCAGACCGGTAACACGACCGATGTTGTCGCAGGTCACGATATCGGAAGGATCGGCCATGGCAACCGTCAAGGCGGTTCCCTCCATCCGGACCGGCACCAGACGGCTCTTGTCACAGAGCTCTTTCGGCAGGCAGCGCGCCACGGTGGAGGGAATGTTCACTTCACGCAGATCAATGAACTCAACCTGCAGATGCTTCTGCAGGGCGGCGATTATTTTGGACTCGCTCAAAATACCGGAGCGGACAAAAAAATCACCCAGAAATTCGTTACTCTCTTTCTGCAGGCGGGCCTGGTCGAGTTCCTGCGTGCCGATCAGCGACGACTTGATCAGAATATCGCCCAGCATGCCGCGGTTCTGTTCAAACAGACCGGCAAAGCTCTTGATCTTGTTCTGCTGCTGGCGTGTGACATCCTTCAGCCGTCGGTTCTCGTGCATCAGCACGTACTGTTGCAGCGCCAGACTGACAGTCAGCCGCAAATCTTCGTCATTCCATGGTTTGGTGATGAACTTGTAGACGGCGCCTTCCTTGACGGCGCCCATGATCGAGTTGACATCGGCGTGACCGGTCAGCATGATCCTGATTGTGGCGGGATATTTTTCGCGAACCAGCTTGAGCAGTTCACCACCGGTCATACCGGGCATACGATGATCCGTTATGATCAGCTGGACAGGTTCGTGGGCCAGAATTTCAAGCGCTTTGAGTGCCGAACCGGCCGTCAGAATGACGTAGTTTTCATCAATGAATATGCGCCGTAACGCGCTCAGAACATTTTCTTCATCATCGACAAACAGCAGCGTGAAGCCGCGTTCAGGGATATCGGAAGCGTCCAATTCAACGCCACCATCCGTCGCCTCCGGCGCTTTCAGGCTTCCCATCCCCTTGAATAAATCGGCATATTTGGACATGACTACCTTTTCCCGGCTCCATGCGGCAGCAGTATGGTTGCCGTCGTACCGGAATGTTCCGTTGACGTAATTTCGAGCGTGCCGCCGGCTCCGGTGATGATATCCCTGGCAATCGTCAGCCCCATACCGGTGCCGCTACCAACCTCTTTGGAAGTATAAAACGGTTCAAACAGACGCGGCAGGTTTTCTCGCGCAATACCGCAGCCGTTATCGCTGATGGTGATTTTTATTCCGCCATCGTCAGATCTGCTGGCGACGGTAACGACCAGCCCTGCCGACCGCGACTGCAGCGCATTCTGCAAAACATTGAAGAAAGACTGCGATAAGAGACCCGGGTTGCAGTCAAAGGTGGGCAACGGCTGCAGGTTCTGAATAATCTGCGCGTCGGCCGGGATCTGCGGCGCCAGAACGGCCAGTGTCCGTTTCAACTCCTCATTGAGATCCGCATCAGCGGCACCGCTTTCATCGACATGCGAAAAGCTCTTCAGATCAGCCACGATGCGGGCGATCCGGTCACTGCCGGCGATTGACTGCGCCAGCAGATCCGGGGCATCCGCAAAGACAAAATCGAGTTTCAGCTCACGGCGCTTCTTGTCCGACTCCTGCTGCAGCTGCATCAGCGGAGTGTTATTGGCGATCTGCAGCTGATAATAGTTGACCATCTCGTGAACTTTCTGGAAATAGCGGTTGCAGGTTACCAGGTTGCTGCGCACAAACCCGTTGGGGTTGTTAATCTCATGGGCCATGCCGGCTGCCAGTCCGCCGACGGCGGCCAGTTTTTCCTGCTGCAGCATGCGGCTGTAGGCCTTCTGCAGCTCGGCGGTCCGCTCCGCCACCTGTTGTTCCAGCGAGAGCGCCAGCTGGCGATACTTCTTCTCGGATTCCATCAGCTGTTTATTAGTGGCAACCAGCTGGTCGTACGACTCTTGCACTACCGAGGTATGCACTTCGGTGGTCAGCATCCGCTTCAGGTTATTGTTGATTATCAGCTGTAGCGCATCCCTCGTCAAAAGAGCCAGCGCTTCCGGTGCCGAAACCTGATCAGGAGCAAAGGTGATCAGAAGCGCCCCTTTGGGCTCCCCTTCAACCAGCAGATTATGCCTGATCTCATCTGACGGAGGTACCGGAGCATCCTGTCCCTGTCGGCAGAGCGGCTGTTCCGCTTCATCAAGCACGCTGGCCGAAAGCGGTCCCGCCTTGATCAGACTGCGCAACAGCGGCTCAATTTCGGCCCGTGAAATGATGTCCGTCAGCCGCTTTTCCGTGCCGATAATAAACTCAATATGGGTTGCGGTTTCGATCATAGCACCTCACACATCATCGGCTACCGTCAGGATTGTTGTCAGAAAATCTTCCTTGTCGACGCCGAAACGGGATGTCAGCGCATGACGGGCGTTAACGGCGTCAAAGGTGCGCCCCAGCACCTCTTTGAAGGTTTCCAGCACACCCCACCCCTTCAGCGCCGAAGCCATCAGCACCGGCAGGCCGGTCGGCCCCCAGGCGCTGCGGATCTGCTCTTCGGCAACGATATCGGTCAAATCCCGCTTGTTAAACTGAATTACCAGTGGAATATGTTCGATCGAAAGCCCGACCATGCTGAGGTTCTTTTCAAGATTGTCGAAGCTCTCGAAGTTGATCGACATGCCGGCAGTCTGCGAATCGGCTACAAAGACAACACCATCGGCGCGCTGCAGAACCGCCTTGCGGGTCGCATCGTGGCGCACCTGTCCCGGCACCGTATACACCTTGAGCTTGATCTTCATGCCCGAAGGCGCCACATAAAAGAACGGCAGCAGGTCAAAGTAGATAGTTCGGTCTTCGGTCGTATCCAGCAGCATCAGTTCGCCGCGTCCCTGCAGTGACAACTGGTCGTGCAGTGTCAGCAGATTGGTGGTTTTGCCCGACATGGCCGGCCCGTAGTAGACCAGCTTCAGAACCATGCGCTTTTGTTGTTCGTCAAATTCAATCATACGGTAACGTCAAGCCTCTACAATCTGGATAAAAATGCCATGCTGCGGCGGATTTTTCTTATACTGGCTCTGGATCAGAGCCACACCGGCTGCATCAAGTACAATGCCGCGTTTTATCAGCAATACGCCGTTGGCGCCAATAACATCGCGCGACGTGAGCATACCGGATACAACATCCATATAGTTGACCTCAACTTCTGCGATCGATCCGGTTTTTTTCCCGTCGGCGTACACCAGGTTGACGATGTCCCGAAAAGCGGGAACCAGCAGAGGGTCCAGCAGCGTTCCGGCGTAATAGGTGACGTTCATCATGGCATACCCGGCGCGATTGTCATCAACCGAACGGGCAGATTTTTCAATAAAATCTGCGATTGCGATCAGACGTGCCCCCAGAGGGATCTGCTCACCGCGCAAGCGGTCGGGAAACCCGCTGCCGTCATAGGCCTCATGGTGACTGCGAATCAGGGGCAGGATGCTGGCAAGCTCATCCAGGTGGGAAAACATCTTTTCGCCGCGCAGCGGGTGTTGCCGGTACTCCTGAGCCTCACTCTCGGTCATCTCTTCCAGATGTTTGTGCATACCGTTCGCCAGCGTGCCGAACTTACCGACGTCATGCAGCAGCGCTGCCAGACGCAAGGTGGCCAGCTTCCCGGCATCAAGACCCATTTTACGAACAACATCCGTTACCAGCGTGCTGACGGTGCGGGCATGCACAACGCTCCGCTCGCCGATACCATCGAAAAAACCGTCAAAAGCCTTGTAGACCAGCAGCAACGGCCCTTTATCGTCAAACGTCTGCAGTACCTGCGTCTGTTCCCTGATTGTGGCCGCGCTCTGCAGCAGCCGTTTTTTAAGGTTGCTGTTCCACTCTTCGAGTTCCTGTTTCTGTGTGCTGATAATCTCGTTGAGATGCCGGTTTTCGGAGCCTTTCAGATAGAAATCGACCGCATCGCGAATAGCCTGTACAAGTTCCTCGTCATCCCACGGTTTGGAGATATACCTGCGCGCTCCCCCTTTGTTGATCGCCTCTATCGTGGCGTTAATGTCCGAGTACCCGGTCAGGAGAATGCGCTGGGCATGTGGGACTAATTCCTGTGAACGACCAAGAAATTCGGCGCCGTTCATGCCCGGCATGCGTTGATCAGAGACAATCAGCGCTACATTTTCAAGAGTCTGCAGCTTTTCCAGAGCCGCCTCCCCCGATGTTGCCGTCTCAATGTCGAAGTCCTCATCCATCAACAGGCGCTGCAGCGCCTTAAGGATGTTTTCCTCGTCATCGACCAGCAGGATCGTGACCATTACATCACCTCCAGAAAAACAAGTGCAACCGCTTCGTCATCAAAAAAAGTGATCGACCGTCCTAAAACCGTATAAGAGCTGTCGCCGAATGTCATTTTGGTCACACTACTTTTTTCCCGGCGCACCTGACCAATCAGATTAACCAGCTCAAAATCGCAGCTCGCCGCAACGTCTGCACCGAAAACATCACCACAGACATGTTTCAGAAGTTTTGAGGCGATACTGTTGCAGTAGGCAATCATGCCGTTACTATCGATACCGGCCACGCCTACCGGAAGATTGCCCAGCAGGGTTTGCGAAAATTCCAGGGCCCGGTTACGAATTTCCAGCTGTTCGGTGCGGTGCTGCACCTTTTCTTCCAGGGCCTGATTGGCAGTCGCCAGCTCATCCAGCAATTCGCGATTTTTCCGCTACAGAAAATAACGCTCCAGACAGTTCTGCAGGGTAACGCGCAGCTCATCGTCGTTCCATGGTTTGGGGATGAAACGGTAAATATGCCCCTCATTGATGGCCGCCACAATCGCGCCGGCATCGGCATAGCCCGAGAGCACGATCCGCACCGTTTCCGGCCAGCGCTCATAGACCGTCTTGAGAAATTCGACACCGTTCATGACCGGCATGCGGTAATCCGAGATCACCACCTGAAAGGTACCGGACTCTTCCATAATCTGCAGCCCCTCTTCGCCCGAACCGGCAATCACGATTTCATAATCGTCATCAAGAAAAATGCGCTCAAGAGCCCGCAATACGTTACGCTCATCGTCAACACAGAGGATTCTGATCGGATCGGATGTTTCACTCATGATTAGCTCCTTTAAGCTTCAGAAGCCTTCAGACCGGTCAGACAAGTCAGACCGGTCTGAAGGCTTTTAGACTTTCTGCAGTAGCCCATCCACCGGCAATCGGACGGTAAACGTCGTGCCGACGCCGGGCGTGCTTTCCACCGCTATTTCGCCGCCATGCTTGCGGATGATATCTGACGAAATCGATAACCCCAGACCGGTACCCTTACCGGCCTCCTTGGTGGTAAAAAACGGATCAAACACCTTCTGCGCAACTTCAGGCGTCATCCCCTTGCCGGTGTCGGCAACCGAGACGAAGACGTTGTCACTATCACCCCAGGTACGAACCGTTATAGTTCCCGGCTTTTCAAGGGCCTGGGCCGCGTTGACCAGCAGATTCAGAAAGACCTGGTTCAACTGCTGCGGAAAGCAGACCAGATCCGGAATCTGCCCGAAGTCACGCTCCAGTGTGGCAATGTATTTGAGCTCGTTCCAGGCGATGTTGATGGTTGTGCCCAGCGCTTCGTTCACGTTTGTCCGACAGCTTTCCAGCTGATCCACGCGTGAAAAACTCTTCAGATCCTGTACAATGCGGCTGACCCGGTTGGCGCCGTCAAGGCTCTCGTTAATCAGTTCGCACATATCACTGATAACGTAATCCACTTTCAGTTTCTGACGCAGCAGATCGATTTCAGCAGTATCAGGATGATTCGGGCAGGAGAAGAGCGACTGCTGTAATACAGCGATATATTCATCCAAACGGGATGCGTACTTAGCCAGCGAGGTCAGGTTACTGGTGATAAAACCCATCGGGTTGTTGATCTCGTGAGCCACGCCGGCCGCCAACTGGCCGATGGAAGCCATTTTCTCCTGCTGCACGATCTGCCCCTGCATCAACTTCAGGGCCTCTTCAGCTTTTGTATGCTCGTCGATGGTTTGCTGCAGCTGTTTCATTTTATTTTCGAGTTTGACGAACAGGATCTCGTTATAACTCCGCAGCTGCTGCATCTCTTGGGCAAGATTCAGGTCGGCATCAGTCAAGAAAGAGCGCTTACTCACGCTGAGCGCCTGATTGACAGCCGTGACGATCTCGGCAGGTGGCGACGGTTTCAGCAGATAGCGAAAAGCCCCCAGACTGAGGCCGAATTCCTGGTCCTCTTCGCGCTCATAATCACCGGAATAGATAATGATCGGTACATGCTTGAGATCTGCATCCCGCTTGCACTGGCGGCAGAGTTCAAAGCCGTCGATGACCGGCATCATCGCATCAGTGATAATCACATCGGGTTTTTCCGAGAGCGCCGCCTGCATCGCTTCGGCACCGTCAGCCGCGCATTGCACGGCAAAACCTGCTTTCTGGAGTATTAAATTCAGCAGACTGCGGCTTAACTCATCATCATCTACCACCAGAATTTTAGCCATGATCGCCTCTCCATAAATCAAGATCCAGCATCCGTTTCCGGTTGCAGCGGCAGGCACACGGTGAACGTCGAGCCTGTACCGACTTCGCTTGCCACCCGGATCTCACCGCCATGTTTTCGAATTATTTCCGCTGAAATCGAGAGTCCCAAGCCGGTACCTTTTCCGATTTCCTTGGTGGTGTAAAAGGCGTCAAAGATCTTGACCAAATTTTCGTTGGGAATGCCACAGCCGCTATCCGTAACAGCTATAAAGGCATAATGCTCGTCACACCAGCTGCTGACTGCAATTTTGCCAATCTCGCTCCCCTTGGCCTTAATAGCATGAACCGAATTGATGAGCAGATTCAGGAATACCTGGTTGATCTGCTGGATATTACATTTAATTGAGGGGAGTTCTCCGTAGTCACGTTTCAGCTCTGCGATGTATTTTATCTCGTTAAATGCAATCGTGATGGCGCTCTCGAAACAGCTGTTCAAATCGGCCTTGCCACGCGCCGAGGAATCAGCCCGAGAAAAGGTTTTCAGGTCATTGACGATACGCTTGACGCGCTCGATGCCTTCATTGCTCTCATCAATCAGCACGCTGATGTCGCGCATGACATAATCAAGCTTCATTGAACGGCGCATGTCCCGGACCGCTTCGGGCAGCGTCCCGCCCGTAGTGCCGGATAATTCCTGCTCCAGCTTCTCGATATAGCCGTTATATTTCTCAACATATTTTCCCAGCGTCAGCAGATTGCTGCCTACAAAACCGATCGGATTATTGATTTCATGAGCCATTCCGGCTGCCAGCTGACCGATAGAGGCCAGCTTGTCGTTATGCATCAGCTGCTGCTGCATCTTGCGCACGGTTTCTTCCGACTGTTTCAAATCGGTTATATCAATGGTATAGCCAGCAAGAATATTCTGATCACCCGACGTGCGAATCGGGAATTTATAGGTAATAAAATATTTATCTTTCAGCAGTTCCTCCAATCGCAGGACTTTCTGGTCGCTTACAACCTGTATATCGTCAGTTGTCATACTGTCGGCGAACTCTTGGGGAAAGAGCTGACGCATGTTCTTGCCGATCATATCCGCTGCCGGAATGCCGACCATGTCGATAAAATTGTCACTGGCCTGCACCACGGTACTTTCCTGGCCAGAGACCTCTTTGATGTAGCAGTAGATCGGAGAAAATTTCATGAAGAGGGCGAACCTCTCATTTATACGAATAATTTCTTCCTGCAGCTTGAATCGCTCAGTAATTTTCCATACCGCTTCCATCATCAGCATCAGATTCTGAATATCTACCTGATCGTATGGCAACCGCTTGTTGGCGACACCGACAACCGCCACAATCCTGTCGTTTTCAAAAACGGGGATACTTAGAAAGCGGGATAATTGAACATGACCCTCGGGATACCCTTTTTTAAGGTCGCTGGGGGCGGTATAGTCATTGACCATGATCGGGGCACGCTGCCGCACGACTTCACCCCAGATGCCGGTTTTGTCAAGATGGTAGATTGTTTGCGGTTCGGCTACACGGCACGAATCCATGACATCCTTTGACCAGGTATTCAGAATGAACCGCCGCTCATCCTCGTTGTAATTATAGATATAACCGATACGGCTTTCGGTCAGCGCTATGACTCTGTCCAGTGCGAAATCGAGCAGATCCTGTACCGACGTGGCATTATGATGAGTGACCTCCTGTATCAGCGTCAACCTCTCCACATTGTGTCGCAACTCCTTTTCAACCATCTCCATTTTCAGCCATTTACGATACACCAGCCAGACCAGCAGACCCGACATCAACATCACGAAACCGGCCATTCCGACAACCCGATACATCTCTTCGCGAGATTCATAGGCCGTTTCCGTCTGCCTGACAAGCTCAGTGCTTGTATGCAGCAGCTGTAAAATAGCGAGTGTGCCGACAACAACCGACACTAAGGCCAGACCTACAATCAGACGCTTCAGGGGCGACTTCGGCATTGCACTCAACTGATTCTGCCCCGCAGAATCTCTGTCATTCTTCAGATCACCCATCGCTCTCATCCGTCACCCGATTGCGACCTCTGCTTTTGCTGAGATACATACGTGTATCAGCACGACTGACAATACTGGCACCGGTATCATCCGAGCGGGACATGGTTGCCCCGATAGAAACCGTGACACTCAATTTATCGTCCCCGACCATAATAAAGCTGTGCTCAATTAACACACGAATGCGCTCTGCCACCGATTTGACAACAACAGTGCTGGCGCCGGGCAGAATGACGATAAACTCCTCACCTCCCCAGCGTGCAACAACGTCCATTTTCCGCAACGAATAGGAAATTGATTTGGCCACCATGACCAGCACATCGTCGCCAGTTTTATGACCGTACTGATCGTTGAAATGTTTAAAATGATCAATATCGATGAAGAGGACACCAACCGGAATGTCGTGCGTCTTCAGCTCGAAAATGCGGCTCTCCAGCGTCATTTCTCCGTAGCGCCGGTTACCGACAGTCGTGAGCGGGTCCAGATACGCGTCCCGTTTCAACTGTTCAAATTCGTGCAGAATCTGTAATGAATTCGAATTATCACAAAAAATTTCGACCGCGCCGATTATCGCACCGGCATCATCACGCACCGGAGAAGTTCTGACAGAAACCGGAACGCGATGACCCAGGGCATGATGCAGGAACACACTCGACTCACGTGCCTTGCCGTCCATGATGGTGGCTGCCAGTGGGCAGCCGTCCCGGCACAGTTCGCGCCCGTTACTGTCAATATGCCTAAGCAGATTGTCTGCACAACAGCTGCCGGTCACACGTTCCGAGGAATAACCTTGAAATGCGCTCGGCAGCGGCGTTCCAGTAGGTAATGCGCCGGTTGACATCAACAACGTAGACGCCGTCAAACAGACTGTCCAATATTTTTTCTCCGGATATTTGAGGCATTGATGTCACCTGTGGCAATTATTTTTACTTCTTCTTTTTTTGACTGTTTTCCATCCCGTCCGGCTCACCATATTTAATTGACATGCATTCGGGACAGATGCCGTGGCTGAATTCGGCGTCGGAGTGTTCCATGATGTATTTTTCCAGCTTATGCCACGACTCCTCTTCATCACGAATCTTTTTGCAGTACATGCAGATCGGAATAATCCCTTCCAGCTTTTTGATTGCAGCCAGAGCTGCCTCCAGCTGCACGACTTTTTCCGCCAGCTCATGCTGTACCCGCTTCAGGTGAAAATTTTTCTTGTCGAGTTCCCGCTGCATGGCGATCAGGTCATTGTTCAACACACCCATTCGTTCGATGACATCATTATTGGTATGCAGCGGACGCTCGCACCACAGCAGCAGACCGTTCTCTATCTGTAATCGATGGGCTACCAGCACACCATGCACTCCGGTTTTAGGGTTGCATACGTATTGCTGGGTACCCGCAACCAACAGTCCACCTTTGACTATTGCCGTCAGATAATCGCCCAAAACGGCTCCAACCGGTTTTTCGGCCAGAGAAAACAGCTTCAAAAAACCGTGATTACAATCACGGATCAGGTGGTGCTCGTCTATCAACACTATCGGCACACTGCTGCTGATCGCTATAAAATCTCCCAGTTCCTGGCAGTTTTTCGTAAGCTCCCTGATCATTTTTTCACCTCACTGTCCTGCCACCATGCTGTACAAAGCGCAGCAAGTTCGTCCAGACCGGCGCCATAGCCATCCGCACCAAACTCATACCATAAATGCGGGACAATGCTGAACGCTAATCCCCCCACCACTATTTTCAGTGAAGAAAACTCCGGCTTGCTCCTGATGGTCGCAATCAGTTCTTTGGCCCTGGCAAGATTGAACGGTGTCGCAACCGACAGCGCCAACAGGAACGGCTGATGCCGCCGGAGCAGTTCCAACAACCCTTCTACCGGGAAGTTAGCCCCCAGATAGGTTACGTTCCAACCATCAAATTCCAGCACATCGGCCACCATACGGGCGCCCACTTCATGAAATTCGTTGGGTGCGGCTGTGACGATCGCCGTTCCCTTCGACTGCGGTACACCCACAAAACGGGCATAGAGATGCGACGTAATCCGACCGGCAATGGCGGTGGCCTGATGCTCCTCGGCGACCGTCAGTTCGTTGCGTTCCCAGAGTGTTCCGACAGTGTAGAGGGCGTGCCTGAGGACATGCTCGTAAAAACAACGTAGTTCTTCCGTCGTCGATATCGCCTGCTCTGCCAGCCGGAAACAGCCGATATAATCGCCGTTCAGCAGCAGCGTCGTAAAAATCTGCTGCATGCCGTCGCTTTCTGGCGGCAGGGAAATGTCAATCAGCTCCTTGCTGCGCGAACGCTGAATCAACATTTCGTGCTGTTCACTCAAAAAGTCATACAGAGCCAGAACTGGCTGAATATCGCTGGCTTCAGCCTTGTCCCGCACGGCTTTTTTCCAGCTCTGTAGCGCCAGTGGGAAAATACCGTGGGAAAAGCCGCGCGAATGATAGGTTCGATAGAGCCACGGCACCGTTCGGATCAACAGATCTACTGAGCTTAGCTGTAGTGCTGCCAGTACGAGCTGTGCGTGATGCTGATTAAACAGATGCATCATATGCAGCGTATTCTGTCCGATCAGAAGGGACAGGTCAGGACGGTCGCTCAGTTCATGCTCTACCTGAGCAATCATTCGCTCCATGTCAGCGGCAAACCACCCGGCACACTCTGGCGGTATGGCCTGTAACCCGGCAGTATCGATGTGCGGTGTCTCGGTCACAACAAACTCCCCTTTGGAATATGCGGTAATGCCACCTGAAAAGGCCATTCATCCCCTTGAAAAGGTACTCTTTTCAGGACTAAATTCAATTAAAAGCTGATCTGCTATAATTTCATCCATGCGAAATACAATTTAAGTATGATTTTCAGCTTCTGTGACACTCAATTCCAGAGGCGCTCCGGCTACCGGCAGGCTGACGGTAAAGGTGGAACCCTCTCCGATAATGCTGTCCACATTAATTTCGCCACCATGTTTTCGGATGATCCCGTAACTGATCGAAAGCCCCAGTCCGGTTCCTTTGCCAACCTCTTTGGTGGTAAAAAACGGCTCAAAGATCCGCTTTTTATTTTCATCAGAAATGCCGCAGCCACTGTCGGCAACGGATATATAGACCGTGGCATCGTCACACCAGGTACGAATGGTGATGGAACCATGCCCGGCAATCGCCTGACCTGCGTTGGTCAACAGGTTTATGAACACCTGGCTGATCTGCTGAGGGTGGCAGAGTATGTGTGGCAAAGAGCCATAGTCGGTGCGCACCTCGGCCACGTATTTGATCTCGTTGCAGGCTATGTTCAGTGCGCTCTGCAGACAGGCGTTCAGATCGGTGGCCACCGGCCTGACCTGATCGGTACGCGCCAGATTTTTCAAGTCGTTGACAATCGCCTTGACCCTGGTGGCACCGTCAAGACTTTCGGCGATCAATTCGCAGGTGTCCGAAATGACATAATCAATCTTTAAACGTCTGCGGGCTTCTGCAGTCTCTCGTTTTCCGGCGCACTCCGATTCGGCCAGGGCATGATCGGAAAAAGTCAGGTACTCGACGACTTTTTGCATATATTTATGCAATGTCGCCAGGTTGCTGCTGATAAACCCCATCGGATTGTTGATCTCGTGGGCCACACCAGCCGCCAGTTGACCGATAGAAGCCATTTTTTCCTGCTGAAGCAGCTGTTGATTGCTTATTTTTAGTTCTCTGAGCGCCTGCTCCAACACCATCCTGCTGGCCTGATGTTCATCTTTTTCCTCTTTTAATGTTTCAAAAGCGCGCTGAAGCTGGACATAATTCTGAATTTCGTTGGTCAGAATCAAAGCGGCGTAGCTGAAAAACGCACCCAGATTGGGGAGAAACTGTTCTGAATCCAGATGCATGTTTTCAATTTTAAAGAGTCCGATGGTTGAGTTCCCGGCGATCAGCGGCACAAGCCAGGTACTTGCAGAGCTGAAGATCCTTGTGTGCATCATGGTATCGCTGAATTTACAGTCCTGTTGCGTCAACTGCCCGGATTGCAGAGCCTCACATACCAGTGGATCAGCGATGTTTTCAGCGACCCCGTGGCCCCCCTTCAGATCGGCATAGTGTATTGATCCATCAACATAGTAGTAAATAACCGCATCCGTGCCCCCCAGAGAATCAACCACCAATTCAAGCAGATTGTTCAGTGTGTTTTCCAGACCGGGCAGCGCGCTCAAACGGTTCATCATGCTGTTAACCAGCTGCAGATAGGATTTCTCACCGGCCAGCCGGTTGGCCCGTTGTTCCTGATACGCAAGCTTTTTCTTCAGCGCTTCGATCTCGGCTGCCTCGGGATTTTCCTGCTCCTGCAGCAACTGTTCTTTCAGCACATGGGCCAGATGATCCAGCGAAACATCCAGCCAGCGCAACGGCAGTCCGACTGAGGCGGCGGCCGCCTCGGCCTGTGCAGAAAAATCGCCCGAACAGGGGGTGCGCAGTGCCAGAAGACAGCTGCGGTCACCCTGAAATATTTCCCGCGCCACCTGGCGGTTGCCGAACGTTTTTTCGAGAATATCGTCCCAGGCAACGGCCCACTCCTCAAGCAGAAAATATGCGCCGCGAGACAGCTCATCGTTAAAAAGCTGCTTACCGAGCAGCATTTCTACACAGTTCTGACAGGGCACCCTGCGCACGTCCGGCATGGAATCGATGGCCGGGTGACAGGAGCCGTAGAGCAATACGACATTTTTATCCGGGTTACCGGCAATGATCTTGTTCAGACTATGCTGCAGCTTTTCAGAATCAAAGTGATATGAGGATGTCAGAAAATGGCGGTCACAGCTCCAGTGCTGATCCTTAAAAACGCGCTCGACCTCCTTTTTCAGGATGCCGCACGCTATCAGCAGAGGCTGCTTATCCATTACCTGCACCAAACTCTTTCACGGCATCGATCATGGCGCGGATGTTGTCCGGCGGTACCGCCAGCGGCATAACAATCGTACCAAAGAAGAATCTGCCTCCCGGCATACCGTCGGCAAGCATCTGGCGCACCTCGGCACGCACACGCGCAGGAGTCCAGTCGATCAGCTGAATATCATTGATCACACCACCGCACAGCGCTCGACCATTGACAATCCGTTTACCCTCGGCCACGCTATCCAGCGGACTCAGGTAAAAGGTCCCGATACCCGTTTCATTGATAACCTGATCAATGACCGGATTCATTCGCGCCCCGCCGCAGTAGTAGACGATACCGTCCGTGCCCCCCTCAAGATCCCGCTTCATCCAGGGGATCGTTACGTCGTCAAAAAACTTTTGAGAGATAAAATCCAGAGAGCCAAACGGATTTGCATAGATCAGAACAGTGGCACCCGCCCGACGGTAGGCTGCCACCTCCTTCCTGAAAAAATCGCTGCACTTCTCCAGCCAGGCATCACGCAGCTCGACCGGGCCGTTCATCAGCAGATCAAACCATTTTTCCATCCCCATCAAGACTGCCGGAAGCGTTACCGAGGAGGTGATATAGGCGCAGATCGGAAAGCGTCCGGCGCTCTCCCGTCCCAAAATATCGAGACAACTGCGAATTTCGGCAAAACCGGCGTGCGTGAGTATGTCGTCCGGTATCTGTAGCCTGTCGATATCGGCAGGATTTTTAACGATCATTTCACCGACGTTGGGGGGGCCGTTATCGGCGTAGATGATATGTCTGCATCCCAGCAGTTCGGCCTCCTTGCCGACATAGAACAGACTCCAGAGATTATCATGACCGTATTTTTTCTGAAGGCGCAGCTGACCTTCGGCAACATACTCGCCCCGCGAGTAATACTCCCGCAACGACAGGCCTAACTCCGCAGCCCCCTGATCAATCACATTACAAAAAGCAGGAATCCGGTCTGTCGGAAGCCCTTGGGCGGTTGACACCAGACGCTGCAGCGGAGTCATCATGGCTGCACCTCCCGCAGCAACCGCGCGATGATCGGTCCGGCGGCAGTACCGTCGTGCGCCCACGCATCAGCTTGCACAACCTTATATAATTCTTCGTCATAATTGTAGGGCGCCCCGCCGACTATGATACGGATATGCGCTTCCAGATTTCGTTCCTTGAGGATTTTGCGCACACCACGGGCAGCATTTTCGTCACGGGCAGAATGCACCATCATCGACGAGATGCCGATAACTCCGGCCTTATGGGCCAAAGCCTGATCAACAAATTTCTCGGCAGAAACGTTCAGACCAAGGTCGATTACTTCAATCATCTGAGCCTTGAGACAGCCACTGACGATGCGTTTGCCAAGACCGTGAAAATCTCCCACTGAAGTTCCGATCACAATGCGCCCGATATATTCTGGAGCTTTGGCAAACAGAGGCACCATCATGTCTGTCACTTCGGCAGCAATCTGTGACGCCATAAAATGCTGCGCCAGATTGGTGTGGCGCTGTTCAACCGAGGCGATCATATCTTCAATGGCCGGCACGACAACCTTGAACATGACGTCTTCGGCAGACATACCCCGGCCGAGCGCTTCCTGAACCACCTGCAGGGCTTGCTGCCGATCCGTATCATAGACTGCATTGACGTACTGCGCGCGAATATCTTCAATCATCTCTGCACCTCGGCTTCCGGTTCCTGCGTTTCATCCGCTTTCGGCGGCCCGGCCACCGGCAGGCTGACGGTAAAGGTGGAACCCTTTCCGACAACACTGGTCACCGTAATTTCGCCGCCATGCTTGCGGATGATTTCGTAACTGATCGAGAGTCCCAGACCGGTGCCTTTACCGACCTCTTTGGTGGTAAAGAACGGCTCAAAAATACGTTGTAAATTTTCTGCTACGATACCGCAGCCATCGTCCGTCACCGCCACAAAAACGGTATCATGCTCGCACCAGGTGCGGACCGTAATACTCCCCTGCGTGTTCCCCAGGGCGTGCGCGGCATTCACCAGCAGGTTCAGAAAGACCTGATTCAGCTGCTGCGGGAAGCATTTGATCGGTGGAATTTCACCAAATTCCCGGGTCAGCGTGGCAACGTATTTAATTTCGTTCCAGGCGATGTTGATGGTGGTTTCCAGCGCCTCATTAAGATCGATCAGGGCACTCTCGGCATGATCGACGCGTGAGAAACTTTTTAAATCCTGAACGATGCGGCGCACCCGCCCGGCACCGTCCTGACTCTCGGCAATCAGCTGGCGGGCATCATTCATAACGTAGTCGATCTTGAGCTTTTTCCTGAGCGCTTTCAGTTTTTCGGCATCCGCGCTTCCGGCGCACGACAGCAGAGACTCATCGCTGGCGGCGATAAATTCTGCCAGACGGTCGATATACTTGTTCAGCGAAGTCAGGTTACTGGAGATAAAGCCCATCGGATTGTTGATTTCGTGGGCGACTCCGGCTGCCAACTGACCGATCGAGGCCATCTTTTCCTGCTGAAAAATTTGCAGCTGAGCTGCTTTCAGCTCGGCGTAGGCCTTTTGAAGATCGCGCGTAACGGCGCGCAGATCTGTCGTATCATTCAGAGAAATGACGTGACCTTCCAGCACGTCATCATGGACGATGGAATAGATGTTGATGTCGTAGCTTCGGCCCGTTCGTTCATGCCGGACTTCACCGCTGCTTCCGACAAATGTCTCACATTGAAAGCCCTCCGCTTGTAGCAACTCGCGCCAGTCCAACCCGACCAGCTTGTTGATGGCACAGCCGGTTATATCTGCCAGCAGCCGGTTATAGCGCCGGATCCGATGTTCGGAATCGGTAAGGATAATCAGGTCGTGAAGATGATCGAGGGTCTCCTCCCACTCGCGCTTGCCCAGCTCAACCTGTTGGAAGAGTGATGCAAGCTGTTCATGTTTCACTTCCAGATCACGGCGACTCAGCTGCAGCTCGGCTTCCACCTGTTTACGCGCGGTGATGTCCTCCTTGACCGCCAGAAAGCCGACCATGACGCTGTTTTTATCGTACAGCGGCGAGATGGAGGCAAACTCCCAGAACAGCGAACCATCCTTGCGCTTGTTGTGAAATTCGCCGCGCCACTCTTTACCCGACGTAACGGTACTCCATAAAGATTCGTAGTTGCCGGTAGACATCTCTCCGGATTTGAGAACCCTTGGATTTTTGCCAATCACCTCTTCGGCAGTATACCCGGTAACCTGGCAGAACTTCGGGTTGACGTATTCAATGCTACCTTCAAGGTTTGTTATGACAATAGTAGCCGGACTCTGTTCCACCGCCCGGGAGAGACGCAACAATGAATCTTCCATATGGATCCGGTCGGAAATATCTTCAAAAGTCTCTATGGCAGCAACGATCTGGCCGCTGCTGTCATGAATCGGCGCCGCCTCAAAAACCAGATAGCGGCGGGCACCACCAATTTCGAACCATCCTTCAGCCTGCAAGCCGCCGGCGATGTACTTCGACTTCGTGAACGTGTGGTAGAGATTTCCCGTGAATGAAGAACCGGTCAGAATCATATCGGCCAGAGTCGTGCGCGGCTCGCCGTAGAAACCGGTCCAGTGCCAGTCTGTGCCGATTACATCGTTACATCTGATACCGGTAATTCGTTCCAATGACCGGTTCCAATACAGGACATGATGATCTTTATTGATTACAAAAAGTGGCGTCGAGGCGCTATTGATAAGGTTCTCTACAAATATTTTTTCTTCGCCGAGTGCCTGCCGGTAGTCATGTACCTCTTTCATCGTGGTGTTGAAAGTTGCCGCCAGATGCTCGATTTCGTCACCGGTATGCACGACCAGAGGAATCCATTCACCTTCAGCGGATACGGCACTGCCGAGATGGTCCGTCAAACGCAACAGAGGTTGCGTAAGGCGACGGGTCACCAGCCAGACCACTCCCAGTGAGACCGCAATACCGAGCAGGGCGATCACCAGTGCATTATACGCCAGGGCCCGAAGAGGTTTGAAAGCTTCATCATAGGGTATATTTGCTCCCAGGATCCAGCCGGTCTGGCCCACCCTCTTGAACGAGCTCAACATGTGCTGACCCTTGGAATTTACATTATCAAGGGAACCTTCAAAACCCTTCAGTGCTGCGTCAATGCCCCGGTTTTTCCCCTCCGGTATCGCTTCCAGGATGCGGGCACTGTCCGGGTGCATCAGGAGAGTGCGCCCCTGTAACAAGTAGAGATATGCAGACGAGCCGATCCGTTTGGAGGAAAGTGTCGTCAGGAACTGGTCGGCACCCAGCATATGAAATCCTGCCAACAGACAGATAATGCGATCGTGATCGTCTCTGACCGGCACTACCATTGCGATCAGCGGAGAGCGTGGCTCCATGATCTGACTGAAAGGTTTGGATATATAGAACATGCCGTTTTTGAGCGGCTCACTGACGTAATCACGGAAATTGAGATCCGTGCCGACCAGATCCGTAAAACTGCCACTTTCAGCCAGCACGTGCCCATCGCGACCGATGACCAGAAAGCCGGCGTCAAAAATCATACTGGCCGGACTGGCACTGGTCAGTATGCGCTCAAGCTCTGCCCGGTTTGACAGTACGCTGCTATTCAGGTCGGTTGCTGCCAGAGTCAGCTGGTGACGGGCCAACTCGATGCGCCCGTTGAGCTGCTCGGCAATTTCGGAGACCAGCAGAAACTGCTGTTGTAAAATATTCCGGCTGAAAAGAGAATGGAAGTAGGAGAGCATCGTCCCGGAGAGGGCGGCCAACAGCACGGAAACCATGACAAACGCCGTCAGGGTAACTTTGGTTTTTATGCTGACTTTTCGGTGTGTTGGTGGACGGTTACCCATTGTTGCTCCTCCCTGCTTCCAACCGGGATGTTTGAGCTATCATCTTACCGTATAATCTAATCTATTCAAGTACATCACCATCACGAAGCGTTTATTGTTTCCAGACAGCGTCTTTAAAGCACTCCGGACAGATTCCGTGACTGAACTGGGCATCGGAATGTTCGCAGACATACTGCTCCAGTTGTTGCCAGCTTTTATCCTCGGAGCGAATTTTCTTGCAGTACATACAGATAGAAATAATACCTTCCAAGCGCCTGATACGACGCAGTGATTCCTCCAGTTCCGCCTTCTGATGCGCCAGTTCATCCCGCTGCCGGCACAACTGATCACGCTGCAGCTTGAGTTCAAGATGGTTTCTGACCCTCAGCAGCACCAGATCGGGGCTGATCGGCTTGGTGATATAGTCAATCGCCCCCAGGGAAAGCCCACGGGATTCGTCCAGCGACTTTTCCAGCGCCGTCACAAAAATCACCGGGATGCCAGCCAGTCCGGGATCAGCCTTCATTGTCTCACAGACTTCAAAACCGTTCATCCCGGGCATCATGACATCCAGCAGCACAAGATCAGGCTTTTCGGCCTGCGCCAGACTCAGGGCCACATGACCGTTATAGGCAATTGCAACCGTATAGTGGTCCTACAGAGTCATCTCCAGTACGCGCACGTTAAGCGGCTCGTCATCGACAATCAGAATTTTGGCTGTTTCAGATTCGTTCATACATAATACTCCTTAAAAATTATTCCTGCGGCAAGCGGCATGACAGGAGAAAGTTAAAACAGCTGCCCCCTTCGGGGCGATTTACGGCGCAAATATCGCCCCCCATCAGCAGTGCCAGTTTACGCGCGATGGAAAGTCCCAATCCTGTGCCTCCGAAATTTCTGTTGATAGAGCCGTCCGCCTGAACAAAAGGCTCGAAAATAGTCTCCAGGGCGTCTTCGGAAATACCGATCCCGGTATCAAGAACAGCCAGGTTGATCATGATATCTTCCCGTTCCCGTCCCACGGTTGTCACAACAATATCGACACTCCCCCGTTCGGTAAACTTGACGGCATTACCGATCAGATTGTGCAGCGTCTGCCTGACTCTGAAAGCATCCCCCCACACCAGTCCCGGCAGATCGTCTGCGACGGTGACAGAGGTATGCAGACTTTTGGCCATGATAGCCACCTGTTGCGCCCGCAGGACATCATTGACACACTGCTCCATCGAAAACGGCGCATATTCCAGCTGAATCTGGTCGACTTCGATGCGGGAAAAATCGAGGATATCGTTGAGCTGCCGCAAGAGGTCATTTCCGGACATGATGATGGTTTCCACCTGTTCCCGCTGCAGGGCGGAAAGCGTTGTGTTGCGCATTAGGCGCGCCATGCCGATAATAGCGTTCAGCGGAGTTCTGATTTCATGGCTCATATTGGTCAGAAACTCACTCTTGATTTTATCGGCTGACTCCGCCGCCAGACGCGAATTTTCAAGTTCGGTAATATCCTGGACCGTACCCAGAGAGCGCAAGGGATTACCCGCCTGATCATAGTCTGTTTCGCACTGTTCAAAGACATATTTGATACGACCATCCGGCATCAGCAGGCGGTGCTTGATTGAATAAAACGTGCGATTCTTCAGTGAAGCCGAATGCGCACTGTGGACCCGCTCACGATCTTCGGGATGAATCGCTGCTAAAAATCTCTGATATGAAGCGCGCGTGTCTGCGGGATCAATCTCAAAAATCCGGTAAACCTCATCCGACCACTCCAGTGCACCGGTCACAAGATCAAGTTCCCAGTTGCCGATGTGTGCAATTCGCTGGGCCTCTTTAAGACGATTCCGGCTGGACTTCAATTCATCCGCATCCCGTTTTTGAACGGAAATATCCTCAATGGTCCAGATGCTCCCCTGTGAGGGATCAGCCGGATCAATGGCTTTGCCGCTCAATTTCGTCCAGAATAGTGAGCCGTCTTTCCGGCGCATTTCACAGACGCTCGAGTAAATTTTTCCACAGACGAACGCCGAATAGGCCCCCTTTCCAAACTCTTCATAGGCTTGTTCTGACGGATAAAACAGACGCGTGCACTGATGATCCATCTCCTCCGGCGAATAACCGAACATCTCTGCCATTTTGGGATTTGCCCATATCTGGACACGGTCAACGACGAACGTAATGCCGATCGAAGCGTTTTCCAGTATCAGGCTCTGCTGCCGCATTAGCGAATGAAGTCTTTCTTCGAGCTTCGTCCGCTCACTGACATCGATAAACAGCGCAGCGAACTGCATGGGCGCCGGTCGATAGGCGAAAACTTCAAAGTGTTTCTGTAGAATGGGCGAGTAATTATCAAAGTGAATTGAAGTACCGGTCAGAGCAACGTTGCCGTAGCGCACGATCCAGAGCGGATCCTCGTCAGGTAAAACTTCGCTCAGACATTTGCCCACAACCGCTGCTCGACTGATTCCGGTCAGCCGTTCAAAGGCCGGGTTAATATCGAGAAAACGGTAATCACACGGCAACCCCTGTTCATTGCAGATGATGTCGTGCAGCGCGAATCCTTCCGTCATGCCGTTAAACAGGGAACGATAGCGTTCCTCACTGCTCTGCAGGGCCAGCTCCATCTGTTTGCGTTCGGAGATATTATAATGTGAGACAACGGCACCGCCATCTGCATACTTCAGCGGTGCCGCACGCATCAGGAAGTGCAATACCGTCCCATCCTGCTTTTCACAGGAATATTCAAGCCTCAAACCGGCACAGCTTCCCTCGAGAAGCTCGTGCAGTCCGGCTTTGCACCGCTCTGCACTATCGTCACCTGATTTTTCGCACACCTCCAGGTAATTGATCCCCTCGCAGGTGCTATGAATATCGCCGCCATGGTCCGTCGCAAAACTGCGCCAGGCATCATTCACCATGACAATTGTCCCGCAGCTATCCAGCACCGCAATATTGGCCGGCAGAGAGTCGATCACCGAACGGGTAAGTCCCTGAACTTCAGCAAGCTTTTCAGTGCGGTCGTTCAGCTCTTTGAAGAGCAGGTCATACGGTTTTTCAAGCGCAGTTCTGATAATCGCCAGATACATGAACACAAAAGAAAAAATCTTGAAGATGTGGCCGCAGAGGTTGGAAAAACCGTAGAGGTGTACATACATGGTAAAACAGAGTTCGGTCACCATGGTGCAGAGAATTGAAAGCGCCAGCAGACGCAGGACATTCGGCTCGAAATGCTCTTTGCGCTTATACAGAAATACGAGCGCCAGCAGCAGAATAATGTCGATAAGATACTCGCTGATCCGCTTGAAGGGGGTCAGACCGACTCCGGCGATGAAACAGGTCGGGAATATCCGTGCATAAAATATCGCATAGAGCGCCGACAGCGAAAGCCCGGAAAAAACGGTAAAAATCCGGCGATAATTCAGCGTAGTGTTAAAGTAGGCCGGGGCGATCAGCAAGGCTCCGCTTTCCAGATAGCGGGCCACCAGCCAGAGCTGTGGCGGCAGGTTGTTATCGTCAAAGCCGGTAAAAACCCCCATACCCTTGTAGGCCAGAGTATGCAGGATATCGAAGAAAGCGACGAAGAGGTAGGCGATACCGATAAACAGCAAGTAGTTGTTACGGTAAAAGTTGCGTGAATTCCAGCCGATGACGAAGATGCCGAAGGCGATCACGATACTGAAGAGTTCAGCCAGTCCGTGGAACAGCAGGTAATTCTGCTGAGCTATGCCGATCAGAACGGCAACCACCGGAAGCGTGTAGAGCAGGGCTTTAGCGTAGTTCATATAACCTCACCCGGAGAGGGTACGGGAGATCGATCGTAAAGGTCATCCCCCGCCCTGAATCGCTTCGTACCAAGACCGTTCGGTCGATGTTGCATCTTATAGCGTAATCAGCTACTACTGTCATGGATTAATTAAAGCACAAAGGAGTTTTTCGCATGAAATTTGAAGAGCTGTTCAAGAATCCCGGTCTGGGAGTCATGTCAACCGCCGCTGCTGACGGCAGCGTCAACAGCGCCGTCTATGCCCGTCCGCACGTCATCGATGAAACGACACTGGTCTGGGGCATGACTGACCGCCGCACGTATCAGAACATTACCGGAAACCGGAAGGCGGCCTTCCTGTTCAAGACCGCCACTCCCGGTTTCAGCGGCGTGCGCTTGTCGCTGGAGTTGATTAAAACGGAAGAAGAGGGTGAATTGCTGGCAACCATCAAGGCCAATACGGATGTCGTCGTCGGACCGGGCGCCGGTGAAGCCGTTACGCACGCTGCCTGGTTTAAAGTAACCGAGACCAGGGATCTGATTTAGGCTGAAACAATCCGTATACGCAAAAGATAAGCGGCGTGTACCAGCTTGGTAATTTTGTATTCACAAGCACCTCCTGTGCATGCCATATGCACAGGAGGTGCAGAATATGCGTGCGACACTAAACATACCTGATGAGCTTCTTGATGACGTGCAGTCCTTGTGCGGCGAAAAATCCAAAACCCGTGCCATAGTTATTGCCATGGAAGATTATGTCCGGCGTCGGCGTATGGAATCACTTATCGCTCTGCAAGGGAAATTGACCATTGATTATGACTGGGAAGCGGCTGAACGGGAGGAACGGCTTGCAGCCGAAGCGCGGGAAAAATATCATGGCAAGTAACCGTATACTTCCCGACACCTGCGCCTGGATCGATTATTTCACCATAGTCCGGATACCTTTAATTTTCACGTCCTGAGCGTCACCACCGTGGCGCCATCACGCCCCTCGTGTGCTTCGCCCGGTCGGTGATTCTCAACCAAAGGGTGCCGCTCCAGCTCTTCGCGCACCGCATTCCGCAAGCGACCGGTGCCGAGTCCATGGATGATGCGCACCTCACCCAGACCGGCAGCGGCGGCGTGATTGAGGAATGACTCCATTTCCGCCAGCGCCTCGTCAACGCGCATTCCGATCAGCTTCAATTCGCTCTGCTCATACTCTTCAATCGTAGCCCGCCAGCTGCGGGACGGCTGTTTGGCACGCCCTGATTCGCCGCTCCCCTGCGGCCTGGCCAGCTCCCGCAGCGCCACATCCAGCTCCATCCGTCCGGCCCTGACCCGCGCTTTGCCCCCCCGCTCATCGATCGACAGCACGATACCATCACATCCCAGAGTGCGGATATGTACGGTGTCACCCGTTTTTACAGCTGCCAGCGACTGCAGTTCCGGGCGCAGCTCCTGCGGCTTGAGCTGTTCGGTCAACTCCCCCTCGGCCCGCCGTATCTTTTCGACGATATCGAGCCGCTTTTCGCGTTTCAACTCGTCCAGCAGCCCGTTCATCCTGCGCCGGGTCGCTGAAATCAGCTCTTTGGCATCGCCCCACCCTTTTTCAACGGCCTCCCGGCGCAGCGTTTCTATCTCAGCAGCCCGAATCCGCTGCTGCTCGTCACGTTCAAGCAGCCGTGCTTCCCGCCTGTCCAGCTCAATGCGGGCCTGTTCCAGTTCATTCCGGCGACTGCGCAACTCGGTCAACAGTGAGGCGAATTCACTGCCGGCACTGCCGAGCATCTCGCGGGCAAAGCTGATTACCCGCTCCGGCATGCCAAAGCGGCGGGCGATTTCGATGGCGTGCGACTGCCCCGGTTCGCCGACCGTCAGCCGGTAGAGCGGTGTAAAGCTGACATCATCAAAAGCCATACCGGCGTTGATCATGCCGGGGGAACGATGCACAAAACCGATGATTTCGCTCAAGTGGGTGGTTGCAATCACCCGGCTCCCCTGCAGCAGCAGTTCATGCAGAACCCCGCAGGCGATGGCCGCCCCCTGGACCGGTTCGGTGCCGGCCCCCAGCTCATCCAGCAGTACCAGACTGCGGCTGCCGGACTGCTGCAAAATTGCCGTAATCCGGGCGGCGTGTGCCGAAAAGGTGGAATGACTCTGCTCAATCGACTGATCATCGCCGATATCGACCAGCAGCGAATCGAGCAGCGGAAAAGTCGAGCGCGGACCAGACGGTACCGGCAGGGCGCTGAGTGCCATAATTGCCAGCATTCCGGCTGTTTTGAGGGCGATGGTCTTGCCGCCGGCGTTGGGGCCGGTGATGACCATGACGCTGTCAGACGCCCCCTCCCCCCCCAGCTGCAGGCTGAGCGCTTCCACGCGCGCCAGTCCGCCCCGCTTCTGCATTATCAACAGCAGCGGATGGCGGGCTTCCACCAGCCGCAGCTCTCCGTGATCGTTGAGGGTGGCCACCTCCAGGTCGAACTCTTCGGCAAAGCGGGCGATGCTGGCCAGCCGGTCCAGCTCGACCAGCGTCCCGAAACAGTCGGCGATGGCGGCAGCATCCTCGCGCAGCCAACGTGACAGTTGACGCAGAATGCGGATCTCCTCAGCCTTCTCCTCGGCAGCCAGACTCTCCAGTTCATTAACAAAAGGGACAATCTCGAGCGGTTCCATAAAGGCGGTTTCACCGGAAGCTGAGACGTCATGCACGACCCCTTTGACCATCCCCTTGGAATCCATCCGCACCGGAATCACCCAGCGTCCGGAACGCTGCGTGATAAAATCATCCTGTAGAAATATTTCGATGCCGCTGCTACGGATAATCTCCTCGATCTTCTTGCGGATACGTCCCGCCAGTCCCCGCTTGGCCCGCCGTGTCTCGCGCAGCAGCGTCGAGGCCGAATCCATGATACTGCCATCGGCATCGATCGAAGCCATCAGCGGTTCAAGAATATCGGGAAAGGATTGCAATGGCGGCTGCAGCTCTTTCAGCTGCGGAATATCGGTCCGGTGCGCCAGCTGGCGCGCCAGCGCTGCGTACAGTTGCAGAACCGGGATGAACAGCAAAAGTTCCTGCGGCGACAGAATCGAGCCAGCCGGTTTGAGTTGGTCAAGAGCGTGACGGATATCTTCAAAGCTCCCCAGGGCCAGTGAGATCCCGGAGCGCCCGAGAGCGCGGATCTCGGCAATGCGTGCGGAGGTGGTGCTGATCGTGTGGCGCTCATCGAGCGGCCGGATATCAGCGATATGCCGGATCGTGCAGAAACTGTGAGCGTGGCGGGAAATTTCTGACAGAATCTTGTCAAATTCGAGGCGGGTAAGCGTTTCTGAAGCGATCATGGGAACCTTTACGGTGAGAAGTGATGTTACCGCCTGTACGTCAATTCAATGGTATAGCCTGAAAATTTCGTGATTTTAAACGTACCTTTTTGCTCAATACTGTTGGCCAGGTAGATGGAATTTTCAGGATAGCTGACCGTAAACGAGCCTATGCCGGCATCTTCAACGGCGGTTACCCAGGTGATATTCTGCAGAGCTTCCTTGATCGAGAAATTTTCACCCACATCTTTTACGCCACTGACTTTTACGTCAATTTTCTTGGTCACACCCTGAATATACTTTGCAACCTTGTCCAGAATAAGTGGCGACATTTTATCGGCAAGCTCTTTCAGCCCCGCCGCAACCGCGTCATCGACACTGCCGGCCAGCCCTTTACCGCTCTCCGCGCCGGCGGTCAGAATTATCATTTTTCCCGAAGCGTCTCTCGTAATAAGGCGGTAGGTCAGCCTGACCGTGGCTGAATTGAAGGGCATCGCGACGCCATAGCCGATGTTCTCCCCCTTTCTGGTTGAAACGGTGTAATCAACCTTGCCGATCAGAATGACGTTACTGAGGAACTTGTACATCAAGCTGCGCAGCGACAAAAAGTTTCCGTTTTTCATCGCTTTTTCAATTTCAGCAGCATCCAGCACATTGGTCGGGGCGACATCGACAACCGTATAGCCCTGCTCTGTCAGTTTTCCGATAATTGTTTCCGAAAGAATATTTGATTCTTCATGTTCATCCACACTCGTCTGCGAATGGTATTCATGCGTGCCGGAGCGCGAGTCCGTTGCTCTGACAACCTTTGGCCTCTGAGCCGGGATAAACACGGCAATCGAACTGTTGAGCGCCAGACCGGAAAGCGCATCCCTGGCCTTGGCGGGCGACACACATACGTTTACCGTTACTGTGACCGCATCCGGAGTGCTGTTAACCGTCAGCAGGTTGTATTTCGTGACAACGCCACTGACATTCTTGCTGATGGCATCATCAATCATCTGCATATTCTGTACGATGCTCTGCGCTTTGATCTGAACACCCGCAACCTGCTCCACGGCCGTCCACTTCGCCCGCGCAATCGCCTCGACTTTGGCAGACGGCAGATCGTTGTTGATAAGTGCCGCCTCGCCGCTGGCGTCAACACAACTGCTTTCAGCGCCTGCGCATACTGACGGCAGCACGATCAGAATCAAAAGTACCAGGATGTTCTTCATATGACATTCCTCCGAAACCCTGCTCCGGAATGGCGCAAGTAGAGATGCCATTCCTTGACAATTCGGCTTTAAATCTGTAGTTTGTTCCAGTTTTAACGAATAAAGAATGGAGATGCACTCATGGAGTATAAAGACACCCTCAATCTGCCGCAGACCGATTTCCCGATGAAAGCCAATCTCAATCAGCGTGAGCCTGAAATGCTGGCCCTCTGGGAGCGCGAAGGATTGTACACCAGGTTGGAAGAGAGCGGCAAGGACAAACCTCTCTATATCCTGCATGATGGCCCCCCCTACGCCAACGGCCATATCCATATCGGCCATGCCCTCAATAAGACCCTCAAGGATATCGTCCTCAAGGTCAAACGGATGGAAGGTTTTCACGCCCCCTACGTACCCGGTTGGGATTGTCACGGCCTGCCGATCGAGCTGCAGGTTGAAAAGAACCTCGGCTCCAAAAAGCACCAGATCAGCAAATTGGAGATGCGCCGCGAATGCCGCAGCTACGCAGCCAAATTTGTCGCCATCCAGCGCGACGAATTCAAACGGCTCGGTATCCTGGGCGATTGGGAAAATCCGTATCTGACCATGAACTATGAATACGAAGGGTTGACCGCCGCCGAACTGGCCCGCTTTGCCCACAACGGAGGCCTGTACCGTGGCCGCAAACCGGTACACTGGTGCTCCTCCTGCGTCACCGCTCTGGCTGAGGCCGAAGTGGAGCATGCCGACCACACCTCCCCTTCCATCTTCGTTCGCTTCGCGCTGCGTGAAGATCTCGGAAAAGAACTGCCGACACTGGCCGGTAAACAGGCCTACGTTGTCATCTGGACGACAACCCCCTGGACAATTCCGGCCAATCTGGCGATTGCGCTGCATCCTGAATACGACTACGTGGCAGTTGAAACCGAAAAGGGTGTTCTGATCGTAGCCGAAGGGCTCAAGGACTCCTTCCTGGCCACCACCGGTCTGAGCGGTCAGGTAATCGCCACCTTCAAGGCTGCCGTTTTGGAGCGCAAACTCTGCAAACACCCCTTCTATGAGCGTGACTCGGTCGTTCTTCTGGGTGAGCATGTCACGCTGGAGGCCGGTACCGGCTGCGTTCACACCGCCCCCGGCCATGGCCAGGACGACTACGAACTGGGACTGAAAGAGGGACTGGAGATCTACAATCCGGTCGACAATCATGGCCGTTATCTGAAGGATATTGAATTTTTCGGCGGCCAGTTCGTCTTTGACGCCAATCAGAGCGTCATCGACAAACTGATCGAAGTGGAAGCGCTGCTGCAGACCAGCAAAATCGTGCACTCCTATCCGCACTGCTGGCGCTGCAAAAAACCGATCATCTTCCGCGCCACCGAGCAGTGGTTCATCAGCATGAAGACCAACGACCTGCGCGACAAAGCGCTCACAGCCATCGATCAGGTCCAGTGGATTCCAAAGTGGGGTCGCGAGCGGATCTACGGCATGATCGAGAAACGTCCCGACTGGTGCGTCTCGCGTCAGCGCAGCTGGGGCGTGCCGATCACCGCCTTTTCCTGTAGCGATTGCGGCGAGTATATCGCCGACGGCACGATCATGGATCACATCGCCGGGATTTTCAAAACCGAAAGCTCCGATGTCTGGTTTGACTGGAGTCCCGAACAGCTGCTGCCCCCCGGCACGGCATGCCCGAAATGCGGCGGGCACGCCTTTGAAAAAGAAAATGACATCCTGGATGTCTGGTTCGATTCGGGTGTTTCACATGCCGCCGTACTGGAGCCGAACCCCAAGCTGCGCTCACCGGCCGACCTGTATCTGGAGGGGAGCGACCAGCATCGCGGCTGGTTCCACTCTTCGCTATTGGAGAGCGTCGGCAGCCGTGGCGTAGCCCCCTACAAGAGCGTGCTGACGCACGGTTTCGTACTGGATGGTCAGGGGCGCAAGATGAGCAAGTCGGTCGGCAACGTCGTCGCACCGGAAGACGTCATCAAAAAGTTCGGCGCGGACATTCTGCGTCTCTGGTGCGCAGCCCAGGATTATCGCGATGACAACCGCATCTCGCAGGAGATCCTGACCCGTGTAGCGGAATCATATCGCCGTATCCGCAACACCTGCCGCTACATTCTCGGCAACATCAGCGACTTCGATCAGGACACCGAAACGGTACCGTTCAGCGAGATGCCCGAAATCGACCGCTGGGCGCTACATCACCTGGAGTTGCTCAAAGAGCGCGTGCTGGGCACCTATCAGCAGCTCGAGTTCCACTCCATCTATCAGGATATCAACACCTTCTGCACGATCGAGATGAGCGCCTTCTACCTCGACATCCTTAAAGACCGCATGTACACCAGCAAGGCCGATTCACTGAGCCGCTGGAGCGCCCAGACCGTCATGCACGAAATCCTCGACACCCTGGTGCGCCTGGTTGCGCCGATTCTCTCGTTCACCGCCGACGAGGTCTGGCGCTGCATGCCGGGGCGCGAAGTCGAAAGCGTCCACCTGGCCGCCTTCCCGATTCTGAACCCGGAATGGAAAGATGACCTTCTGGCTGCCCGCTGGGAGCGCATTATCAAAGTGCGCGCCGACGTTTCCAAAGCGCTGGAACTGGCCCGTACCGCCAAGGTCATCGGCCATTCGCTGGATGCCGCCGTCGCCATCACTGCACCGCCGGAGCTGCAGGCCTTCCTGCGGGAGTACCGCACAGAACTGGCCAGTATCTTCATCGTCTCGAAGGCCGTTCTGGCTGACGACATCAGCGCAGAGTGCTGGGCTTCGGAAAACATCGAGGGGCTGAAAGTTCGGGTCACGGCCGCACCCGGTATTAAATGCGAGCGCTGCTGGATCTACAGTGAAGAGTTGGGCACGCACACAGAACACCCGACCATCTGCCCGAAATGCACCCAGGCGGTCACATAGTCCCGCTTCAGAAAGAATCGGTTGTCTCGGAAGGGGTTTTGATGTGCATGCAGAAATAGTAGTCTCGTCACTCATGAATACCACTGTCATCAGCTCAACGGCAGACGCCAATCTCGCGGATGTCATTCAGAGCATGATCGACAACCATTATTCCTGCGTGATTATCGTTGAAGACGATATCCCGATCGGTATTGTTACCGAGCGGGATATCGTGCGTCTGATGGGCCGCTTCATTGCCAAATCAGTACACTGTCCCATGAATGTTTCCGAGATCATGTCCGCTCCGGTGGCCACCGTTTCCGGCACGACCACTCTTTTTGATGCGCTCGTCATCGCGACTGCGCAAAAAATCCGTCACCTGCCGGTTGTCAGCCCAACCGGCCAACTGGAAGGACTTGTCACCCAGTCGGACCTCGCCAAGGCGCATTTCAGGGTCTATGAACATCAGCGCGAAACCATCGAGCACTCGGTTTCCCTGCGTACCCAGGAATTGATGCAGGCCAACAAACAGCTCAAATCACTTTCGCTGGTCGACGCTCTGACCGGACTCGGCAATCGCCGCGCCATGGAAGTTGATCTTGAACACACACACAGTCAGGCTCTCCGCTACAACCGCTCATACTCCGTGGCACTCTTCGATGTCGATCAGTTCAAACTCTATAACGACAACTACGGGCACAAAGCCGGTGACAACGCGCTGCGGCTGATTTCCGAATACCTGCTGAAGAGCATCCGCACCTGTGACCGACTCTACCGCTATGGTGGCGAGGAAATTCTTTTGATCATGCCGGAAACGACCCTGTATGGCGCATTGATCCTGGCCGACCGGACGCTTTCCGGCTTAGCCGACGTAGCCATCCCACACGAAAAGAGTTCACACGGGATTCTCACGCTCAGCTGCGGCGTTGCCAGCCAGGTTGAAGTGAACGGCTATAATCACTGGGAAGAGCTGGTCGATCTTGCCGATCGCGGCCTGTATGCCTCAAAAAATAACGGGCGCAACCGCTCCACCATCATACCCCCGGAAGACGCCGTCGATGACAACGTCCCACGGATGCATGGAAACGACCTATGAAATCAAGGCACACCCTCTTCACCGTCATCGTTTTTGTCGGCATCGTCATCGACCAGATCACCAAAATAATCGTTGATCGCAGCATGCAGCTGTTCGACTCGATTCCGATTGTCGACGGTTTTTTCAATTTGACCTACGTCAGGAACAAGGGGGCCGCTTTCAGCTTCCTCTCACACGCCTCCTGGCGGCTGCCTTTTTTTATCTGCGTTTCGATCATCGCCGCCGCTGTCATTCTGATCGCCTTCCGCAAACTGC
>DUZX01000002.1 GCA_013349325.1 Desulfuromonadales bacterium
ACTGCCAAATCAAAGCGGAATCATAATAACTTGAAAATATATTATCAAAGTTATCTTGATACTATCAAAGTTTTTAAAAAGCCTGTTATGTCAATTTTGGAGACTCAGTTATGTCACCGCGTTTACATACCGTGCGGGGCCAGTTGCTGCTACTGGCGGTCGGCGTTGAAATTGTGATGCTGAGCATACTGGTTTTAAACAGTTTGCGTCTGCAGCATGGCGCCATGACCAATCAGGCCCGTTCCCAGGCGCAGCAGTTTTACCCGGTTCTGGGGGCTGCACTGACAGCTCCGCTGGCTCAGCGTGATTTTGCTACGGTGCAGGCGATTATTGATGAAAGTCGCACTGCCGGAGAAGTCGTTTATATTATTGTAGAAGACCGGACCGGCAAACGGGTCGGCTCCAGCGGCTGGCCGGCTGACAAGGCTATCCCGGCGCCAAGTCGGGAGTTGCCGCTCTTTGATACCCAGAAGTCGCCGCGCTATGATGTCGCGGTGCCGCTTACCATGCTGCAGCAGCCGCTGGGCACGCTGCATTTCGGTCTCAATCTCTCGCAGATCGTGGCAGCGCGCCGGATGCTGCTGTTTCAGGGGGTCAGCATCGCAGCCGTCGAGCTGATTCTCTCCACCGCCATTCTGCTGTTGATCGGCTCTTGGCTGACCCGGCATTTGAGCTCGCTGACTCAGGCCAGTTTGCAGGTTGCCGCCGGGAATCTGTCCCTGCCACCGGTCAAGGAGGGGGATGACGACGTGGGGCAGCTCGGGGCGGCCTTCAACACCATGTCACGGGCCATTTCCGAGCGTGTTATCGAGTTGACCGCAGCCAAGGAGACGGCGGAAGCAGCCAGCCGCGCCAAAAGTGAATTCCTTGCAAATATGAGCCATGAGATCCGTACGCCGATGAACGGCGTCATCGGCATGACCGATCTGGTGCTGGACACCGAACTGACGTCCGAGCAGCGGGTCTATCTCCGTTCGGTCAAAACCTCGGCTGACAACCTGCTCACGATCATCAACGATGTGCTCGATTTTTCCAAAATTGAAGGGGGGCGCCTGACGCTGGATGAATCAGCTTTTCTCTTGCGCGGAATGCTCGGTCAGACGCTGCGGACGCTTTCGTCCCGAGCCACAGAAAAAGGGCTTGAAATTGTATTTAATGTTGAACAGGACGTGCCGGATTCACTGCGCGGAGATCCCGGCAGATTGCAGCAGATATTGATTAATCTGGTCGGCAATGCGGTCAAGTTTACGGAGAAAGGCGAAATCAGCATCATCGTCAGTCTGGTCGATCAGTCTCTGGAGGGTGTTCAGCTCCGCTTTGATGTCAAAGATTCCGGCATCGGCATTTCTCCTGAACAGACGGAACGTATCTTTGATGCCTTTGAGCAGGGGGATGCTTCTACGACCAAGCTGTTTGGCGGCACTGGTCTCGGTCTTTCAATATCGAAGCGTCTGGTTGCTCTGATGGGGGGGGACCTTTCCGTACAGAGTGTTCCCGGAGAGGGGAGCTGCTTCAGTTTTACCGCACTGTTCGTGCTGCAGGAAATCACTAACGATGCGAAGCCTGTTGAGAATCTTAGCGGAATAACAGTGCTGATCGTTGATGACAATGCAATCAATTGCCAGATGTTGAGCGGTTTTCTGTCCCGCTGGGATATGAACGTCCTGACGGCGTCAAGCGCCGCCGAGGCGCTCGGCATGTTGGGGCAGATGCATAGTGCCGGGGCGCTGCCCCGGTTCCTGCTGACCGATATCCATATGCCGGTTATGGATGGGTGGGAGTTTGTTTCCCGGCTGCGTCAGCAGAAAGAATACGATGCAGTGCAGATTATGGCTATGCCGAGTGCCGGAATGCGCGGTGATGTCAACAAATGCCGCAAACTCCGTATCGATGGCTATCTGACCAAGCCAGTTGTCATGGAAGAGCTGCATGCTGCCGTAATCGCGATTATCGGTGGAAGACCGCATCCCGAGGAGATCATCACGCGGCACACCATCAGGGAGGAGCGGGGGCGCTTTTCGGTTCTGGTGGTCGATGACGTGGAGATCAACCGGGAGTTGCTGCGTGCGACACTCGAAAAACAGGGTCACCGGATTACGTTGGCGGAAAACGGGCGTGAGGCGGTTGAACAGTTTGTCGAGGGGCATTTCGATGCGATCTTCATGGATATGCAGATGCCGATTCTGGATGGTTATGAGGCCGTGCGGGAAATTCGGGAGCTTGAGCGTGCACGCAGTGCTAGGCGAACCCCCATTGTCGCCATGACCGCCTATGCCATGCAGGGTGACCGGGAGAAATGTCTGGCGGCCGACATGGATGCCTATCTTTCAAAACCGGCTCGCACAGCTGATATCGTTGCGACATTGGAACAGCTGGTGGGGAAATTAGGTGCAAGGCAGTCCGATCAGAGAGGTCAGACTGTTCAGGCGAGTCCGACGAGTCTGACCTGTCCGACGAATCCGCCAGCGCCAGAAGCAGTGTCTGAGCAAAGCCTCCCGGTGTTCGACCGCGCCGAATTGCTGGAGCGCCTCGGCGGGCGCGACGATATGATGGGGCGCTTTCTGGAGATGTTCTCCCGAAATGTGGCCGGCTACATGGAACAGCTCCGCTCGGCCGCTGAACGTGGTGATACAGAGCAACTGCGCATTCAGGCGCACACCATCAAGGGGGCCGCCGGAAATATATCTGCACGAGTGGTGCGGGAAACCGCTGCGGCGCTTGAAACACTTGCGCGTGAGGGTAAGGTCGATGAGGCGGTTGCGATGATCGATCGGCTTGCAGGAGATCTCAAGGCTTTTGATGCCGCACTATGAGAATGATCGCTCCATCAGATCGCCCGGTATGTTCAGAATAACGGGTGTTCAAATGAGAGATACGCCAGTCCACCGAACTCGCCTGCCGAAGCACCAATCCCGATCGGCATGGAAAAGCCGGGTACGATCTGCAGACCTGATGCAAAGTTAAGTGCAAAACGAACACCCGGATTGATAAAGAACGTATCCGCCCGTTGTCTGCTGCCGTCCGCCTGCACCGCTTCTCCCGATGTTCCTGCCGCTTCAAGCATCAGGTTGAAATTCTCCGTTACAAGATAGATAAGGCTGACGCCGTAATTAAAAGCAGTGGTATCGGCTTTTGCGCCGCCACTTTCCCGACTGCCCGGGGTGTAGGTGGCTCCGAGATTCCAGTGGCTCACAACGGTATCAGACAGCTCAACGCTTAATGGGATATTGGTCTGGAGGCCAACTGAACCGGTACCGTGTCCTTTTTTGTAGTCGCCGGTTGGCAGGATCACGGAAAAACGGGGTGAAAATGCAATATGATCTTTTAATACAGCTTGATAGCGGTAGTTGATTAAAATGTCTCCGATGCCGCTTGAATTTTCAGGATCGCTGATGTGCAGCACGGGAATGCTGTAGGAAAGCTGATGTGTTTCTTTCGGCACCGGCCATTCCTGGGTAAATGAATAGACCCAGTCCTGTGACTTCTTCAGATACATGAAGGTCTGGATGTGCTGAACGACCCCCGGTTCCTGGTTATAGGCTTCTTCCAGCAGAAATGAATTGTCCTGAATTTTCTTCGGTCCCTCAGCAAATACCTGTAATGGAAGAAGTACAGCGAATGCCAGCGCGGTCAGAGCTTTTTTACCCCACATATCAAACCTCCAGTAGTGTATTTTCAATACGCCCGTAATTTCTAACAGGTAATTGCATGATGTCAAGGCCGGGTGCCTCAGTCTCCCCGTAATCTGACAAGAAACAGCTCCGTCACAAAACGTTCAGCCAGCGCCCGCTCTGCAGCTGTCAGAGCCGCTTCCGGCAGCGGCGTGACAAAGCGGCGCAGAAAGCGGCGGGTCTGTCGATCAAGGCGTTGATTTTCATGCCCCAGGCGATCAATCGGTCGTGGCGAACCAAGCGTGAACGGTGAAACAGCTTCTCGAAGAGCCGGATTCAGCAGCAGACGGGAATGTGGTGAGACAGGAGCGCTCCCGTTGCAGTCGCGTCCCAGATAGCAGATGATATTGGCGCGGGTTTCACGGAGGTGGTCCAATCCCCGCAGCCGCTGTATTTCCTCAGCAGGGTCGGCAACGGCGTCGCGGTGAGTGAAGAGCAGCGGCTTGAGGCCACTATCAGCGACCAGCTCCATAAATTCTTCGATGCGGTAGCTTTTGACATTGGGGTGCAGAAACAGGTCTGCCAGGCCGGAATCAGTCCGGGCTTCCCAGGAGCTGTCAATGTAGCTGCGCAGCCTGCTTTCAGGTTCGGACCGTTTAATCATGCGCTTGATGGTGGGCACATCGCGCACTTTAAGCAGTCGCAGCGCCCGCCTGACGGACTCTGCCTCCTGGCGGGCGTAGTGCCCGTAGACCATGACCCGCAGAATGCCTCCCGGCAGCAGACGCTGCTCCAGTGACCGCATGCCGGCAGCCGGGTCATCCAGATGATGCAGCACACCGAAGGCCTCGATAAAATGATACGGTCCCGGCGTCACCGTCGGGTCGAGAAAATCCCCCTGCAGCAGTTTGACGTTAAAGCGAGCGTGCAGCAGGCAGTGCAACCGAGCCCGTCGCAGGTTGTTGCGTGCCAGATCGACACCGGTGATTTCGGCTTTCGGATTGGAAAGCGACATCGGGTAGGGTGCAAAGGCGCCGCAGCCTGACAGCAGAATTCTCCCCCGGCGCTCCGGCAGTATCTCGCCGTTAAAGCGCCCCCAGAGGGCCGTCAGGTTCATGGCATAGGTGTCGTGGCGTTTGATGGACGCCAGCAGCGGATAATGCGGGTAGGGGTGGCGCTCGTAATGTCCGGTTACGTCACAAAAAGACATGAACACTCCTGTTGGCGGGAAAATTCAGAAGCGGCATGCCAGGCGAATAAATACCCGTTCCGCTCCACGCAGCAGTTGGAAAAACAGTTCGGCCAGCGGACGGTGACGGTAAGAAACGAATGGGTGGCGGATGTAGCAGGGGCGGGCACCGGCATTAAGTGCCGCCAGACAGCCGGTCAGAAGCCGGTCATCGACCATCAGGACGGCTGCCGGGGAAACACCGGCCAGTCGCGCTACCGTTTCAAGGCCATCGGGGTACGGTTTTTTACGGACACCGGCAATAAAGCGGATAGCGGGGAAAGTTTCGGCGAACCAGCGGCTGCGCTCGTCAGTCGGTTTGTTTGAAAGAATAAAGATCCGCTCTTCGCCGAAGAGTTCCTGACAGCTCTGCAGCCAGAGAATCGCTTCGGGCAGTGGCAGTGCTGAACCATGGCTGGCAAGTACGCCATCAAAATCAAGCGCCAGAACTTTGATCTTATCCGCTGCCAGCTGCCTGGGCTCAAGTTCAAGAATGCTGGCAATTGTCGGAGTGCTTTCAAGTGTCTGTAAAAGTTTGTGGCGCTGATGATAGCCGAGCGAAAATCCGGCCAGCATATGAGAACATACGGTCATCGGTCAGGCAACCGGATGTTCTTTCTGGGCATGTGACACCAGATAATAGACGACTCCCAGGATCAGCAGCGTTCCGGCCAGAAATGCCTGGGTGGTTAGGTCGTCTTTACGCAGGGTTGAGATCAGGATTTCACGGATCATGGCGACGATGATAACGCCGATAAACACGAGAATATTGAATTTTCCACCTTTAAGGTTCTTGATCTCGTTGTCCATCAGCTCGATCATCATCCAGAGGATCAGTAGAGAACCGAGTGCCGAAAGAATCCCTTTTTCCATATCACCGCGAAAAATATGCAGGATATCCCAGATAAAGAGGATCACCACCGAAATCGAAACGCCGGCCAGCGCCAGTACCAGCGCCAGATTCAAGCCATAGGTGAAGCGTTCGGTGGCCTTGATCAGGAACGACTCGACTTTGCGTGAAACAAAGACCTTCTTCATCTCTTCTTCTCGATACGAGGTGCTCATGACATCCAGATTCATGTCCAGCATTTTTTCAACCGCCTCGCGCAGAATGCGACGCTGTTCGCGGTCGGAATAGTTGTCGTCGATCAGCCCCAGCAGAAAGTGGCGGATCTGGTTCATAGCGGCATTGACAAAGTGGACGCTCAGACCGGCCTTGACATGGGCGTGCCCGATACGGGTCAGGTGGTTCATGTAGTGATTGTCATAGATGCCGCAAAAGAGCGACATGAACCAGTTGATGTGCATCTCCCTGAGGCGCGCGCGATTGCTGTTATTCAGGATCGCCGCTGTTTCCGGAAGACTGTAGAGATAGTCGTAAAACTCCCGTGAAAAACGTTCCAGGTTCAACTCTGCCAGCGGCTGTAGTGTCAGCAGAAGATCTGCATCCTGATCGCTAAAAAGGTAATGGGCCCGCAAATCCTGCATGGTAAACATCAATTATCTCCCGTATTTGTAAGCTGCTGCGCAGGTGCCTTCGCTGGATACCATGCAGGCGCCGATCGGCGCTTCAGGGGTGCAGACTGTACCAAACAAGGGACAGTCTGCGGGGGACAGTTTGCCCTTTAAAACATCGCCGCAGCGACAGGCTGGATTTTCACACGCTTCCGGAACGTCGAGAGTCAGCATTTTTTCGGCATCGAAGCGGGCATATTCGGATCTGATGGCCAATCCACTCCCCGGAAGGAGTCCCAGCCCGCGCCAGACCGCATCACACGGCTCGAACAGCTGCCCGATAACCGCCTGTGCCTGCGGATTGCCATCCCACGAAACAGCTCGGCTGTACTGAATTTCGACCCTGCTTGTTCCGGCCAGAGTCTGGGCCAGCAGCATTTGTATTCCTTGCATGACATCAGCCGGCTCAAAGCCGGTTACGACGCAGGGCATCTTATGCGTATCAGCCAGCGGTCGGTACGCTCTGGCGCCGATGACCGTACTGACATGAGCCGGGCAGAGGTAGCCTGAAAGTGCCAGTTCAGGGTCAGCGGTCAGTGCCTCCATTGGCCGCGGCATGGTTTTATGCGAGGACAGCACCAGGTAGTTACGCAAGCCCTGGCGTTCGGCAGCCAGGATGCTGGCGGCAATTGTCGGTGCGGTCGTTTCGAAGCCGATCCCGAGAAACACAACGCGCCGCTCAGGGTTGCTGCGAGCCAGAGCAACCGCATCCAGAGGCGAGTAAACGATGCGGATATCAGCCCCCTTGGCGCGTTCTTCCATCAGCGAGGAGTGACTGCCGGGAACGCGCAGCATATCGCCGAAAGTGGCAATAATCGTCCGTGGATCGACCGTGCAGGCCAGCGCCGCATCAAGATACCCGATCGGTGTCACACAGACCGGGCAGCCGGGGCCGGAGACCAGCCGGACGTTTTCCGGCAGCAGCGAGCGCAGGCCGTACTGGTAGATAGCCATGGTATGCGTGCCGCAAACTTCCATGAAATTAACCGGTTCTGGCAGTTTGTCCGCCATGCGGCGAATGTTGGCAGCCATGTTCTGCACCAGGCTGCGGTCGCGGAATTCATCCTGAAACTTCATTCTAAAGTAACTCCCCACGTAGAATGCATGCTGCTGCGTTGCTATCTGATTATTTCACGTACGTTTTTTAACACCATCTGACGGATATTCCCAGTCAAACTTTTTTAGCAGACGATTCCACCGACGCTTCGGACTACAGCACAAATTGAATGTCGCGATGAATATCAAGCGGCTCGGCATTGCGATATTTCCGACTCCGAATGATCTGGTGTTTCGAGCGGCTGAATTAAAGTCACACCATGCCATATCGCATGCAGACACCTTTGTTGTTGCCTCTGCCATGGAGTACAATGCAACAGTGGTAACGGGATATTCCGAGTTTAAGCAGGTGGAGACATTTGTAAAGATTCTCTGGATATAATACCCGCTGTGTGGCAGTTGGAAGTGTTGCCGATCAGATCATTTCGTACGGATAAGAGACCGTCAGTAATAAGGAGTCTTCAGTTGCCTGATGCTCCAGTATGCCGGACAAACGGACTTTTTTTAGCAGATTAACTCTAAATCAATGGAATAACCGGTACTGAACTATATATACAGCGATCCCACCGAAATACCCCACCAAGGCAAGCCCGCTGATCCGCTTCACGTACCAGAAGAAATGAATCTTCTCCAGCCCCATGGCGGCAACGCCCGCAGCTGAGCCGATGATCAGGATCGAACCTCCGGTGCCAGCGCAGTAGGCCATGAACTCCCACAGAAAACTGTCAGGTGGATATTGTGCCAAGCTGTACATACCCATGGAGGCGGCAACGAGCGGCACGTTGTCGACGATAGCGCTGACCATGCCGATGATGGTGACAATCATATCCTCGCGTCCAACAACCTTGTTGAGCCACCCGGCCAGATTGGTCAAGATATGGGTGTGCTCCAGTGTGGCCACCGCCAGCAGGATGCCGATAAAGAAAACGATGGAGCTCATGTCTATCTGCTTGAGGGCGCGTACCAGAGTCAGGTGTTCCTTGTGTTCGTCATCCTTCTTGCTGTGCAGTAGTTCCCCGGTCATCCAGAGGATGCCGAGGCCGAACAGTATTCCCATGAACGGAGGGAGATGGGTAACGGTTTTGAAGAGCGGCACGCAGATCAGGATGCCTATCCCCATGCGAAACATAAGTTTCTGTTCAAACGGGGTGGTTTTGGCATGATGTCCAATTTCGATGGTTTTTGCCGGGCTGACGACCTTCCGCCCTTTCAACATAAAACTGGTGATTGCCAGCGGCACGAGCAAATTGACCATAGAGGCAAGAAAGACCCCTTCCATGATGGCCAGGGTGGTGATCTGGCCACCGATCCAGAGCATGGTGGTGGTAACGTCACCGATCGGGCTCCAGGCGCCGCCGGCATTTGCGGCGATGACGATGATACCGGCAAAAAAGAGCCGGTCGTCATGGTTGTCGAGCAGTTTCTTCATCAGCGAGATCATGACAATTGTCGTCGTCAGGTTATCCAGTACCGAACTAAGAAAGAAGGTGACAAAACCGACCAGCCACATCAGCGTTGAGAGCTTAGTGGTATGAATGCGTGAAGTGATTACTTCAAAGCCGTTATGAGCGTCAATGACCTCAACAATAGTCATCGCCCCCATGAGGAAGAAGACGATCTGAGCCGTGCCCATCAGCGATTCGCCTAACTGCTCGGTCACCAGGTGATGGTCGCTGGTTGACATGGCATAGATCGTCCAGAGCAGACCGGCACAGATCAGAGCTGAGGCTGATTTGTTGACCTTGAGCGGATGTTCCAGGGCGATGGCGGCGTAGGCGATGACGAAGATGACGATAATGGCGGTGAGCATGAACGAGGTCTCCTGAAGAAAATTATTATATTTCCGGCATGTAGCTATTTTTTCAAATTGCGGAATATCCCCAGATCACCGATACATCCGGTCGGGGCATCGGAGTCGTTTTCATCTACGGGGGGACTTCTGAAGGCGTCAGCGATAAGTAAACCGCCGAAAGCGCCGTAGAACAGCGCTACTCCACCGGCGGTCATTAGTGTGTATAACTCGGTATTGATGCCGACACCGGCAACAATGAGAGCGCTGGCACAACCGACGGCACCGAGAATTATGGCGCCATGTATTTTACTGCCGATCTTTTGTGTCGAGCGGGCGCCAAACCCCCAGATGATCATTGTATAGACGGCAAAACCACCCAGTTCCCAGCGCGCGGAAAAGCTGTCTATTATACCGCTGTATTCCATGGCGGACGGGATAATGTTGGAGACAAGGCTCAAACCGCCAAGCGCGCCGAGTATGGTTGCGCCTATTGTACGGAGTTTGGCGGTCAGGATGTATTTCAGAACGGCAGCATTAAATCTGCGAATAAGTGCAAAAATCATGTTTTCTTTGTTCTCCATCGTGCTGGCTTGTGTGCGCATTAACTGGCTCCTTTTTACCCGGCATCTGTGATTACTGCAAAAAAATATACGTATAAACAAGTTCCCTCCCCGCTGGCGGGGGAGGGGTAGGGAGGTTGCCATGAAATTACTTCGTCGCAGCTTCACCCACCCCCTGACCCCCTCCCGTCAAGGGCAGGGGAACTTTCCGAAACAATAAGTGTTACATGGTAGTAGCAGGTGTTATGGAAGATGGCGGCTGCCGAAGCTGACAGCCGCCACCGTGTACTTATCTGCTGCCGTCAGCAGGGCGTCAGCACTCAATGGCCACCGGATGGAGGCGCCACCAGTTTGCCGGGGTAACGGAGACTGCCAACCAGATCCTGAATTTCTTGTGGAGGCTCGGGAGTAAATTTGCCGACGATCCACATGGTGGCAAAGTTAAGAGCAGCGCCGACCGTGCCGATCCCTTCTGGTGAAATACCGAACCACCAGCCATCCTTGTTGTTGACGGCTGGGTTGATAAACTTAAAGTAGCTGATGTAGACAGCAACGAACACGATACCGACAAACATACCTGCCAGGGCGCCTTCCTTGTTGGCCTTCTTGTTGAATATCCCCATCAAAATGCAGGGGAAGAAGGATGCCGCCGCCAGACCGAAGGCAAAGGCAACAACCTGGGCCACAAAGCCGGGGGGGTAGATGCCGAACAGGCCGGCGATGCAGACTGCGACACCGGCGCCGACACGAGCCCAGACCAACTCCTCTTTCTCGCTCATATCCGGTTTCAGCATACCTTTCATCAAGTCATGGGAAACCGCAGCGGAGATAACCAGCAGCAGACCGGCTGCGGTGGAGAGTGCGGCGGCAAGACCGCCAGCGCCGACCAGGCCGACAACCCAGTTAGGAAGTTTGGCAATTTCAGGGTTGGCCAGAACCATGATGTCCTGGTCGATCTTGACTTCGTTTTTGCTCTTCGGATCATCCCATTTGCCCTTGGCGATTGTCATGATGCCGTCGCCGTTTTTGTCCTTAAAGGCAACCAGCTTGGTTTTTTCCCAGTTTTTGAACCAGGATGGTGCATCTACATATTTTACGTTATTGATCGATTTAACAAAGTTCGTGCGGGCAAAAACCGCGATAGACGGAGCGGTGGTGTAGAGGATGGCGATGCAGATTAGCGCATAACCGGCGGAGGAACGGGCATCACGCATTTTAGGAACAGTGAAGAAGCGGATCAGGATGTGCGGCAGACCTGCGGTGCCGATCATCAGCGACATTGTGATGAACCATACGTCGATGCGAGGACGAGCGCCATTTGTATAGGCGCCGAAGCCGATGTCCTTCTGGATGCCGTTCAGAACATCAAGCATGTATTTGCCCTGGGTGCCGGGATCGTTGAGCAGAGCCGCACCTGATGCAGTGATGGTAGAACCCATGCCGAGCTGTGGGATCGGGTTGCCGGTGAAGTTCATTGAGATGAAGATGGCCGGAACCATGTAGGCGACGATCAGCACGCAGTACTGGGCAACCTGGGTGTAGGTGATCCCCTTCATGCCGCCCAGGGTAGCATAGAAAAAGACCAGCGCCATGCCGATGATAACGCCCATGTTGATGGAAACACCCATGAAGCGGGAGAAAACCACGCCGACGCCGCGCATCTGCCCGGCGACGTAGGTGAAGGAAACGAAAATCGCGCAGAGCAGTGAGAGCAGGCGGATGGATTGGGAGTAGTAGCGGTCCGCCATGAACTGTGGGATGGTGAATTTACCGTATTTACGAAGATACGGACCAAAAAGCATGGCGAGGAGAACATACCCGCCGGTCCATCCCATCAGGTAAAAGGAACCGTCGCGCCCCATGAACGAGATCAAACCGGCCATGGAGATGAAGGAGGCGGCGGACATCCAGTCGGCGCCGGTTGCCATACCGTTCATGTAGGCAGGAACCGATTGTTCGGCGGCGTAGAAGTCACCGGTTGATTTAGCGCGTGCAGCATAGGCGATGTAGATATACAGGGTGAAGCTCAGGCCCGTAATGATCCAGGTCCAGGTAAGAATACTCATAGGTTGTCACCTCGTGATGTTAGTGAGTTAAAGTCGGTGCGCACGGAACAGTTACCCTTCGTGTACATCATACTTGATGTCCAGTTTGTTCATCATCCAGACATAAGTCCAGATCAGGATGACAAAGATGACCATTGATCCCTGGTTGGCAAACCAGAACCCGAGCGGAAAACCGCCGATCATGTAGGCATCCAGCTGATCGACTACCATGATGCCGCAAAAAAACGATACGAAGAACCAGATCGCAAGGTGAACGATGATGATCTTAAGGTTTTCCTTCCAGTAGGCCTGTAACTCCTTTGTTGCATGAACAGACATAACGTAACCCCCTCTTGTTTGATGTTGACGTCTTTTGAAACGGTTTCCGATATTATTATGGCATTTTCCTCCTTTCCGTGTGGGGGGCTGCCACCCGTCCCCTGCCCATCTATGCGGGCGGTTAGTGGTTAATAAAATACTTCGCCTCGATTGAAAAATGTATTGCAAAGAACTTTATGCGTACGCCCGCGAATAGCCGAATTTCATTGAAAGCAGCTCTGCCCCCTCCAGCATGCAGGGAATCACCTCTTTTTCCAGCCGCTCCTGCAGCATGCGGAACGAAGGGGCGAGCAATGTCAGAGCTCCGACGACCTTGCCGGCATAATCTCGGATAACGACCGCCACGGTGCAGATGCCTTCACCCAGTCCGTTGAAATCAACCGCGACTCCCTTGCGGCGGATCTCATCCAGTTCGACTTCAAGCTGCTGTACATCCTTGATTCCGCCTTTCTTGCCCCGGCCAAAGAGGTCGATTGAGCTGACCGATTTGAGCACTTTGCCAGCGGCGTTGGTAAAGAAGGGGAAACGTTTGCCAATCATGTCGGCTGCCTTGGTCTGCTGGAAAGAATCGACCATATCTAGAAACAGCACCTCATTGTTGTTGGCTACGGTGAAGTAGATGGCTTCGTCCAGCTTGCGTGCCAGTTCAACCATGATCGGATGTGCCATTCTGATGAGATTGTCACTTTTCAGGATATGCTGGGCCATTTCAAACGCATGTAAGCCGAGGTTATATGTGTTGGTCGCTTTGTTGCGCTCGACCAGCCCCTTGTTCTCGAGAGTGGCAAGCAAGCGAAAGGTCTTGTTGTGGCTTAAACCGAGTTTTTTCTCCAAAACAACGAGTGATGGACTTTCACCGCCTTGAGCAAGAGCTTCAAGCAGATCTATAGCCTTGACTACGGCCTGAACGGAATAAACGCCTTTTTCTCTCATATCTTCAGGTGCTCCTATTTATTGAAATGAGTGTATGCATTCAAATTTACTAGACTTAAAAGTTGTGCCAATGCACTTCACAAAGCGCTGACGCTGTAAAGATTAGGCGTGCAAAAAAACGTGAATCCTTGATTGAAAGCTGCAACAGCGACAATCAACCAGTTAAGCGGGTAGACGTTCTTGAAAACTTTTTGGATTTACAAAAGGACTATACGGAGGGAGCAACAGGGGGGGGGGCTCTGCCATGTTTGATTTCGTGGTGACTGTCAATTGCAGGTAATGTTGGAAAAGAAACAATGCATTTATCGGGAGGACTGGCGATAACTGTCAACGGAGACGCTTGTACCACCTGATGCGCAACGGTAATGCTGTTTCTTCTTGATTCCTGTACAGGGGCATTGATGGTAACGAGGATGTAAAAATTGGGGATTTCAGACGTAGAAAATGAGACTGGCGAAATCACCAGCAATGCAAATAAGACTATGTGGGACAGCAACCGTTTCATAGCGGGCCCCGAAAACCTGTCATGCTATTCACATTTCAAAAAAACATATGCAGGAAAATATAACAACAAACCAATGGAAAACTAATACGGCGTTACAAAATTGTCAACAACTTTATTGAATTACAGCCAGTATATGTTTGTATGAATAAAAACAGATGTTTATGTCTTTAAAAATATAAATGGTGTTCGTTTATCTAAATTTACCATTGTTTTATTTATTGTGATTGTAGCGTTTTGGTGCGGTATGCACCGGTGTAAATGATTAATGATACATTGTGTTTTTGTAACAGCATTATAATCCGACAGATAAAATAATTAGATTTTAATTACCCTTTAAGCTATAACACAGGCAGTTTTGTTACCAAATTAGCTAACAGGTGAAAGTATGCCGACGACAAGCGAAGACAGTTTATTCTTCATACCTGTTGAAGAGGTCTGCCATCGCCCGGTTGTTACCTGTTCACCCGGCCTTGGGCTGATTGAAATGTCTCGTCTGATGATGGCAAATAATATTTCAGGCATCATCAGCGTTGAGGACGACAAACCGGTCGGCATCGTCTCTTTACGCGACTTACGCAACCTGATCGCCACCAAGGCCGGCGAAATTATGACGTTGACTGTGCGTGATGTTATGAAAACTTCACTGATCACCATCTACAGCAACGATTACCTCTTTAAAGCCATTTTTCTGATGGCCAAACATAACATTCATCGCCTGATTGTAATCGATGAATTCGACAGATTGACCGGTATTATAACCGACACCGATCTTTTGAGAATTCAGACCCGCAGCCCGCTCTATCTCGTACAGGAGATTGAATCAGCAGGATCAATTGATCAATTGCGCACTCTTGGCCAGAAAATGACCGGTATGCTGTACTACGCAGTTAAAACGAATGCTGATGCCCAGAGTTTGATTCAGTTGATAGCGCACTTTAACGATGCGCTTACGCAGCGCCTGATCCACATTCTGGATTGTTGCCATGATATCCGGCTGCCGGCAGGTGCGGCATATCTGTCTCTGGGAAGTGAAGGGCGGCAGGAACAAACCCTGCGAACTGACCAGGATAGCGCCATCGTTTACCGCGACGATCTTTCAGGTAATGATATTACAGAAGTACGACGCTTTGCAGAGCATCTTGTCTCCGCTCTTGAAAGAGTTGGAGTGCCTCTTTGTCCCGGTAACATGATGGCTAGCAATCCGGAGTGGTGTCACAGTCTGTCCGAATGGAAAGTGCTGATTGATCGATGGATTTCTCGCCCGGACCCCGACGCGACGGTCCATTTCGGAGTTTTTCAGGATTTGCGCGTGCTGCACGGCGATACCGTATTCGAGGCAGAATTGCGCAATCATATCTGCAAATGCGTCAGCAGTAACTCAATTTTCCTGCCGAGTATGGCTCGCAATATCGTGCGTTTTAAGCCGCCAATCGGTATATTCGGGCGATTTCAGGTTGAAAAGAAAGGCGATCAGCGAGGAAAGCTGGATTTAAAAAAGGGGGGGCTGTTTGCCCTGACCAGGGGGGTAAGCCTGATAGCGCTTGAGGCTGGCTTCATGGGAGGAACGACATGGTCTAAACTTGACAGGCTCCACCTCCTGCACCTTGTGTCGGATCATGATTTGGAGATCATTCGGGATGCATTCACTTTTCTGATAAAGATGCGGTTAAACAAACAGTTGATTGCCATGTCATCGGGAAAAGCGGTGGATAATTTTGTTGATCCAATGGTCTTGATGGACCGGGATAAGGATCTGCTTCGTGCGGCTTTTAAGGGAGTCGATACGTTGCTTAATATTCTGAAAAGCCGTTACCAGCTTGATATGATGGCCCGATAGTTCGTCCAGTATTACAAATTACCCTATAAAAGGCAGTTTTACCGCAGGGGATGCAGCCAAAAACAGGCGCTTTTAATCGATGTTCTCATATAAAACAGCAAGTTATGGGTAAAGAGTCTATCGCCGTGATGGCTTAAACACGTGTCCTTTGCGGTTTAGAATTATTGCAACCTCCTGAAGTATAGCTCCGGAACCGGTACTAAGAGCTCCGGTTCCGCCTCAGTAATGCTGATAATGGATCTAAAAAATGGGCAAATTTAAGGGGCGTTCAAAGCTAATAAAACCGCTCATAAATGTCCATTTTTTTGAATTACTTCACTTCCAAATCAAATACAAATCACTGCCAAATCAAAAAAACGCGCTACAGCCAAATTTGCGCCAAATCGGTTATTGAGCAACAAAAAAGCACTTACCTGTAAGAGCGTAAGTGCTTGATTTTAAATGGCGGAGAAGGTGAGATTCGAACTCACGGAGGTGTTACCCTCGGCGGTTTTCAAGACCGCTGCCTTAAACCACTCGGCCACCTCTCCGAATTTGAGGTATTGTCTATAGCACATTGATTTTCAAAATTCAAAGAATAATCCTTCCTGACCTCAGCTGATCCGCTCCAAACCACCCATATACGGTCGCAACAGCTCGGGAATCAGTACCGAACCGTCCTCCTGCTGGTAATTTTCCAGTACCGCAACCAGCGTCCTGCCAACGGCCAAGCCCGAGCCGTTTAGCGTGTGGACAAATTCAGGCTTGGCCTTTTCGTCTTCGCGGAAACGGATCGAGGCGCGACGGGCCTGAAAATCGCCGAACGTACTGCAGGATGAAATTTCACGGTAACAGCTCTGTCCCGGCAGCCAAACTTCCAGATCGTATGTTTTGGCTGACGAAAAACCGATATCGCCGCTGCAGAGCGCCATGACACGATAAGGGAGTCCCAGCAGCTGTAGCACTTTTTCAGCATGGCCGGTCAACAGTTCCAGTTCGGCATCCGACTCGGAAGGGTGTACAAATTTGACCAGCTCCACCTTGTTAAACTGATGCTGACGGATCAGACCACGGGTATCCTTGCCGTAGGAACCGGCCTCACGGCGGAAACAGGGGGTGTAGGCGCAGTAGCTGATCGGCAGGTCGGCGCGTTTCAGAATCTCGCCACGATGAATATTGGTGACCGGCACCTCGGCGGTCGGAATCAGGTAAAACTCGGGATCAACCAGCTTGAAGAGATCATCCTCGAATTTAGGGAGCTGCCCGGTACCCTGCATTGAATCGCGGTTGACCATAAAAGGGGGCAATACTTCCTGATAACCGTGCGTGTCGGTGTGCAGATCGAGCATAAAGTTGAACAGAGCCCGCTCCAACCGGGCACCGGCGCCCCGGTAGAGCGTAAAACGGGCACCGGTAATCTTGGCGCCTCGTTCAAAATCGAGAATGCCGAGCTCTTCTCCGAGATCCCAGTGCGGCTTGGCTTTGAAGGGGAGTTCCTGCGGTTCGCCCCAACTCCTGACCTGAACATTGTCATGTTCGGACAGGCCAATCGGAGTGGCTGCGTGCGGAAGATTGGGCACGGTCAGCAGAAAGGCCTGCAGCTGTTCATCGACCTGCCCCAGCTGTTCGTCCAAACCTTTTATCTTGTGTGAGACTTCACGCATCTCCAGGATCTTGTCCTGAACCAGGCTTTTATCTTTAGTGCGGCCGATTTCATCAGAAACCGCATTGCGCAGCGCCTTGAGCGCCTCACCCTCTTTCAAGAGCGACCGTCGATTTTCGTCCAGCACATGAAAATCGGCCAGATACGATTCTCCGCCACGGGTAGCAAGACGCCGCTCGGCTTCTTCAAGATTTTCACGTATGTATTTCATGTCAAGCATCGGGAAACACCTTTATTTTTCGGTATGAAGCGTGTATTTACTTAGCATCTGAACTCGTACACGTCAATGCAAAAGAGCCCGATGAAATCGATCTACTCCCATATCCTGCTGGTTGCAATCCTGCTCTGCCTCCCGTTCACTCTGCACGCCGAAGAGATCATTATCAACGCCGTCGGGGACATTATGCTGGCCGGCAGGTGGGCGCCCGTCCTGAAAAAAAGAGGCTACGATCATCCCTTTGACGGCGTCAGGGCGCACCTGGCGGGGGCTGATATCAACCTCGGCAACCTGGAAGCTCCGATTGCACGCGGCGGTGATGAATTCCGCGAAAAGAAGTTCCGGTTCCGGGCTGAACCGGCCGTTGCCACGGCGCTGCAACGGGCCGGCTTTAATCTGGTGACGCTGGCCAATAATCACAGCATGGATTTTGGCGCTTCAGCTCTGGAAGAAACGCTGCTGCATCTGAAAAATGCCGGCATCGCCTGGGTCGGTGCCGGCAACAATCTCGGCGAAGCCCGCCAGATGAAGCTTTTCACCATCAAGGGGACGAGAATCGCTTTTCTGGGCTACTCGTTAACCCAACCGATTGAGTTTTTTGTCGGCAAGGAACGCCCCGGCACCGCCCCCGGCTACGCACGGATGGTAGCCTCCGATGTTGCGGCAGCCCGCACACAGGCCGATTTTGTGATCGTCTCCTTCCACTGGGGCAAAGAGGCCAATCCGCTCGTACAACCCTACCAGCAGACCGCTGCTCATAATGCGGTTGATGCCGGTGCGGACGCTGTTATCGGGCACCATCCGCATATCCTGCAAGGAATTGAGCGTTACAAACGCGCCATTATTTTCTATAGTCTGGGCAATTTCACCTTTGCCGCTAAAAGCACGACAGCCGATGTCAGCGCCATCATCCGCCTGCGACTGAACGGCGAGCAGCGCAGCGCCGAGGTACTGCCGCTGGACGTACTGTACCGGCGGGTCGGCTTCCAGCCGCAGCTGTTGAAAGGGGTGAGAGGCGCTGAGGTTATCGATAAACTGAACATCCTCTCAGAAACATTCAACACCAGGATCCAGAGTAAAGAAGGAAGATATACAATACCATTCTGACATCAGGAGCTTTAAGCCAGCACCATGCAAAGACTGTAACCTCACCACAGAGTCACGGAGAGCACAGGGAAATTACATTCATAATCAGTTACTTACTGGAACAAGAACCATCGGAGAGAACCTTTTTGGTTAAACCATAGAATTTGTCCCATGTTTTTGATTACTTGCATAGAAGCATCCGTTTTCGTGCGTTCATCTGCGGTTAACTGTTTTTTTCAAATTTAATTCCTTCTCAGCGTTCTCTGTGACTCTGTGGTGGAAGTGTCGTTTGCAGTAACAGCTGGTACTGAAATTACCCATGAAAATACTTCTTACCACCCTGCATGCCAAATATTCCCACGCTTCGCTGGCACTCCCCTGTCTGGCGGCCTACTGCCATGACATACCGGATGCCGGGCTGGTCATCCGCGAATATACTGTTAATGAACCGCGCGAACATATTCTGCGCCTGATCATGGCCGAAGAGGCTGATTTGGTGGCTTTTTCCTGTTATATCTGGAATATCGAAACGACGCTGCGGATTGTAGCGGACATCAAAAAAATAGCTCCGGCAAGCAGAATCGTCCTGGGGGGGCCGGAAGTATCCTTCGGCATATTTGAGCTGATGCGGGCCAATCCGGCGGTTGATTTTGTCATCAAGGGAGAGGGGGAAGTACCTTTCCGGCAACTGCTGGAAACTGTCATCAGGGAACCCGCCACGCTGCTGCCGGAATATCTGGCAGCGATCGACAACCTGTTTTTCCGGGATGGTGTCGACACGGTCTCCGGCCCGCTCAGCAGCAAAAATCTGGAGCTCAACAGCCTGCCATCACCCTTTGCAGCCGGCCTGGTGGATCTGGCCAAGCCGCTGATCTATTACGAAACTTCACGCGGCTGTCCCTTCTCGTGTGCCTTCTGCCTCTCCTCGGTTGAAGGGAGCGTGCGCTCTTTCGGGATGGAGCGGATCGAAGCTGATCTTCTGTTTCTGATGTACACCGGAGTAACGCAGATCAAGCTGGTTGACCGCACCTTCAATTATGACGCCGGGCGCGCCAATCAGATCTGGGAGTTCATCCTGAAGCATAACCGGGGCAGTCATTTTCATTTTGAGATCGCTGCCGATCTGCTGAGCGATGAAAATATGCGCACTCTGGCGCGCGTTCCGGCAGGCACATTTCACTTTGAAATCGGTGTGCAGTCATCATCGCCAGCCACGCTTGAAAAAGTTGCGCGGACTGCCGATCTGGAGCGGATTTTTTCAAATGTCCGGCGGCTGCGAGCCGGGACCGGCATTGAACTGCACCTCGATCTGGTGGCCGGACTGCCGGGGGAGGATTACGCCGGTTTCCTGGCATCTCTACAGGCTCTTGCTGACCTGAAGCCGGATATGATCCAGATCGAACCGCTCAAGCTGCTCAAAGGCACCCCGATGCGCGCCCGTGCCGATCGCAGCGGCTATGCCTGTTCCGATGCGCCCCCCTATACGATCCTGAGTACGCCCTGGCTCTCCTACGCAGATATCTGCCGCATCGAGACCATCGGTCGGCTGCTGGACCTGTTCGGCAAGCATGGCGGTTTTCCATCGACCTTGCAGTTTCTGCAACGGAACATTCCCGCAGCAGAGGTTTTTGACCGGATGGCCCGCCAGGCCGGCCACGAAAATCTCTCCAGCCTCTCCTGCCGGCGCGTCTACGAACTCTTCTACCGCCTGGCAGAACCGCTGCTGGAAACCGCTGAGATGCCGCAGCTACAGGAAGCGCTCCTCTATGACTATTGCCGGAGCGAAATGCCACTGATGGGCAAGCTGCCGGGCTTTGCGACTGTCCTCCAGAGCGATTGCAGCTGGCCCGGCCTGCGTGATCTGCCGACGGATCTGAACCTGCCGAAAGATTGTCGCGTCAAGGCCTTCCGTTACACATTTTCACACGATTATCGTACAGCGGAACATCAGCAGGGGCGGATAACGATTACATTCGTCTACGTCTCCGGCAGTGGGCAGGGGCTTAAGATATTTGTCGTGTGATTAATAACTGCAGGCATCTTCATGCCACTCAACCGGTTCCATAACCGTCTGTTTCCCCAGTGCAGCCAGCAGGGCGTCCATATCCTCCACAAAGCCGGGCATGATGGCGATGCGAATAATGCCTTCTCTGTTGTCAACCGTGCTCATGACATTCATCCCTTCGTAAGCCTCCAGGATAAACTTGAGAAAAACCATGTCGTGATGAGCGACCTTGAAATAGCGGCAGATCATGGCATCTTTACGACTACTACTGTCCATCAGACTCCCCCTCTGCATGTGCTTTGCAGCGCAAGTGTAGCAACTTCAGCACCACTGTAAAGCATTATTGTGCCGCAGCACGAAGCCCTTTTATATTGTCACTCCCGACACGCGGTGATATAACGCGAACGCGCAATTTCGGAGGCATCTCTATGAAACATACTGAAGCTGACTCCTACTGGGGCGGCATCATTAAATCAATGGGACTGGTGTTCGGCGACATCGGCACCAGCCCGATCTATACACTGACCGTTATTATCGCCCTGACCAAACCGACCCAGGAAAACGTTTTTGGCATTATCTCTCTGATCGTCTGGACTCTGATGATCCTGGTCAACATCGAATACGCCCTGCTGGCCATGAGCCTCTCCCGTAAAGGCGAAGGTGGTACCATCGTTCTGCGCGAGATTCTGGTGCGGATGATCAAACCGGGGCGGCAGATGCTATTCATAACCTTTCTCTCCTATCTGGGGGTAGCGCTGCTGCTGGGTGACGGCGTCATAACCCCGGCTATTTCGATTCTCTCAGCAGTAGAAGGTATCGAGCTGATACCGGGGTTGGAACACACATCGCAGAATATTCTGATACTGATCGCCGCCATCATTGCGATATTTCTGTTTATCTTTCAGTTCAAAGGGACAGATAAAGTCGCAAAAGCTTTCGGACCGGTCATGGTGGTCTGGTTTGCGGCCCTGACAATATCCGGCGTGCTGGCGCTGTTCACGTTTCCCGGCATACTGGCCGCCGTCAGTCCCCATTATGCCATCGGTTTTTTGATGAAAAACGGTCTGGCAGGCTTCTTCGTACTCTCGGAGGTCATTCTCTGCGCGACTGGCGGAGAGGCGCTTTACGCCGACATGGGGCATCTGGGACGTAAACCGGTCAAGCGGGCCTGGTATCTGGTTTTTGCTGCGCTGGTCTTCAACTATCTTGGACAGGGCGCCTTTATTATCAACCATCCTCATGCAAAAAATATTCTTTTCGGCATGGTCCAATCTCAATCATCCATGCTTTACATTCCCTTTCTGATTTTAACGATCATGGCGACCGTCATCGCCTCCCAGGCGCTGATCAGCGGTGTTTTTTCAATCGTCTATCAAGGGATTACGACGCGCATCCTGCCGCTCCTGAAGGTGGATTACACATCGCACCAACTCAAATCACAGATCTACATCGGTGCTGTTAACTGGATTCTGCTGGGTCTGGTGATCATGATCATGCTGGTCTTCCAGAAATCTGAAAACCTGGCAGCCGCCTACGGTCTGGCCGTCACCGGGACCATGACCATCACCGGTATCATGATGGTCATGATCTTTTCGCGGACGCAAAAAAAATGGAAGGTGCCGGTAGCCCTGCTCGTTACGGTAGTCGATTTTGCTTTTCTGATTTCCAATCTCTATAAACTGCCGCATGGCGGCTACTGGTCACTGATTCTGGCATCCATTCCGCTGGCCGCCATTCTGATCTGGACCAAGGGACAACGCGCCCTCTACAAGGCGCTGCGCCCTCTGGATATGGAAACATATCTGATGAGCTATGAGCAGATTTATAAGAAAGGACATATTGCCGGCACCGGGCTGTTTTTCGTCAAGGAGTGGAACACCATCCCCCCCTATCTGGTTCATTGCACGATCCGTTCTAATATCATTTACGAGCGCAATGTCCTGATATCCATTTTCAGGACAGACGACCCCTACGGACTGGAAAGCCACATCACAACCTCGCTCGGAACCGGTCTTGACTCCTTCGAGATCAAAGCCGGCTATATGGAAATGTTCGATATTGAACAGCTGCTAAAAAATAATGGCATCATCGAGAAGGTTATCTTCTACGGCATTGAGGATATCGCAACCGGCAACCCGGCCTGGAAAGTCTTCTCCATTCTCAAAAAACTGACACCCAATTTTGTACAATTCAACAAACTCCCGGCCGCAAAGCTGCAGGGAGTTGTTACCAGAGTGGAGATGTAGGATTCGTACCTGACAGTACCAACGTAAAGGTTTTCGTCATCTACTCAGCACATATTTAAAAAGCTTGTCATTCCCGAAGATTTGATCAGGAATCCAGACTTTGACTTCGTGGATCCCCGATAGAATCACTCGGGGATGACGGGCTTATTTGCTCGTACGGTGAAAGTACTGCATAGTTACAGGTTTTCAAAGAGAGCGGCTGCAATGCCGCTCTCTTTTGTTTGTGTGGGGTTTGCAAGGTGGATTTGCTATAACCCGTTGACATTTTTAAAGGAGTTTCAGAAATGCTCGATTTCAAAGCAATGGCCAACAAAATCTGGAGTGTCGCGGATTTGTTGCGTGGTGATTATAAACAGTCTGATTACGGCAAGATTATTTTACCGATGACCGTTCTCAGACGCCTTGATTGCATTCTCGCTCCCACCAAGCAGGCCGTGCTGGATTACCTGCCAAAGATAGAAAAACTCTCCGATAGCGCCAAAGACCTCACCTTGAACAAGGTTGCCAAGCTCAATTTTCACAACAGAAGCAAATTCGATTTTGAAAAGATCAAGGCCGACCCAACCCATGTTGCCGCCAATCTGCGCAACTATATCAACGGCTTTTCATACGGTGCCCGTGAAATCATCGAGTATTTCAGTTTTGACGACCATATCTCCCGCATGGATGATCCGCACACCGACCTTCTGTTCAAGGTCGTTGAAGAGTTTGCCAAGATTGACCTGACCGGCATTACCACCATGGAAATGGGGTATGTCTTTGAAGAGCTGATCCGGAAATTCGCGGAAATATCCAACGAAACAGCCGGAGAACATTTTACCCCCCGTGAAGTCATCAAGCTGATGGTGAATCTGCTGTTCAAGAGCGATAACGATATTCTCACAAGGTCAGGGATCGTCAAGACCCTCTACGACCCGGCCTGCGGCACCGGCGGCATGCTTTCGGTTGCCGAAGAATACCTTGCCAAGCTCAATCCCAAAGCCAAACTTGAGGTATTCGGCCAGGAGATCAACCCGGAATCCTACGCCATCTGCAAATCGGACATGCTCATTAAGGGACAGAATCCGGCCAATGTGAAGATGGGCAACACCTTCACGGTTGATGGCCTGGAAGGGGAGCATTTTGACTATATGCTCTCTAACCCCCCCTTTGGCGTGGACTGGAAGAAGGCGGAAAAAATCATCAAGGCCGAGGCGGAGAAAAAAGGCTTTGCCGGGCGGTTTGGCGCTGGCCTGCCGCGTATCAACGACGGCTCGCTGCTCTTCCTCCAGCACATGCTTGCCAAGATGAAACCGGACGGCAGCCGTATCGGCATTGTCTTTAACGGCTCCCCGCTCTTCACCGGCCAGGCAGGCGGCGGCGAGAGCGAAATCCGCAAGTGGATAATTGAGAACGACTGGCTGGAGGCGATAATTGCCCTGCCGGATCAGCTCTTTTACAACACCGGGATTTCGACCTACATCTGGATTCTCACCAACCATAAGGAAAAAGAGCGCAAGGGAATGATTCAGCTTATCAACGCCACCGGCGGGAAAGACGATGAAAACCCGGCCATCACGGAAAACCGCTTCTGGCAGAAGATGCCTCGCAGTTTGGGGAACAAGCGCAAAGAAATCCCGGAGAACGGCAATGGCCGGGGGATTGGGTATATCACCAACATCTATGGTAACTTTTTAGAAAATGAGTTCTGCAAGATTTATCCGAATGATTTTTTCGGTTACTGGCGGGTAACGGTGGAACGGCCAGAGCGGGACGCTGCCGGGATGATTGCTAAAGGGAAACATGGCGAGCCGAAGGCCGATTCCAGCCTGCGGGATTTTGAGAACATCTCCTTCTTGCGAAAAGATGAAAGCGGAAAGCTGGTAAAGCAGACCATAGCCGAATACTTTGAGCGGGAAGTTAAACCCCACGTGGCTGATGCCTGGATTGATGAGAGCAAAACCAAGGTGGGCTACGAAATCAACTTCACCAATTATTTCTATGAGTTCAAGCCACTGCGCTCGCTGGATTCAATCAAGGCCGACATCCTGAAGCTGGAGGAAGAAACCCTGGAGCTTGAGAAGGTGGTGCTGCTGTGATCATAGTATTCCCAGTAGCACGACTATACATTCCCAATTATATGTTGATACATTCCCAATTACACGATAAAATATCCTGGCTATGAGCACTCCATTAGCCGTATATCCCCGACATATTGAACCGAGAGTTGTTGAAGCATTGACAGACACACCCGTTGTCATGATTTCCGGACCGCGTCAGGCTGGAAAAACGACATTGGTGCGTCGGGTAGCAGCTAATCACGGAATGCGCTACCTTACGCTTGATGACGAAATAACTCGACTGGCTGCCGTGGAAGATCCGGTGGGGATGATTCGCGCCCAGGACAGAGCTGTCATTGATGAAATTCAGCGCGCGCCGCAGTTGTTGCTGGCCATCAAGAAAACAATAGATGAAGACCGGCGACCTGGCCGCTTTTTGCTAACCGGTTCGGCCAATCTTATGACGCTGCCGGCTGTGGCAGACTCTCTGGCGGGTAGAATGGAAACTCTGTCATTGCTTCCCCTGTCGCAAAGCGAGATGCATGGCGGTACGGCCAACTGGCTTGACTCTGTTTTCAGCGGTCGCCTTCCTGAACCTCAAATAATGCTGACAGGCAATGAACTTGTTGAAGCGGTACTGCGCGGAGGTTATCCGGAATCTGTTTCCCGTGCAACGGCACGTCGTCGCACAGCGTGGTCCCGGCAGTATATTGATGCTCTTATCCAGCGTGATGTGCGCGACCTGGCCGGCGTAGACCGTCTCGATTCACTCCCTCGCTTTCTGCGGGCGTTGGCGCAGGTTTCCGGGCAACTCTGCAACTATAGCCAGCTGGGCGGCCAGTTGCGGCTGGATCACAAGACAGCAGCCCGCTATGTTGGCCTGTTTGAACAGATGTTTCTGCTCAGGCGAATTGACGTTTATGCCGCCAATCGTCTGAACCGGGTGGTAAAAACCCCCAAGCTTCAGTTTATTGATTCGGGGCTGCTTGCTACCCTGCTTGATTTTTCACCGGCTGTGGCGGGGCAGGATCGAAGCCGGTTCGGCAACGTGCTGGAAACCTTTGTATATGGAGAGCTTCGCAAACATGCGACAACTGCAGATGGTGAGTACCAACTGCTTTACTATCGGGATCATGATCAATATGAGGTTGATGTGGTTATTGAAGATGCCGGTGGTCAGTTGATCGGGGTGGAGGTCAAGGCAGCCGCCTCAATAAGGCAAAGCGATTTGAGGGGACTCAAGCGACTGGCCTCAACTACCGGCGACCGCTTTAAAATGGGTGTGGTGTTGTATGATGGGGAGGAAATCATGCCGATGGGGGATCGACTTTGCGCTGCGCCGATCTCGACGTTGTGGGGATGTGGGGGCAATTCATGAGCCTGCCGCGCTATGAGCGATACAAGGACTCCGGTGTTGAGTGGATCGGCGAGATACCGGAGGGGTGGGAAGTTAAGAGGCTGAAGTACATAATCAGCAATTTAGAATCTGGTGTGAGCGTGAATGCAACAAATTTTCCTGCCACAAGCTCAGAATTCGGCATTTTGAAAACAAGCTGTGTATATGACTACAGATTTAATGCTGAGGGAAATAAGGCCATTTGGGAAAGTGAAGTAACTCGAGCAAAAATCAGCCTAAGAAAAGGCTCGATAATTATCAGCAGAATGAATACGCCTGAACTGGTTGGCGCAAGTGGTTTTGTAGCAAACGATCATCCCAATTTATTTTTACCAGACCGTTTGTGGCAGACCGTTTTTTATCCACATGTGAAAATTGATGCGAAATGGTTGAGTTATATTTTTATTAGCAACTCATTTAAAAAGCTTCTTTCAGTAACGGCAACTGGAACCAGTCCAAGCATGAAAAATCTTGGGCAAGAAGAGTTTACAAGCATTTCGATACCTGTTACGTCCCTCCCCGAACAAACCGCCATCGTCACCCACATTGAAACCGAATGTGCCCGGCTGGACGCCATCATCGATAAGTTCAAGAAACAGATCGAGCTGTTCAAGGAGTACCGCACCACCCTGATTTCCGAGGTGGTGACCGGGAAGATTGATGTGCGCGGGGAGGTTGCGGCATGAGGCGCTTAATTCTTGGCGCAGCGCGCCTAACCTGTGTTCCCACGCAGCGCGTGGGAACAAGAGTGAAGAACGACGGTAACGGAGAAACTGCAACCATTGGTTGCAGAAATACCCGCCATATTCATTTCCATGTTCACTCTTTATCCTCCCACTCGTTCCCACGCGCTGCGTGGGAATGCAGTATCGGCGCGCCGCGCCACGTATCAACGAGGCAAACAAATGGGACGAAGCCGCTACAAAATCTGCGATACTACAGCACCGTACTTCCTGACCTGCACGGTCATAAACTGGATGCCGCTCTTTACCCGTCCACAAACTGTCGAGATACTTCTTGATGCTCTGCGGTACCGGCAGGAAAACAACAACTGGAAAATATACGGCTACGTGTTTCTTGAAAATCATATCCACCTGCTTGTGCAAGCCGATAATCTTGCAGAAGATTTGCCACGCTTCAAGTCCTTCACCGCTCGCAGACTGATTGATTATCTGGAAGAGTGCAAAGCAGAGCGGTTACTGAAGCAGATGGCATTTTTCCGCAAAGAGCATAAGCAGGATCGAGAATATCAGTGTTGGGAAGAAGGTTCGCACCCGCAATTGATTGAAAATGAAGAAGTGCTGCGACAGAAGCTTGAGTATATGCACCTGAATCCGGTAAAGCGTGGTTATGTTGACGACCCGATTCACTGGCGTTATTCCAGTGCACGGGATTATGCGGGCTTGACTGGGTTGATTCCGGTTTATACTGGTTGGTGGTGATTTTTGGCGCGGCGCGCCTTGACTGCGTTTCCACGCGGCGCGTGGGAACGAGGAAGCAAAAAGAAGGAAGTATCACAATGACCACTATCCACACCGAAAAAACTTTTGAAACCGCTATCGTCGAATGTCTCGTAGAACAAGGCGGATACAGCCAGGGGGATGTCGGCGATTACCGTCTCCAAAAGGTTGCTGACGGCAGCATTGAGCTGCAAACGAATGAAGTCGGTGAACTTGATGGTCTGACGGAAGCCGGTATTAAGCGAGCACAGGAAGAAAATGCGGTCCTGTCGGAAATCATCGAGTTGTTGAACGAAAGGTTCGGCACCAATTTTGAGCAAGCGGACAAGCTGTTTTTCGATCAGATAGAGGCTGAACTTGTCCAGGACGAAACCTTGAAAACGCAGGCACAAGCCAATAAGATTGATACCTTCAAGTACGCCTTTGAAGACCAGTTTTTAAGCAGGCTGATTGAACGGATGGATCAGAATCAGGAAATTTTTGAAAAGATTGTGGAAGACAAAGCCTTTGGTGGCCTGGTCAGAGAATGGATGATGAAGAAGGTGTATGCAAGATTGCAGAAAAGATAAGAAGGCAGTGTCGCACCGAATCACCCACTCATAAAATTTAACTCAATAAGAGAGATACTAGTATGATCAACTGGACATTATTACTCGTCGCCCTGGGAATTATTCTCTTGGGTGCAACGGTTTTTACCAACGGGCTGGAGTGGTTCGGTAAAAAAATGAAACTGTCGGACGGTGCCGTGGGAAGTATATTTGCGGCCATCGGCACTGCACTGCCGGAAACATTGGTACCGATCGTGGCCATCATGTTCGGTGCTCCCGAAGCCGGTCACAAAATCGGCGTCGGGGCCATAATCGGCGCGCCCTTCATGCTTGGGACGCTGGCCTTTTTCATCAGCGGTCTGGCGGTGATCTGGAACCGGAAAAAACGGAACGATTACCCGATCATGCGGGTTGATACAGTCGTCATGCGGCGTGATATGGAGTATTTCCTGATTCTGTACGCAGTGGCGATCGGCGCATCGTTTCTGGGGGGGCATCCGGTCATTAAAACCTTTATCGCCATGTCGCTCATTTTGGTCTATGGCGGCTATGTCTTGAAAACGCTCAAAGGGGGTGGCGAACCGGAAGCGCATGAAATCGAGGAGTCCGAGATTGATCCCTGCTATTTCGCCCCCAAATCACATGATCCCCATATGACCATCATCGGCGTGCAGGTTTTGAGCTCGCTGCTGCTGATCGTATGGGGGTCGTACATTTTTGTCGAAAAGGTGCAGATTCTTTCCGTGCAGATAGGGATATCACCGTTCATTCTGGCCATGATCATCGCCCCGATTGCCACCGAACTGCCGGAGAAATTCAACAGCGTCATCTGGATCGGCAAGGGCAAGGATACCCTGGCGATCGGCAACGTCACCGGAGCCATGGTTTTCCAGGGCTCAATCATCACCGCCATCGGTATCATGATGACCAGCTGGCAGCTCACTACTGCCGCTCTTTTAACCGTGGCCCTCACCTTTGGCTCGGTCGGTCTGGCCTATATTCAGATTCGCTGGAAAAAACATCTGACACCCGGAACACTCCTGGCGGGCGGGGCGTTTTACGTTGCTTTTCTGGTGCTGATCTTTATGGGTAAAATCTGATGCATGGCACGCCTCGTGCTTTATTCACATCAAGCGAGGTGCACGACTATGAGTAAATCCATACTGATTTGTGATGATGAACCGCTCGTCAGAATGAACCTTAAGGCCATGTTGAATGACCTCGGTTTTGATGATGTGCTGGAATGTGAAGATGGGAAAAGTGCCGTGGATACTGCGTTGGCGCGCTTTCCTGATATGGTGTTTCTGGATGTTTCCATGCCGAAAATGGATGGTATTTCGGCGGCAGCAGAAATCCGCAAGAAGCTAAAAATTCCGATTTTGCTGCTGACCAATGCCTATGACAGTCAGACGGTAAAACGGGCAGCTGAGGCGGGTGTTGCCGCTTTTTTAACCAAACCGCTGCGCCAGCAGGATCTGCTGCCGGCAATAGAAATCGCCCTGCGCCATGGTGAAGAAGTTGATGATCTGAAAGAGACCATTGAAGATCTGCGTGAGACGATTGAAAACCGCAAGATTATCGAAAAAGCCAAAGGGATGCTGATGGAAAAACAGCATATCTCTGAGGCTGATGCCTACCGAACCATGCAGAAAAGCGCCATGGACAAACGCAAGAGCCTGCGCCAGGTGGCGAATCTGATATTGAAGGAAGGCTAGAAAGAAAGGCAAGGGGCAAGAAAAGGCATTTGTTGCTTGCCCCTTGCTTTAATCCCTTGCCCCTTAAAAACCGCCCAGCGGGCAGGCTGCTATCAGCTTGTCCGTTACCTGTTCAATTTCAGCAATGACCGACTTGTCCATCTTCTTGATCCAGCGCCCCGGAATCCCTTCCATACCGTAATATGCACCGGCCAGCATCCCGCAGATTGCGCCGGTCGTATCGGCATCGGCGCCCTGATTGACCGTCCCGACCAGACAATCCTCAAAATTCTTCCCCCGAAAAAACCAGTGAAATACCGTCTGCATGGTATCAACGACGTAGCCGGTGGCCAGTCCACGATACGGTTCGAAGGCAAAGGTCGGGAAACGTGCCACCAAGCCATCAGCCTCCCGCCGCAGACGGGATTTTGAGGCTCCCATAAGCGCCAGATGGATCATCGAGCCCAGGCAGATGCAGGCGGCATCTGAAACCGGGTTGTTATGGGTGATATGCGCCTGTTCCAGGATATATTTATTCATCCGCTGCCCGTCCGGCAATGAAAAGAGAGCCGCCGGCAGCAGCCGCATGGCGGCACCGTTGCCGGCGTCCCATTGGTTGGGCGGCGCTTCCAGTGTGCCGTGCACCATGTAGCGCCGGATCCCTTTGCGACAGGTATCGCCGCAATCAACCGGCCTCCCTTTCAGCCAAGCGGCAAAATTTTCAGCAACCGCGTCCATTGACCAGGTCTGGCTGCGGATGATTGCCCGGGCGATGCAGAGCGCCATCTCGGTATCATCGGTTACCAGTCCCGGCTTCAAGCGCAGCCAACCACCTCCGATAATATCGCGAAACGTGCCGTATTGTGCGGCAATTTCAGTTGAGGTCATAAACTCGACCGTCGCACCCAGCGCATCGCCGACCGCCAGACCGATAAAAGAGGCCCGTGCACGATCCCGGATTTCTTCAAGGTTGTACTGATTGAACATTAATTACCTTTCAAAACGTTTCTCACCACAGAGTCACAGAGAACACCGAGAGATCCAAACGTTAAGCAAATTATGAACCAATGCCGTATGCTTATTTATTGCTCAATAAAAAGGCATTTAATCGTATAAATGGCAGTTGGACCGCAGAGGAAGCCGAGGGACGCAGGGAAAACAAATAGGTATTATAAATTATTGGTGTCTCCAAAAAGGTGAATAGCATTATTGGCTTAATAGCCTGATATTCCTCCGTGTTCCTCCGCGTTCTCTGCGGTAAATGCTTTTTCAGGTTAATTGAAGTGTGTCTGGATATTTTTGGGAAGCATGCAGAAATATACTTTTTAGAGCCATACTCTGTGGCCTCTGTGACTCTGTGGTAAGATTTGGTACGGCTTATGCTTATAAGACAAATGTACCGGCAATGACGCCCGTAGGATATTTTCCTGTGGGCGTTTTCTATTTTTGGAAGGAGCTACCAATGGCAACAGCATGCGAGATGAAAAATAAAATCCAGGGACACCCCTGCTTCGGCGGTAACCATCATAAGAACGGACGGATGCACCTGGCCGTGGCACCGAAATGCAACATCAAATGTGGCTACTGTTCCCGTAAACATGACTGCGCCAACGAATCGCGCCCCGGCGTCACCAGCCGAATTTTGACTCCGCAACAGGCGATAGAAAAAGTGCGCGAAGTCATGGCCAGCCCGATTGCGGGACCGATCATCAAGGTTATCGGCATCGCCGGTCCCGGTGATCCATTGGCAAACGAAGAAACCTTTGAAACCTTTGAAATGGTCAAGAAAGAATTTCCGCAGCTGATGCTCTGTCTCAGTACCAACGGCCTTCTGCTGCCGGAATCGATCGATCGGCTCTATGAACTGGGACTGCACAGCCTGACGGTGACCATCAACGCAGTCGATCCCGAAATCGGCGCACAGATTTACCGGCACGTCATCTATCACGGCAAACACTATACCGGCGTGGAAGGGGCGCGGATCCTGATTGCCAATCAGTTTGAAGGTCTCAAGCGGGCCGGTGAGCTCGGCCTGACCATCAAGGTCAACACCGTTCTGACACCCGGCGTCAACGACAGTCAGATTCCGCTGATCGCCGCACGGATCAAGGAACTGGGCGCCTTTGTCATGAACATCATGCCGATCATACCGCAGGCTGAACTGGCGCATATTGCGCCCCCCAGCGAGGCGTATCTGGCAGAAGTCAGGAAAAAGAATGAGGGCATCATCGGCCAGTTTGCGCACTGCAAACAGTGCCGCGCCGACGCCATCGGCCTGATCGGCCAGGATTTGAACCTGACAATTGCCGAAGCGGCCTGCCCGACACCATGACGATTACACCCTTCGCAGCCGCCGATATCAGTGCCTTTCTGGCTCTTGCCGCACAGGAGAACTGGGTAGTCGGCGCGTGGGAGTTTGAATTTCTGATAGCCCGTTTTCCGCAGGGGTGCTTTACGGCTCATGATGATTCCGGTGCGGCAGCAGGCTTTGTCACCTCGTTGCGTCATAATCAGAGCGGCTGGATCGGAAACCTGATCGTTGCCGAACGGCTGCGCGGCAGCGGGATCGGCACGGCCCTCTTCAACAGAGCCCACGTGGCACTGACAAAAGCAGGAGCGAATACCATCTGGCTGACGGCATCAACAGCGGGAGCTCCGCTCTACGAAAAGCACGGTTTTCGTGCTCTTGATACGATCACCCGCTGGATCGGAACGGGGCGTCAACGGCATGTACCACACACTGCCGACAGAATAAAAACGGAACTGTCCGGATCAATGCAAGAGCTGGATGCGGCGGCCTGGGGCGATGACCGGTCTGCGTTACTGACAGCAACCATGCAGCGCGGCATCCTTGAACAGAATCCGTCCGGGTTTATCACACAGCAGGCGGCCGAAGGTGATATTCAGTTCGGCCCCTTTGCAGCACGGGATTCCGGGAGTGCGGAGCGTTTATTTGATGCGGCTGCAGGCACTGTACCCAAGGGGACAAGGATTCTGATTGATGCCCCTGCGGCCAACCGCTCGGCAATCCGACTTTTTACACGCAGAAACATGGAGAGAGCCGGAAGCAATCTGCTGATGTATGCCGGCAAAAAACCTGCCTATCGGCCGGAATTGATCTATGGCCTGGCAACAATGGGAAGTTGCGGATAAAGAAAGGGGTGTAGCCATGACATATCCAACAGACATCATTATCGACGATACGACGTTGCGTGACGGCGAACAGACCGCCGGTGTCGTCTTCTCAAAACGTGAAAAAATGGCCATCGCCCGTATGCTCGATTCTATCGGTGTTGGGGAGATTGAGTGCGGTATTCCGGCCATGGGCAAGGAAGAGCAGGAATCAATCCGCAGCCTGGTTGATCTGGGACTTTCCGCCCGTCTGATAACCTGGAACCGGGCTTTGGTGCCTGAAATAGAGGCAAGTATTGCTTGTGGTGTGCAGGCGGTGGACATTTCGCTGTCGGTTTCCGACCAGATGATACGCCATAAATTGCGCAAAGATCGCTCGGAGGTCAAAGAGCAGTTGAAAGTTGCACTTGGATTTGCCAAGCAGCACAACCTCTACGTTTCAGTCGGTGGCGAAGATGCCAGTCGCGCCGATATGGCGTTTCTCGTGGAGCTGATGGAGATCACCCGCTCGCTGGGTGGTGACCGTTTTCGCTTCTGCGATACGCTCGGGATCATGGACCCCTTCACCATGTTCGATAAGGTTTCCTTTCTGCGACAGGCGGTGCCGGAGGTTGCTATTGAAGTCCATACGCACAATGATCTCGGCATGGCCACCGCTAACGCCATTGCCGGCATACGCGCCGGTGCAAAGTTTGTCAATACCACGATCAACGGTTTGGGTGAACGGGCCGGAAATGCGGCACTCGAAGAGGTCGTCATGGGCATGAAGCACGCCTGCGGTATAGAAACCGGCATTGATACGCACCGTTTCCGCGAGATGTCCCTGTTTGTCGCCAAAGCATCCGACCGACCGCTTTCCGTATCCAAACCGGTGGTCGGCTCGCGGGTTTTTTCCCACGAATCCGGCCTGCACGCCGATGGCGTCATCAAGGATCCGCATAATTATGAAGGCTTCGACCCGGCAGAGGTCGGCATGACCCGCAGCATCGTGGTCGGCAAACATTCCGGCACCGGGGGCCTGATCGAACGCTACCGAAGTATGGGCATTACGGTCGCCCGCAGCCAGGCCGAATCGTTACTGGAAACTACCCGCAGCATGTCATGTGCTCGCAAGCGGGATCTGACCAACTGTGAGCTGATAGCCATTTATCTTGGCGAAGAAACGCTGCCGAAGGCAGCCTAACCCAAAGGAGCTGATCATGTGTGAAGCCGGAACCAATTTTGTACCGATTGCCGAAGCGGCGCTGCTGCTGGAAACGACCGAAATGCGGGTGCTGATGATGCTCAAAAAAAATGAGCTGGCCGGAAAAAACGAAGATGATGCCTGGTATGTTGATCGTTCTTCACTCAAACTCTGCGAAAAGCCGAAGGCGGCCGACATCGTCAGACCGGGCGGCTGCGGTGGCGGATGTGGTGGCAGCAGTGGTGGTTGCGGAGGGCATTAACATCCAGCACAAGGAAGGTAACTTATGATTGTCGTCAAAGCCTCCGATTTTAAATTCAAATACCCGCGTGATGTTGCTCATCGCGACCAGCCGAAATTTACCGGGTTACCCGATTCATCTCCCTTCAACCGTGACGACCTGTACGACATCGTACCGATGATGTCCGCCGTTATGAATGAACTGGGGAGTGAAGATGGTGACGTCCTGCACCTGCTGGAAGACGTCCTGAATCAGATGCCGGGATTTATCAGAACCCGCAGCGAGGTCTTTGACTATCTGTGCGGTTCGGCGGAAGAATGCCTGAGATCGTAAGAGCGAGGGATGGTATCTGGTTTGTGCAACCGGCAGCCTGCACGATGACAGTCACCCTGTAGAGAATACGATCAAAAAAATACGTAAGCTATTCAGTACGTTCAACAATACTTGCAATAAAGCCTGTCATCCCCGAGTGATTCTATCGGGGACCCACGAAGTCAAAGTCTGGATTCCCGATTAAACCCTCGGGAATGACAAGCTTTTTAAAATATGTGCTGAATAGTTACAGGTATTTTAATTCACTTGTTTTTGGCACGCGTTATGTATTATAAAATACAACGGTATGCGGCCGTGTGTCGGTAGTAAATTCTTCGCCTCGGCACATCTTGCTCAACGGAGAGCTCAATTATGAAACGTCCATCAACAGACATCGGCCTCAGCGGCAATCTCTGGCTTAACAAGGCTGATAACAAATTTCTGGGGGGTGACCGCATTGCTCTGCTGGAAATGATCGACAACCTCGGATCGATTACCAAGGCTGCCAAAGCTGTCGGTATCAGTTACAAAACCGCCTGGGATACCATCAACATGATCAATAATCTGGCGGAGAAGCCGCTGGTTGATCGCCTGATCGGGGGCAAAGGTGGTGGCGGCACGAGTCTGACAGCCGAAGGTAAAAAAGTAATCGACCAATTCAAAACCATTCAGGAAGAGCACCGCAAATTCCTGGACAATCTGGAAAGCAGGCTCGGCGACACCGCCAGTCTGTATCAATTTTTACGGAGGATATCTATGAAAGTCAGCGCACGTAACACATTCGCAGGTACCGTATCTGCCATCACCCAAGGTGCCGTCAATACAGAAGTCACCTTGTCACTGAAAGGGGGCATTCCCCTTACGGCCGTTGTCACGAACGGAGCTATAGAAAACCTTGGTCTGAAAACAGGCGCAGAGGCCTACGCCATCATCAAGGCCAGTTCGGTTATCATCGGCACTGACCTGCATGATGCCAAAGTCAGTGCCCGCAACGTATTCTGCGGTACCATCGTCAAGGTAATCGAAGGGCCGGTCAACACTGAGATTGATGTTGAAATTGGCGGTGGAAACAGCATCAGTGCCATCATTACTCATGGCAGTTCAGAACGGCTCGGTCTGAAGGTCGGCGGTCACGCCTGTGCCCTGTTCAAGGCCTCCAGCGTCATTATCGGCGTCAATTGAGATACACGAGGAGACTCCGATGAAACATGTCATAAAAAATATTCTTGCTACCCTTGCGACGTTGCTACTCGCTGCTCCTGCAGTGGCCGCCGAGGTGAATGTTGCGGTTGCAGCCAATTTTACGGCACCCATGAAACAGATCGCTGCCGCTTTTGAAAAGGAAAGCGGCCATAAAGTGGTGCTCTCGTACGGCGCATCCGGCAAGTTTTACGCACAGATCAAAAATGGTGCTCCCTTTCAACTGTTTCTTTCCGCTGATGATGAAAAACCTGCACAGCTGGAAAAGGATGCCCTGACCGTACCGGGCAGCCGCTTTACCTACGCCATTGGATCACTGGTGCTCTGGTCGGCAAAAGCGGGGTTTGTTGATCCGAAAGGGGATGTGCTGGGTAAAGGAAACTTCGGAAAAATTGCCCTTGCCAATCCAAAGCTGGCACCCTACGGCTCTGCCGCCATTGAAGTTCTGACGAAACGAGGCATAGTGACAACGCTTACACCAAAGATGGTCCAGGGCGAAAACATCTCGCAGACGTTTCAGTTTGTCAGCAGCGGCAATGCCGAACTCGGCTTTGTAGCACTGTCACAGGTCATGAAAGATGGCAAGATCAGCAACGGCTCCGCCTGGATAGTGCCGGACGTACTGCATACGCCCATCCGCCAGGATGCGGTACTGCTTGCCACCGGAAAAGACAACGCCGCAGCCAGAGCTTTGCTGACATACCTTAAAAGCGAAACTGCCAAAAAAATCATCCGTTCCTACGGATATAACATCTGACAGGTACCGCCACCATGTTTCTTGAACAAAGCGATCTCCAGGCGATCTGGCTCACGCTTCGATTAGCGTCGATGGTAACCGGCATCCTGCTGCTGCTGGGGACGCCGATCGCCTGGTGGCTGGCGCGCAGCCGCTCATGGTTCAAGGGGCCGATCGGAGCCGTCGTGGCACTGCCGCTGGTGCTGCCACCGTCGGTACTCGGCTTTTATATGCTACTGGCGATGGGCCCTAACGGCCCGGTCGGTTGGCTGACGAAAGCAGTGGGGCTTGGAAATCTGCCGTTTACCTTCTGGGGTTTGGTGCTGGGGTCGGTTTTTTACTCGTTTCCGTTTATGGTTCAGCCGCTGCAGAACGCTTTTGAGGCGGTTGGCGACCGTCCGCTGGAAGTTGCCGCGACCCTGGGCGCTTCCCGTCTGGACGCTTTCTTCAGCATCGTTCTACCGCTCTCCCGGCGTGGTTTTTTTACCGCTTCAATCCTGACCTTTGCCCACACCGTCGGCGAATTCGGCGTGGTACTGATGATAGGCGGCAACATCCCGGGTGCGACCAGAGTCGCCTCTGTGCAGATCTATGACCATGTTGAAGCTCTGGAGTACGCCTCGGCCCACCGCATGGCAGCGGTTATGCTTGTCTTCTCGTTTCTCGTCCTGCTGGCACTCTACGCATGGCGTTCCGACACGCAAAAAAGGGGCTGATATGAACCTTGTCCTGAACGTTCAGAAAAGCTTTCCCGGCTTTCGGCTGGCCGCTGATGTTTCACTGACGGGCGATAAAATCGGAATCTTCGGCGCATCCGGAAGCGGCAAATCGACACTGGTCAGCATGCTGGCCGGATTTCAAAAACCTGATGCCGGCGAAATCATTCTGGATGGCGAAACACTCTTTTCCGGCAGCGGAAAGATCAACGTGCCACCAGAGAAACGCCGCATTGCCATGGTATTTCAGCAGCACTCCCTGTTTCCGCACCTCACTGTCCGCAACAATCTGCTCTACGGCTACCACCGCTGCCGCGCTGAATATCGCGCCATCCATCTCGATATGCTGGTGGCGGTACTGCAGCTGGAAGAGCTGCTTGAACGGGACATCCGAACACTTTCTGGTGGCCAGCAGCAGCGCATCGCCTTGGGGCGAGCCATTTTGGGCAATCCGCGCCTGCTGCTGATGGACGAACCGCTGTCGGCGCTGGATGACACCCTCCGTTTTCAGATCATTCCGTATCTCAAAAGCGTCAGCGATCAGTTTGGCATTCCGTATCTGTTTATCTCGCACTCACTGGTGGAGATGCGCTTGATGACCGATACGGTGCTGGCTTTTGCGCATGGTGAGATGGTCGGTAAAAGCTCCAGTGAACAGCTGGCGCGCACGCGCATGGGAGAAAGCGCCGTCGGTTATATCAACCTTCTTGAACTGGATGGCATGACGGAGCGCAACGGAATGTGCGCCTATACATGGCAGGGTGTTGAGCTGCTGCTGTCTGGGAGCAACCAGAATACGGTCGGCGGCTTGTTTGAACTCTCTTCAAAGGATATCATCCTCTTCAAGCGGCACCCTGAAGCGATCAGCGCCCGCAATTTGCTGGAATGCACGGTCGCCAGCCTGTTTGGAAGTTCCTCAAAGATCGGTGTGGAGCTGCGCTGCGGCACAGGCAGACTGGTGGCCGAGATCGTCCCGGAGGCGGCCCGGGAGCTGGGGATTAAGCAGGGGGCGATCGTATATGCCGCTTTCAAGGCCTCTGCCTTCCGCCGACTGGCAATAACAGCCGGGTGATTAGTATTCAGGGCGGCACTGCCCTGTTTTTAAGCAGCTAGCAACTCTGCACACGAATATACTGAGTCAAACCCAAACATCCCTCCTCGTAAAAACGATATAACTACCTACTACTTTTATTGTTTTATTTTTTATCATCTTCTGGCACGCCCTATGCAAAATCACATGCAAATTGAAAAACCGGCAATAAATCAGGCAAAGGCGCCTCCAAAAAAATGGGGCGCCTTTTTGTTTGCCCCACACCAAACCCACAGGTCACAGATTAGTGACCAAAAAGGAGCTTAACATGAGACAGATCGCAATTTACGGCAAAGGCGGCATCGGCAAATCAACAACAACCCAGAATACGGTGGCCGGTCTGGCCTCTCTCGGCAAGAAAGTCATGATCGTAGGCTGTGACCCTAAAGCTGACTCAACCCGTCTGATTCTGCACGCCAAAGCACAGAATACGGTTATGGATCTGGTGCGCGAACTGGGAACGGTTGAAGACCTCGAATTAGAGGATGTCATGAAAATCGGCTACGGCAATATCAAATGTGTTGAGTCCGGCGGACCAGAGCCGGGTGTCGGTTGTGCCGGTCGTGGCGTTATTACGGCCATAAACTTTCTGGAAGAGAACGGCGCTTACACTCCTGACCTCGACTTCGTGTTCTACGATGTTCTCGGCGACGTTGTCTGCGGCGGGTTCGCCATGCCGATTCGTGAAGGAAAAGCCGAAGAGATCTACATAGTTACTTCGGGTGAAATGATGGCCATGTACGCCGCCAACAACATCTCCAAAGGTATTCTCAAGTATGCATCTTCCGGTAAGGTTCGTCTGGCCGGCCTGATCTGCAACGCCAGAAAGACCGACATGGAATTCGAACTGATCTCCGAACTGGCACGTCGTCTCGGCACTCAGATGATCCACTTCGTCCCCCGCGACAATCAGGTACAGCGCGCAGAACTGCGCAGAATGACCGTCATAGAATACTCGCCCGAACATCCGCAGGCCAAAGAGTACCTGACGCTGGCTCAGAAGATTGCCGACAACAAGATGCTGGTTGTTCCGACTCCGCTGGAGATGGAGGAGCTGGAAGAGCTGTTGATGAAGTTCGGCATTATGGAAGAAGAGGATGAAACCATCGTTGGTGTAGCAGAGGCAGCGTAAAGCGTTAAAGTCCCCTTGATAAAGGGGGATTTAGGGGGATTTGCCGTTAACCTTTAACGTCAAATCCCCCCCCAGCCCCCCTTTATCAAGGGGGGAGTGTTAATAACACTCAAAAGGAGATTTCCCATGTCAAAAATACGAACTGTTGAAGGTATTACAAAGGAATCCACAGAGGCGCTAATATCAGAAACTCTGGCGGCATATCCTGAAAAAGCTAAAAAGAAACGTACTCCGCACCTGGCGGCCAATGACCAGACTTCCGGTGCGGCCTGTGTTAAATCCAACAAAAAAACAGTGCCGGGTGTCATGAGCGCCCGTGGCTGTGCCTACGCCGGAGCCAAGGGCGTTGTCTGGGGCCCGATCCGCGATATGGTGCATGTTTCCCACGGCCCGGTCGGTTGCGGCTGGTATTCCTGGGGTACACGCCGGAACCTGATGAGCGGCATCAATGGCGTTACCCAGTTCGGTATGCAGTTCACCTCCGATTTCCAGGAAAAAGATATCGTCTATGGTGGCGACAAGAAACTGAAAACGCTGCTGAATGAAGCGCATGAGCTGTTCCCGCTGGCCAAAGGTATTTCGGTACTGTCCGAATGCCCGGTCGGTCTGATCGGTGATGATATCAACTCGGTTACCAAGACCGTCTCCAAAGAGCTTGATATTCCGATTATCCCCTGTAACTGTGAGGGCTTCCGCGGCGTTTCCCAGTCGCTCGGACACCATATCTCCAATGACTCGATTCGCGATTACATTATTGAAACGCGCGAATTTGCCGAACCTGCCGGACCATATGATGTTGCCCTGATCGGCGATTACAATATTGGCGGCGATGTCTGGTCGGCTAAATCCCTGCTGGAAGAGATCGGCCTGAATGTCAAATCGGTCTGGACCGGCGACGGCGAACTCGAAAAAATTGCCGCGACGCATACCGTCAAACTGAACCTGATCCACTGCTACCGCTCGATGAACTATATGTGCAAGGTTATGGAAGAGAAATACGGTATCCCCTGGCTGGAGTTCAACTTCTTCGGCCCGACCAAGATCCGCGAGAGCCTGCGCGCCATCGCCGAACGCTTTGATGATGTCATCAAGGAAAAGGTGGAGCTGGCCATCGCCAAGTATGAGCCGATCATGCAGGCCATCATCGACGAGTACAAGCCGCGCCTGGAAAACAAGAAAGTCATGTTGTTGGTTGGCGGCCTCCGCCCGCGTCACACCATCGGTGCCTATGAAGACCTGGGCATGGATTGCGTCGGTTCCGGCTACGAATTTGCCCATGGCGATGACTACGACCGCACCGCTCCAGAAATGCCGGATGCAACGGTGGTCTATGACGATCCATCAGAGTACGAGCTGGAGAAATTTGCCCACACCCTGAAGCCGGACCTGATCGGCTCCGGCATCAAGGAAAAATACGTCTTCCAGAAAATGGGCATCCCGTTCCGCCAGATGCACAGCTGGGATTATTCCGGCCCCTACCACGGCTACCAGGGTTTCGAGATCTTTGCCCGCGACGTTGACATGGCAATTAACAGCCCGACTTGGAAACTGGTGAAGGCACCGTTCTAATTTGTTGCTCCCCCCCTTGATAAAGGGGGGCTGGGGGGGATTCAACCCAAAGGCAAATCCCCCTCAATCCCCCTTTATCAAGGGGGACATAAAACTTCGGTTGTGCAACAGATTGGTTGCCGACCCACAAGGAGATACATCATGGCTAACTTACTGGGACTTGAAGTCAAGACCGTTACCGAAATCGCACCAGAAGAGATCGAGCGGGTTCATAACTGGATCAACTCGGAAGAATATAAAGAGAAAAATTTTGCCCGTCAGGCGCTGGTCATCAACCCGGCTCATGCCTGTCAGCCGCTGGGTGCTCAGCTCTGTGCCCATGGTTTTGAAGGTACGCTCCCCTTTGTTCATGGCTCACAGGGGTGCACTTCCTACTACCGTTCGACCCTTAACCGTCACTTCCGTGAACCGGCGCCGGCAGTATCAGATGCCATGACGGAAGACGGCGCGGTATTCGGCGGCCAGAACAACCTGCATGAAGGGCTTGAAAATGCTTACGCTCTCTACAAACCGAAAATGATCGCCGTGTTTACCTCTTGCATGCCGGAAGTTATCGGCGACGACCTGACCGCGTTCATCAAGAACGCCAAACAGAAGGCCTTCATTCCCAAAGAGCTGCCGGTACCGTACGCCAATACCCCCAGCTTCAACGGCACCCATATTCATGGTTATGATTCCATGCTGGTTTCGATCTTGCAGAATCTGACTGAGGGCAAGCAGATCGAAGGACGCTGCACCGGTAAACTGAACCTGATCGCCGGTTGCGACTTCAACACCGGTGACTATCGCGAATACAAACGCATCCTGAAAGAGTTCGGCATTCCCTACACGCTGCTGGCTGATATCGGTGATACGTTTGAATCACCCTGCGACGGCACCTATAACATCTATGCAGGTGGCACCAAACTGGAAGACGCCGCCGATTCGATCAACGGCAAAGCCACTATCGCTATCGGTACCTACGCCACACCGAAAACGTTCAGCTGGATCAAGGACACCTACTCCGGCAAGCACGTCACCATGTCGATGCCGATGGGTATCGAAAAGACCGATGCTTTTATCATGAAAGTCGCCGAGCTGTTCGGCAAAGAAGTTCCGGCATCCCTGAAAAATGAACGTGGTCGCGCTGTTGACGCCATGACCGATTCACAGCAGTACATGCACGGTAAGAAGTTCGCCGTCTACGGCGACCCGGACTATCTGATGGGCTACGTCTCCTTCCTGCTCGAAATGGGTGCCCGTCCGCACCACATCCTCTGCAGTCGCGGCAGCAAAAAGGCCGAAAAGGAGTTGCAGGGACTGCTGGATGGTTCCATGTACGGCACAGGATGCAAGATCTACATGAACAAGGATCTCTGGCATCTGCGCAGCCTGGTGGTCACCGATCCGGTTGATGCCATCATCGGCGATACCCACGGCAAATTTGCCGCCCGCGACGCCAAGGTACCGCTGTTCCGCTTCGGTTTCCCGATTTTCGACCGCGTCAACAAGCACCGCTACCCGCTGATCGGCTACCAGGGTGTCATCAATATGGTCACTGAAATTTGTAACAAGTTTATCGATATCAAGGATGAGACGTGTGAAGACAGATTCTTTGAAATGTTGCGCTAACCAGTTGAAACCATTTAAATAGCCCCTCGAAGGCCAGTGACACATTCTAAAGAAGTTTTTATAGGATACAGGGTCACTGGCCTTCACTTATTGGTGCGGTGTACCTGGCGGTGTACTTCAGCGCCAGATAACTGGAGTCGATGAGATTCGGATAGTGATGGCAGCTGGTATATGCGCTCTCTTTCATCTGCCAGTATCTACTGAGGAGGATATAAGCTTCAGTTCTCGAAGCGCATTACTGATCGCCTTTTGATTTATCGGTTTAACTAAATATAAATCTGCATCAGATTCGTATAACGCCTTTATAACCGTTTCTGGATCACTAAGCGCAGTCGTCATGATGATTCTTGCCCTTTGCAGAGCAGTAATATTCATCATTTCTTCATTATCGCGGATTTTCCTCACCGCACTTAACCCATCGATTCCAGGCATCATTATATCCATGAATATCACATCGTACGGGCTCTTTGCTTCATGCGCGCGCAAGAACATTTCCAGCCCCTGCTGACCGCTCATGACACAATCAGTAGTACCGTATCTACGGACCATTTCCTTTAAAATGTTGATGGACAATTTGTCGTCCTCAACTATCAAGCATTTCATTATATAGTTCCATGTTTATACATAACGTATCAGTTCATGCGAGGTTCCAGACGAGCGGAAATCTCACGAGCCGTCAAAGCGTAATCTTCCGCCCCTCTGCAACCTGGCATATAGGCGCGTACCGGCTGACGATGGGCAAATGCTTCAGCAAGTTTTATGTCAGTGCGGATCCCGGAAAGCAGCCGCCCCTGGCCGAACTGTCGCGCCACACCTTCAGTGACGCTTTTATGTTGACCAATGCGGCGATCAAGCATGATTGGGAGAAAGGCCAGCAGTTTCAATTCTGGATTGAGGTCAGATGCCACCCTGAAGAGCACCCGTGCAAGATTGCGGATCCCCTCACCGGAAAGGTGATGTGGCATAAAAGGAACCAGAACTTTTCTGGCTGCGCAGAGCGCATTCATCAAGAGGTCATCGAGCGAAGGAGGCGAGTCAATGATGATCAGATCGTATTGCTCCGTCACTCCTTCATCGTGCAGCGCTCTGGTGAGGCGAGTAGGGTTGCCGTCACAGGAACCATGCTCAAAGAGGGTATTAGCCGGGATCAGATCCAGATTTGGCCACGCTGTGTGATAAACTGCTTCAGTTAAACGTGAATTGCCTGATTGAAAGAGGCTGTGAACCGTGGGGGCGTCTTTAGGTGGAGCAATATTCAATCCGACTGCGCAATGACCCTGAGTATCCATGTCTATCAGCAACACCCGAAGGGATTGCGATGCAAATTCGGCGGCAAGATTGACAGACGTCGTAGTCTTGCCTGTCCCGCCTTTACGGTTGGTAATAACAATAATCTCCGCCATAAACTTTCCTTGATGATTCAATTTGGCGATGTTACGACTGATCAATTAGGAAGAGCCTGTTTTATCGCATGACGCAAATCAACTCTGCTAAACGGTTTTGCTAAGATTTCTTTGACCCCTAATAGCTGCGCTGATTCAAGGTTAAATTCCGCACTGATCGTGCGTCGCCCTCCGGAGATGGCAATGATTGGGATAGTCAGCCCTTGTCGGGACAGTTCCATAATTGCTTCGATGCCATCCATGCATGGCATGAGTATGTCTGTAATGATCAGTTCAGGACATATTTGGCTGCAAGCGTGTACCCCTTCTTCTCCGTTTTTGGCGATCGTTACCCTATGTCCATCTTTTGTCAGCATATCAACCAGCGACTCGCGGAACATATCATCGTCTTCAACAACAAGAATGTGGGCCATATAAAACTCCTTTGTATGTTATCAACATTCAGCTTTTGTCACGGGCAGTAGCACCATAAATTCTGTTCCCCGGTGCTCTCCGGTTGTACGGCTTTGGACATCGATGTGTCCACCCAGTTGGGTAACTATGCCGTGTACTACAGAAAGTCCCAAGCCGTTGCCTTTGCCTGGCTCTTTGGTTGTAAAAAACGGATCAAAAATTCGTCTACATACCTCGGGCGTCATCCCCTGACCATTGTCGGCAACTTTCAGAAGAATGGCGTCAGAGCCGTCTTCAAACTTGGCTGGTTCGACATGAAGAGTAACCACTCCACGGAAATTCATTGCGTCGATCGCATTGATGCAAAGGTTCATCACGATCTGTTGCAATTGCCCAGGTTCAGCCACGACCAATGCCTGTTCAATGTCTTCGTGACAGGAAAAAGTGACATCCGCCCTTCTGGAAATATCCAAGAGAAACAGCGCCTCTCGTATTTGAGCAACCAGTTCAACCGGTATCACAGGCTTGATCTGATTTTGCCGGGCAAATGTCAGCATCCTGGCGACAATATCTCGGGCACGGAAACTTGCAGTCAATATCCGTTTGATGTATTTATTCCCAGAAGTACCGATTGGCAGATCATCCTCCGCCATTTCAGCAGAACTTATAATGCTCGCAAGAATGTTGTTGAAATCATGAGCAATACCGGCCGCCAGAGTGCCGATGGCTTCCAATTTGTTTGACTGCTCCAAGCGGGAATTCACAATATCCAGGTAGCGCCGTTCCATCTGTTCCCGAAATGCCATGCCATATGCCATGTTCATTTCTATTAAAGGCCTGCTCAATTGATCGGCCACTTGGGCAAAAGGCAGCGAAGGATACATTTGCGATAGATGAACTACAGCCTCGTGATGGATCTGTGTCACCTCGTCAGGAGGAACATTCTGTTCAACCAAGTCGCGCCCCAACTCAAAAGCTTCCGCAAGATGAACCTCAATAGTATTCGCATCCGAATCGATAATTATCTGTTGAAGTATACGAAAATAGCGTTCAAAGGCTTGTTTCATGTGGATTTAAACTCTTCGTGGCGGTAAATCAGCACCGAAGCATCGTCATTGGCACGTGCCCAACTATCCAATATCCTTTGCGCCTTATCGTGTACTGATGTTGTTGGAGGTTCAGAGAATATCTCGCGCAGTGGTATAAACTCGTCCAGCCCGTCCGAGAAAAGCAGCAGAACTTCTCCCCTCGTCAACAGCACGGTTTCAGGCGTAAAACTCGAAAATCCTCCACCAACAATACCACGCGCACCACCGAACCTGATGTCACGGGAGTTCCGCAGCAACATCGCCCGAATATTTCCGACAGCGCCAAGAGTCATTCTACCGGAATCCAGTTCGATAATAGCCAACGCTAAAGCGACACCCCGTGTATCGCGCAATTGTGCATCACATTTGGAAAATATGGTTTCACACGGACGTTCCAGATTCTCGCCTATACAGGTAAGAGCAGCTTTGGCAGCATAGGCCGCCTGCTCCCCATGCCCCAGACCATCCGCCAAAGCAGCCACAATGTGCGTGCCGGTATTCCACCATTCGCATTGGTCACCGCTGACCTTTTCACCTGCCAGTGGACGCACTGCATACCCTATGGTCACAGCCATGCACGCGCCTTAACTACGGTACCCTGACCAACCCGACTGTCAATATCCATCTCGTCCATAAGACGCTTCACACCTGGAAGACCACATCCCAGACCACCAGCAGTGCTATAACCCTCCTGTAATGCCTTTTCTATGTCAGCTATGCCAGGACCATTATCAGTGGCGATCAACTCAATACCGGGACGATTTATCAGATTACAGACCTCAAAAAGGCCACCATTGGCGTGCATAAAAAGATTTGCTGCCAATTCCGATGCCGCCGTTGCAATATAATGAATTCGCACAGTGGCAAATCCGATCATTTTCGCCATTTGTCGTGCCTGGCGACTCGCTTCCGCTATATTTGCTTCATCCGTAACCTGGATACATACTCTGTCCATATCATTCCTCTATCAAACTCTTCTTCTAACCAAGGCGATGGAAACTCTGGTACACCCCGGTGATGATTCAATGGCAAAATCATCCATCAATCTGCGGGTGCCTGGTAAGCCGACACCCAAACCGCCACCAGTGCTATATCCATCTTTCATAGCTCTATCAATATCATCTATGCCAGGTCCATTATCCTCAACTATTATACGGAGTCGTATCTCTTCCTCCCCCGAAGCATCGGCAATTTCACAAACACCTTCTCCGGCATATTGCACTATATTACGCGTTAGCTCTGAAACGGCTGTAGCCAAACGGGTCTGATCGGCAAGTGTAAATCCGATCTGATTCGCCACTTGCCTTGCTACGGCACGCGCTCGCACAATGTCGGTAGAATCGCGAATAAGCACACGTTCAGGGTCTATCATTTCGCGCATATTCATCCCCTTCCAGCGATAGAATAGCATCTCCCCGAACCGCAATACGCGCTTCAAGCAGTTTCAACCCCTGATCAAGATTAAAAACACAATCGGCTCCTATCAGGTCTCTCCCCATCTCAACCAAAGACATTGCCACATACGGCTGAACTCCGCAAATGACAATCTCCGCTCCCAAAAGGCGCGCCATACCAGCGGTATCATTGATAACCCGCGCCATAAAAGAATCAACAACCTCTAAAGCGGTGATGTCGATGATGACACCCAGAGCTTCAATTTCTGAAACCTTCCTTAACAGGTCACTCTGAAGCTGGAGAACATCAGCATCGGTGAGTTCTTGCTGGATTGATGTAAGCAGGATTTTACCGAGGCGTAAAATGGGAATTATCATGGACGCACTCCCCCAATAAGCTCTATGCGACGACCGACAAGCAACAACGCTTCCGCCAACCCGGAGCGCAAGGTTGCACGGCTGATGATATTTGAAAAGTTGATACCAAGCTTGGTAAGTGTCTGCGCCCCTTCCGGGCTGATACCGGTCATGACGATACGGGAACCGAGCAACTGGGCAGCATCAATTACTTTCATGAAGTGTCGGGCGACGCTTGTGTCAAACACCGGCACACCGGTGACATCAATGATTGTGACATTTGCCTCATATCGGGTGATAGCCTCCAAAAGGCGTTCCGTGAATTGACGGGCACGAACGGTATCGATTACCCCCACCAGTGGAAGCAGTAACACATTGTTCCAGAGCAGAATAATCGGTGTAGAGAGCTCTGATAGCGACAGGCTCTGCTGGGCAATGATACGTTCCCTTGTTTCCACATACATTTCAAACGTAAGTAAAGAGATGCGGTCAAGCATGTCATTCATAACCCGCAGATAGAGGGCGAGGTCTACCGGAGTTTCACTATATGTACGCAAGAAGTGCCGTGTGAGCACGTTTTTCAGGGTAATAATATATTGAGCCGTGTCTGCCGGTTTAAACCCTTTCTTGGCTCGCTCAATACTCAGTTCGCAGGCAATTTTACCAAAAGGGCTGTTCGTACTGATTTCCGCAGGGGCTTCACCCGAATGGGAGTTAAAAAAAACAGCAAGCTCCTTGAGAAAATCGTTTGCCTGTCGGCTTACTTCCTCTTTATCTACCAAGCCAGCATGGGAATGCTCCCAAATTCGCATAATATCGTTCAACCACTCATCGCAAATGGCAACACGGTGCTGTTGCAACAAATTAGCAATTGGGGCAAGGGAATTCGTAGTCATGTTAATCTCCTTAATGTGGTTGTAAGTTCTAAAACAGTTCCAGCTTTGGCGGGCCACCATTTGAATCTTGTCCACTCTCACCGTGGCACGCCTCCAACTCCAGGTATTCCTCAATCAGTTGGGACATCTTTTCGGGTATCTTCTCCAGTCCGATATCAGGAGTTGCCAGTGAGCGGGAAAATTCGAGAAGCAGATAGTCGCGCTTTACCACGGTGTCCATAATGCGCTCAATACGTTGCCTTACCACATCCTGGAACTGTATCTGCCCGAGAATCTCGGCAATCTCTGACGCAAGACTGGTATTGTGCCTGGTCACAACAGCAAAAAGGGTTTTGTAATACTGGCGTAGATCCTCGTAACTATCCTGAAGCTTGTGGATGGAAGAGATAACATTGACCGCCTCATTCATTTGTTGTGATGATTCATCCAGCTCGTTGAATTTTAGTCCGCACTTTATTGTATTCTGAGCAGCTGAAAGCCCCTTTTCGATCATTACAGCCGCTTTGGCGGAGCGATCCGAAAGCTTGCGAACCTCATCAGCCACAACAGCAAATCCGCGCCCAGCATCACCAGCGCGCGCCGCTTCAATTGATGCGTTTAAAGCCAGTAGATTAGTCTGATCACTAATGTCCTTAATTATATCAACTAAATTCTCCAAAGCATCGATCTGAGTGGCCGTTTCTCTGATGGTCTCCATGTCCTGATGTATCTGTTTTATCCGATCAGGAAGTCCATGCATAAAGTCGCCGATTTGAGTGATAAATGTTACATTGTTGCCGATCTCATCTCCGAGACCGGCCGCCTTAAGAGTGGAGTTATTAAGATAATTCAGCAGTGTGTTGGCGGAATCGCTGATTTTACGCACCTCCATAATCAGTGACATTCCTGCGTTTTCGGTTTCGGCGGCAACTTCATTGAGTCTACTACCGATGACTTCTTCCAGGCGCACATGATTATCCATCATTAGGTTGGCACATTCACCTGAACGGGCTAATGAATCTTCGGCTTCCTGAATCTTGGATTTTAATGCGGAGATGCGGCGGGATGAAATCTTCATCAAATAGATATTTGCGGAAATCATAATCAGGGCAGCTACTCCCATTACGGGAAAAATATGCAATCTGCCCAGCAGACGATCCAGTTCGTTATGAAACAGCATCTCCGACAGACCGCACAGGAAAAACAACACAACTGCAGCGTATGTGACCCATCCTGGATCTTTAGCGTTGATAATTGAAGACTCTGTGACATTACCGCCAAAACTGTTATTTGCGGACAACATGCTAAGCCCCCGGCAGCACCTGCTTTATAATTTTAAGTAAATCCGCACCACCCACTGGTTTTACCAGCCAGCCGGTGGCACCCAGTTTTTTTGCCTCGTCGCGCTTTACCTGCTGATTTTCGGTGGTCATAACCAAGATTGGCATGAAGCGAAACGCCGGCAACGTTCGGGTGTTGCGAATCAACTCAATGCCGTTCATGTTTGGCATGTTTATATCGGTGATCATCAAATCCGGCTTAAAACCGGCACCCTTCAGCTTGGTAAGCGCCTTAACACCGTCTTCTGCTGTTACGACAGTAAACCCTGATATTTCCAGATTATTTTTGACGCTCATCAGCATTGTGGCCGAATCATCGACAATAAAAATTGTTTTTGCCATTGCAGGTGCTCCTTTTATTTTTCTGGTTGTAAGGCACTCTTCAGCCAAAAGCACATATTTGCATCCTTCGGCCAAACAGCGATTCGTATCTTGGCCGCCATAAGCACTTGCAGATTAGCTGGGTGCAGATGTGTGCACCCCCCGAAATCAATCTTGGCAGCAGGTCGTTTATGCAGGAATTCCAAAAGTCCCTCTGCCTCCTCCACGCCAACTATTTCACGAAACAGCACCTGATTTTTTTTATAATCTATCGGCATCACACCATCTCCTTCATATTCAGCACCATCAATACCGATCCGTCACCCATGAGCGCAGACCCCGAATAGACTGAGAGACCAGAAAGCACCCCTTCCAGAGGTTTTTGGATCACGTCAACGGTCTCATGGAAGTCATCCACAATCAATCCCACCGGCTCCGAGCCAACACGAACCACCAAAACAGCCAATTCGTCGTCGTTAACCCTGGGCTCAGCAGGAATTTCCAACAATACATTTAGTGCCTTCAAAGCAACTATGCGCCCTCGAAGTACCGTAGTCTTGCTCTGCTTAATAGTGTGAATTGCACGACGACGGATACGCACTGTTTCCACCACATGATCCATCGGGACACCGAAGATCTGCCCGTCTGATTCGATAATCATAACCTTGGTTACTGCCATGGACAGAGGGAGCGATATACGGATATGGGTTCCCTTACCAACCTCACTCTCCAATTGAATAGCACCGTTAACCCGTTCTACTCCCGTGCGCACAACATCCATTCCCACTCCGCGACCCGACAGATCGGATACCGTTTCAGCAGTGGAAAAACCAGCACCAAAAACCAAGTTGACAGAATCACGGTCGCTTATCTGCTCCAGAGTAGTCTCGTCAATGATCCCTTTTTCATAAGCTTTACGTTTGATGACTTCAGGATCAATTCCTTTTCCGTCATCAATTATTTCGATCAGAACCCGATCCGCTTCCTGTTTGGCGCGGATGATTAGTGTACCAGCGGCGGACTTGCCACAACTCTGCCGTATTTCAGGAGTTTCCAGACCGTGATCCAAGCTGTTGCGAACGATATGAATAAGTGGATCGGCTAAAGATTCGATAATATTCTTATCCGCTTCAGTCTCCTCGCCTTCCAACACCAGGTTCACTTCTTTGCCCAGTTTACGAGATATATCTCGTACCAGCCGTGGGAAACGCTGGAATACGAAGGAGACAGGCATCATACGAACCTGCATGATGGCTCCCTGCATCTCCTCCACAATACGGTTAATTACCGTATATTGAGCTTTTATTTCGCGTGCGACTTCCCTCGCTCCAAACTGATTTTCCGCCCGCTGGGCCAAATAGGGGAGGGCGTTCTTAGAGACTACCATCTCGCCGATCAAGTTCATCAGCAGGTCTATTTTGACCTGATCAACCTTGAGACTTCTGGGACCGATCTGATCCTCAGCACGACGACCAAATTTAGGACCTTCATCCGTAAAAGCGGATATAACATTGCCTGTCTGCTGCTGCCCTTGTGGAGACTGAACAATTTCAGACAGGTTGGCGCGTAGCGTCGGCATACCTATGCGCGCATTAAGCCAATCCAGAAGTAATCCACCGGAACCTGTTTCTAATCCCGTTTTGAGGGCTGCTTCGATCTCAGCGGCTGTTTGGATTTCGCCCATTGCCGCACAACAATTGATCAATGTAGTCGCAACGGCCTTTAGCCTTCCCGAATGCCAGGCCGGCTGATCCTGAAGCATAAGAATCTGACGTTGAGCATCGAGAATAACATCCCGTTCAAAAGCATCTTCCTCGGATAAAGAATTCAATGAATCTGTAACGTTTTCACTTAAACCCTCTGTAGCTGGTTCCGCTGCGTCATGATCTGTGAGCGACCAATCCGGCGGAGTCAGGGTGCGGAGCGATTCAATAAGGGTACGCAGTACAGCTCGATTGCTCGGCATATTCTCCAACAAAAGAAGGAGCCAGCGCAGAGCCGATGAAAGCCATAGATCCGGATTGCTCAATTCCAGCATAGTCCGTGCGGCCCGTCCAAGACTGGCAAGATTCCCCCCATCAAGATGCAACAGGGCCTCGGCAACAAAGTCCTCGTAGACAGGACCACCATTCGGGTCACCTGTGGGGATAACGAGATGAAGCGGATCCACCGGTTGAATAACGACCTGATCCGGCACGTAACGATAAAGTTCTACCAATTCCTCAGACGGGGCTGCCGTCAGCAGATTGAAAACGAGTACACAACGGTAGGCGTCCAAGTCAACCAGATTCGGCCACGATTCTCGAGCAACGATGGCACACCAGAGCACATCGGGCGTCTGCTGCGCCTGATGTAGAGGATCATCCCCTTGAAAAAAACAATCCTCCACAGGACTATAAACAAGCCTGTGCAAAGGATCACCCTTCAATATTCGCCGAAAGGCGTCCATGCGAATCGTTTCAGGAACAGGGGCAAGGGAAAATAAATTCTTAGACTTGATAAAATTGGTGGGTTTAGGCTGTTCTGGCACACCGATGTTATCCAAACTCTCCACGCGGTCCGTACGTGCCGCATTCACTGCAATTAGCTTTCGCAGTGCATCGGCGAGACGGACTGCATCATCGATATGTGAGACTTCTGTAATCCCTTGTTCGATCTCGTCACACAACTGACCAACAAAATCCATAGCGTCCAGCAAACAATCCGCTATTTCACGCGAATATACCACCCGACCGTCCCGCACAGCAACCATCAAGTCCTCACCAGCGTGCAACACCCGTGTCATTTCCGGAAAATCAAACAGACCGGAATTGCCTTTCAAAGTATGCACAGGACGGAACAGCTCGTTCATAAGATCGGCATTATCGGGCGTTTGCTCCAGTTGCATCAGCTTTTGCCCAATGTCGTACAATGTATCGCGGGCTTCGGAAAGGAATTGTACGAGCAACGGGTTCATTCACGAACCTCCCCAAGCAGTAGGCGAACATGAGTTAGCAATTGCTTCGGCTTGACCGGTTTGATCAAGTAGTCATTGGCTCCTGCCTGGTAGGCGAGAGTTCGGTCACTATCAGCAGCCTCGGTAGAGACCATAATAGCCGGGCTTTGAGGCACATCCTGTTTACGGAGTTCACATAAAAAACCGTAGCCATTCAAGAGCGGCATATTTACATCCACTACAAATAAATCAAAAGTAGTCTGTATCGCTTTTTCCAATGCTTCAATGCCATTTACCGCCTCTTCCACGGCGTACCCGGCATCTACAAGAATTTTGCGATGATACATACGTACGGTTGCTGCGTCATCAACAATCAGAATCCGCTTCATCTGGCCTCCAAGGGTTTTTGATAAACAATTGCTTCAGGAAACTTGCGTACCTTATATAGCGAAGAGATGCGGCTCATGGATTCAGAATGACCCAAGCAGATACAGCCTCCAGGCTTCAGGGCGTCATAAAAGCTTTCAGCTGCTTCCTTGCGAGAGAGATCGTCAAAATAGATGAGCAGATTGCGGCAAAAGATCACATCAAAATTTCGGTATAACCTTGTATCGGCTGACTCCGACAGATTGACCCTGGTGAATTCCACCGAATTTCGTAAATCATCACAGATCTGGTATTCATCGCCAATACGAGTAAAATATTTATTTAGCCAGTTAGGTGACACATGTTGAATTGAACGGGCTGAATAGCGTCCGATCCGCGCCTTTTGCAAGATACCTGTATCGATATCCGACGATATTATCTCAACATCCCAGCTGTTGATCCCTCCCCACAATTCCAGAAGATACATGGCAATGCTGTATGGCTCTTCGCCCGACGATGATGGGATGCACCAGATGCGGATAGGCTTCCTGTCAGTCTTGGCAGCCGTGATCTCCGGCAGAATAGAATCAACTAAGCATTGGAACTGGTATTCTTCACGTAGAAAATAGGTCTCATTAACAGTCATCAGGTTAGTAAGGTGTTGCATCTCTTCACCTGAAGGTTCAAAACGAAGCATTGTGAAATAAGAACGAAAATCGTGATTGCCAGTTGCTTCAATCCGATCAATTAATCGCTTATCCACAAAATAGCGTTTGGTCGGCTCAAAGCAAATACCCGTCTTACGGTAGAAATACTCCCTGAACTTTTCAAAGTCCTCAGCGGTAATTATTTTTGATTTTGAAACATCAGTTTTCATAGATACGCCTTAAGGCCAGATCTGCGGCAAACTGAATGTATGGTTCGTCTTTAAACCGTTCCTTGAGCCGTTCCAACGGTTTTCGTGACGCTTCCGTTCCCACCTCGCCAAGCAGATCGACGGAAGTGCCGCACACATTAACGTGCTGGTCGTTCTCGATTACCTCTATAAGCCAACTCTCCACTTCCGGATGGCGCAGAGATTCCAGAATATTGACAGCAAAGATGCGTACATCTGATTTCGGATCAGCCAAGAGCGTACGCATGATCGGCGCCACCTCGTCGGGCAGTTGTTTCATTGCCTCTAGCGCTTCATTGCGCAATGCAGCGTCCTCACTGTTCAGGCAAGCCACTAGTCCCGCAACACAATCCGGGTCGCCCATTCGCGTCAGAGTGGTGAGGATCACCTCCCGTACAGAGACATCCGGTTCAATCTTTAAACGTTCCACCAAAGGTACCGCTGATTGCGGACAGTTTATGAGATCGCGCGCGGCCCAGCGTCGAGCCGTGGGGTTTGGGTCAGACAACTGTGCCAGCAGGTTGGGGCAATCGCGCTCATGCTTTCGTTCTTCCTGATTAATCGGCTCCGGGGTCTGGTTTTTAATGAAGGCCATGGGGAGGTTTCCTTATATTTCAGAATGTGAAGATGGGGTAAAAAGCTATTACCGCCCAACCCATGAATTAAGCTGTGCCGCAATTTTATGTGAAGGCAGAACCAAACTGGCACCGCCTCTCTCAATCAGCTCTGCCGGCATACCGAATACCACGGCAGATTCTTCCGATTCGGCAATCGTTCGACCACCTCTCCTCTTGATCTCGGCAAAGGAGTCAGCGCCATCATAGCCCATACCTGTAAGCATTACGCCGATTACTCGTGACGGGTCGCAGTGTTCCAGCACCGACTTCCCCAATAACTCCACAGAGGGGTGCCAAAGATACTGCTGTTGTTCCGGTTTGGGAAGCACTGTAAGCCGGTTAATGCGCATGCTAACCAACATATCGGCTCCCCCCTTGGCGATATAAATGACACCAGGTTCTACGGGCATTGGTGACGAGGCTTCAACCACCTGTAACGCACATGTCTGATTCAAGCGGTCAGCAAAGGATTTGGTAAAAGCCGGCGGCATATGTTGAGCCACCAGCACCGGCCACGGGAAGGTAGCCGGCAAATAGGGAAGGATTTCCTCAAGGGTGCCAGGTCCACCAGTGGAAACACCCACAATAACCAGGCCGTCACCAACAACACCACGCCGAACCGCCACAGGACGTTCAGCGCCCACATTACGGTCGTCACGCAGCCGCTGGGTCAGCCCTTTAGCACCCGATAGCCTGGGCTTGATTCGGGCTCGAGAGGCTGTCCGTACCTTTTTCACCAGCTCATCCAGAATTTTATCGATGGAGAGCGAAATAGTCCCCCCCGGCTTAGCTACATAATCCACAGCCCCCAGATTCAAAGCCTCAAAGGTAGCGAGTGCTCCCTTTTCAGTAAGTGAAGAAACCATGACCACCGGCACCGGACGTTCAGCCATTATGAGAGAGAGGGCTGACAGGCCGTCCATCTCTGGCATATTAATATCCAACGTCACCACGTCTGGTTTGAATGTACGGTTTTCCTCTACAGCCTCCACACCATTTCTCGCCTGGTGTATTTCAAAATCGCCCGCAGCGGTAAAAACTTGTGTAAGTTGACGACGCATTAGTGCTGAATCATCGACGATCAGTATTTTAATCATATTAAATCCTTACATCGCAAAATCAAACATTTTGTGAGCGATGTCCGGTTCACAATTGCTTAACCGGACATCGCCACAAAACATTTTCTTACATAGCTGCTAGTTCCTGCAATTGATCACTTTCCACAAGATGAGTAGGTTCAAGCAACTGAACCATCCGTTTCTGTTTTTCCAGGTTTGCCATGCGCGATAAAAGTTTTCCCTGCTCGCTGGAGAGTTGTGGTGCTGATTCAATCGCAGCCTGCGGAATTTTGAACACTTCCGAAACTTGATCGACTATGAAGCCGGTGCGTACGCCGGCAATCAGGAACACCATGATGCGCTGGCGGTCAGAACGCTCAACCCTGGAAAGTCCCAAACGCAGACGAAGGTCAATCACCGGCAATACACTGCCTCGCAAATTGATAACCCCTTCGACAAACGGAGGGGCTTTCGGTACATGGATAAGTTCATCCGGTACCCGCACGATTTCCTGAACACTGGCGATCGGTACGCCAAACTCCTCCTTGTCCAGACGAAACACAACCACCTGCTCATCATCGTCAAGGTCCTCATCTACGTCGGTCATATCCCGACCGGTGTCTTGTCCAATGTCGCTCACGCTGGTCAATGCCTCCCTGATTGCAGAATGGTTAAACATATTGCGGGCGGTTATAATGGAGACAAGTCGCTTGCCGTCGTCAAGCCGACAGATATCTGCAATTTCCGCAAGACCTCCATCACGGACAAGTAATGCCGGCATAGCGTCCACCAAAGTCTTGGCGACTCGCAGCACTTCACTCACGCCGTCCACAGTCACACCAACTGATGATCCCCCCAAAGCCAATACCACAATGCGACTTTTTTCGTCCAACTGCTTCTCCGGCAGATGGAACATGCGGCTCAGACTTACCAGCGGTAGCAGGCGACTGCGAAGGGTCATAACACCCATAACATGGGATTCCGAATGGGGAACATGAATTATTGTCTCTGGAACCTGAACAATCTCCTGAACATCCTCTATGGCAATTGCATATTCCTGCCCCGCGACATCAAAGCTCACAAGTTGCAGTTCATCACTAACGTCCTCATCATCCGTATCGACAATGGATGATACGGTACTCGCCGCAACACTGCTTTTAGCAAGGTTGGCGATTTCCCTGAATTCACTCTGAACGAGCTTGTTAAAATCCAGCACCATGATCATGGCATGACCACCCACATTCTTGATCAGACCGGAGAGCAATTCTGTATTCACGGTACTGCGGATTGCGCCCACATCTTCGATCTGGGCAGGTTCTACACCTACAACGCTGGCAACCCGATCAACCACGAAGCCGAGTGGCTGCCCCACATCTACCACAACAGCACGGGTGGCATCGTCATGTTCATGCTCTTCGAAACCGAACATACGCCGCAGGGAAATAATGGGAAGCACCTTGCCACGCAGATTTGCCAAACCTTCCAGGGTAGGCGGTGCCAAAGGAACCCGTATTACATCGGGAACCCGAATAATCTCCTGCACCGGTGCCATATCCACGGCAAACACTTCATTACCGGCAATGAACGTGACGAACTGACGAGTATCGGAGGCGACCTCGTCAAGAACTTCATCCCCTCCATGACTCTCGGTTTCCACGGGAACTGATGGCTCAACCGAACCGGCATCTTCTTGTTGCTGCACTGTTTCTGTCGTCATTATAGTTCTCCTTAAGCACTCTGCAATTCATCAGCGAGCGAGGCGATCTCTTCGATGGCGGCAGCCAATTCCTCGGCTCCCTTGGATTGCTGCACGGCAGCGCTGGCGGCTTCGTTGGCAGCCTTCTCAGCTTGCTGGGCGGCGGCGGATATCTGTTCAGTCCCCTTCTTGGCTTGACCGATGGCAGAAGCTATCTCCATAGCTGCGTTCAGAATTTCCTGTGTTCCCCGGTCAATTTCCACGATATCGGTTTCGATCAGGTTCAGGTTGCTGGTAGAGGTTTTTGCCTGTTCCGCCTCGCTGACGGCAGATTTAACAATCTCCTCCAGATCAGTGCTAACAAGACCGATCTGATCCTGCACAGCTTTCACCAAATCCTTGATACGATCGGCATTTTCCGCTGAATCACGGGCAAGATTACGGATATCTGTGGAGACGACCACAAACCCTTTGCCAAATTCGCCGGCTCGTGCAGCTTCGATGGAACCATTAACCGCAAGCATATTGGTCTGTATCGACACGGTTGTGATCGCCTCGACGATCTTGTCTATACGTCGGGACACCTGTTCCAGATCCTTTACCTGTTTGATACTTGCCTGAGTTCCTTTTACCGAGGAGAGAATACCGTTGATCAATTCATCCACGGCGGTTTTATTAACGGCGAGCAGTGACTGAACACTCTTGACTTTCTCGCTGCCAACGGTGGCACGTTGCTGTGCTACATCCAGCCCCTTTTCAATTTGATTAATGGCGGCCGATGATTCCTCGCATGCCGCAGCAGCGGTCTGAGAGCCTTTACGGATTTCCTCAATGGCGGTCATGATCTGGGCGCTGGCACGGTTGATTTCTGATACGGCGGATGAGAGTTCCTCTGCAGACGAGGCGACTTCTTCAGCACTCTTGGCAACATCGGTGGAGTTCTTCAGGTCTTCAGCCAGCTCCGACAGATTCTGAGCTGCCTGCTCGGACTCAGCCAGTGCCTGGGCTTGTTCGGCGACAGTTTTAGCCGCCTCTTCGGCAGCGGCGGATTGCTCAACGGAGGCAGAAGCGATATCCTCCGATCCTTTGAGCGCCTGACCGGCAGCGTTGTTCGACTGCTTGGCGCCGACGGCAATTTCGGTAATCCCTTTAACTACCGAGATCACGTCAACACGAATCTGCTCCAACTGTTCGGTGATAACCTTCCCCTTCTCCACTTCACCTTCAACAGTCTTCGCTGAAGTGTTAATACCGTCGGCAATTGCTTTTACATCCTGCTGAATCTGCCCTACAAGTTCCTGAATCTGACTGGCGCTCTTCTCCGATGTTTCAGCCAACGTCCGCACTTCGTCTGCCACCACGGCAAAACCCTTGCCGTGCTTGCCTGCCCGTGCTGCCTCAATGGCCGCATTCAGAGCCAGCAAGTTAGTCTGGTCGGCGATGCGTGCAACAGCTTTGACGATATCGCCAATGTTAGCAGCCTGCTTTTCCAATTCAACCACCATAGCCACTGATGCAACCTGACGCTGAGCCGCCACGCCAACATTGGTAATCAGACTGGCGACATCGCCAGCGGTCTTTGCCACCAACGCCTGTGATGCTTCACCCTTTGTCTGGCTAATATCGGCATTAGACAACTGGCGAGCAAGAGCTCCGGTCACCTGTTTGAAAGCAGCCAGTGATTCCTGAGCCGCGCCAGAAGCTTCTTCAGCGCCAGTGGCAATCTGGTCGGCGGCGCGCTTCAGTTCTTCGGCAGCGGAAGCCGCCTCATTGATACCGGAAGAAAGTTGCCCGGTTGCAGCGGCAATACGCTCTGCTGCCTGTTGTTGCTTGGCAAGCGTACGTGCACGTTTTCTTTGCGCTTCAACCTCACGGGTGTTAACAGCATTGCTTTTTCCTACGTCAGTGCCGGCGGTTGAAGCAGATGTAGCGGTTTTTTTAATTAAAGCCATGGTGTCTCTCCTTTCGAATGCGCTGCCGTGAGTTTTGGCAGCTATGGGGGTATTGGATTGCTTTTCTATAATGGGGGTGTACAAACTAGCTTTACATTACAAAACTGTCTGTCAGGAAAACTTGATGTATGCAAATAAATTACTGAAGCGAAGTGACGCCGTGCAGAATGGCAAACTTAACTAGTTCAGCAATATTGCTGACCCCCAGTTTCTGCATGAGTCTGCTACGGTAGGTTTCAACACTCTTTGGCGAAATATTCAATGACAAGGCTATGGCTGCGCTGGTGTTTCCTTCAGTCACAAGCTGCAATATCTCGCGTTCTCTGCGGCTCAACGAGTTTAATGGCGAATCAGGTGCTTTCCCGGAGCTTACAGGCCGCGTGGCCATCAGGTCATCCACAATCTCAGGGGCATAGTAGTGCCCCCTCATGATTGAACTGATTGCCTTGCGCAGCTCTGGACCGACGGATTCCTTCAAAATATACCCCCTTGCTCCCGCCTGTTTCGCCTGACATATGTATTCGAGGGAGTGGTGCATAGAAATGATGATGACCTTTACCGAGGGCACTCTTTCTTTCAGAATTGCTGTCGCCTCTATCCCGTTTAGCTCCGGCATCGAAATATCCATTATCAACACATCCGGGAGCAGTTCTCCTGCCAGACGGACTGCCTCCCTGCCGTTGCTGGCTTCGCCGACCACTGCCACCTCCTCCACAGACTCAAGGATCATCCTCAATCCGTTCCGGACTATATCGTGGTCATCGGCTATAAGAATTCTGACAAGCATCTGTTTACTCCTGCACTGGATTACGGACTGGAACATCACGTATTTTTGAAGCCATTTTGATACATGGTTATTCGTTCTCCGTCTGTCAGGAAAGCATGATGGCGAAAATTATTCCTCTATCCTCACCGTTACGACAGTTCCTTTCCCAGGTTGCGAATCAAGATGAAAGGTTCCGCCTACCAGTTCACACCTCTCCTTCATGCTTTTAAGCCCAATGCCGCTGATGGCGGACGCGCCTTCACCGCTGTATGGGATGAAACCTGCGCCGTCATCAGAGATGATAAGGTTTATGGTGCCGTCGTCATACATGAGGTCCACAGTCACCTGTTCGGCCTTCGCATGTTTGGCGCAATTCGTGAACGATTCCTGTAAAACCCGGAAGATCACCAATTCGATTGTGTCAGTCAGCCTCGGAACCTCATCAGGAATGTTAAGCGCAACTTTAATGTCTGTTCGCAGCATGTATTGATTTGCATAATGGTTGATCGCAGTAATCAGGCCGAAATCATCCAGACCGGGTGGCCGGAGGTTTCCCATGACGTTTCTTGCGGTCCGGCTGATTGATCTGATCAGCGATGCAGTGTCATCAATCCTTGCAAGAACTTTTTCATTTGCACTGTCATTCAGCCCATCACGAATGATCTCCAGGTTGATTCCCAGAGCGGTCAGGTCTCTTCCGATCTCATCGTGGAGATCTGAAGAAATCTGTTTCTTAATCTCTTCTTCAATCTCCATAAGACGGACCGCAGCGTTGCGCTTTTCTTCCTCAACCTGTTTACGATCTGTAATATCTGACGCCATGCTCATGGCTATACGACGCCCGTCTGAAAGCTGCCCCAGTGAAACAGAGCTAAAATCCCAGACACGACTGGTGCCATCTTTTGTGTTGATTACATATTCTCCTTCAGATTTTCGGTGAACAAGGTCATAGAGCGTCTCAATAACCTCAATGACTGATTCTTTTTGTGCGTCAAATGCCTTCTCTGTCCAGATGGCGATAGTCGGTATGTCGGCATGTGAATATCCGCACAGTTCCGTCCATGTCCTGCTGATCATTATTACTTCGCCATCTTCGGCATGAATCATGACAGGGAATGGAGACTCTTCAATGAGTTGACGGAATCTGAATTCACTCTGGTTCAATTCCTTTTCTGCCAGGGTACTTGCTTCCAGTTGCTGAGCCAGTATTCTGTTGCGAAACTGATTCAGCAAAAGAGCGAGGGTCATGAACAGGAGAATGGAGCTGATAGCAGACTGGATGAAAAATCCGGATTCCATCCGAAGGATTGTGGCAGCGTCGCGGTCTATGAATACAGACCAGCCTTCTGGCTTTAGCGGCGCGTATGAGATATGTCGGGTTCTGCCATCAAGCAGGGTATCGGCAATGGAAAATGTCTGTTCCAGGGGGTCTGAAATCTTCTGCCTGGCGGAGAAAAACGGATAGGGGGCAAGCTTTTTTTCGTAGGCAAAGCCATCACTGTAGATCAGGTTGCCATTGCGGTCTGCGATATGTCTGTGAATACCTTGATCAGTAGCAAAGCGGCGGACAAACTTTGCTACATTCGCAATCCTAAAGGAACTTGCCAGAAAGCCGACCACCCCATTTTGTTCATCAAAAATGGGTGTTGCAATTTGAATGGCTAAATCCTTCTCGTCGACCAGGCTGAATACCGCGTCGGTGACGTACGTGCGATGGGTTTTTTTACATCCCGGATACCACTCCCTGTTAGCCAGATTGTGACTGAGCAGTTCATCGGGTAAGACGCGGGTAAGACGCGGGTAAGACGCGGGTAAGACGCCAATACATTGGCATCTTTGTCCGCGACAATGACCCTTTCAATGTCCGGCTCATTGCTGATGAGGCTGTTCAGATGCCTCGCGATGCTGGCGGCATCTTTCTTCCTTGCGCCTTCCATCAATAGTGGTCTACTTGCATACGACTCTAAGGTGTTGGATAAATGATCAATATGTTCTTTCAGTAACAGCGCGAGAAAACCGGCATTGACCCGGTCATTTCTTAGCAGCATTCGGGCGCTGCTTTTATAGCGTTCCAGACAGACAATGAAGCAGACAGAGCCGATGAGCGCCAAAAGAATCAGTGCGTGAACAAACGGGTTTGTCCTCAGTATCCAGTGATGTTGCTGATTTTGTCTGGTCATAACTCAACACTCGCATAAAACAAACCGGATACTGCTGATGCAGATTGAAAGCTTCGCAACAGCATTTAGCTTGTTAAAGCACATTCCTATTAAGATTCTGGAGGGCAAAATTGAACAGAACAACAACTGCAGCGGTTTTGATTCTGGTAGGGCTGTCTGCCCAGTAACCGTACACATATTCGATGCTCGAGTTATGCAGTTTAGCTCTTTTGCGGAGGATATCAACTTAGAAAACTTTTGCTAAATTGTCTTCATACTGAAACAGGGTGGGGTGAAAATTGAAGTCGGGAATTTTGAATTTATGCCGGAATGGAGAGTTTGCGGAAAGTGGGGCTGCTGTCACAAGAAAAAACATGATGAGAAAGGCGAATACAATGCAGCGCTTCATGATGCCTGCGGTGTTAAACACGATTCCAATACAGGAAATGGAACAGCTCCTTAACCACATGCAGAGCAACACACAATTCGTTGCTGGCTACAGTTCCCAGCTTAAATAAGCAGACAGAACAAATGCTGCACATTTAATAGGCAAATATTGCAACATCCCCTCGTAAAAAAATATAAATATACATAATATCGGTCTATTACATCAACAACAGACCTTGGCACGCCCCGTGCTTAAGAACAACCATAATAGTTTTCGCGAATATTCATCGGCAACGGCGCCACCACGTATGATTTGGGGCGCCGTTTTGTGTGGTGCTCACGAAAGCTCACCACAAGCAGGTGAGGAGAAAATTATGGCAAAGCCCGACTACTACGACGTAACTGACTGCGAAACAAACGATAAGGGTGCGCCCAAATTCTGCAAAAAATCAGAACCGGGCGAAGGAACTGAGCGTTCCTGTGCCTATGATGGTGCACGGGTCGTGTTGATGCCGATTACAGACGCCATCCATCTTGTGCACGGTCCGATCGGCTGTGCCGGCAATTCATGGGACAACCGTGGCGCCCGCTCTTCGGATGCCCAGCTGTATCGACGCGGCTTTACGACCGAGATGATGGAAAATGACGTCATTTTTGGCGGTGAAAAAAAACTCTACAAAGCAATTCTCGATCTGGCGGAACGTTATAAGGATCAGGCCCGCGCTATCTTCGTCTACGCCACCTGCGTGACCGCCATGACCGGCGATGATGTCGAGTCGGTCTGTATTGCGGCACAAAGCAAAGTAGCCATCCCGATTATCCCGGTCAACACTCCCGGCTTCATCGGTGATAAAAATATCGGCAACCGCCTGGCCGGTGAGATTCTCTTTAAATACGTTATCGGTACGACCGAGCCACCCGCACTGGGAGAATATCCGATCAACCTGATCGGCGAATACAATATTGCCGGTGATCTGTGGGGCATGTTGCCGCTGTTTGACCGTCTGGGAGTACAGGTTCTCTCCTGCTTCAGCGGCGATTCAAAATTCGAGGAGTTGCGCTACGCGCACCGGGCCAAACTCAATATCATAATCTGCTCAAAATCGCTGACCAACCTCGCCAAGAAAATGCAGAAAGCGTATGGCATGCCGTATCTGGAGGAGTCATTCTACGGCATGACCGATACCGCCAAGGCGCTGCGCGACATCGCCCGTGAACTGGACAACATCGTTAATGGCCTTGAAAAGCGAACCATGCAGGACCGGGTCGAACGGCTGATTCAGGAGGAAGAGCAGAAATGCCGCACTGCCATTGCACCCTACCGGGCACGACTACAGGGCAAGACGGCGGTACTTTTTACCGGCGGCGTCAAAACCTGGTCAATGGTCAATGCCCTCAATGAACTGGGCGTCGAAGTGCTGGCGGCTGGCACGCAGAACTCGACTCTGGAAGATTTTTACCGCATGAAAGGGCTGATGCATAAGGACGCTCAGATCATCGAAGACACCTCCACTGCCGGCCTGCTGGCGGTAATGCACGCAAAAATGCCCGACCTGATCGTCGCCGGCGGCAAGACCAAGTTTCTGGCACTGAAGACCAAGACCCCCTTTATGGATATCAACCATGGCCGCACGCACCCTTATGCCGGATATGCCGGTATGGTGACTTTTTCGCGGCAGCTGGACATGACGGTGAACAATCCGATCTGGCCGACGTTGAATGCCCCGGCACCGTGGGAGAAAATCGGGCGGGTCACAACCGAAGATTATGTCACGACGGCGCTGAATCACGCTGAGGCGTATCTGGCTGAGGATATATCCGCCTCACGGGTCAAGGTGTCTACAAAGTGCGCCACCGTTAATCCGCAGAAGAACTCACCGGCATTGGGGGCCACCATGGCCTATCTGGGCATCCACAATATGCTCGGCCTGTTGCACGGAGCCCAGGGATGCTCAACCTTTATCCGCCTTCAGCTGTCACGGCATTACAAGGAATCAATCGCCCTGAATGCCACCGCCATGAGCGAAGATTCCGCCATTTTCGGTGGCTGGGAAAATCTGAAAAAAGGCATCGGGCGCGTCATTGAGAAGTTTGGCCCTGAAGTTGTCGGGGTCATGACCACCGGACTGACCGAAACTATGGGCGACGATGTCAGCAGCGCCATCAAACAGTTCCGTGAGCAGCACCCGGAGCACGACGGCGTCCCGGTTATCTGGGCCTCGACACCTGATTACTGCGGTTCGCTGCAGGAAGGGTATGCCGCCGCCGTGGAGGCGATCGTCTCCAGCCTGGCGGAAGGTGGTGATACGATTACAGACCAGGTCAATTTCCTGCCCGGCGCACACCTGACCCCGGCCGATGTGGAAGAGCTGAAAGAAATTATCGAATCGTTCGGCCTGACCGTGCTGACGCTGCCGGATATCTCAAACGCCATGGATGGCCATATCGACGACGTTGTTTCGGCGCTTTCCACCGGCGGCATCACCGTGGCTGATATAAAAAAATCGGGGCGTAGCGCAGCGACACTGTTCGTCGGTGATTCCCTGTCAAAAGCGGCGCTCAAGCTGAAGGAGAATTTCGGCATTCCGAGCTTTGGCTTCACCTCGCTGACCGGGTTGGCCGAGACCGACCGTTTCATGGAGGTTCTGGCTGCCGTCAGTGGCCGTCCGATACCCGAAAAACATCGCCGCTGGCGCAGTCGCCTGATGGATGCCATGGTGGACAGTCATTATCAGTTTGGCACCAAAAAAGTGGCCCTCGCTCTTGAGTCCGACAATCTGAAAACGATGACGACATTCCTGGCCGGTATGGGATGCGAGATTCAGGCCGCGCTTTCCGCCACCCGTACCCGTGGACTGGACGGCTTGCCCTGCAGCAACGTGTTTGTCGGCGATCTGGAAGATCTGGAAAAGGCGGCAGAAGGGGCCGATCTGATTGTTGCCAACTCCAATGGGCGGCAGACGGCGAACAAGTTGAAAATCGGCGCCCACCTGCGGGCCGGTCTGCCGGTATTCGACCGGCTTGGCGCGCATCAGAAGGTCTGGGCCGGGTATCGTGGCACACTGAATCTGGTCTTTGAGACCGCCAATCTGTTTCAGGCCAATGCCAAAGAGGCGCAGAAACTGGCGCATAATTAAGGGGGAAATATGAAAATTGCATTTACCACGTCAACCGGCGAAACCATCGATCAGCATTTCGGGCAGTGCCAGGGGTTTCACGTCTGGGAGGTTGGTCCCGATGAGGCTCATTTTCTGGAGGAGATCAAAGTCGGTGAACATGGATCCGACGAAGAAGACCGTATTGCGGCACGGGCCAAGATTCTCTCCGACTGTGCCATCGTGTACACCATGCAGATCGGCGGTCCGGCAGCAGCAAAGCTTGTCGCGCAAAAGATTCACCCTATGAAAACCAATACAGAGGTCAACCTCAAAGAGGCTGTTGAACGTTTTCAGGAAGTACTACGGGGCAATCCGCCCCCCTGGCTGAGGAAGGCAATGAATAAGGGACAGGCTCCATCATTTATGGAAGATTAACAAACCACACAAGGAGGAACAAGAACATGGCATTTATCACAGGCACAACTAAAGACGGACGTGAGTGGACACCGCAGTTTATCAAAGCGATTGACAAAGATCTCTGTATCGGCTGCGGTCGCTGCTACAAGGCATGCGCCATGGATGTGCTGGCATACGAAGAGGTTGACACGGATGAGACCGCCAAAGCCTATATGACGGTGGCCAACGCAGGAAATTGTATCGGCTGTCAGGCTTGTGGCCGAACCTGTCCAAAGAAATGTTTTACCTTCGAGCCGGTTGAGCAACATGCATTTGGCTATACGTCCTAGGTAAGTCGTAGTCGGCAACTGGCCTTCGGAACAGAAATCTGTCCCGAAGGCCGTCTTCAGGGAGGTGGTATATGCTGATAGCAGTTGCATCCAAAGATGGTAAAGTTATCGATCAGCATTTCGGTCATGCCGAACGTTTCCTGATCTTTGATGTCGATCAGGGCACCGCAACGCTGGTTGATGAAAAACATGTAGACCGCTATTGCAGTTTTGACCCGGAACATCCGCTGCGAGGTCATCTGCTGCGGGACATCGGCAAGGCCTTGCAGGGTTGTCGTGCAGTTGTTACGGCACAGATGGGTGATCATCCCAAGAGTGAACTGGAAAGCCTGGGAATCGAACCCTTTGTCGCCACAGGACAGATTAAAGCAACACTTGTTGAACTGGCTAAAATTCTTTAAAACTTCAGGTTCACAATGAGGTGAAGGCGATGGGTAACGGCTCCTACAATTATTGCAATCTGCCGCCATGGGTCATCGCCTCGCATCACTTTAACGATAACCCCCAGGCCATCGCAATTCAGGGTGTTCTGGAGGCAAACCGTTTCCTGTTTAACAAACTCGATTCTCTGGAAAACCAGGTCGAACGCGCTCTGACGTTCAACGATTTTATGTCGGTAAAATTCCAGCTGCACCACTGGCAGGATCAGACCGACACCGCCCGCAAAAGTATCAAGAACAGCTATCTCCGTTTTTTGCGCGGCTGGATGATGGATTCCAACTCTATCGAAGGGGCTGTCCTCAAGCGCTGGGTAGAGAGCCGCATGGGGATCGTCCCGACCTTTCACCGTGCCCGAATTTCCAGCATACACAGCGAAGAATATTTTGACTTTTCTATCGATGTCATGAAAGGGAGCGCTCGCACTAACGCCATCCAGTCCCAACTTGATCTGCTTTACGAGTATTGCCAGTATGAACTGGCCAGAAAGTATCCCGCACCGAATCAGATCCTGCTCTACCGTGGCACCTACGACGCCAGCGAACACCTGCTGATTGAACAGATTGACAAACGCAACCAGATCGTCAGGCTGAACAATCTGGTGTCGTGTACATCTGATGAAGAGCGGGCCTGGGAATTCGGTTCAACCGTCTGGGAACTACGCGTGCCACTTTGCAAAATAGTCTTCTACAATGATCTGTTGCCCGGCAGTATCATGAAGGGGGAAGGTGAATATCTGATCGTCGGAGGTGAATACCGGGTCCGGCAGGTGATGTGTACCATCAGCTGAACCCAGCTAGGACAGACCACAAAAATGCGGCAATGCTTCTTGACAGCCGATTACTTTTATTGATAATGATAACCCTGTTTCATTTCATGATTCCAAGTCGTTTGGAGTTTCGACATGGGTACTGTAGCAACCTCGGACTTATCCTCAGCGACGGAAGCCTCTGATCCCTCCAAAATAAAACCTACACATATCGTCGGCATCGGCGCATCAGCAGGCGGCTTGAGCGCTCTTGAGCAGTTTTTTGACAATATGCCTCCGGATACCGGTATGGCGTTTGTGGTCATTCAGCACCTCTCGCCGGACTTCAAAAGTCTGATGGACGACCTGCTTTCACGGCACACCAGTATGCCGATTCACCGCGTCACGAACGGCATCGAACTGACTCCCGACAACATCTACCTGATCCCTCCGAAAACCCATATGACTGTCAGTAAAGAGAAACTCTATCTGACGGAAAAGGTCATTAACCCCCACACGCTCGAACTTCCAATAGATATCTTTTTCAACTCTCTGGCAGAAGATGCCGGCGACCGGGCGGTCGGGGTCGTGCTCTCCGGCACCGGATCGGACGGCTCCAAAGGTATCATCTCCATTAATAAAAATGGGGGGCTGGTGGTTATCCAGTCCCCGGAATCCGCCCGGTTCGATGGCATGCCACGCAATGCCATCGCAACCGGCGTATGCGACTTCATCCTGGCTCCGAACCGGATCCCGCGCATTCTGGTCGAATACTCCATCAGTCCGCTTGCCGTTCGGACCAGAATGCATCACGAGCTGGAAATCTTCGAGGATGAGGGGGAATATGCCGGAATTTTCGCGCTGCTGCGCCGCAGCTACAACCTGGATTTTTCAAAATACAAAGATTCCACCGTGGGCCGGCGCATACGGCGCCGCATGGACTTCCGCCAGATTCCCGAGGTATCGGATTATGCCGCCATCATGTCGGGTGATCCGGGCGAACTTGATCTGCTCTACAAGGATCTTCTGATCGGTGTTACAGAGTTTTTCCGCGATACGCAGGCCTTTCAGTTTCTGGAGCAGGAGGTTATTCCCCGGCTGTTCGCCAATCTGCATCGTGGCGAAGATCTACGTGTCTGGTCGGCCGCCTGCGCTACCGGTGAAGAGGCCTATTCTCTGGCGATTCTTCTGGACGAAAAAGCTGCTGAAATCGGTTTTGTGGGGAAGATTACCGTATTTGCAACCGATGTACATAAAACTTCGCTGGATTTTGCTGCACAGGGGGTCTACGACCGGGCCAAGTTGACAAATGTCAGCCCGAAGCGGATGAATTCTTATTTCAAGAAAGAGGGCAACGACCTGTTCCGGGTGACTTCGGAACTGCGCAAGCTGGTCGTTTTTGCACCGCACAACCTGCTCAGCGATCCCCCCTTCACGCGACTTGATCTGGTCTGCTGCCGCAACCTGCTGATCTATTTCCAGACGGAGGTGCAGGAACGGGTCATCTCCCTGTTTCATTTTGCGCTTAAAATTGATGGTACTCTCTTCCTCGGGAGCAGCGAGGGACTGGGGCCGTTTATCGGCGAATTCGAAGTAATTGCCAACCAGCACAAGATGTTCCGTAAAATTCGCGATCTCAAGCTGGCGCTCAATATCGAAACAAATCGTTTGGACCGGAAAGAACCACATATACAGGCCACGGTATTTCCGCCCGGCGTCAGCCGCATGGTGAGCATTGAAAGACAGATTCTCGCGGATTACGACACCCTGCTGCGCCGCCACATGCCGCCCGGTGTCCTGATTAACGAAAACCGCCAGATCATCCACTATTTTGGCAATGTTGCCGAATACCTGAAGATGCCGGAAGGGAGAACGGAAAACAATATTCTCTCGCTGGCCGAAGATAATCTGCACATCGCGCTCAGTACATCACTGCAACGGGCTGACACGACCCGCCAGCTGGTCGTGACCCGTAATGTCCGTATTAAGCGGGGCGACGGCGAGTATCTGATCGATCTGTACGTCTCTCCACTGCCTGACGATAAAAACCACACGACTCATTACCATGTCTATTTTGAGCGCATACGTCCAACCGAATTCCCGCTCGCGCCAGACCAACCGGAAGACGTTGATGCAACAAATTTTGACGTGGATGATCATTTCCGTCAGCATGTCGCCGACCTTGAAATGGAACTGCAATCAACCCGCGAAAGTCTGCAGACCACCGTTGAAGAGTTACAGACCAGCAATGAGGAGCTACAGGCCACCAATGAAGAGTTGCTGGCCTCCAACGAAGAACTGCAAAGTACGAATGAAGAGCTGCACTCGGTCAACGAGGAGCTCTACTCTGTCAACTCTGAATTCGAACGTAAAAATATCGAGCTGAAACAGCTTAATAATGACCATGAGAATCTGCTGGCAAGTACCGATATCGGTACGGTTTTTCTCGACCGTCAGCTTCGCATCCGCAAATACAACCCCGCTATTGAAGCGTTCTTCAAGCTGCTGCCACAGGACATCGGCCGACCGATTGATCATATCGCCTATCACCTCTCCCAGCAGGAGGAGATGCTGGCTGATATCAGCCGGGTTCTGCAGAACGGTCGTGCCGTCGAGCAGGAAGAAGAGACGAAAGACAACAAATGGCTGCTCAAGCGGATTATGCCGTTCCGCACCGAGACGGGACAGATCGAGGGAGTTGTCATAACCTTCACCGATATTACGGTTATTAAAACGGCAGAGCGGAAAGTGATCCGTTTCAATGAAGAACTTGAGCAGAAGGTTGCAGAACGTACGGAAGAGTTACAACGGGAAATCGCGGTGCGAAAAAATGCCGAAGATCAGCTCGCTGAGGCGCGCGACCACTACCTGAATATTTTGGCCGAAGCACCGGCCCTCATATGGCGTGCCAATACCGATGCCCTCTGCGATTGGTTCAATAGCACCTGGCTTGCTTTCACCGGGCGCAGCATGGAGCAGGAATACGGAAACGGCTGGGTAGAGGGAGTACACCCTGACGACCTGAAGCGCTGCATCACCATCTGGCAGGATTCCTTCGCACAGCGGGTACCGTTTGAAATGGAATATCGATTGAGGCGTTTCGACGGAGAATATCGCTGGCTTCTTGATATCGGCCGCCCTAACCATACTGACAGCCGCTTTGTCGGCTATATCGGCTACTGCTTTGACATCACCGAACGGAAACAGTCCGAGTTTGACCTGGCCGGCAACAAAAAACGCCTGGAAAGTCTTGTCAAAGTATCTCAGAACCCGACACGGAATATTCAGGCACTGCTTGACTGTGCTCTGGATGAAGCGATTGAGCTCACCGGCAGCAAAATAGGCTATGTCTATAATTACAGCGAAGAAACGCAAGAATTTACTCTTAACTCATGGTCAAAAGAGGTTATGAAGGAGTGTAGCATCACTGCGCCCATGACCTGCTACGCATTGCATAAAACCGGCATCTGGGGCGAAGTGGTCCGGCAGCGCATCCCTCTCATAATGAATGATTTCCAGGCGTTTCACCCGCTCAAAAAAGGCTATCCGGAGGGGCATGCCCCCCTGTTCCGTTACCTCTCCATTCCGGTCTTTGACCTGGAAAAGATCGTTGCTGTTGTGGCTGTCGCCAACAAGGAGAGCGATTATACCCAAACGGATACGCTCCAACTGACGCTGCTGATGGATTCGGTCTGGCGCATGGCTGAACGGATACGAAGTGACGAAGAGAAAAAAATTTTTGAACAACAGCTCCATCAGATCCAGAGACTGGAAAGCCTGGGAGTCCTGGCGGGTGGTATAGCCCACGATTTCAATAATATCATGGCAATCATCATCGGATATTGCGCCCTGATTAAGCTCGATCTGAAATCGGCAGAGAAGAAGATTCCCGAGATTGAAAAGGCAGCCGATCGTGCTGCCGGACTCTGCCGCCAGATGCTGGCCTATGCCGGGAAGGCAACACTTACCCAAACGACCGTCAATATGAAGGAAATTGTCGAAGAAATGATACGGATGCTAAAGGCGACCATCCCTCAGAACGTGACGATCAATGCAATCATTTCGTCCGAGAGTGCATCCATTACCGGTGATGCCAGCCAGATCCGACAAATTGTCATGAATCTGATCATTAATGCTGCCGAAGCTATTCACGAAGCGCAGGGTACCGTTCACGTCTCATTGGCGCACACAGAGATCAATGAAAATCAGCGTGAGAAGGATTATCTCGGCAAACGCATTCCGGTCGGCGAATATCTCTGTCTGAAAGTGACTGATGACGGCTGTGGTATGAATGATGAGACGAAAAACAGAATTTTCGAACCGTTCTATACCACAAAATTTACCGGACGAGGTTTGGGGATGTCGTCAGTACTGGGCATTATTACTGCTCATCGCGGGGCAATTCAACTTGCCAGCAAGCCGGGCAACGGAACCACATTTACCGTCTATCTGCCGATTCATCACGGCGAAGCGGCCTCCAATAGGCCAGTACTCGCGATCACTTCAGAGCGGTGGCAGGGGAGCGGTACCGTACTTCTGGTTGAAGATGAAGAAGAGGTTCGATTGATTGCCGCAGCACTGCTGAAAAAGTTGGGATACACCGTTATCGCAGCATCTGACGGCAAAGGAGCGCTTGAGCTTTACCGGGAGAATACCACCGATATTTCTCTGGTTGTAACAGATATGGGCATGCCGGGCATGGATGGAGGCGAGCTTTTCCGTGAACTGAAAACGCTCAAACCGGAGCTTCCGATCATCATATCCAGTGGCTTTGGCGATGTCGATGTTACCGCTAAGATCGCTCACGAAGATATTGCCGCTTTGATCAATAAACCGTACCGTTTTGATATGTTGCGAGAGGTGCTCCAGAGGGTGGAGAATGTTTCGTAGATAAACCGGCACTCTCTGTAATCTGCGGCGCACTATTTCTCAGAGCGACAGAGTACACCCTGCCCCGTGCCACGCCGTTCCAGTTCGGCATCAATCAAATTGAGAACCTCGAATTTTTTGAGTGACCAGAGCGGTGCTACCAGATTGTCACGGCCGCCATCCCCGGTCAGACGATGGATCTGAACAGACGGATTCAGACGTTCAAGAAAATCACAGACCAGCCCGACGTATTCATCACGTCCCAGTAAACTCACCTCTCCCCGCTCGTACAGCTCAGCCAGTCGCGTCCCCTTCATGACGTGTAGCAACTGTAGCTTGACCCCCTCCACGCCGAGCCGATTCAGCTCTTCCGCCATGGCCAGTATCTCATCCCGTGTTTCACCCGGAAGCCCCAGTATGATATGTACGCAGACCCGCAGACCGCGCGCCCTGGCCCTCTTGATGGCATCTACAGAACAGGCGTGGTCGTGACAGCGATTGATGAAGGCCAGACTCTTGTCATGGATAGACTGAAGACCCAGCTCAAGCCAGAGGTAGCTAAGTTGATTGATTTCTGCAAGGTAGCTCAGGACATCGTCCGGGAGGCAGTCGGGGCGGGTTGCGATAATCAGACCGACGACGTCAGGAGCTGCGAGCGCTGTGGAGTACAGTTCCCGCAATCGTTCCAAGGGGGCGTAGGTATTGGAATAAGCCTGAAAATAGGCGATGAACTGTGAAGCCTTGTATTTGCGCAGCATGACCTCTTTGCCGTCTTCGATCTGATCAGCAACGGAGAGATTTCTGAGAATACCATGCGAACCGGAACCGTGACCGCCACAAAAAATGCACCCCTCCGAACTGAGAGAACCGTCACGATTGGGACAGCTGAAACCGGCGTCTATCGATATGCGTTGGACACGACGGCCGAAAACCCGCTTAAGTTCGACAGAAAATGCGTTGTAGCGTTTGTCGAAAGAATTCAAGCGGCTATCCGGCAGGCCGCAGGAATGGCGGCTTCGCAGGGGACTTTTGTCTGGCAGAGACCGCACCCGGTTTGAGGGACACCATACAGCTCCGAGAGTTTCGCCGGGGCGGTGCCATAGACGAGTTCACGGCAGCGGTATTTATCATGTCCGGCCCGGGTGATGGCGGCGACCGGACAACGTGCGATACAGGCGCCACAACTGCCGTCATGATAATGCAGACAATTGGAATGATGGCCGCTGTATCTTCGCGGAGTGGGGGCCAGCGCGACAGAGGTGATTACACTGCCGCAGCGGTGAGCGATACCACGTTCCGTAATAAAACCGTCACTGAGACTGAAGGTTCCCAACCCGGCGACGTACGCGGCGTGTCGTTCCGACCAGCTTGAGGCGATGCCGACCGGCGTATCGACAAACTCTTTCCAGAGCGGTGAATACTGTGGAGCTGCGGCAGCGTGCCCCAGGCCCTGCAGCCAGGCAACCATATGGCGGCGCAGATCGCCGTTAATCCCCTCGCCATGTGAACGGGTCAGCGCCCACTCGCGCGAAGGGAGTTCGGTCTCACTGCGGTTACTCTCGCGTACCGCCCGGCTGATCGGCACGACCCAGCTGATGACCGAAACCGCTCCCGGCAGAAGTTCTTCAGGAGTACGGTGGAAGGGTCCAATAATGCTGCGGTACTCCTCAAAGAGCGGATCTGCGGCAGATGAAAATCCGACCAGCGGCTCTTCGAAATAGTGACTTTCGCTGCCGGGCAGACGGTTTCCGGCGTGCGTGCAGATGAATCGCGTAATTTCAGAGAGTATCTGTTCTTCCATGTACAATTCCCTTCATGTTTACTACTTCTTTTCCGGTCGTTCCACCCAGCACTGTTGCGTAGAAAGCACCCGCAGAAACTCGGCTGCAAAAAGGAATTTGGGTAGCGGAATCGGCACGCTGATATAATCCTTCCCGCGCCCGACGGTCAAGGCGTATCCGGTTTTTCCACCTCGCTCCCACTTCTCAACTGAGACCGTTGTTACCGTTTCAGCGCTTTGCTCACCGGCTGAGAATTTGTGCGGCTGCAGCTTTTCCTTGACCGGCCCGGCAGACTCAGTCACCAGAGTGATCATGCGCGAGAGGCTGAAAGCTTCGTCAGGTTCGCAGATGAAACGGATCTGCGTGATGTCATCCGGATTTGTTTTTGGTGTCAGCTTAAAGAAGCGCAGATGGATTCTGCCACAACGCTCGCTAACCCGTCCCTGTTCGTCGCTGCTTTTGACCGCCGCCCGGATTTCAACTCCGGTTGATTGGGAGAAGAGTTCGTAACAGTGATATCGTTTCAAATCTGTTGGTTGTTGCATGGCTTTCTCCTTCACCCGAAGGAATAAGATTTTGACTCCCGTCTGCGCACAGTATACAGGTGTCGCTGCCGGTTTTGAACTATTTATGTTTCAAAGGAAGTGTGACGACAAAGTGGGATCCGACTCCCGACTCGCTTCGTACGGTAATCATGCCACCATGGTCAACAACGATGCCGTAGGAGACAGAGAGTCCAAGCCCGGTTCCGCTCTCTCGGGTGGTAAAAAACGGAGTAAATATATCTTTAAGTAATTCCGGTGGGATACCATTCCCCGTATCCCCGATTTCCACGCGGCATGTCTCATCTGAGATGTCCACGTCGGTCCGGACTGTCAAAATTCCTATCGGCACCATGGCCTGAACCGCATTCACAATCAAGTTGGTAAATACCTGGCGCAGCTGGTTCTCATCTCCTTCGACTTCAGTTGTTCCCAAACCGTACTCGCGCCTGACTTCGATGCCGACCATCGGTACGTGATGGTTGACTTGCGACAGAATTTCATCAAGGATTCGGTCTAGTGCGACGTACTTGATCCGCTTTCTCTGCTGTCTGGCAAAGCTGAGCAGATTGCCGACGATACTCTCCACCCGTCCTACCTGCCGTGAAATCACCTCGGCTTCCTCCCGGCAGGGGTGCTCAGGGCCTAGATCCATGAGCAATATTTCAGAATTTCCCCTGATTATTGCCATCGGATTGTTGATCTCGTGGGCAACTCCGGCTGCCAGTTCGCCGACAGCAGCCAGCTTTTCGGCCCGAACCAGCTCTGATTGGGTTTTCAGGAGCAAAATATTTTTTGTTTCCAGCTCGGCAGTACGGCTCTGAACCGTGGCCTCCAGGTCTCTGTTCAGCTGCATGATTGCGTATTCGCGCTGTCTGAGCGCTACGGTCATGGCGTTAAATTCTTCCGCCAGCTCGCCGATCTCGTCGCGGGATGAGGTTTCGATGCGCAGATCGCGTTCACCGGCTGAAAACCTCTGCACCAGCTCTGTCAGTTCCCGGATGGGGTGCGAGAGCAGATTGCCGATATATCCTGAAACCAGCAATCCTCCCAGCGAACCGACCAGCAGCACCCCGCCAAACAGGAGGCTCACTTTTTTCTTCAAGGCAATATGCGGCTGTTCCAGCATGCCGACGTACAGAGAGCCGATAATAGCGCCACTGACATCAAAAATAGGTTCGTAGGCCGAGAAATACCAGTCCGTTACAACAAAGGCCCGATCGGCCCACTTCTCCTTACGCACGATCACACGGTTATAGACCTCTTCGGAGAGCCTGGTGCCGATCGCTCGCGTGCCATCCAGATTCTGGACATTGGTGCTGATGCGGGTGCCACCCAGAAAAATTGTGGCGCTACCAACGTCTTTGCCATCAAACGTGACATCTTCGAAGACGATCTTCTTGATCCTGTCTACCACGGCATTGTTCTTATTCAGGAGAATTCCACCATACAGCGCTCCGACGACTTTCCCGTTCCGGTCACTGATTGGAGCAGCGGCAACCATGACCATGCCATCCTGTTCCGTTTTTTTAACCTCCGCTTTGGCACGTTTTGTAGGGATCACAGAGATGGCGGCCTGACGTGCCAGATTTTCCCCCTCACGCTGAAGGCGTTCTGCAGAAAAAACCAGACTGCCGGCTATAACTTCCCCCTGTAACGCCTTGTGGATAAGCGCATCGCTCTCGAACTGGTCACAGTAAGCGCGGGGATTCCCGGCCCGAAACAGCACCCTTCCGCGTTTATCCACCATTGTTAAAAAGTCCAGCTGTTCAATTTTTTTCATGCTGGAGAGAAGCGAGGCGATTTTCGCCTGGTCATTGGCGATGACGGTTTCTGCGGCCTGCGGCATGTTGGTTGACAGGCGGATTACGTCACGAATATGAGCAACTACGTTGGAGTATACTTCTCGTGCAGAGTTGAGATCGGTACGAACCTTCTCCTGGGCAAGTACATTGATGCGTGTATCGATCAGATAGATGCCGACCATCGAACAAAACAGGATTGCAATGAAAAGTGGCAACAACGAGCCGATCGTCAGCTTCAGACGTATGGATAGTCGTGGTAGACTCATGCTAGTCCGGCTCGGAACCGCCCCGGGGAATGATCAGTCCGTAGTCGGCGATCTTGCGATCCAGTGTTTTGCGGGTGATCCCCAGAATCTCAGCACTTCGGCTTTTGTGATTGGCGTTCTTTTTCAGTACACATTGAATGTGCTGCCGCTCGACGCTCTCAAGCGAGTCACTGCACTCCGCTGGTAACATGACCGGAGTGATCGCACTTGTTCGGATCGGCAGAAGATCAGCGCTAATCTCGGGCGATCTGGCCAGGATGACGGCGCGTTCGATGATATTTTCCAGCTCTCTGATGTTGCCGGGAAAATGGTAGCGGTGCAAAAGTTCCAGGGCCCCGGTGGATATGGCATCAACATGCTTTTTCATGCGGGCCGAATATTTGGCGATGAAATGCCGCGCAAGTGGTTCCAGATCCTCTTTGCGTTCGCGCAGCGGAGGTGGGTGCAGTGATATGACATTCAGCCGGTAGAAGAGATCTTCGCGGAACCGGCCTTCAGCGACCTCCCGTTCCAGCTCCTTGTTGGTGGCAGCTACGATGCGGATATCACAGTTTCTGGTTGCCGTCGACCCGACCGGAGTAAACTCCCGCTCCTGAATAACCCGTAAGAGCTTGACCTGTAGCGAGAGCGGCATATCACCGATTTCATCGAGAAAGAGTGTGCCACCGTCGGCGGCATCAAGCAGCCCCTTTTTAGACGCGACAGCTCCGGTGAAGGCCCCTTTTGTATGGCCGAACAGCTGACTCTCAAGAAGTGTATCCGTCAGCGCAGCGCAGTTGATCGTCAGATAGCGCTGCTCCCGGCGGGCACTGTTCTCATGGATTGCACGGGCAATCAGCTCCTTACCGGTCCCGGATTCACCCTGGATAAGAATATTTGCCTCGCTTCCGGCCACCTGTAGCGTCATGTCATAGACCATGCGATAGCTGTTGCTGACAAAGATGATCTCTCCGGGAGCACTTCTGTTCGTAAGTTCAGCCTTGAGTCCCAGGTTCTCCTTGAGCAGGCTCTCGCGCTCAAGCGCCTTCTCCAGTACGGCCAGCAATTTTTCTTTGGGAAACGGCTTGGTAATATAGTCGTAGGCTCCCAGTTTGATCGCGTGCACCGCCGAGTCGATGCTCCCGAAGGCGGTCATGATGACGACCGGTAAAGCGGGTCGCAGTTTGCGGACTTTTTTCAGAATATCAATGCCGCTCAACTCCGGCATGTTGATGTCCTGCACCAGGAGATCAGGGATATAGGCTGGATCTGCTTCAAGCCGGTCCAGCAGCGTTTTCCCCTCTGCATAGACGTCAACGGCGTAGCCATGCGAATGCAGGATTTTTTTAAGGTAGCGCAGTATCTCCTTCTCATCGTCGCAAATGACAATTTTAGCCTGACGCACAACACCTCCTGCCGCAACAGCCTTCATTCAGGGCTTTTGCCACATTAAAAACATCACTCAAAAATGTATCCAAAAGATACAGGCATGGAAATAATTACACAAAATACGCCGGTTTTTTCAATCACGAAAACGTAACGGAGACAACGGCATGTAATAATCCGGATAGTTATACCACATAGAATATTATTTTAAAATCTATATGCAGTGGCATATTAGTTGCTGTATACAGCATCATCTGACGGTAAAACCTTATTTATAGAACTAAAATATGTCACATAAAACAATACAATGGTTGATTAAAAATATGCGCCGCACGTGAAATAATTTTTTTTGCCTGTAGTGCGCTTGCATTCCCGATAGATGAGGAGCCGAAATTGATAGCTGTTACTCCAAAAAATCAGAGCCCCTGCCTGAGTATTACTGCCGTAATCCTGGCGGGCGGGCGTTCGTCCCGCATGGGGAGCAACAAAGCGTTGCTACCCTATCGGGGTGGCAGATTCATTGAAGCCATCCACCGTCTGCTCAATGATATGTTCCCCGAAGTGATCCTCGTCACCAACAATCCCGAACAGTATGACTTTCTTCCCTGCAGGAAGGTGCCCGACCTGTTCGAGCACGCCGGTGTGCTGGCCGGAATCCACTCCGGACTCTATCACAGCAGCAATCCGGCTATATTTGCCGTTGCGTGCGACATGCCCTATCTCATGAAAAGCCTGATCCGGTTTATGGCAGCTCGTGCCGATGCTGGCGGCGTTCTGATCCCGGAGAGTTCCGGCGGGCTCGAGCCGCTGCATGCGTTTTACGGGAAAGGGTGTCTGGCCGCCATCGAAGCGACCCTGTTGAGTGGGCAACGTAGAATCGTCTCCTTTTTTGACCGTACCAATGTCAGCAAAATAAACAGAGAACAGGTCGCCTGCTTTGATCCGTTGTTTACCTCGTTCATAAATATCAATACGCCGCGCGACTATTACGAACTGCGTGATGGTGAGCGTTCTGTGGATCCGCCTGATGATGAGGCTCTGTTCGACGCAGCATTTTTACAACGACACAACGCATAACATGTAAAGGAGAAATGTATGGGAATGTCTGTTTCACGAAGAGATTTCTTAAAGCTGTCCAGCTCCAGCCTGGCAGCGGCGACGCTCGGTTACAGCCTGGCACCGATTGAAGCCAGGGCGGAAGATCTGCCGATCCGGTATGCCAAAGAGACCACCACAATCTGCCCTTACTGCGCGGTTGGGTGCGGAATGATCGTTCACACTCTGGGCGGAGAGGTCATCAATATCGAGGGCGACCCGGATCACCCGATCAACGAGGGGGCGCTCTGTCCAAAGGGTTCTTCGGTCTATCAGCTGCGCGACAACAAAGCCCGCCTGACAACACCAAAGTACCGCGCCGCCGGCGCAACCGAGTGGAAGGATGTCAGCTGGGAATGGACTATTGAAGAGATAGCCAAGCGGGTTAAAAAGGCGCGCGACGAATCCTTTGTGGCCACCTCTAAAATCAAGATTAAGGAAAAAGTCGGCACTGTCGAGGTCGAAAAAGAGATCGAAGCCGTGGTCAACCGTACCATGGGGATGGCCTCGGTCGGCAGTGCTGCGCTGGACAGCGAAGAGTGCTACCTCTACCAGAAGTTTTTACGGGGTCTCGGCCTGGTCTATATCGAGCATCAGGCCCGTATTTGCCACAGCTCCACCGTTCCGGCGCTGGCTGAATCGTTTGGCCGTGGCGCCATGACCAACCACTGGATCGATATCAAGAATGCGGATGTCATCCTGATCATGGGAGCCAATCCGGCCGAAAACCACCCGATATCGTTCCGCTGGATCATGAAGGCCAGGGACGCCGGTGCAAAGGTGATCTGCGTTGACCCGCGTTTTACTCGCAGTGCCTCCAAAGCCGACCTGTACGCTCCGCTCCGCTCAGGAACGGACATCGCCTTTTTGGGAGGGATGATCCATTACATCCTGCAGAACAAACTCTATTTTGAGGAGTATGTGCAGAATTATACGAATGCCTCGTATCTGGTGAACGGCGAGTTCAAGATGCCGGGAGAGCTGGCCGGGCTTTTCTCCGGTTATGACGTTAAGAAGCGCAGCTACGATGCAAAGGCCTGGTCGTTTCAGAAAGAGGGAGAAGACGGGATCAAGAAAGACGCCACACTACAGGACCCGAATTCTGTTTTTCAACTCCTGAAGAAACATTACTCCCGTTACACCCCTGAGTTGGTCAGCAGGATTACAGGAACCCCAACCGACAAACTGCTCGAAGTATATAAACTCTACGCTTCAACCGGTAAACCGGATAAGGCCGGTACCGAACTGTACGCCATGGGCTGGACACAGCATACCGTTGGCACCCAGAATATCCGGGCGATGGCCATTATCCAGCTGCTGCTGGGGAATATCGGCATTGCAGGCGGCGGCATCAATGCCATGCGCGGCGAAGGAAATGTACAGGGTTCAACCGACCATGGCCTGCTGTTCCATCTGCTGCCCGGCTATCTACCGGTGCCGTCCGCAGACATTACCGATCTGGCGACCTATATCCAGAAGATAGCTCCGCAGACCAAAGACCCGCAGAGTGCCAACTGGAAACAGAATCAGGGCAAGTACATCACGAGTTATCTGAAGGCGATCTACGGTGCTAAAGCAACCAAAGAAAATGACTTCGGCTACGCCTGGCTTCCCAAGCTCGATCCGGGCATGAACTGCTCCTGGCTGATGATTTTTGATGCCATGATCAAGAACAAGTTCAAGGGTTTTTTCGCCTGGGGGCAAAACCCGGCCTGCTCCGGTACCAACTCCACCAAAGTCAGAAATGCGTTGGCCAAGCTGGAGTGGATGGTGACAGTCAACCTCTTCGATAATGAAACCGCCTCCTTCTGGAAAGGTCCGGGAGTGAATTCAGCCGCGCTCAAGACCGAGGTGTTCCTGCTTCCGGCTGCAGCATCCTATGAAAAAGAGGGCTCAATAACCAACTCCGGTAGATGGGCGCAATGGCGCTATAAAGCGGTTAACCCGCTTGGACAGAGCAAACCGGATGCCGAGATCATTCATGAGCTGTATCAGAAACTGAAAGAGTTGTACGCCAAAGAGGGTGGAGCACTGCCGGAACAGCTGCTCAACCTGACCTGGAACTACGGCTTCAAGCGGGCTGACGGAACGATTAAAAGTGTTGATGTACATGCCATAGCCAAAGAGATCAACGGCTATTTCCTTGAAGATGTTGAAGAGAAACCGAAACCGCTCAAGCCGGGCGAGAAAGCAGCGCCAGCTCCTCCTCCGGGATCGCCGAAAAAACTGTTGGGCAAGAAGGGTGAACTGACCGGCGGATTTGCCCAGCTGCAGGCAGACGGCAGCACCTCCTGTGGCTGCTGGATCTACAGCCAAAGCTATAACGAAAAAGGTAACATGATGGCACGGCGAGGCAAGAAAGATCCTTCCGGTATTGGCTTATTTCCCGAGTGGGCCTGGGCCTGGCCGGTTAATCGGCGCATTATTTACAATCGGGCGTCGGTAGATCTGAACGGCAAACCATATAATCTGAAGAAGGCGGTTATTCACTGGAATCCTACGGTCGTACAACCGACCGGAGCAGTGGGGGCCTGGACGGGAGATGTTCCCGATGGCCCCTGGCCACCGATGTCAGACGCGAAAGAAGGGAAAAAACCTTTCATCATGCAAGTTGACGGGCTTGGTTCACTTTTCGGAAAGGGGCTGAGGGACGGACCGTTTCCCGAGCATTACGAACCGATGGAGTGCCCTGTCCCGGAAAACTTCATGTCCAAACAGGTGACGAATCCGGCCAGCAAGATCTTCAATGACGCGAATGTTAAAGAGGACGTGCTGGCATCCTGTGATGTTCGTTTTCCCTATGTCGGTACGACGTATCGTGTCACGGAGCATTGGCAAAGTGGCGTCATGACTCGTAACACCCCTTGGCTGCTTGAACTTCAGCCGCGTCAATTCTGTGAACTCAGTCTGGAACTGGCCAAGGAAAAGAGTATCAGCAACGGTGACATGATCGAGATATCCTCGGCTCGCGGCAAAATTGAGGCGGTGGCAGTCGTCACGCCGCGTATCAAGCCGTTCAAGATTGGCGACCGGATTGTGCATGAAATCGGTATGCCCTGGTGCTTCGGATGGCACACCCCCGGCGTGGGCGACGCCGCTAATCTGCTGACCCCGACTGCGGGTGATGCCAACACGATGATTCCCGAGACGAAAGCTTTTATGGTCGGAATCGCGAGAAAGGGGTAAGTCATGGCCGATACTATTAACCAAGCTACGCGTAAAGGGTTTCTTGTAGATACCTCACGCTGTATCGGCTGCCGTTCATGTCAGGTTGCCTGTAAACAGTGGAACAAGCTGGAAGCGGATAAGACCTCCAACAAGGGTACATTTGAAAACCCGCGTGACCTTACACCGGCACTCTACAACCGGATAAAGTTCATTGAAAAAGAGACGACCGGTGGAATTTCGTGGCTGTTTTTCAACGAACGCTGTATGCACTGCGGTGATGCCGGTTGTATGAAAGTCTGTCCGTCACCAGGTGCATTGTTTCGCACCAAAGAAGGGATTGTTGCATTCAACAAGGATAAATGTATTTCCTGCAAATACTGCGTCTCTGCCTGTCCCTTCAATATCCCTCGCTACGGCACGGACGATAAAGTATCAAAATGTAACCTCTGCACCGATCGCATCAGCGGCGGAATGACACCGGCCTGCGCCAAGGCCTGTCCGACCGAAACCCTGAAATACGGTGTCCGAAGTACTCTGATTGCCACAGCAAAAGCCGCTAAAAAGACTCTTTACGGGGAAAGCGACCTGAATGGACTGGGAGTGGTCTATGCACTTGAAGGGCCACCGGAACGGTATGGTCTGCCCGAAAAACCAAGCATCCCGATGTCTATTTTTATCTGGAAAGACGTTATCAAACCGCTCGGCATTCTCGGATTCTGGGGAAGTATTGGCGCCATGCTGCTGCACTACGTGACCATCGGACCGAAAAAAATTGAGGATGAAGAAGGGGGCGGCCATGAGTAACTATATTGAACGATTCAGCACGAGTGAGCGCGTGCTGCACTGGATAGTAACCGCAAGTTTTTTTACACTGCTGCTGTCGGGGCTCGGTTTGTATTCACGCCTGTTTACCGGCTATTTTACTTTTTTCGGTGGCGGCCAGAATGCAATTTTAGTACATAAGATCGGTGGAGTAATTTTCTTTTTCAGCTCACTGTATATGTATGTCAATCACAAGAAAGATATCTCAACCTTTGACCAGGATGACAAAGAGTGGGTTTCACAGCAGGGGGGCTATCTCTCACGCAAAGCGGCCCACTTCAATATCGGCAAATACAATCCGGGACAAAAACTGTTTGCTCTCTACATTGCAGCTGCTACGGCTGTTCTTGGTATTTCGGGAGTTTTTATCTGGATGCCCCTGTTGTTTCCTCGCTGGATTGTCCAGATTTCACTTCTCTCGCACGGCCTGATGTTTGTCGGATCGATCATGTTCGTCATCGTACATGTCTATCTTGCTACTATCGGCAATCCCGGTACAATCGACGCCATGCTGTACGGTGATGTAAAAAAGAACTGGGCGAAGAAACATCATCCCAAATGGTATAAGCAAACAACCGGCGATAATCAGTAGTTTTTTAGCACCGTTTTCAGGAGCAACCATGTCATCCACTGAATGTAAAATCGCCGCGCTGCAGCAGGCAGCACAAACACTGCCCGAATACGCAGAGATTGTACCTCTTTTTATGCATGTCTATGAGTATCTGCAGGGACGGGAAGATCTGACCGGAATTGAAGTTCGACCACCAGTTACTGACCATACCTATAGAATCGAAAACAGAGTGCCACACATTACCTGTACGAGTCTGAATGTAGATCGAGACGCTACGACTGTTTTTTTACGCGGACTTATTGACGTGCTGAGCCGTAATGGCAAGGAAAACCTTGAATATCTACAGGCCGTCAAGAATGCGCTACAGAACGGCAGCATCGATCCGGCCGCTCTTTACGGAGCAATTCTGGGGCGAAATCGCTCACCGCTCAATGATGCATCCGCGCTGTTGTCAGTGCCATCACCACTGATTGAATACATCTTTGAGCTACCTCTCAAGACCGCATTGGAGAGCTATTCAACCGGATTTGGTTTTGCAGACGTTACCGGCTGGCAGGAGAGTTTCTGTCCTATCTGCGGTTCGCGAGCCGGCATGGCGGAATTGGTTGGCGTAGAGGGACGCCGGTTGCTCTCCTGTTCTACCTGTTCATTCATCTGGCCGTTCAAACGCCTGACGTGTGCGTATTGCGGCTGCGATGATGCAGATCAGCTCTCATATTTTAACGTAGGAGAAGGTGTCACGCGTGTTGACACCTGCAAAGCCTGTAGCCGCTACATTAAGACCCGCGATTCACGACAGTGTGACAACGACATGCCGCTGGAGATTGAAGATCTGCTGACAATTCACCTCGATCTTCTTGCAGCACGAGAGGGCTTTGAACGTGGAAAATAGATATGTACCCAACGCATCGTTTCTCTCAAAGTTCAAACCACACAACTTTACTCTGCTGCTGATACTTACCATTGTTCTACTATCAGCCGGTCTGCCAACACAAGCGGCTACCCGGGCTTCGCAAACAATCCTTAATCCGGCACAGCCAAAGAAATCCGCTTATCCAAAGATAGTTATCTATACCGTCTCCTGGTGTCCTCATTGCCGCGAACTGAAAGAATACCTGACCGCGCACAACATTCCCTTCATCAACAGGGATGTTGAACTTGATCCTGCCGCAATGGATCAACTGGTTCAGAAATACAACACCTACGGAGTACCGGTTGTGGTCCTCGGAAACGATCAGGAGATACTCAAGGGCTTCACGCCGACAGAGTTCGAAAAAGCGGTCACCAGAGTCCACCCCGGCAGTAAACCGTAATACTCTTTTATGGAGCTTGTATGAAATCATTGTGTCTGTACGTTTTTTGTATCACGCTTCTGTTAATTCCTGCCGCACTTTCCGCCTCCGATTCTGCGGCTAACCTGCGTGCCACCTTAGCAAAAGTTGGAGAAGCGGCACCATCATTTAACGTTGAAGCTATTACCGGAACGGAAGTTAAACAGGTATCCCTCGATGAGTACCGTGGTAAATGGCTGGTACTCTTTTTCTATCCGGCTGACTTTTCATTTATCTGCCCGACTGAAATAACCGGATTCAATAAAGAGCTCGCCAGATTTAAAAAACTGAACGCCGAGGTTCTGGGAGGTTCGGTTGACGGGAAATTCGCCCATCTGGCCTGGATTAAACGTGGAGATCTTGGCGATTTGAAATATCCGCTCTTTTCGGACATAAAGAAGGATATGGCGCAGCGTTATGGGATTCTGGACGCTAAAGAGGGGGTCGCTCTGCGCGGGCTTTTCATAATCGACCCGAATGGAATAGTCCAGTATCAGGTCGTCCATAATCTTTCTGTCGGGCGTAGTGTTGAAGAGGTGCTGCGGGTGCTTGAAGGGCTTCAGACCTCAAATCTCTGTCCGTTAAACTGGAAGCCGGGTCAGAAAACACTCGTTAAGTAAGCGACTGAAATGCAAAACCTCCGAGGTTTTGTAAACCCCGGAGGTCTGATTAATACAAGTTTGTCTCTATCTGTGAAAAGAATTATTTACGAACAGCTTTACCGGCAACCTGCATCCGGATAATGGCCCGTTCAAGAGCAGCCTCGTAGATCTTGAACTGTTTATCTTCAGAGGTGAGTTTTTTGAGTGCCTCTTCGGCACGCCCTTGAGCTGCACGGGCACGCTCAACATCAATCTGCTCGGATGTCTCGGCAGTCTCAACCAGGATGATGATTTTGTCGTCCTTGATTTCAAAATAGCCCCAGTTAAGAGCCATGCTGACAGGCACACCATTATTCTTGTAGGTCAGCTCGCCGATGCTGAGAGATGTCAGGAATGGTGCATGGCCCGGTAAAACGCCAAACTCACCAAGCTTACCGCTGGCGGTTACCTCTTCAACCTCGGTTTCAACTACTTTTTTATACGGTGTAACTATGTCAAGCTTCATTTTTTCAGCCATAATCTATCCTTGTTAACCCCTCCCGGCTTTCTAAAATAAACAGAAAGGAAGTGGCAAGAGATTTTCGAATTCTCCCCCCAATGAGGAGGGGAGCAAGGGGTTTAAACCGCAGCCAGCTTAGCGCCTTTTTCAATGGCTTCTTCGATCGAACCGACCATGTAGAAAGCCTGTTCCGGCAGACCGTCATGAATACCGGCTACGATCTCTTTAAAGCCTTTGATGGTATCTTTCAGCTCAACGTATTTGCCGGGTGCGCCGGTGAACGCCTCGGCAACGTGGAACGGCTGCGAGAGGAAACGCTGAATTTTACGGGCACGGGCAACAACCAGCTTATCTTCCTCAGAGAGTTCATCCATACCGAGAATTGCGATGATATCCTGAAGATCCTTGTACTTCTGCAGAACGTACTGAACAGAACGGGCAACACCGTAATGTTCATCGCCAATAACCTGCGGATCGAGAATACGTGATGTCGAATCGAGAGGGTCAACTGCAGGGTAGATACCAAGCTCGGCGATCTGACGTGAAAGAACCGTCGTAGCATCCAAGTGGGCAAATGCGGTAGCAGGAGCCGGGTCTGTCAAGTCATCGGCAGGTACGTAAATAGCCTGAACCGACGTGATGGAACCTTTTTTAGTAGAAGTAATGCGTTCCTGCAGCTCACCCATTTCAGTAGCAAGCGTAGGCTGGTAACCAACGGCTGACGGGATACGTCCCAGCAGAGCCGAAACTTCTGAACCGGCCTGCGTAAAACGGAAGATATTATCGATGAAGAGCAGAACGTCCTGACCCTCTTCGTCACGGAAATATTCAGCAACGGAGAGCGCTGTCAGAGCAACACGGGCACGGGCGCCAGGGGGCTCGTTCATCTGGCCGTAGACGAGAGCGGCTTTATCAAGAACGCCGGACTCTTTCATTTCCATCCAGAGGTCATTTCCCTCACGGGTACGTTCACCAACACCCGCAAAAACGGAATAACCGCCATGCTGCTTGGCGATGTTGTTGATCAGCTCCATAATCAGAACTGTCTTGCCGACGCCGGCGCCGCCGAACAAGCCGATTTTTCCGCCGCGGGCATATGGAGCAAGTAAGTCAACAACCTTGATGCCGGTTGTAAAAGCTTCTACTTTGGTTGACTGGTCTTCAAATGGTGGAGCTTCACGGTGAATACCGTACTCTTTTTCATTACCGATCGGACCCATTTCGTCAACCGGTTCACCAATAACATTCATGATGCGTCCGAGTGTCTTGTGGCCGACCGGTGCACAGATCTGTTTGCCGGTATCGATAGCTACCTGACCGCGTTTGAGACCGTCGGTTGAGTCCATTGCAATTGTACGTACAGAGTTTTCACCCAGATGCTGTGCGACTTCAAGTACCAGGTTATTTTCACGGTCATCAATGGCCGGGTTGGTTACTCGAAGGGCGTGATAGATCTCGGGCAATTTGCCGGGCTCAAACTCGACGTCGATAACAGCGCCGATAACCTGCGTAATTTTACCTGTGTTTTGACTCATGGAACAGTGTCCTCCTGCGGCCTGCGGCCTCTCTATAGTGATGCGAATTCTGTATTATCCCTTGATTGATTCAGAGCCGGAGATGATTTCCATCAACTCCGTGGTGATAGCTGCCTGACGGGCACGGTTATACTGCAGTGTCAGTTTACCGATCATTTCATTTGCGTTTTTGGATGCGCTGTCCATGGCTGTCATACGTGCGCCATGCTCACCGGCAACCGACTCAAGCAATGATTTGAAGAGCTGCACTTCGATGTTTTTAGGCAGGATTTCAGCCAGCAATTCACCGACGGACGGCTCATAGATGTACTCGACCGGAGTTGTATCTTCACCTTCAGCTTTTTGTTCAGGTATGATCGGCAACAAAGGCTGAAAGGTTATATCCTGAGACATGACGGTTCTGAAGGCATTGTACAGCAGCTCAACACGATCATACTCACCAGCCAGATACCCTTCTATGACATCCTGCGCAAGTGACGCAGCACCCTGATAGGTTGGCTTGGTAATAATATTGGTGTAGTTTTTGTAGATTGTCTGCCGGTTTTTAAAATATTCAAAGCCTTTACGCCCAACGGTCAGGACTCTGATCTGCTCATACTTTGAACTGTTTTCCTTGATGAAACGCTCGCCCGCCTTGCAGAGATTGCTATTGAAACCACCACACAGCCCCCTGTCGGAGCTGACAACAATCAGTAGCAGTTTTTTTGCTTCGCGCGCTTCGAGGAGAGGATGCAGATCACCGCTCTGGTTGCCGGCCAGTGATTCCAGAACTTCGCTGAGCTTACGGGCATACGGCCGGGCAGCGACAACATTCTCCTGGGCACGGCGCAATTTGGCCGCCGAAACCATTTTCATGGCTTTGGTGATCTGGCGGGTATTCTTTACGGATACAATCCGTTTTTTAATGCTTTTAAGGCTCGCCATTGGTCAATCCGTCCTTGTTTAAGCGGTAAATTCCTTTTTGAACTGATCAAGTGCAGCAACAATCCGTTTCTTCAGATCGTCATCAATCGCTTTCTTGTCACGCAGTTCACTTACCAGATCGGCCTGACGATTATCAAAATAGGCGTACATCTCGGTTTCATAGCGACCAAGAACCGCAACCGCCAGATCATCCATAAAGCCGTTATTGGCGGCGAAGATGATCAGAACCTGTTTTTCGTTCGGGATAGGTCGGTACTGTGGCTGTTTCAGAATTTCAACCAGCCGCACACCGCGCTCCAGCTGCATCTGGGTAGCTCTGTCCAGATCGGAACCGAACTGGGCAAAAGCTGCCATTTCGCGATACTGAGCCAAGTCGAGACGCAGGGTACCGGCAACCTGTTTCATTGATTTTGTCTGTGCTGAACCACCAACGCGGGATACCGAGAGACCGACGTTGATCGCCGGACGTACACCGGAGAAGAATAAATCGGACTCGAGGTAGATCTGGCCGTCAGTAATCGAGATTACGTTAGTCGGAATATATGCAGAAACGTCACCGGCCTGTGTTTCGATGATCGGCAGAGCGGTCAATGACCCGGCGCCTCGAGCATCGGAGAGTTTGCAGGCACGTTCCAGCAAACGGCTGTGCAGGTAGAAAACGTCCCCCGGATACGCTTCGCGGCCTGGTGGGCGACGCAGAAGCAGAGAAAGCTGACGATAGGCAACGGCCTGTTTGGAAAGGTCATCATAAATGATCAGGGCATGCTTACCATTATCACGGAAGTACTCTCCCATGGTTACGCCGGTATACGGTGCGATAAATTGAAGCGGCGCGGATTCAGATGCGGTCGCAGCAACAACGATTGTGTAATCCATGGCGCCATGTTCGGTCAGCTTGGAAACAACCTGAGCAACCGTTGAACGCTTCTGGCCGATTGCGACATAGATGCAGACAACATCGCCACCCTTCTGATTGATGATCGTATCGATGGCAACAGCTGTTTTGCCGGTCTGACGGTCACCGATGATCAGTTCGCGCTGTCCACGCCCGATTGGAACCATGGAATCGATCGCCTTGAGGCCGGTAGCCATCGGCTGATGAACTGATTTACGGTCAACGATACCGGGGGCCTTGATTTCGACTTTGCTGAACGTGTCGGTAGTAATGGCGCCTTTGCCGTCAATCGGCTGACCGATAGCATTAACAACTCGCCCGATCAGCGCGTTACCGACAGGAACCTCGGTAATACGACCAGAACGCTTAACCGTATCGCCTTCCTTGATCTCGGCGAATTCGCCAAGAATAGCGGCTCCGACGTTATCTTCTTCGAGGTTGAGAACCATACCGCTCACGCCGCCCGGAAATTCGAGCAACTCGCCGGCCATAGCGCCTGCCAAGCCATGTATACGCGCAATACCGTCACCAATGGAGATGATCGTGCCGGTCTCCGACACTTCCACTTCCTTGCCATACTCTTTGATTTGCTTTCTGATGATCTCGCTGATCTCTTCGGCTCTGATTTCCATGGAAGCTCCTACCCCTTCTGTAATATATCCTGAATCCTTTTAAGCTGGGTCTTGACACTGTTATCGTATGCAATATCGCCGATCTGGGTAACAACTCCCCCCAGAAGTGAGGCATCAACTACCACCTGCGGCAGTACTTTATTTCCGGTCTTTTTTTCAAGCGCTGCTTGAATAGATGCAATCTGGGCAACATCAAGCGCAAATGCGGTGCGGATAAGCGGCCGAATAACACCCGAGAATTCATCTGCCAGCTGCTCGTAGGTCTGAACAATCTGACCCAGGAAAGCGACGCGGTTCTTATCGACAAGCAGCAGCAGAAAATTGGAGACCAGCTCGGAGCTGCCCAATTTTGCAATCAGCTCTTTCATGATCGCTTTTTTCTGATCAAGCGTCAGTGCCGGATCTGAAAAAGCTGCACGGACTTCAGCATTACCGGCAAACAAACAGTCAACTGCAGCCAGCTCTTCACGGAACTGGTCTACCAAGCCACCTTCGGAACCAAGTTGAACGAGCGCCTTGGCATATCGTCTCGCAAGTGCGTTATTAATCACTGGATCTGTACCACCTTGTCAAGATATTCACCGACAAATCGGTCGTGGTCGTCCTTCTTTATGGTGCTGATCAGCTTGCCGTTGGCAAGCTCAACTGCCAGGCGGGCTGCCTCTACACGCAGAGCCGTACGGGCCTTGATGGTTTCCTGTTCGGCGGATTGTGCAGCCTGGGCGATAATCTTTTCGGCAGCCTGATTGGCTTCCGCTACGATGCGCACTTTTTCCTGTTCACCCTCACGGATAATCGCTGCATGAAGGTCGTCAATTTCTTTGGAAGCCTGATCAAGTTTGCCGCTGTATTCGCGCAGCTTAGCTTCGGCGGCATCGCGGGCAGATTCGGCATCTTTCAGACTTTTTTCGATCTCTGTCTGGCGGGCGGCCAGTGAACCTTTGACATCAGCTTTCTTGAGCGCCCATACGATAATTGCAACCAGTACGGCAAAGTTAAGCACACGCCAGCCGAGGTCTTTCATCTGTGCTGCACTTCCTGCGTGGCTTGCGCCTTGGCCGCCTTCAGAAGCATACCCGAGTGAAGCACATACTAACAGCAGTGTAACGTAGCTCAGAATAAGCACTGCTTTTTTGGTGCGAGTGGATATTTTATACATACTACAGGCTCCTCCCGAGTATTTTCTCGCAGATGTCGCCGGAGAGCGACTCGGCCTGCTTCTTTAAAAGTTCGCGTGCTTCGGTTGCTTCTTTGGCAACACGATCACGAATCGCCGCTAAAGAATCTGCCGCCTGCTGACGAGCTTTTCCAAGTACGACAGCCTCTTCAGTCTGCGCCAGCTTTAATGCCTCTGCACGACGGGCACCGGCCTCGGTTTTGGCTTCGTGCAAGCGGGCCTGATACTGGGCCATCTTGGTCTGAACTTCAGCATCAACCGAAACTGTTTTCTGACGAGCGGAGTCGATCACCTGACGTCGGTCGGCCAGAACCTTGCGTATCGGTTTGTACAGGAACATATTCAAGACAAGCACGAGAATGCCGAAATTGACCAGCTGAATAACGAACGATAAGTTTAATTCTATCACGACCTACCCCTTGCAGGCATGTTAAGTTGTATACTGTATCCCACGAACGACTCTAAAACAGACGCTAACTATCATGATAAGATTATCGCTGTCAAGCTATATCATAAAATGTTTACAGTATTTTTTATTGCGGCATTACGTTTATATCTCAAGCAGATCGATGATACGGGTTAATTCATCAGAATCGTTGTAATGAATTTCCAATCGGCCACCCTTGCTGCCGACTTTACGAATGGCAACCCGTGATTGAAAGCGCTTCTGCAACTGTTCCTCAAGTGACGCTATCAGCAGGTCCGGTTGTTGTGGACGCTTGGCTGGTTGTGGGTGCGGATTACTTTTCAAGCGGCGCACAAGATCTTCTGTGGCGCGTACACTTAACTGCTTGTGCAGTATCTCGTGGCGTGCCTTTTCAACCAGCTCCGCTCCCTCCAGCGACAGCAACGCACGAGCGTGCCCCATGCTGAGTCTATTCTCAACGATATCCCGTTGAATCTCATCCGGCAGCTTAAGCAGCCGCAACGAGTTGGTAACCGTAGTACGATTCTTGCCGACCCGCTTGGCGACATCTTCCTGCGAGATTGAAAATTGCTCCACTAGAGAGCGGTAGGCCTGGGCCTCTTCAATAGCGTTCAGATCCTGACGCTGAATATTTTCTATGAGCGCAAGCTCCATCACCGCATCCGGAGTCGCCTCGCGAATGACGATCGGAATTTCATGCAGGCCGGCTTTCTGTGCGGCTCGCCAGCGTCGCTCACCAGCGATGATCTCGTAACCGTCATCCGTTTTTGTCACAACCAGCGGTTGAATAATACCCTGCTCGCGGATCGAGGCCGCCAACTCTTCCAGCTTGTCAGCTGCAAAATGTTTGCGCGGCTGATTGCGGTTGGGTCGTATCTTTTCAATCGGACAGATAAAATAGTTCTTCGACTCGTCAACTGGTTCCGGCACGTGCAGTAATGCTGCCATGCCGCGACCGAGTCCGCCAATCCTGGCCATTATATACTCTCCCTCTGAATTATCTCACGGGCCAGCTGCAGATAACTGGCTGCGCCACGCGATGTGATGTCGTAATAAATAATCGGCTTGCCATGGCTGGGAGCTTCTGCGAGGCGCACGTTGCGAGGAATGACCGCGTCAAAGACCTGGCCGGGGAAATGCGTACGAATCTCCTCGGCAACCTCTTTTCCTAAATTGCTGCGGGCATCAAACATAGTCAGCAAAATGCCCTCAATCTTCAACGCCGGATTAATCATCTTCTGGATCAGCTTGATGGTGCGCAAAATCTGCGAAAAGCCCTCCATCGCATAGAACTCACACTGTAGCGGAATCAGCACCGAGTCGGCAGCGGTCATGGCATTGATAGTCAAAAGGTTTAGAGAGGGGGGACAATCGATAATAATATAGCGGTACTGCTCACCCAGTGTTGCCAGCATCATCTTCAGGCGCTGCTCACGGGCCAGCTCTGAAGCCAGCTCCAGCTCAGCACCTGCCAGATCAGAATTTGCGGGGAGAATATGCAGAAACGGGTGACCGGTATCGATAATCAGCGCAGCCGGATCGACTTCATTGATCAGAGCATCATAGACCGTCTGCTTTAGAATGGATTTGTCCACACCAACACCACTGGTGGCATTGCCCTGCGGATCAATATCGATCAGCAGGGTCTGCCGCTCGGCCGCAGCCAGACAGGCCGCCAGATTGACGGCTGTAGTCGTCTTGCCGACGCCGCCTTTCTGATTTGCGATGCAGATAATTTTAGTTTGGGATTTCAAGAGGAATCAGGCTCTTTTCAGGGGGCGTTTTGGTTCAGGGTTATGCATGTTTTGTATAGAGTTATCATTTTGTAAACAGCACCTGCCCGTTCCAGCGTGCAGGAATGTAGCACAGTCACCTGCCATCGTCAAAGAAAAGACAAAAATGGCTTGAGCGCTCCCGCTCATTGAAGATTTTGCCAAGCCGCTTACTATGATCACGTAGATGAGCTTGTTCGAGAGTAGTGACGTCAGGATGTCGCCTTACTAAGAAGGGTTCCAGACGATCCTGCTGATGGGCGGCTGATATATGCGCTGTCCTTGATTTCGAATGCCTTGGAACACGGACTTCAGGTCGTACCGGATTGATCCTCCGCTCAAGGAGAAGTATGTCGAACCTATGAGCGGAAGATCAATCCAAATTACATCTGCTTATGACGGTCTGATCTCAGAAAGACGCCACGTATTGTTGCCGGAAGGTCTGGTAAAGGTCCAAAATTATTCAAATTTAACCTTCTGTTTTATTAAAATAGCGATAGACAAGGTAGCCGATTCCCGCCAGCATGAGAATTCCGAACAGTCCGATGCCGCCACCACCGCCACCACTCATACCTCCGCCATTTCCTGCACCGGCGAAGCTGCTGAACAGCATGCTGCCGAGCATGCCACCGGCGAGCCCTCCGGCCATGCTCCTCATGAATCCGCCCCCCTGCTGCTGAACAGGTGCAGGTGCTGCCTGCTGCCGTGACGGTCCGGGCTGAGACGAAGGGGCGGCTGGTCTGGAATAGCTACGCGAGCCGCCACCACCGGACGAACGGCTGCCGCCGGCCCTGGCGTGGGCGCTGGGCTCCAGTACCGTAATGCTCAAAAACAAGATGGCTGCCAAAATGGTGAATCCTCGTACAACCTGTTTTTTCATTTTATTCTCCTTGCTTGGATTTCCGTCGGGCAAAATAAAAAAGACCTTTACCCACGGCGAACTGCTGCGCTTTGGATAAAGGTCTTGCTTGCGATGATATCGTTCCCTGTCCGAGTCTTGCGACTGTGCTGACGAACACGGGATCAGCCATTTCTCCGGCTGATAGCTACTCCCCTTTAGAGCGTTGAACCGTAGATTTATCTGTTTCATTTGTCAAGTGAAATAAAGTACTGTTGCCCCGGTGATGACCGAATCAGATAACCACCTTCATTTTAGGAAGGAAACATGCTATGTACACAACTATGAACTACTGGCTTTTTAAAACGGAACCGGGCTGTTTCTCTTTTGATGATCTGAAAGGGTGCCCGAATATGACCGAGCATTGGGACGGCGTACGGAACTTTCAGGCCCGCAATTTCCTGCGTGACCAAATTCAGGTCGGTGATCGGATTTTGTTCTATCACAGCAGCATCCCTGAACCGGCGGTGGTCGGTCTGGCCGAGGTCGTCCGTGCTGGTTATCCCGACTTCACCGCGCGCGATCCGAACGGGGAGCATTTTGACCCCAAAGACTCCGCCTTGAAACCGATCTGGTATATGGTGGATGTACGCTACAGCTCGCCGATGACGAAGATCGTGACGCTGGAGAGTATCAAAAACAATCCGCTCCTGGCCGATATGCCGCTGGTAACGCGGAGTCGTCTTTCAATTCAGCCGGTGACAGCGGATCAGTATCGCACCATTTGTACCATGGGAGGGGTTGCGTGTCCGTGAGTGACCGATATTCAATTCGCATGGAGCAGCTCTGCTACTCAATTGGCGGCAGAAAAATCCTGGAAGATTTCGATTTCTGCCTGGAACGGAGTGTCAACCATACGATTCTGGGGGTCAGCGGGGCTGGAAAAACAACGATTCTCAAGTTACTATTGGGGTTGCTGGATCCGGATTCCGGCCGGGTTTTTCTCGGCGATCTCTGCATAACCGGGTTGCCGGAATCACGCTTTATCGAACCTCGCAAGCGCATCGCCATCGTCTTTCAGGGGGGCGCGCTGTTCGACTCGATGACCGTCGGCGAGAATGTCGGCTATCGCCTGTTTGAGGAGAATCGCCTCTCAGCGCGCGAGATTCAGTCTGTCGTGACAGAAAAACTCAGTTTCGTCGGGGTCGAGGCGGCCCTCAACCTTTACCCTTCGGAACTTTCAGGTGGTATGAAAAAACGGGTGGCGATCGCACGGGCTCTGGCTGCTGATCCCGATTATATCTTTTTTGACGAACCGACCACCGGTCTCGACCCGATCGGCGTGTATAATATTTGCAATCTGATGCAGCGACTGCAGGCGGAAGGGAAGACGACTCTGATGGTGACGCATGATCTGAACACCGCCTTCGCCACATCGCAGCGCTTTACCTTTCTGCATCAGGCGCGCATGCTGTTTGAGGGGAACGAAGTGCAGTTGAAGGCCAGTTCTATCCCCGAGGTGCGTGATTTTTTGCAGCCAACCGAAAGTTCGCTGTTCGTATGACGCTTAAGAACTGAAATTATGAATAACCAGGTGGTACAGAGTATGAAACGGAGTAATCAGATCGGGTGGGCGCAGGTGCGGGCGGGGGTCTTCATTTTTTTGACGCTGATCATCATCGCCGCCGGCGTGCTTTTGATGGGTCAAAAGACCAAGATGTTTGTCCCCAAAGGCGCTGTGCGGGTGGTGATGGAGGATGTCGCCGGTCTCAAGGAGGGGGCTCCGGTCTGGCTGGCAGGTGTTGATGTTGGACTGGTGACCGATATCCGCTTTGCGGATCCGAAGGTCAGCAACGAAGTCAGTATCGACCTGCAGGTTGATAACGATGCCTTGAAAAAGATCGGTTCGGACTCTAAGGTTACCATTAAGACCCGTGGGCTGATGGGCGAAAAGTACGTTGATGTTACACCCTCCAGCAGCTACTCCGAGAAGGCACCGCCGCTTTTGCGCGGTACGCCGGTTACCAAGCTGGATGATGTCGTTCAGAAGGCGGGCACCACCTTTGACAGGGTCAACGGTATTATTGATAGTATCAATCAGGGGCGCGGGACCTTGGGTAAACTGAGTAAGGATGAGACTCTGTACACCAATATCGCCCGTCTGGCCGTTGAAATGAGAGACCTGGTCGTCACGATCAACCGTGGTGAAGGGACGCTGGGACGATTAAATCGCGATCCGGAGCCGTACAACAAGCTGAGCAGCATCCTGACGCGGGCCGACCAGACGCTGCATGATATTCAGGAATCAGAGGGGACGCTCAATAAACTGATCTACGACACAACGCTCTATAACAAGCTGGTAGCGTTGTCTGAAAAGAGTACCCAGGCCGCTGACGATGTCCGCGATCTGAATAAAAAAATCATGTCAAAAGAGGGTACCATCGGGCTGCTGCTCAATGATCGCGAATTTTATGACAAGGGGCTTTCGCTGCTGACCCGGGCTGATTCTTCCGTCAAGGCGATTGAAGAGGTCACGGTGAAGGTTAAAAACGGCGAAGGGACAGCCGGAAAATTAATCAGTGACAAGGAACTGTATGAGCGCATGAACCGCATGGTGGAGAATCTGGACGCCCTGGTAAATGATTTCAAGGCCCATCCGCGGAAATATATTAAATTCTCAGTATTTTAAAGGGAGTAGAGCTATGAAGCGAATAGTAATGGCAGTCATGCTGATGATGCTCAGCGTCAGCGGTTTACAGGCCGCGACGCTGGAAGAAAAGGTTGTCGAACATACGATGAAAAACGGAATGAAGCTGCTGCTGGTTGAGCGGCACACTTCACCGACGGTCTCGGCCTGGATCCGTTTCCGGGTCGGAAGCGTTGATGAAAAGAGTGATGAGCGTGGAATTGCTCACCTGCTGGAACATATGCTCTTCAAGGGTACTACCACGATCGGTACCAAGGATTATGCCTCCGAGAAGCCGCTTCTGGTTCAGATCGAGCAGACCGGTCAGCAGCTGATCGCAGAAAAAGCCAAGCGCGACAAGGCTGATGCCGTTCAGCTTGATACGCTGCAGAAAAAGCTGACGGCACTGGAGTCGGAAGCATCGAAATTTGTCATCAAGGACGAGTTTTTCGAGCTCTATTCCAAAAACGGCGGTACCGGTTATAACGCGTTTACCAGCCGTGACGGTACGACCTATCTGATCAGTCTCCCCGCCAACAAGCTGGAGTTGTGGGCCGCCATCGAAGCGGACCGGTTGCAGAATGCCGTGCTGCGCGAGTTCTACAGTGAACGCTCCGTTGTTATGGAGGAACGGCGGCGCTCCTACGATGCTGACCCTGACAGCAAGCTGTGGGAGACCTTTCTGGCTTCCAGTTTTCTGGCCCACCCCTACGGTCAGCCGACTATCGGCTGGATGTCTGATATCGAGGGGCTGACCCGTACCAAGGCGGAGCAGTTTTTTCACAACTACTACGCACCCAACAATGCCATTGTGGCCATTGTCGGCGATATAGATACCGCCGCTACCATCAAGCTGGTAGAGCGATACTTCGGTGATATGAAGCCGGGGAAAACGCTGGCGCCGGTGACCGCCGAAGAGCCGAAACAGGCTGGTGAGCGCCGTATCGAACTGGTGGCGGAAGCCGAACCGACTATCGTCATGGGGTTTCATAAACCTGCTATCGCAACCGCCGATGATTACGTCTTCGACGTCATTACCATGATTCTGGGAAGCGGTCGTACATCCCGTTTTCATAAAAAAATGGTCATAGAAAAACAGCTTGCTACCGATGTCGGCGTTTTTGATGCTCCCGGCAGCCGCTACCCCAACCTGTTCCTGGTCAGCGCCACCCCGCGGACGCCACACACTGTCAGCGAAGTCGAAGCGTCAATTCTGGCGGAACTCGAGCTGCTCAAAACGCAACCGGTCACAGAGCGTGACCTGCAGCGGATTCTCAATAAAATGGAATATGAAGAGGCGCGCCGGATGGGAACCAATGGTGGTCTGGCTCGCAATCTGACGGAATATGAGGCCGTAACCGGCAGCTGGCGCTATATGACCGAACAACGGGGCAAAATTGCCAAGGTCACACCGGCCGATATTCAGCGGGTGGCCCGTGACTACTTTACCCGCGAAAATCGTACCGTCGGCTTTATCACAAAAAAGGGTGGTGACAAATAATGAGATTTCTGATTCTGATACTCTGCTTTCTGCTGGCTGGCCTGGCCCCTGTTTCGGCCGCTGAAAAAGCGCTTGCCAATCCACGCAACATCACTTTCCCGCCTTTGGCGTATCAGATCCCGAAGGCCGAACGGATCATGCTGGAGTGCGGCATGCCGGTCTACCTGCTGCGCGACAGTGAACTGCCGATTATCAACATATCCGCTCTGGTGCGGGTCGGTACCGTCTATGATCCGGCCGGCAGAAGCGGTTTGGCAGGCATGGTCGGTAGCGTCATGCGCAGTGGCGGAGCCGGTGGACTGTCACCGGAAAAGATGGATGACGAGCTTGAATTTATGGCCTCCTCGGTCGAAAGCTCGATCGGCAGCGATATGGGCACCGTTTCGTTGACGACCCTGACCAAAAATTTCAGCCGCACGCTGAAGATTTTCAGCGATGTACTGCTGCGCCCCGATTTCAGTGCAGCGCGGATTGAAATCGCCCGTAAGCAGTCCATCGAAGGGCTCAGGCGCCAAAATGACGACCCGAAAGAGATTGCCGGACGCGAGATCGGGAAAGCCATCTACGCCGGCCACCCGCTGGGTGTAGTTCCGAGCTACGCCTCGGTCAGTGCCATACAGCGCCAGGAACTGCTTGATTTTCACGGCCGCTTTTTCCGTACGGACAACATCATTCTGGCCGTTTCCGGTGATTTTAATCGTGAGGTTCTGCTGAAGGAGTTGAACGCAACCTTTGGACCGGCCCGGAAGGTTGAAGCGCTGCGATTGCCCGAGATCCCGCAGCCCGCCAGGAATGTTACGGCTGAGGTCATCTATGCAAAGAAAGATGTCAACCAGACCGTCATCCGTATGGGGCATCCGGGTCTCTCCAAAGATGATCCCGAACTGTATGCCGTACGTGTGCTCGATTATATCCTGGGAGGGAGTTTTACATCGCGGCTGACGACGGAGATCCGCACCAACCAGGGTTTGGCCTATAATGTCGGGAGTCACTTCGATATCGGACGACGTTTTACCGGCAGTTTCGTCGCAGAAACCGAGACCAAGGCGGAATCAACCGTCAAAGCGATCAAGCTGATGAGCGGGATTATTGCCGGCATGACCAAAGAGCCGGTCAGCGACAGTGAGTTGAATGCCGCCCGCGAATACATTGTCAATTCCTTCATGTTCGGCTTTGCCAATCCTGCCTCAATCGTGACGCAGCGGGCCCGGCTCGAGTACTACGGCTACGCTGCCGATTATCTTGAACGCTACCGTGATAATATTGCCAAGGTGTCTGCAGCTGATGTGCTGAATGCCGCCCGAAAATACCTGCATCCGGATGCTTTCAAGATGGTGCTGGTTGGAAATGCGGAGAAGTTTGATGCCCCGGTTGCTTCATTGGGGAGTGTGCGGGAACTTGATCTAAAGCTGGATATACCGAAGTGATGCTGCGATGTTAGTGCGCAGCAACACGTCCTGCAATAACATCGGCAATTTTGACGCCATCGACGGCTGAGCTCATGATGCCGCCGGCATAACCGGCTCCTTCACCGGTCGGATAGAGCCCGCTGAGACCTACCGATTCGCCGTAGCTGTCGCGCAGCACCCGTACCGGCGAGGAGGTACGCGATTCGATACCGATCAGGGTTGCTTCTGCGGTGATGAAACCTCTTAGTCGTCGTTCGAAGTCGACGATTCCGGACCGTAACGATTGTATGACAAAGTGCGGCAGTACGGTTGCCAAGTCGGCTGCCGTGATGCCGGGGCGGTAGCTGGCGGAGATGCTGCCGCCTCCCGGTAACCCCAAAAAATCGAGCAGATTCTGGGCTGGAGCACGATAGTCGTCGCCACCTGCGGTAAAAGCCTGCCGTTCCCAGCGACGCTGCAGGCGGACACCGGCCAGCGGACCATCACCTTCAAAATCGTCCTCGCGGATATTAACAACCAGAGCGCTGTTGGCAAACGGTGAATTACGCATCTGGCTACTCATACCGTTGGTTACCACGCCACCCGGCTCGGATGAGCCCCCCACTACGACACCTCCCGGACACATACAGAACGAATAGGCGCTGCGACCAGAGCTGCTGTCATTCCAGGTGGCTGCGTATTCGGCGACCGGCAAGGCCGGATGCTGTCCATTTCCGTACTGGATACGGTTGATCAGCTCTTGCGGATGTTCGACTCTGAGTCCCATGGCGAAAGCTTTTCTCAGCAGCGGAATCTGATGTTGCTCCAGCAACTCATAGGTGTCGCGGGCACTGTGTCCACAGGCCAGAATCAGCTGGTCGCAGCAGATTTCCTCGTTTCCGTTTACAATCAGCGCGCAGATTTTATCATCTTTCCGCACGATGTCTTTCATGCGGCAGCCGAAACGGACCAAAAAACCGCTGGCAATCAGTTCGGTGCGTATGGCGGTGATCACGGTCCGCAGTCGGTCGGTGCCGATATGCGGTTTTGCCAGATAGCGTACTTCCGGCTGAGCGCCGAAGCTGATCAGCTGTTCCAGCACCCATGGCACCAGCGGATCTTTTGAGCGGCAGGTCAGCTTGCCATCCGAGAATGTTCCGGCACCCCCCTCACCGAACTGCACGTTGGATTCGGGATCGAGGATGCCGGCCTTCCAGAATTGCTGGACCGCCAACGTCCGGCGCTCGACCGGTTCTCCACGCTCAATGATGGTGGCGGTCAGGCCGTACTGGCGGAGGCGCAGTGCAGCGAACAGACCGGCCGGGCCGCTCCCGACGATGACAATTCGCTTGTGGGTACTGATCCTGGGGATCTCCGGCGCGGCAGTTTCGGCCACCCATTCAACATTCGGGTCACTGCCCAGCTTCTCGCGCAGGGAAGTATCGGCAGCAAAGGCGAGTGTGTAGACCAGTTTGATAGCGGCTTTTTTACGGGCGTCAACCGCTTTGCGCATGATATGGACGTCACGCAGCAGTGCCGGAGGAACCGCCAGTCTGGCAGCAAGCAGCTGGAGGAGTGCTTCTTCGTTGTCGTGCGGGGTGAGGGGGAGGTTTCGGTAGATATACGGCATGAGCTCAGCTCTGTAGCTGCTTTTGACGTTCCAGAAGCTGTTCGACGATGATGACAATGTCCAGCGGAGTGGTGGATTTGGGAATATGAACCCGGGCACCCATTTCAGCGGTTGCGTGTTCGTGCGGCGTTTCTTTGAACATGGAGGTCAGCATTACGATAACCGGCGGATGATCGCCCGCCAGTCGGGCTATTTCCATACAGGTGCTGACTCCCCCCATGCGAGGCATTACCAGATCAGAGATGACGACGTCAGGCAGCTTTTCCAGATAGGCTTTGATCCCTTCAATGCCGTCGTTGGCATTGAAAACAGTAAAACCGCTTGCAGAGAAATGATCGGATAGTATTTTTAAGAAGAAGGGGTCATCATCGATTAAAAGAATTTTTTCGCGTGGTGTACTCATGGCCGCTACATTTTACCCCGTTCCGGTAGTGAAAAGCATGAGTGTCATACACCACTTTACCAGATATTGAAATGGCAAATGTGCTTTTAGCGGCTGATCGGGAACTCCAAGCGGAAGATGGTGCCCAGGGAAGAGGTTTCTTCAACGGTCAGCAGCCCCTCGTACATGCGGGCTATCCGCTGGGCGACTGGCAGTCCCATGCCGGTGCCACGGCTCTTGGTGCTGTAAAACGGTTCAAATATGTTCGGCAGGGCACTTTCAGGTATGCCGCCGCCGCTGTCTGAAACTCTGATAATGACACGACTGTCCTGTTGAGTTATTTCGATAACCAGTCGCCCCCCCTGCGTCATTTCATCCAGTGCATTCAGGAACAGATTGGTGAAAATCTGTTCCAGTTCGGCCGCATCGGCAGTAATAGGCGCCGGCAGGGTAGTATAGTTCCGTTCAACTATGATGTTGCGGGTTTCTATCTGGGGTGCGAATACATCCAGGGCAGCATCTATGACCCGGTTGATCAGAACATTTGATGTAATGACCCTCGTACGACGGGAAACATCCAGCAATTTCCGGATGATTGCATCGACCCGTTCGACTTCCTTCAGAATCTTACCCTGATATTCACGCTGTTCTGGATCGTCACTGTTTTGTCGCATCAGCTGAATAAACAGTGAGATCGAGTTAAGCGGATTCCGAATTTCATGGGCCATACCGGCCGCAAGATAGCCGAGCGCAGCGAGCTTTTCGGATTGAACAATCTCATCCTGCGCGTTGTGAAGCGCCTCAGTCTTTTCACGAACCCGATTCTGAAGCTCCTGATTCCAGGTCTCAATCTCGCGCAGCAGCCGCTCCTGCTCCCGTTGCAGTATGCGATTATGCAGCTCAACTTCACGTACCTTAAGGACATTTTCGAGTCGTTCAATCAGGTTGCGGTTGTTAAACGGCTTGAGCAGATATTCGGAAGCGCCGCTTTTCATCAACTCGACAGCAATTTCTTCGCTTCCCTTTCCGGTAAACATCACCACGTACGTATCGGGAAATTGCGACTTAATCTGTCGTAGCGTGTCAAGTCCGTTCATTTCCGGCATGACGTAGTCAAGCAGCACGAGTTCCGGAGAATGGGCGGCGATCAGCTCCAGGCCTGCGCGTGGGGTACACGCTGCAAAGACCTGGAAACCGCGTCGGGAGAGGATCAGGGATGTAAGTTCGAGGAGATTGGGATCATCATCGATAATTACAAGCGTGGCAAGTGTGGGGCGAGATTCTTTTTCAACTGGCATGGAGTCTGTGAGTGCCTCGTGTGTAAGTTAGTCTTTCGCGACCGGCAGCCTGACCGTAAGTACCGGGCAGCTTGCAGAACGTACAACCCGTTCGGCGGTACTGCCGAAAAGAAGGTGATCAAACCCGGTGCGTCCATGGGTTCCCAGTACAATCAGTGAGGCGCCGCACTCTTCCGCCGCACGGGTAATTTCATCGTACGGGATACCGGAAATAATGGCGGTCTTGTAATGTGTAAAGCCGCTCAGCCTGGTTGCACAGAAGCTCTCCATCATTTTTGCCGCCCCGTCTTCGATCTCTTTTTCAAGCTGCTCAAAGGAGATGTGTGGAACGTAAAAGCCACGCAGATCAACCGGCTCGTTGATGACATGCACAATCGTCAGCTCGGCATCAAATTTTTGCGCCATGGTCAGTGCATATTCAAAGGCGAAGTCAGAGTTTTCCGAAAAATCGATGGCGGTCAGGATTTTAGTGAAATTTTTCATGTCATACCCTCCTTGAAGGTTGCAGCGAAACATCAGGCGGTTTTGAAGATCTTGTTGATCACTTTTTTCAGATCGTCATAGCGGACCGGTTTATTGATATACTCGAAAGCGCCCAGCGTCATGGCCTCCAGATATGACTCTACTTCGCCGTAGGCGGTAATCATGATGACGTTGCTGGAGGGGTGCCGCAGATTGAGCTCTCGCAAAAATGCCAGGCCGTTCATTTCCGGCATATTGAGGTCTGTTATGATCAGTTCGGCGTCACAGCTTCGCAGGTGGTCAAGCGCCTCACGGCCATTGCCCGCCATTGCGACATCAAACCCCTCGTTGACGAGAATCTTGGCGAGCGCCACACGGGCATTCTCCTCATCTTCTACAACCAGTATCCGTTTCTGATCATGGTGCACGGCGTACTCCCTACTGCTACATTGAATGGAGGAAGTCTAGCACGGTGCAAAGATCTGTCAAGCTGGTGCCGATATTTTTGTTGTCTGCGTGGGCGTGGACAGGAACCGGTATGACTCGAGCTATCAGGATCCTGATTACTGTTTAAGGCCATTGGCGTTGAATTCAGCGTAGCCCGGTTTTCCCTGGGGTCCGAGTTGCTTATACGGTTTTCCGTTCAACTCAATCTCGACCCCCCCGGCATCACTCAGTTCAAGCGTCACTCCCCGGTCGATTTTCCATTCGATAATATCGCCGGTGGAAAGCTCGTAGTTCTGGCCTCCCGCACCATCAACATTAGCAGTCATGGTGCCGTTCTGGATAACCTTGATCTTGAGAACGAATCCTTTGGTCGTTTCAGCGGGGCGAACATCGATCTGCTCAGTCTCGGGTTCAGGTTTTAGCACCGGAGCGGGCACTTTCGGAGTCGTGTTTACAGGGGGGAGCTCCATTTTATTTCTGGCAGCGCTGAGTTGCGGCTGGATAGCTGAAACAGGGGAGGGTGGCGTAGCAGCCACGAGCGGGCTCGGGCGAACGGGAGAAGGTGACGGCCGTCGGAAAAATGTAGCCGTTATCAGGACCAGCAGCAGGAGCAGGCCGGGAAAGGCCAGTTTTTTGAGAAGCATCAGCCGCCGGTCCGGGCGGGTAGATTTTATTTCAGTCGGTGCGGTGCCCGCATCGCCGGTCTCACCGGTTATGCCATAGAGTTTGTCATACATACGTGACAGATCATCAGAATTCAAGCCGAGATAGGCGGCATAGATACGCAGAAACCCTTTCAGGTAAGCCCGATTGGCAAATTCACTGATCTGGTCATCTTCCAGGGCTGACAAGTGGGAAATGCCAATTTTCGTAGTATCGGCGGCCTCTTCAAGCGAGATTTCATGGTATTCACGACATCGTTTAAGAATCGCGCCCGGTGAACTGGGGGCAGTTTCGGCTGGTTTTATGGCTGTTTCAGGCAATCAAGACCTCACTTACTTCAACAGATCCAGGTATCCCATAGCTGCGCGTCCCAACTCGGTGTCGGGTATCAATCGAATGGCATCCTTGAAAGCGGTTCTGGCAGCATCTACATCGTTGCGTTTAAGCTGTACCTGTCCCAGGTAAAATCGGGCTGCGCCATAATTCGGGTAAATTTCAAGCGCTTTGTTGTATTCACCCAGTGCCTGATCAAGCTTGTCCTGTGCGAAAAAAACCCGCCCCAGTGAGACCCGCGCCACCGGATTACGGGGATTGGCGGCGACTACGGCCTGCAGTTCTTCCCGTGAGCTGGTAAAGTCTCCCTTGCCGAGATAGGCAAGTCCCAGGTTTATGGCAGCATTCTCATTGTTTTCGTAAAAGAGATCATCCTTTACGATCTTGAACTGCTCAACAGCCTTGTCCCAACGCTTCAATTCAAGATACGCAACCCCCAGATCATTGCGTGCAACTGAAAAATTCGGCCTGAGCGTGAGAGCTCTCAGAAAACGTGGTTCGGCAAGTTCGGGACGCCGCTTTCCCATGTAGGCCTTGCCGAGGTTGTAGAGCACATTAGGATTGTCAGGATCCAGTTTTTCAGCTTCCGTCAGATCAAACAGAGCGGCGGTAAAATTACGCTCCCCAAGATAGGAGAGCCCCATCTGATAATGATAGGCGGCCGGGTTGGGCTTTACGTCACCATGGCTACGCCCGGAGGCGCAGCCTGAAAATTGTACACAGCAGAGCAGCGCCGGTATGAACCAGTAAAGCAGATTCATTTTATGGCGATATTGCTGAAACTGGTCAACGACCGGAAGTCTTTGAAGCGGGTTTCAATCTCGGGGTATTCAAGTCGTTTCATACGCTCAAGGCTGAAATCCTCAACATTAAAAGATGCCATAACGCTGCCGATAACGATGGCCTGGCGCAGTCCCTCTTCCGACAGATCACCCGTGTTGGCCAGATAGCCCATAAAGCCACCCGCAAATGTATCTCCGGCGCCGGTTGGATCAAAAACTTCCTCCAGCGGATAAGCTGGTGCTGCAAAGACAGAGTCGGCCGTAAACATCAGAACGCCATACTCGCCACGCTTGATTACCAGGCGCTTGCATCCCAGCGCGATAATCTGGCGGGCGGCTTTGACCAGGTTGGCTTCGCCGGTAAACTGACGTGCCTCTCCTTCGTTGATGACAACGATATCAACCTTCTGGAGCACTTTCTTCAGCGACTCCGGCTTGGAGGATATCCAGAAATTCATGGTATCGCATGCCACCAGTTTCGGATTTCTGACCTGCTCCAGGACCTGCATCTGCAGATCAGGGTCGATATTGGCCAGAAACAGGTACTCTGCATCACGATAGGATTCCGGCAGATTGGGTTGAAAGTCACGTAAAACGTTCAGCTGCGTATCGAGTGTCTGGGCTTCATTCAGGTCATAGCCGTAGCGACCGCTCCAGTGGAAGGTTTTACCCGGAATCCGCTGCAGGCCGGTGGTGTCGATGTTGCGTGATTGCAGAAAATCGACATGTTCTAACGGAAAATCCTCTCCGACTACTGCAACCAGAGATACATCTGTAAAAAAACTGGCCGAGGTTGAAAAGTAGGTGGCAGAACCTCCCAGTACATTTTCACCATGCCCGAAGGGGGTTTCAACCGTGTCAAACGCAACCGTACCGACGACGACTATGCTCATGAATGTGATTCTCCTGTCTGAATTTATCTCAGCAAACTACCATGATGAGGGGAGTGAGTCAAAAAGATTGTATGTTCAAGCGGATTGCGTTCTCATCAGGGTGCGGGTCATGTGTTATCACACTACATGCCTTGGCACATGTTCATCAGTCCGCCCATCTCCGACTGCCAATCCTTCTGGTATACCAAGGCGCAGTTTACGGTGGTCTGCGGGTTGTAGACCAGTTCCAGCTCGCCAACACGTGTAGCGTTCTCCCAACTGAATGAGCCGGAACAGATTTCCAGGAGTTTTTTCTTGTACTCGGTGTCGTTATTTCCGGCCAGGTGGTCGCCTTTCGTTTCCACGATCATCACCCGCTCGACTCCCCCCTCTGCTGACAGGGCAAAGATAAAGTCCGGGTAGATTTTCGGTTTGCGCCATCCTTGCACTCCGTACTGTCGCTTGGCAACATTGCGATGCCACCAGCGAACAGCTGCATCACTGTCAAGGTAACAGGCAACCTGTTGTTCATAATCGTTAAAGTCATCCCGATAGGTTGGGGCAAAGAGGCTCTGATTGACGATCTGGCCGTCATCACGCCGCAGCTCCTGGCTATTGGCTGCCCGGTCAGTCGGCATGGTATCCGGCATGCGCCAGTTCTGGCCATCGGTTCGCAGACGAAACTGTACGAACCCTGCCGCAACATCTGACGTAAATAGCTCTTCGGCTAATCTGTCCCGAGCAGCTTGGAGAGTCTTACGCAACTCTTCAATGATATGAGATTGACGTTGGCCTAATGCTTCACCCTCAAGGTCGGCAGACTTAAGGTGTTCCATGGCTTCAGCCACTATTTGTCTCGCCCGCCATGGATTTGGCACAATATCCACAATCGAACGAACGACGTAGACCGGATCAAAAGCCTCAAGTTCCGGCCGGATTTCACCATCCGTTTTGGTGATGAAGTCCTTGTCTGTCAGATCATCCTTGAGGCCAATCCGTATTGTTCGGGCACTCGCTGTGGTGGTTATCTTTCTTACCCGCTCGGCAAAGGCACTGTCAGGTGTCAGTTGCTCCCATGGCAGTCGCAGCAGGATGTCCTGCTCATAGTCGAATGGTCGCACATCGGCGCCATCCACCCTGTTGACGTGTGGCAGATAGATTTTCGTGGTGCGGAACTCCTCCCGGCGGTTGATCGTGCGCGGCTCGGGGCGTTTCGCTCCATCCCCCTTGTACTCACGGATCTGGTCAGCCAGATCAGCCATGCCATCTTGTTCCAGCCCGGCTTTGACGGCATCAATCACCTCACGAGTTGAAGCGTGGTGACAGATCACATAACACTCGTCCAGGGCGTCGATCCCGGTTTTAATCGTATTGGGCTGACGGAGTATTCTCCCGACCAGTTGTGTCAAGGCACTTTTGTTTGTTGTTGCCGCCAAGGCGCACAGGACGTAGGCAAAAGGGCAGTCCCACCCTTCCTGCAGCGCTTGCTTGGTGATAATGAAACGCACCTGGCAGGTTTTACTCAAAAGATCGATATTCTCCGGGTCTTTCAGCTCATTCTTTTCAGCCGTCTTTTCGGCAATCTCATTTTCGCTTACTCCCAGGGTCAGCAGATACTCTCGCACCTCTGCCGCGTGAATGAGGCCGCTCTCCCGCTGATCCTTGCCGGTTCGCTCCACCTGAATCAGGGCGATAGGGCGAATATAGCGGCTCGTTTCACTTTGCAGCCGTTCGGCTTCGCGTTGCAGGTCATTGAGCCGTTCCAGACTTTCCCGCAGGCAGTCCCGCCACTCTTCGCCGCCATGCACGGTCACGTTGAGCGGCAGCTTGATCATTCCTTCCCGGTCCAGCTCTTTTCCCCGCACATCCACCAGCCAGTTGCTGTACATGGGTGGAATGTCTTTGGGGCGATCCTTGGGGGTTGCCGACAGCTCCAGCACAAAACTCGGATTCAAGCCGTATAGCGTGTTTAAAGCCAGTTTGGAGTATCCTTTGTGCCCTTCGTCCAGCACCACAATCGGCTGGATAGAACGGAGGACGTTGCCGAGAGAATCCTTGACGATAACCCCCATCTCCTCTCTGTTACCGTACACATCAAGATTCGGTACGTTCAGCAGCTCCTGATGATGTGCAAGATAATCATCCGCCACAGGGAAGAAACCGTGGACATTGCCCCGGTCGCGGAAGATGCGCAGGGTTTCCTGAGTCTCCCGGTTTGCCGACTGGAGCATCAGCAGCATTACGCACAGGTGGCTTTCAACATCCCGCTTGTTGAGCGGGTCGTTTTTCTCCAGGATTTTGACCCGTCCGGCGGCGGCCTTGTCCAGTTGCTGGCGATTAGGGTGATTACGGTTGCACAGTGCCCTCTTGGTCTGGCTGTAGATGGATTCATTCGGCACAATCCAGAGTACAAATCCGTAATTGCTGTCGATATATTTGGACATGATGCGGGATACGGCGTTCGCCGCCAGGATGGTTTTACCACCACCAGTGGGGACCTTGAGGGCAATTGAGGGGACCGGGCGGCCAACTCCGTCACTGCGAGGGCTGAAGGGAATAGCGTGTCGAACCGGCGGAAGTCTATCTGCGCTCTTGAGCTTGCCCCATGCCTTCTCCGTGGGATCAGGCAAAGGCAGGTCGAGGTCGGGATTCTCCTGTTTGAGCGCAACAATCTTCAGATAATTGGCCTGACTGGACTTCAATTCATCCAGATAGCTGTCAAGGGTATCGAGTACCCGTTGCTGGAAATCTTTAAGTTCCATTCATTGTCCCGTGTCGACGTATTGTGTAGGGGCGAAGCAAGCCGTATCTGCTTCGCCCATGTCGGAATCGCCACCAAAAAGGGCAATCACCACCAAAGGCGGGCGAAGCACGGTGAAGCTGTGCTTTGGCCCTACGTGGGTTGCTGTTGATTTGCAGGATTTTCCTTGTCCAATTTCCACTTCAGTGGATTGTTAATGATATATTCCCGTGCTCGCTCCAGCTCTGCATCGTTGCGGATGACCCGTTCGTAATAGTTTCGCTGCCAAACCGGGCAACCGAGATTCTGGCGGATTTTATTGATCTTGCGGGTTGAAACAGATTTAAAATTCTGGACAGCCGCAGCAAATGAGCCAGAAACAGTACCATGCAAAAGATTTTGTAGGGGCGAAGCAAGCGTCTCACCTGCTTCGCCCTTGCCTGAATCGACATCAAAACCGGGCAAAGCAGATGAACCTTGCTTTGCCCCTACGTTATCGTTATTTGCTGTGTCGTTAATCTGTAAAATTCCGTGAAAATGATTCGGCATGATCACGTGTTGGTCTAAATCCAGGTTTGCAAAATGCCTGATTAACCCACACCAAACTGATTCAACAACCTGCCCCAATTCATTCAACCGCATTTTACCATCAACAAAGTCACCGAACAGGCATTCCCGTTGCCAGGCACAGAGTGTCACAAAATACGCCCCGGCCTGCGAATAATCATAATCCTTCAGGCGGATTGAATGGCGGTGGTGAATGTCTGGGTTAAAAATCATAATGATCCTTTGTAGGTGCGAAGTAGGGGCGAAGCAAGTTTTACCTGCTTCGCCCTTGCCTTGCCAGAATCGACATCAAAGGCGGGCGAAGCACGATTAAGCTGTGCTGTCGCCCCTACGATTCAGATCGCCGTTTGTTTATCAATCCTTCTCAAACCGGTACAGCGCGAAGGGTAGTGGCGCATGCTCAACGCCGAGTGGCAGCAGGTGCTTACTGGCGACAAATCGGGCTGGCGCAAAAACCAGATGACGTTTATTGGGCGAATCGCCATTCGCCCCTACAAAAGTGGCGGCGATTTTCTCCGCCAGGGTCAGCGTTAAAGCCGCATCCCGGGATTTGAGCCAGTCCAGATTCGGTCGGTAGATCAGCCAGACATGGTAGCTGGGACTTTCACCCAGATACCATTCAGCAATGATGGCGTCATCCGTAGGGGCGTTCCCTCGTAGGGGCGTATTGCCTTGTAGGGGCGTATTGCCTTGTAGGGGCGTATTGCAATACGCCCCTACCCAGTTCGGCAACGCCATCCCGGTGGCGGTATGAAACAACCACGCGCCGATACTGCGGAAATCGGGAAGATGTTCACCGGTCAGCAGTTTATCAAGATCTAGTGGTTGTCCAAGTGTGCAGTAGGTGAAACCGCCGCCCAATCCTTCGGATCTCTCGATTATTTTCTTCTCGCCAATAACCAGCAATTCGTCATTTTTGATGGTCTTGCTGATCTTGTCGAAGCGCTTCCCTTTCACCTGTTCGAGGTGCTCAATCTCGCGCAGCAGTTTGGGCGCATCCTTGAGCGTCGAGAAGTTGACTTTTTTGCGGAACAACTCTTCCTTCTGCGTCCCCTCGTATTTGTAGCCATTGATCACCCGGCGGACACGTTCGGCAGTCAGGGTGTCGGCGTACTCTTCGCACTCCACCAGAATAAAGTTGCGGTTACCTCCGTCTTTGGCATTGAGGGCGAGAACAGCATGGGCAGTCGTGCCGGAACCGGCGAAGGAGTCGAGAACAATGGAGTTGCTGTCGGTGGCGAGCTGGAGGACACGCTCAATCAGTTTGGTCGGTTTGGGAGTGACGAAGACATCTTCTGAGGTTTCGAAATTTAGGATTGAAAGTAGTTCTTTCTTGGCGTCCTGGGTATGGCCCACTTCGTTGTAGAACCAGAGAGTTTGCGGAACTACACCTTGCTTGACTTCGGAGAGAAAGCGTTTGAGTCGAGGAACGTTGTCCTTGTTTTCGCCCCACCAAATACGTTCATCAGCATTTAACTCGTGAAATTTTTCTTCTTTAACTCGCCAATATGTCCCTGGTGGCGGGCCATCAATAATCCGGCCTGATGGGCTGGTTATAGGATAGGTTCCTAAGCTGTAATAGTTTCGTGCGGAAAGGTCAGAAGACGACCAAGGGCCACGTTCATCCTTATCTGGATTTGCGTAGCGAGCCTCCATAATTTCTGTACGTGGCATGAGTGCCGGAGCCCAGTTTGCAGAATCCTTGGCGTACACGATCAAGTAGTCGTGATCTTCAGAAAATTGTCGTGCAGTGTTCTTTGGTGAAAAGTTCTTTTGCCAGATGACTGTTGTTACAAAATTCTCCGCTCCAAAAATATCATCAAGGATCAACCGGGCATGGTGGATTTCGTTGTCGTCCAATGTCATCCAAAAGCTGCCCTGCTCAGACAGTAATTCGTGCAGCAGTTTCAGGCGCGGGTACATCAAGCAGGCCCACTTGTCGTGACGAAGCATGTCCTCCCGATTGATCGGATTGCTGGAGAGCCATTCCCGCATGATGGGGGAGTTGACGTTGTCGTTGTAGCACCAGTTTTCGTTGCCGGTGTTGTACGGAGGATCAATAAAAATACAGTCAACCTTGCCCGCGTAGTGGGGCAGCAGTGCCTTCAGGGCATGCAGATTGTCGCCATGAATGATCAGGTTGCCGCTCACCCCATCCCCACCCCGACCCTCCCCTTGAAGGGGAGGGAGAATGGATTTTTCCGGGTGTGTTTCCAGCGGTCGATACGGCACCGTCAGATGATGGTTATAAACAAACTCTTTTCCCTTAAAATATAGTTCGGGCATGGTGCCTTCCTTGGTTTATTGTTTGGTTTCGTAGGGGCGACCGGCCGGTCGCCCCTGGCACCGGTCGCCCCTATGGCATAAGCACCATTTACATCTATTGCAGCGAGGGCGCATGCGATGCGCCCCTACGAAATCGCATCCAAACGGTATATCAATTTCCTGTACTTGTCCTTACATTGTCCCCTTCAGCTTGTAAACATACGCCAACACTTCAGCTACCGCTGCATAGAGCGATTCGGGGATCGGTTCGTTCTCCTTTACCTGGGCGTAAAGTTCACGCGCCAGCATACGGTTTTCGACCAGTGTGATCTTGTGCTCACGGGCGATTTTCTTGATCGCCTCGGCCATCAGGTCAGCACCCTTGGCCAGCACCACCGGAGCAATCATCTTCTGGCGATCATATTTCAGGGCAACGGCAAAATGGGTCGGGTTCGTGATAATCACATCCGCCATCGGAATTATCTTCGTCATCCGGCGACGGGCCAGCTGGAACTGCATCTGTTTGAGCTTGCCCTTTATTTCGGGATTGCCTTCAGATTCCTTGGTCTCGTCTTTAACCTCCTGCTTGGTCATCTTGAGATTGTCCATGTAGCGCCACTTGACATAGAGCATGTCCAGAATGCCGAGGACGATCATGATACCGCAGGTGTGGGTAACGATCTTGAATGCGATGTGGCCGATAAAATTGAAAATGGTCTGAATATCCGCTTCCGCCAGAAAGGTGATATTCTGCATTTCGTCGCGCAGTACGCCGTAGGCTATCCAGGCTACGACCGCCAGCTTGAGTAGCGATTTCAGCATTTCCACCAGTGCATCTTTGTTAAACAGCCGCCCAAAACCGTTCAGCGGATTAAGTTTCGTAAAATCGACCTTAAGACGTGAGAGCCGGAATTCGAGTTGCCCGTTATCTTGAACGACGCTGGAAAAAATGGCGGTCAAAATAACCGTAAGGATGAGCGGCGCCAGAACCAGTACAACAGTTCCGAACAATTCGAGCACCAAAACGTAGATGTTGGCTTCGGTCAGCTGAAATTTACCCATTGTCGACAGTATGCTGACGGTACTCTTTTTGAGCGCATCCATCATAAAACTGCCAAAAACATACAGGGAGACAATACCTGTCAACAGGGTCAGCGACGAGGTCAACATCTGACTCATCGGCGGCGGGCCGTCCTCGCGCGACTTTTCGAGCCGCTTACCGGTTGGCTGTTCGGTTTTGGAGTGTTTATCTACATCTTCAGCCGTAGGTCATCCCCCCTTTGCCATCAGCCGGAAGAGCGTTTCAATCTGCCCCCCCAGGCGTCCGAAGGAAACCTCCAGGACGTGGAAAAAAATAGTCAGTGTCATTGCCAGTATAATCAATCCCAGTCCAATATTGAGTGGCAGGCTGAGCATGAAAATGTTCATTTGCGGGAAGGCACGTGCCATGATACCGAGCGCCACCGTTGTCAGTAGCAGAGCCACCATTACCGGTGCTGCCAGCCGGATTCCGATTATAAATACATCAGCCATTCCCATGACAAGTACGGTGATCAGTTCTCCACGCAGGTGCCAGCCTCCCAGCGGGATCACGCGGAAGCTGTCTATGATGGCACGGATAAAGAGATGATGGACATTAAGTGCCAGAAACGTCAGTGTCGCGAACAGAGTTTGTATGACCGACATGATCTGGTTTGAAGTCCCCTGGGAAGGGTCGATGATGGACGAGATGGTGAGACCCATCTGCATGCCGATAATCTGGCCACTGAAATCAACGGCGGCGAAAATGATCTGGGTGATGAATGCCAGTGTCAGACCGACCATGACCTCTCCCAGGACGAGAAGAGCCAGGCTGAAGAGGTCGCCCGGTACTTCCGGCATGGCTACCGCCAGCGTCGGAAAACAGACCAGTGCCAGCATGAAAACGGTTGCCGCCTTGATCGTGAGTGGCAGCCGTCGGCCGCCGAAAACCGGCATGGCGGCAAAAATGCCTGCTACTCGACTCAGAACCAGTACAAAAAAAATGACTTCGCGCGGAGAGGGAAAGGGGAACAGCGGGTACATGGGAGGACTAGCGCCTCATGGTGGCAATAAACGAGTATATCTCGCGTGTAAAGTCGCCCATGTAGCTCATCATCCAGGGGAAGAATATGATCATGGCCACCATTACGGCAATGATTTTGGGCGCAAAGGCCAGCGTTGCTTCATTGATGGAGGTCACCGCCTGAAAGACGCTGATGATCAGGCCGACAATCAGGCTGGCGATCAGGAGTGGCGCGGCCAGGAGCAGCGTGGCTTCAAAGCTGCGGCGGGCGAGTTGTACAACCAGTTCGGGAGTCATGGCGTCACCTATCCGAAACTTTTTACGAGTGAGCTGATGACCAGACCCCAGCCGTCAACCAGCACAAACAGCAGGATCTTGAACGGGAGCGAAATCATAACCGGCGGCAGCATCATCATACCCATCGACATCAAGACCGATGCCACCACCATATCTACCACGATAAAGGGGATGTAGATCAGAAAGCCGATTTGGAAGGCCGTGCGCAACTCCGAAATCATGAAGGCCGGGATGATCGTCAGGGTCGGGATATCGGCTGAATTTTTAGGTCGCGGGAGCTTGGAAAGACTCACAAACAGAGACAGATCTTTTTCACGGGTCTGGGAAAGCATGAAGTTACGCACCGGTGTGACGGCACGATCAAAGGCCTGTTCCTGGGTAATCTGCTGGGCTTTCCAGGGTTGGTAGGCATCTTTGTTGATCTGCTGCCAGACCGGCGTCATGATGAAAAACGTCAGGAACATCGAGAGTGACAGGATGATCTGGTTGGAGGGGGCCGACTGGGTTCCCATGGCGGTCCGCAGAAAAGAAAGCACCACCGAAATACGGGTAAAGGAGGTGGTCATGATCAGCAGTCCCGGCGCCAGCGTCAGGACGGTCAGAAGCAGGAATATCTGGATGGTCGTGGTTACGTCATTCGGTTTGGTGGCGGTGCCGACTCCGATGCTTAATGAGGGGATCGGTACCGGTGCGGCATAGGCGAAAGCTCCTGCAGCCAGTAGCAGTGCGGTCAGCGCAAAGGTAAACAGTGAACGCTGTGTGAAGTAGCGACGGGTCATGATGTCTGTCTCAAGCGGGCCAGGATACCGGCGAACGTACGTTGTTCCGTTCTATCTTCTATTATTTCAATGTCTTCCAACATGTCGATCCGTTTAATGAAGCTTATTGTTGTTTCACTGCTTGCCAAAAGAAGATATTCACCACCAACTTCCACCAGCAGCAGGGCGCGTTTTGGCCCAAGATAGCGGGATTCAACCAGACGGATATGCTTCGCGATCAGATGTTGCCCGGCCGGCAGCCCGCGCATCAACTTGCTGGAGTAATGCCAGGTGACCAGAATCAGGCCGACGACAAAGGCCAGTGCAGCGATCATTTGCAGAAAACTGGCCAGAAAACTGAACTGCTGTCCGGATGTGTCGGCAGCAGCGGCTATGCAGGGAAACAGGATCAGCAGGGTAACAACCGCTGCTTTCACAGAACTTTCTCCACCCGCTCATTGGGACTGACGATATCTACCAGGCGGACGCCGAACTTTTCGCTTACGACCACCGCTTCACCACGGGCTACCAGCTTCGAGTTTACGAAGATATCCAGCGGTTCGCCGGCCAGTTTGGTCAACTCGACAACCGAACCCTGGTTGAGTTGCAGGATATCCCGCACCAGTAGCTTGGTCCTCCCCAACTCTACGGTCACCTGGAGAGGTATGTCCAGGATGAAGTCGAGATTCTTTTTATCCGGGCTTATATCGACTGCTTCAGAATTATCACTCACGCACGCCTCCTCTCACTTGTAAATCTTGCTGATCTGAATGGCCTGATTGCCGTGCCGGATACCCGGTATACTGAAATATTTGGGGACACCTTCGACCTTGACCAGCATATCGCCGGATGCTTCCTTGTCGAGCATAATGGTATCGCCGGGAGCCAGATCCAGCAGTTCACGCAGGGTGATACTGGCATTGCCCAATTCCACTGTCACTTCCATCGGTGCCTCCAGCACACCCGTTGCCAGCCGATTCGACCACTGCGGATCGACCGCCATCAAATCGAATTGCACCCCGGATCTGAGCTTGTCCTTGATCGGGTCGATAGTTGTGTAGGGTACTGCAAACATCATATTGCCGGAGATGTCATCCATCTGCAGCTTGAGTGTCATGGTTATAATTTCATACTCGGGCGGAATAATGTTGAGCAGCCGTGGATTCATCTCCATTCTGAGCAGGCTGATTTTAGTCGCATAGAGAGGAGCCCAGGCTTTTTCAAGGTCCTGCAGAACATCCCCGACAACTTTTTCCATCAGACGCAGTTCGATGGTGGTGAACATGCGGTTGGCGACCGGTACCTTGGCACTGCCGCTCCCCCCCAAAAGGCTGTCAATCAGCGACAGTACCATACTGCTGTCAAAAGAGATCAGCGCCACCCCTTTGAGTGGCTCGATCTTGAAGATGCCCATGCAGACCGGGGTAGGCAGGGTCGCGAGGAATGCTTCAAACTTGTAGGAGCGTGCTCCCACCTTCTTGATTTCGACCGCTCTGCGCAGGCGGTTGGAGAGGGTAATTCGATTGTAGCGGATTAAGTTGTCGTAGATGATGTCAAGATTGGGGACGGAGCCTTTGTGACCTTCCGTGTTGACCAGGTCATAGAGTTCAACACCGCCATCAACTTTGGAAAGCTCTTTTTCAGGCGTGATGCGACCTTCAAAGACGGCATTCAGCAGCCCTTCAATCTCTCCCTTGGTAAGAATCTTCTCTGCAGACACGTGAGCAGACCTTACTGCACTACAAAATCGGTGAAGTATACCTTGGCAATCTTACCGGGTGGAATATGTTTGTTGATTGCTCCCAGGATCTCATCCTTCAGGTTGTTCTTACCCTGTACATCCTGTACATCCTGCAGCGTTTTTGCACTCAGCAGCACCAGAACAGCATCACGAATCGGAGCCAGACGCCCTTCAATCTCGGGCTTTATGGCGGCGCTCACCATCTCAAGCTCTACTTTGACCTTAAGATAACGCAGCTCCTGTCCATCATAAATATTAACTATAAAGGGATCCAGGGCGTAGATGTTTGTGGCTGCGCCACCTGCCGCCGGAGCAGCGCCATGCCCGCCGGCCGCCGGAGCAGCGCCATGCCCACCGGCTGCCGGAGCAGCAGCGCCATGGCCGCCAGCAGCCTCTGTCGTGGCAGCTTCGCCCTCTTTTTTTGCTTTTTTATCCCCTTTGCCGAGCATCATGAAAGCGGCAACACCCAGAACCAGTACCAGTACCACGGCACCGCCGATAATCATCATCATTTTTTTCTTGCTGCCACCGCCACCTTCTTCGACTTCGCCTTCAGGGGCGGCGTGCTCTTCTTTGGCCATGGTTTTCCTCCGATACGAGTGGTGATAAAAAAGTCAAATAAATGACTTTTGATCGGTATGCAAAAATCGCGTCATACTATATCTAAAGGGCGTGGTTATGCAACATTCAAGTTTTTACAGGATGGCCTGCGACGCGACCGGTGATGAAACCGGTCACGCCGCAGGGTGATCTGTTGCGTACCGATGCTACTGTTTGAGGTTCAGCAGTTCCTGAGTCATCTGGTCAGCAGTAGTGATGGTCTTGGAGTTGGCCGAGTAGGCCCGCTGGGTCAAAATCATCTTGACGAACTGGGCCGCCATATCGACGTTGCTCTGTTCGAGTGAACTGGAGAAGATTCTTTCAGTTGTGGCCGTGCCGCCGGTAACGGCGCCGGTGACCGGATCAACGGTACTGCTATAGGTTGCACTGTACATTCGCGGTGCGGCCGCAAGCGGTACGCCTGTCGTCGCTGAGGTCGGTTTGTAAATACTGCCGCCGGATTTTTCGAGATAGTTTTTGCCGGGGATGTTGAGAGTGCCGATTTTCTTGGCTTCGGCTTGAACTTGCGTTCCTCCGGGCGTAGTACGGTCATAGTAGGCTGCAGTGTTGTCAAAACGGAGAAAAGTTATGCGCCCCTGCGGGTCAATACTGGAGATTCTGACAAAGTCGGTGTTCACAGGGGGATCGTTTGTTTGGAATACGATCGGGTTCCCATCTTCGTCAAGAACCCGCAAACCATCAGGATTGGTCAGATACTTGTCAGAAATTATTGTCGGATCAGGATTGATTCGGAACGAGCCGGCACGGGTGTAGCTGGCCGCCATTCCGGTAATTGGTATGCCGGCCGGCGAATCAACCGCTCCGAGGACAAAGAAACTTTCTCCCTGAATTGCAAGGTCAGAGGCGTTTTCGGTCGTCTCGAATGAGCCCTGACTGAAGGTGTTATCGATTTTCTGAATCTGGACGCCGCGGCCGATCTGATTGTTCGATCCGACGGTGTTGCCGACCGTTACCGAAAGCAGATCCGAAAAGCCTACCCGGCTTCCTTTGAAACCGACGGTGTTGACGTTGGCAAGATTGCTGCCGATGACGTTGATGCCTTCTGAATTGGCCAACAGACCGGATACGCCGGTATATAATGCTGATGTAACGCTCATGGTGTTGCCTCCTTGTATGCGTTGGTGCTTCGGGGAAGAAGCGCGTCAATCGATCGGCGCTTCACGGGCTTCCTCGGGGAGGTCCAGCCCTGCCACTGTTGCTGTCGTTAAATAATTACTGCCGAATCAATATTGGTAAAGACGTTGCCCTTCATCTGCTGTTTATCAAGGGCCGTAACGACAGTGCGGTTTATTACGCTGACGACCAGCGCCGCATCACCCATCATGACCAGAGACTCTTTACCACCTTTTTGAGCTACGCTGCTGACGGCGCCTTCCAGATTGGCCAGGTCACTGGCAGAAAAATTAATATTGCGGGCTTTGAGTCTATCCTGTGCATGTTGCGAAAATTTGACCGCTTGTGCCGGCATTTTCTGATCGAGAACCTGTGCAAAAGGAGAGTTCACGGTCTGGCCGGTTGACGGCGTGTGCTGCGGACGCTCTGATCTGCCCGGTTGCAGCGGATTAGGAAATAAAATGGAGTCTATCATTGCTACACTCCCTTGATGCCGATGACATCGGTCAGTGCAATTGAGGTTGAACCGATTGTCAGCACAGGTGTTCCGCTGGCCATGGAAACACCATCGACCCGTCCGGTTGTGTAGGTTGATGCAATAGTCGATGTGCCACCGGCAGTTGTGCCGGTTGCGGAAAAACTGTAGGAACCGGCTGGCAGCTGGGCACCGTTATTATCACGCCCATCCCAGCTATAGCTCGAATCGCCACTTTTTAAAGCCCCGGTTGTAATTGTCCTGACGAGGTTGCCGGCGGCATCCTTGATGGAAATCAGGGTTGAGTCGGTCGCCACGGTGTTACTGAATTTCACGGTAGCTGCTGAAGCCCCGTCCAGTGTTATTGCGTTGCCGTTGGCCGTGATATCTTTGCCGATGAATGATACGGCAGATATACTCAAATTGTTGTTCTGAGCCGTGAGCAGTTTTTCCAGGGCGGTATTGCTGTTATACGACTGTTCTACCAGCGACAGCTGTGACAGCTGGTTCAGCATGGCGGTCGGGTCCTGTGGAGCCAGCGGATCCTGGTATTGCAGCTGTGCGATAAACAGCTTCATGAAATCATCCTTGTTCATGCCCATTGATTTTTTCATTGCTGCAGCGGCGGTTGTTGTTGATGTCGTAGCTGCTGCGTTTGCGGCTGTTACGGTTGACATATGTTATCACCTCGCTTTCAGTAGTGAATATCGAGCATCGAGCGCCCTTTGTTACTCTGGTACGCAGCTGCATCAGAGGGGAGATCGGCCTGGGCGGTAGCGTACCCGCGCGTGGAGGTCCAGAGCTGCTGTTGCTGCTGTTTTTTTGCAAGTTCCTGCCAGGCGTTCTGATTCTGCCCCGGAGTGCCGGAACCTTTTCCGCCGGTGGTTACGTCAAACGATTCCATGGTGATGTTCTGGCGGGCCAATGTTTCTTTCAGCGTATCGACATGCTGCATAATCGCGTCCCGTGCGACTCGATTGTCGGTTACGATTTCAACCGTCAAGCGTTGCCCCTGCAGACTCAGGTTCATCTTGACTTCTCCAAGATTCTCCGGAGAAAGCGCCAGTGAAATCTGTTGCGCTCCCGGTTTCAGCTCGTGCTGTGTCAGACGGTCCCATACCTGCCGGGCAATCTGTGCAGGTAACTCCTGTTGTGCCGGTTCAGCAGTGATTTTGGCCGAAGTTGCCAGCTGATGCTCTGTTTTCTGCTGAACGGAAAAAGCGGGCATCATGGTCTGATTGCCTGATTGCGAACGGCTATCGGTCTGTTCGCCTTCACGCCATGGAGAACCGTCTGGATTTGCCGTTTCACCGGTTGGCACGACGTTCTGTTGTGCTGTTGTCATTTCTTTGACGGATGTTGCTGGCTGCGTTCTTGATTGCACGGCATCAACGGCTGTTTTCAGATCATGTTGAGTCGCGGTGCCTCGAAGAGCGCGCTGTCCGGGAGTCGTTCGAACATCAACAACAGCAGAAGCGGTCAGCTCAGCTGTCTCTGCTGCTGTCGCTGGTGCTTCAACGTGTGTTGCCGGTTGTTTCGTAATGAGTGAATTTACGGGGATGGCGGAAATTTCAGCATGAGACTTCTGTCCTCTTCTTTCTACGGTCTGCTCTGGTGTCACAACTTCCGGCGATGAGCCGGTATCCTGTTGTAGCTGTTGTGCAGCAGGCTGTAAGGTTTCTGCCGTAACAGGTGCGGGCGCCTCTGTGGATGGTGCGGTAACAGGCTGTTGTGGGACTTTTATCCCGGATTCAGAACCGTTTGCAGCCATTGCCGCAACAATTGTACGAGCTGCCGTGGCGGCTGAAAGAGCCGCTAAAGTAACCGGTCGTGGCTGGGAGAGTGCAATTTCAACCTCTGTTGGCGTCGGCAGAGCGGGTGCATTCCGTACGTTCTGTACTGACAATGGTTCGCTCGTTGGTGCGTTAACGGATTCAGAGGCTATCGGTTTCGCTACTACCTGAGCCGGGTCAAGCTGTTCAGTCTGCTCAGCCGTGATATCAGCTGCACGTACATCAGGCTCGCTTGCGACCTCCGGCATTCTGCCGATGGTTTGGCGTTGTTGTTCAGCTGGCAAAGGTGGTTCCGCGACTGCCATCGGTTCCATAGCGGGCACAGCAGCAGAAGCAACGGATGCTGGTTCTACGGGCGGTGCTGTTGTGACTGTCTGTACAGACAGCTGTTTTGCGGTATGGTGCGGCACTGCATCGGCCTGATATGCGGCCTGCAGCTTCTGCTGTGCAACAGTTCCTGCTGGTGTCGTTGTCCTCTCAAGCTGATCATTCTGATTTCCTGAGACAGGGGTAACGGCTTGTTCTCTTTGCAGAGCCGCGAGCTGTGCAGGTACATTCTGTGCGCTGTCAACAACCTGTTTCGGTTGAAGCGTAGCTGCCGGCATTCTGCCGGTCTGCTGCTGTGGTGTCGTGGGCTGGAACTCAGTTCCAGCTGGTGGCATTTCCTGCAGATGAGCGGTCTTTTCTGAATCTGCAAAAATCGTTGCGGCGTCATTCGTCTGACGTTGCTGAACTGAAAGCATGGCCGTTACATTCAGCGCAGAGTCATTGTTTTGACTTTGCGTGTGTGTTAGTTTACCTGCATCACTGGTTGGCGCTGCAGGTGTGTTCAGCGTCATCTGTGCTGCGGCAGCGAATGCAGTCATGATCTGCTGCTCTGATGCCGAAATGTTACCCTCAACAGGTTCCGTCTCGGCGGCGCTGGACTGCTTTTCCGTCTCCAGAGCGGTTCTTCTTTCATTCAATAGCGCAGAAAAACCATCGCTGGAACCCTGCTCTCCCTGCTGCACCTGAGAAGCAAAAGCCGCCATCAAGGCCGGTTCGGGTGTGACCAGCTGCAGTACAGCCGGCATACTGTTCATACTCATTTGTCCTGTAGTCATAATTTTCACCTCCTTTTTGTCTGGATTTTTTATGAGCGGGACAATTTCTGCTCATAAAATTTGAATTTATTGCGGCCCCCGCAGGTTTGCGGATATCCACTTGACCAACCGTGGCTGGTTGATAAAGGGGGCCAGTTTTGCGAGTGCTTTCGTATCAAGCCGACCCAGAAGTGACAGCGCCAGATCTTCCTGCAGGGCATCAATGATACTGCCGGCCTGCTGACTTTTCATCGCTTTGACCAGCTTGATAATTTTGAGGGTATTTTCGTCCAGCTTTTTTTTCTGGGCATCAGACTGAGCTTTAAGGACGGCATCAATACGTTTTCTTGACTCTTCAAGCCCCTTAAGCTGTGCTTCCAGTTTCGCGCTCAGTTTTTTCAGTTCCAGCTCTTTGGCCGCCAGGGCGGCTTCTTTTTCTGCCAGCTGCTGACGGCGTGCGTCCTGCAGCGCCTTTTCTTCACGTGCAGCGTGGCTGGCGTTGAGCGGCACCTGACCGGTTTTACTGGCCGTATCTGCTGTGGCGCTTTCTCCGGTACCTCGTGCGGCGGATTCCCCCTGGGCTGCAGGAGTGGCAGCACCAACCGGCAGCCCAGAGAGAACGAGCGCAATAACGGTAAGCAGAGCAGATGTCAAAAATATGGCTTTGATCGATTTCATGTCGGTTCCGATTTTTTCTGGATTGAAATTTCGTCGAGAAAATTCCGCTCCTTGTGGGCCAGCTCTTTTCGGAATTCGATCTTATTTTTTTCTTTCAATGATTCAAGTACCTTTTTATCGCGACTGGCTTCCAAAAGGTCCAGACGGCAATCGTTCATGACCAGATCAAGCTGTTCGACCTGCTCTTTTTTAGTTTTAATCTCTCCCCGTTTGCGCGCGAAAAAATCAGCATACATCCTGATTTCATCAATGGTGCCCAGCTCGCTTTGACAACAGCAGAACTCTTGAGTCAGTTCTTTGACGGCGTCTTCTTCGCGCTGAAGTTCCCGGGTTGCCAGTTCGTGTCCCTGTTGTGCGGCGATAAACTCTTGCGAACGGAGTTTTTCCATCTCGCAACGATATATCAGTACCCGTTCCAGCTTGAATGTCCTGGCAGCCATGACTTATTCCCTCCGGCTCTGCTTCAGACTGCGAAAATTGATCTGAGACCCTGGAGTGCCTGCTCAAGCAGGACCGGATCGTCAACAGCCTGTTTCAGGTAGGTTTGCATCTCGGCATGATGTGCTACAGCATAATCTATACCGGAATTAGATCCGGCTTTGTATGCACCAATATTAATCAGGTCTTCCGACTGGCGGTAGGTTGCCAGCACTTCTCTGAATCTGGAGGCCAGCTCGATATGCTCGCGTGACGCAACGTCCGTCATAACCCGGCTGGCGCTGGCAAGAATATCGATGGGGGGATAAATAGAGCGGGCGGCCAGATCTCGGGAGAGGACGATATGCCCGTCCAGAATACTGCGCATGGCATCGGATATCGGTTCATTAAAATCGTCGCCTTCAACTAATACGGTGTAGAGAGCCGTGATACTACCCTCGGGAAAATTACCGGTTCGCTCCAGCAGTTTTGGCAATGCGGCAAAGACCGATGGGGTGTACCCTTTGGTTGTCGGCGGTTCTCCGATTGCCAACCCGACTTCACGCATTGCCATGGCGAAACGGGTAGCCGAATCCATCATCAGTAATACTTTTTTGCCCTTGTTCTTGAAGTACTCGGCGATTGTCGTGGCAAGGTAGGCACCGCGCATACGGACCAGCGGCGGCTGATCGGAGGTGGCTACCACGACGACAGTTTTTTTAAGTCCCTGTTCCTGAAGGTCTTTCTCAATGAATTCGCGCAGTTCGCGACCACGCTCGCCGATCAGGGCGATCACGTTGACATCCGCTTCGGTATAACGGGCGATCATCCCGAGCAGCGTGGATTTGCCAACTCCCGACCCGGCCATGATGCCGATGCGTTGTCCCTGTCCGCAGGTCAGGAGCCCGTTGATGCTGCGGATGCCCAGATCAAGCGGCTTGCGAATCGGTGGCCGCGACATCGGATTAACCGGAAGCGCGTAGATAGGGTATTCCTCTTCAACGGCAATCGGCCCTTTATCATCGATGGGATTTCCCAAGCCGTCAATGACACGGCCCAGCATGAGTGGTCCGACCCCCAGTGAGGCGTTGTCCCGCCGCACAGTGATAAGGCTGTCAAGGCCGACACCCCGCAGCTCTCCGAGTGGCATCAGTAATGTTTTGTTGTTTCGGAAGCCGACTACTTCGGCCGGAATCGGGTCACCTGCCAACGGGTGTATCTCACAGATGGCGCCGACTGAGGTGTCGGGGCAGTAACCTTCGATCACCAGGCCAACCACCTGCGTCACTTTGCCGTGCAGCTTGACCGGCTTGGAAGCGTTTATTGCAGCACGGTATTTATGAAGAGAGAGGTTCATAGTAGATTCACACTGGTCAGCCTGCCGGCAGAGCTGCTTCAGGTGAAGGTGCGGTACGATGCTGGAGCAGATGGCGATAGATCTCGTCCAGTTGGGCATCCAGGCCCGCATCCAGTGTCCCCATGACGGTGTCAACCTTGCAGAAACCGGCCGAAACGGTCGGATCCGGTTTGAGCAGCACCCGTTCACTGGTCAGCTCCTCGTGCAGCACCCCTTCGCGCCCGCTGCTTACCAACAGATAATCTTCCGGGTTGATCCGCACGGTAATCTCTTCTCGGGCCGAAATTCCCGCTATCGCAGTGTGGACCACATCGGCCAGTATGGTCTGGTTTTGTGCCACTTCTTGTATGATGACCTTGCGGGCAACCAGAATGATCAGATTCAGCAGTTCATCCTCTGATTCACGCAGGACCTTTTCACGCAGGTTGCGAATCGTTTCTGTTGCAGCGCGCAGCGCCCTGAAAACATTCTCGAGCCCACGTTCCGCCAGATCCTTCCCCTCTTTCAAGCCATCGTTGAAAGCGGCATTGATTCTCTCAGCAAGCTCCTCCTCGCTTATTTCAAGCGGGGGCGGACCGGCATCCTGAGCGGCATCATGTTCATCCTGAAAACCTGCCCCCTGATGCAAGCCCATTTTGACAAAACCGGCCGAGCCCTTTTCTTCGGGCGGGAGCACGGCCGACGGGCCAAACACCTTGAAGCTGAAGTTTGACATGTCGGTGCCACTCTGAGTGGTTGATTTGATGATGCTAGACGAGGACATCTTCGCTTCCTCGTCCAGCCAGTACTATTTTCCCCTCTTCTTCCATCTTGCGCACGATCTTGATAATTTCTTCCTGTGCTTTTTCGACATCCGAGAGTTTGACAGGTCCCATGACTTCGAGGTCTTCCTTGATCATCTCGGCTGCGCGGCTGGAGATGTTTCTGAAAATCTTGTCTTTAACTTCATCAGGAGACGTTTTCATAGCCAGGGTCAGGCTGTCATTTGAAACTTCACGCATGACCGACTGAATACTGCGGTCGTCCAGTGCAAAAACATCCTCGAAGGTAAAGAGGTGTTTGCGGATGATCTCTGACAACGGGGGACTGATAACGTCCAGTTTGTCGAGGATGTATTTTTCGCGGGCCCGGTCAAAGAAGTTGAACATATCGACAACTTTATCGACGCCGCCAATTACGTGACGCTGTGATCCGCCCATCGACTTGATTTCACGTTTCATAACTTCATCAATTTCGACCAGAATTTCAGGTGAAATCTGTTCGACATCGGCGATTCGCATGACGACTTCTGCCTGCAACTCCTGAGGCAGGATGCTGATAATTTCACTGGTCTGTTTTGATTTGAGCTTGGCCAGTACAACGGCGATCGTCTGCGGGTGTTCATTGGTAAGGAAGTTGGCAATACTCTTCGAGTCCATGTTGGCCAGAACATCAACCAGCTCGATGTAATTGGCCGCCTTGAGATCGAACATCAACTCCTGGGCCTTGTTCGGTCCAAGCGCCTTTTCAAGCAGCTTGAGAACGAATTCGTCACCCTGGGAAAAGAGACCGGCTTCCGGATCGATGACTTCATTGAAGGTCGCAACTATCTCCATGATCTTGTCACGGGGAACATGCCCGAGCTTGCTCATGCTTTTGCCGATCTTTTTTATATCTGTATCATCAAGCAGCTCAAAAACTTTCGCAGTGACGTCGTCACCGAGATAGAGCAGGAGAACGGCTGCTTTATCTGAACCTGTCATTTCTTCTGACATACGTTACCATCCTGCACTTTCAGATTTAAAAACGCGAAAATAAAGGCCCTACTTGTCGGCTGCAACCCAGTTCTGGAGTATCTGAGCTACCATGGCCGGATCCTTTTTGGCCTGAGCGATCAAAATTTCCTGATCCATTTTGCTGCGTGAGATCGGCACATTTTCCGGTGCTGCTACAAAACCTTCACCTGTCGGCGTAGAAAACGTTTCTTCAGGCTCTGCAGGCTTCATGATCCGCAGTGAGGTAAGCAGCGGCCTGATTACGAATAATATCAGCGTCAGGAAACCGATTCCGATCATCAGGTTTTTAGCAAGCTGCAGGAAGAACGGATTTGTCCACCAGGCGGCTTTTTCGGTGACACCGGCCTCGTCAGTGTCCTGGAACGGTATGTTCTGGACACTCAGCTGATCGCCACGGTCGGTGTTAAAGCCTACTGCGCTCTTAACCAATGTTTCGAGTTTCTGTAACTCTTCGGGACTGCGGGCGGTATACTTGGCTTTAGCGATCTGTCCCTCTTTGGCCGCTGCCGGAGCTTCGTATTTCCCGTCAACCAGTACGGCAACCGATAACTTGGTCAGCGCGCCGACCGGCTCAATGATCTTGGCTGTCGAATGGCTGATTTCATAATTGAGGGTTTCGTCAGTTTTGCTGCCGCCACCGGTTGTTGCACCACCTGCCGGGGGGGTGCGTCCCAGGTTGGTCTGTACCCCCGGAACACCGGATGCCGAAGAGGTTGAAGCGCCTTTCTCCTCTGAGCGCTGCTCACTCCGTACGGCGATTGTTTCCGGATCGAATTTCTCTTCAACACGCTCGACCTGTTTGAAATCAAAGCCTGCCGTTACCCGAACCACTGATTTTCCGCCACCGACGACTCGATCAAGCAGCGATTGAATGCGCTCTTCGACATTCTTTTCGTAAACGCGCTGAGTCTCCTGCATGGCGGTTGTCATGCGTGAGGTTGAATCGCTGCTGCCCCCCTTGCTGAGGATCTTGCCGCGACTGTCAAGAACCGTGACATGTTCGGGATCCATCCCCTCAATAGAGGCGGCCACAAGATGGACAACACCCTGCACTTCCGATTCACGGAGCGCCTTGCCGGATTTCATCTTCAGTACGATCGAGGCTGTGGCCGGTTTTTCGTTATCTCTGAAGAGAGATTTTTCCGGAATAACCAGGTGAACGCGCGCCTGTTCGACTCCGGAAAGCTGGGCAATCGTGCGTGACAGTTCTCCTTGCAGGGCGCGCTGATAATTCAGTTTTTGAACAAATTCAGTCATCCCGAAATTTTTACGGTCAAAAATCTCGAAGCCGACGCCGCCACCCTGCGGGATCCCTTCCGATGCCAGGGTCAGACGCAGTTCGTAGACCTTGTCAGCCGGGACCAGAACACCTTTACCATCAGCAGTGATCTGATACGGAGTCTTGCCATCTTTCAATTTTTTTACAATTTCACCGGCGTCTTCGGCGGTAAGATTGGTAAAGAGCGGCCGATAGTCGGTGCGGTTGGCAACGAAAATAAGAATCGCAAATGCTATCGCCGATAAAAAAGCTATCGTGGCGATCAGCATCCTTTTTCCTGGGGAGAGCGCCATAAAAGGCTCTATAAGTTTGCGTATTCCTTCTGGCATGGTAGCGGTCCGTTCCTTTCAGCGACGTTATCAGAATTAGTAGTGAAATCGACCCGTTATACCTGCATACGCATGACTTCCTGGTAGGCCTCGAGCGCCTTGTTGCGCACCTGCGACATGAACTGGAACGAAATACCGGCCTTTTCCACGGCAATCATGACTTCATGGAGGTTTTTATTCTGACCGCTGGCCAATCCCTGAATTGATTTGTCGGATTGGATCTGGATATCATTAACCTTGGAAACGAGTTCACTGAAAAATTTACCGGCTCCTTCGGCCGGGCCTAGCGAAGCGCTCTTCTGCATATCAGGGAACGCCTTTGCCATACCGATGCCATTTTGAATGCCCTGAATTTCCATGTGAGACCCCTCCATAGGTTAGTATTGTGATTAACGACCGATTTCCAGCGTTTTCATAGCCATGCTTTTTGCCGCCTGAACCGCCGTAACATTTGCTTCATATGCCCGCGAAGCACCGATCATATCGGCCATCTCCTCGACGACGTTGACGTTGGGCATGGCGACGTATCCCTGCGGATTGGCATCGGGGTGACCAGGATCGTACTGTAGTCGTGGCGGTGACTGATCCTCAATGATGCGCTCCACCTCGACCGTCCGGACCTGCTGTGCCGTTGCACCGTCAAGCGCCCGCTCGAATGGATTCGAGGCAATCGGCGTAGCCGTAAAGACAGCGTCTTTGCGTTTATAGGGACCACCCTCCGGCGTACGGGTCGTTCCGGCGTTTGCCAGATTGCTGGAGATCAGGTTCATGCGGGTCCGGTTAGCCGAGAGTGCCGATGAACTTACGGTGAGTGAACTGAAAAAATCCATTTATTTCCCCTCTCTGAGAGCGCTTTTCAGTCCTTCGAACTTTTTGACCAGCAACTGGACCGAGGCGTTGAACATGATCTGGTTTTCCGCCATCCTGCCCATTTCGTTCTCAAGTTCCACAGCGTTTCCGTCTTTGCCGGGTGTTTTGGCCGGTGTTTCAATCACTGTGCCGGTAACCGATTGCAGAGGTGCTCCGGAGCTGGCGCCATGCAGCGGGATGTGACGGGGATGCGGCGTGCTCGAAGGGAGTCGGCCGGTGCTGCGGTTTTTTATCGCCCCCTGCAACTCTGCATCAAATGACAGTGATTTCGGTATGTAGTTAGGGGTCTCGGCGTTAGCGATGTTGGCTGCGATTAGATTCTGATTCCTGGCCCGCAGGTCAACGCTCTTGCCCAGCAGATTGACGGTCGTACTGAATAATCCATCTAATTGCATAGTAATCCCTCCACACAACGCTCTTATGCAGAATACATACCATCTCGAACAACGGGTTTACCACGTTATTGTGTCATTGTACCATCAAAAGCTGAAAACGAGAGTAATTCCTGAAGTAATTCCGGGGTGCGCAGGGAGGGTGAATCAGTCGTTGGGTCAATATCTTGACAGTGTCATGGCTTTGACCATTGCTGCGGACTACAGGGGGAGATCTGGATTACTGTACTGATGCCAGCGCCTGTCTGGCCAGCTGCTGCCAATCGCTATCCTTACCGCTTTTTGCCAGCTTTTCAAAAGTGATCTTTGCCATTTTGATATTGCCGTCGCGCAGGTAAATCTGTCCTGTTTTGTAGACGAATTCATCACTCCGTTTGTTGTCGGGCAGCTTGATACCAGCTTCCAGAAGTTTCAAAGCCCGTTTTCGGTCTCCGACTGATTCAAGGGATGAGGCGGCCACATAATAAGCATCCGGTATCAGCTGCGGATTTGGAGCGCCGGTATTCAGAAAAAGATGGATGGCCTTGATGGCCGGGGCATACTGTTGCAGTGACCAGAGAGCACGTCCCAGACGATAATAGCTCTCGTGCTGGCGGGCCTGTTCCCCCTTGTTAAGAAGCCAGTACAGGCTTTCCCTGACCTGCTGCGGTTTGTTGGCGCTGAAATAGATCGATCCGAGACGCTCCTTCATCGCACGTACGTCGGGATGCGCAGGGTATTTAAGTAAAAACGTCGAAATGGCGTGCTCCGCTGCGGCACTGTCACCGATTAATTCAGCATTTTCAGCAATTTCGGTATACATTTCCGGAGCAGCCGGAGCAGCCCATACACGTTCAACCAGAGCCGTCAACAGCTTGACCAGTTCAATCGGACGGGCGGAAGCGGTATACGCCTTGGCGACGGTTTTGACAAATGAAGGCAGTTCGATACAGCTGGCCAGGTAGTCATGCTGTTCTTCAATAAAACGTACCAGGGCGGCCGGATCTTTATCCCACTCGGTCTGTTGAAATACATTTGATACCAGCACCTCCCGCATGGGTCTGGCCACGGTAGCATAGACGCCGCGCGGAAACGCACGCTGAAACCCGGAAACCATCAGAAGAGCCTCACCGGCCTCTCCATGCATCGACTCCAGAAGAACATATTTGAAGTGCGCCTCCTCGCGCATGTCAATGTCGCCACTCTGGCGGGCGGCGTTCTTGTAAATATCTCTGAGCGGCAGATAGTTCCAAGGGGTCGTCTGCAGGAAATCCCGGTCTGCGAGCCGCATGGCTGCTATCTGGCTGGCCTTGTTGTCACTGAAATTTTCGGCGACATTACGGTAGATAGCCAGAGCCTCCTGTTCGTGTCCCTGGCGGGTCAGGATATCCCCAAGGCGTACGAGCAGAGCAGGCGCATACTTCTTGTCTGCCAGACGCGCAAGCAGAGCTGACAGCAGCGAGCGTGCCGAAGCCAGGTCTCCGCTCCGGGCGATGCTGTCGCCGTAGTAGAAGGTTACGCCCGGATTAAAGCCAAGGTACGCAGGCCAGATCTTTTCGGCCTCACGAAACGCAGAGAGAGCCTGGGGATACTTCTGCTGTTTGTACCAGGTTTCAGCCAAACGATAGAGTGCCAGGGGGCGTATTTCCGACTGGCGTGAGGCAAACTGCAACAGCAGCTCCTCGGCTTCGGTCAAGTTGCCTTTATAGAGCGCACCCTCAGCGGCGATAAACGTCTTCTGGTCGTTTTCATCCAGGAACTTTTTCAGAACATGCCGGTCAGTAGGTGCGAATGGTATTTCAGATTTGAGCGGCGGATCAAAATCCCGGATCAGTTTTTCAATCCCGTTCCATATCTTTTCCCGTCCGGCAAAGGTCGGGCGCGGCAGCGACGGTTTGAAGGCGGTGCCGACGTCAACGGTTATGGTGCTGGTGCCGTTGCGCGTGATATCGCGCCAGCCGGCTTTTGGTGACAGCTGAAAGGTAACCAGAAGGTTTTCGCCGCGTTGTAAGAAAACGAGGCCGCCGATGTTGGTATCGGAATAACTCCGGAATTTTTTGAAGAGCGTGCCGCCGGTATCCCGAATGGCGATCCTCAGGCGGTTTCCGGGAATAGGAGACAGGACGTACGGAGGTGGTTCTGCCAACTGCAGGTTGATGCGTGTATACCCGTTACGAGCCTTAATGTCGACACGATACAGGTGGTTGGACAGGGAGGCCTGGACATCGGAAACAGGTGCACAGAGAAGTATCAGGAATGTGGTGAGCAGTACCGTGAAAAGAGGGGATGCCGCGCGGAAATTTTGAGCCGGTAGAGATGGCATTATGTTGAATCCGACCGGTGCTGACATCAGGAAGCTGCTAGTTTGCAGTGTCGTCGCACCTTGGAAACGATATCCTCACTGTTGCACGGCTTGATGATAATATCACTGGCGCCGTACTTGAGAGCCTTCAGAACGGCCGTTCGTGTCCAGCGTTCGGCGCTCATGATGATCGGAGGAGGGACCGCCATACGGACTGCGTTCACCTTTATGCAGATGGCAAGTTCGCGGTCGTCTGCGTCCTGAGAACCGATAATAACCAGCCGAACATTACGCCCTTTGAAAAGCTCTTTGATATCGGCGTCCAGAGTCCCTTCAGCAATCTGGAGGCCGGTAAATTCGAGTATTTCAATCATTTGCTGGCGCTGGTCACTATCATCTTCCAGAATGACGATACTGTCTTCGCCGTCGTTGGCATCAGGAGCACTCCCGGTCACTTCATGCTCAGAAGAATTCGTCGCATGCCCTGCGGCAGTCGTGCCAACAGTATGAGCCGCTTCGTCCTCGGGTGCGACACATGGTGGCGGATCATACAATTTACCCAGATCGACCGGAATCAGCACATCCAGATTGGCCAAATCCTGACCAGGCATCTCCATTCTGGAGCGAAACATCAGGTATTCACCATCAGGTAGCGGTTCTTCGGCGCTTAACGTATCAACCTCGGGGACATACTTTTTGGGAGGCAGCAGTTTGAGGCGGATCTTGTCAGGCAGCCTGCTCTGAAAAACGTTGTTAAAGGCGCCATTTACCATGTTGGCGATCTCGGAAAAAGCGTCAAAATCATCGTTCTCCATGATCGAGAGCCGTCGCTTCTCCTGGATGCGCCCTGGAGGAAAACCGAGCAGAATGCTACTCATTACGATCGCATCCGGTAACGAAAATACCAGATAGAACTGCCCTGCAAAGGGTTCGCTTGAGTCGACCCCCAGAACAAAACAGCCGTTTTCCAGCCCGCTGAAAAAGGAAGTCTTGCTGGTTTCAAGCGAATCCGAAAGTTCAATAGACAGTTCCTGCCCAAGCAGCTGGCCGGTTTCTTTACCAGCCTGTTTCAGGGCCGATTCCAACATGCCGTATAAATGCGCGAAATTATCCATCAGTGAGTGTCTTCCTGTACGAGCGGTAACGGTAATATCCTGAAGTGCATCTGGATTTTGTCATATGCATTAACCAGACCAACTGTGAGAGACGAATTAGCAACCGGCGATCAGTACCGCTTGCTTCAGAAAGCGCTCAACCTGTTCCGGAGATCCCGCCTCGCTGTAGAGGCGTAAAACCGGCTCTGTTCCGGATGGTCTGATCAGGAGCCAGTCGCCGGTTTCAAAAATGAATTTGAAGCCGTCACTGAAGTTGGTGGCTGCAACCCGTTGCCCGTCAATCTCCGTGGGCGGGTTCGTACTCAGATTTTTGATCAGCAGTTCCTTAGCGCTGTTCTCGATCGTGCGGTCAATGCGGTGGTAGAAGAAGTGACCGATTTCATTCATGGTTTCATTCAGCAGCTGCCGCAATCCTTTGCCACTGACCGCCATGGCTTCCAGCAGCAGGAGACCAAGCAGAATTCCGTCCCGCTCCGGGATATGCCCCTTTACTCCCAGTCCGCCCGACTCTTCGCCCCCCATCAGAATATCATTCTCCAGCATAAGTCCGCAGATATGCTTAAAGCCGATCGGCGTTTCAAACAGCTCCAAACCGAATTTCTCGGCCAACAGATCGATCATGCGGGTCGTGGAAACGGTCTTGACGACGCCACCGCTCATCTTCTTGTATTCAATCAGGTGTCGCAGAATGACGGTAAAAATGTTGTGTGAGGAGAAAAATTCGCCCTGCTCATCGACAGCTCCGATCCGGTCGGCATCGCCGTCCAGGGCAAGCCCGACCTGATATTTCCCGCTTTTCACCAGATCTGAAAGCTCCGCAAGATGCCGGGCAATCGGTTCGGGTGCCTGGCCGCCGAACGATGGATTCTCAATGTTGTGAATCTCGTCAACCGAGGGGAGCAGAAGCGGAATGAAGCCGCAGCCGGCACCATACATCGGATCAACAACGGCCCGAATACCAGCTTTGGTGATCAGATCAAGATCAACATAGCGGCCGATCTGATGGAAATATCCTTCGCAGGGATCGAAAAGCTCTACCAATCCCTGGCTGAGCGCGTCACAGTACGGAATCGAGATAACTCGATGGTTATTGCTGATGTTAAAGGCGACAATTTCCTCAATAACCCTGGTTGTTGTCGGAAGCGCGGAACCACCGAAAGCCTCCTTGATTTTAAAGCCATTGTACTCGGGCGGGTTATGGCTGGCGGTAATCATGACTCCGGCCCCCGCTCCGGTTTCCCGCACTGCCCATGAAACGGCCGGTGTCGGTGCGTAACCGTCCGTTAATTTCACACGAATGCCGTTACCGGCCGCAACTTCTGCAACCCGCCGGGCAAAATCACGTGACAGAAAGCGCCGGTCGTAGCCGATAATCAGCCCTTTGTTGCCGAGCCCTTCGCGGTTCAGAAAATCCATGGTGGCCTGAGCCACCAACGAGAGATTGTCAACGGTAAACTCACGCGCGATCACGCCGCGCCAGCCATCAGTTCCAAATGTAATCTGCATGCTTCCTCCACTATTGCCGTGTCAGGTATTTTTATTTTCCAGACCGTATAACCATACGAAAACTTCCGCCACTGCCAGATACAGTTCTGCCGGAATATGCTGATCCGTATCGACCTGCATCAGGAGATTCACCAGTTCGGGAGATTCATGGACGTAGACCCCGGCCTCTTTGGCGCAGGCGATAATTGCTTCCGCCATGACCCCCTTACCCTTGGCGATGACAACCGGAGCGTACTGCCCCTGTTTGTAGGAGAGCGCCGCCGCCCGCCGCTCCAGCACGTCACGATCGGGCATGAGTGATCCCGATCTCTCCGGCGGTCAGTCCGGCCATCTGAAGTTGTTCGGCCAGACGGCCCCGGTCCGCCTCGAGCAGCGGAACCGTTGTTTCAGATTCGGCCTGTACATTCAGACTGACACGTGTCCCGTCGAGATCCAGTGTCACCTGAACCGCTCCCAGGTGAGGCAGGTTGAGCTTCAAGCTGGTCTCCCATCTCCGTTCGCGCTCGCCGGACTGATTGCGGTGCGCTTCCCGTTCTGCCACGCTCCATTCCATGCGCTGTCCCGGAAACAGATCGCCCCGGAAAATGAGCTGGCCGTTTTGCATTGTCGAGAGCTGCTCGGCAACAACCGGCAATGTCCGCAGATCAACCGAAATCTCACTGTTCGAGCTGTTAGCTTTTCTCAATACCGCCTCCAGCACCTCGCTGGAAGCAGCTCTGTTCGTTTGATTCTGCATGGCGGCAAGCATGCTGCGATCAACGCCTTTCGGCTGATTCTGTTGCCTTACCCGGGGTGACAGCCGGCCCTGCGGCTCTTTCAGCAGGTCTTCGAGTGCGTAGTCGCCCCCAAACCAGCGCGAAAGATGCGATTCATAGAACAGGCCGCTTTCACGCACCCCCTGCTGTAACATTTTCCCGACCTGCGGAGCATCTGACGGAGGTGCCATCAGCAGCGTCTTCAGGATTCCCAGCGTGGCATGGGCCGGCACCTTTGCAGCCGTCTCACCCAGAAAACCGCTCAGCCAGCGACCGGTGGCGCTGACACTGGCGTCACCCGGTTGTCCGAAGCGGGCCATCAGAAATGTCAGGCGTGGTTCCCCGCTGATAAAAAACAGGTTGATCGTGTCACCTTTTTGAACGCCGTTCGGCAGGCTAAATTCAAGAGTTTGTCCGGAAATCCTGACGGCAAAATTGTTGCCGCCCAGCGATTCAAGTACCTCCCCCTTCAGCTGCTGACCGGGGGTAAATCCGGTCGGAACGGCTTTCCGACTGAAGCTCTCCAGCAGCGTCAGGCGATTGCCCTTGATAACCGCCTGCAGCAGTTTGGCCATATCGTCACTCAGGATGATTCCGTTACCCGGCGTGAGCGGTGCCTGTTGAGCGCTCAGCAGTGCCGACTGCACGGAGGCAGAGTTCTCGGCGGCACTTTTTCCGCGAAAAACGGTCTGATAGGTGATGGCTTCATCCAAAATAGCGGTGAAGGCCGGCGAATCGGGCGGCAGGCTTTTCAGTATGGTGCTCATGCGTTCCAGTACAGAGCGTTGCTGTTCTGAACCGCCACCCTCCTGATGTTCCAGCGTGCTCAGCCAGCGACCGACATCACTGAGTGAGCCGGGAGATGCATCGGGAACTGAACGAGGCAGCGCGAAGAGCAGTTTGGGCTGCGATGAGATATAGGTAAGCCGCAGACTCTCGCCAACCTGAACCATACGCGGCAGCAGCAGCTCGAGCGTTGTTCCGGCCACCTGAACAAAAGCGCGTCCTCCCGGCAGCGTGCTGACTACCGTTGCAGACAGTTCCTGACCCGGTAGAAGCTGCAGTGGTACCGCTGGCTGCTGCTGAGCCTCTGCCAGAATGAAGCGCGAGTTCTGGGCGATATTTTTCAGGATCTGGGCGGTGTTGGTCTCAAAGGCCACCAGTCGCGCCTGATCAGGAGTCAGCGTTCTGGCGCCATTCTGCAGCGGGGTACCCTGCTGGCCGCCGGCATCCTTCATTGAGTCGCCGGGGGCCTGGGGAGTCGCTTTGACCGCTTCGCTCAGAGCGCCGTAGGTCAGGGCCTCATCCATCAAATTGGCCAGAGCGCCGACCGGGCCGTTTGATTGCCGCAGCAGATCGCCGATACTCTGCAACGATGAACGCAGGCCGGCATCGGTAATCTGTGTGCCGGACACCAGCAGACTTACCAGCCGGGAAGCGTCAGAAAGACTGACCGGCGGTGCAAAGACCCCCTGGCGGGCGATGGCAAAGGTCGAGCGGGGATCGCTGGAGACAAAGGTCATATCCAGCGACTGTCCCATGCGGACCGGCATCGGCAGGTCCATATTGAGCCGCTGATTTCCGATCTGAACCTGGGTGCGGTTGTTGGGCAGCATCCCTACGACCTCGGCGCTGACGCGCTGGCCGGGCGTGAGTAACAGGCGCGCGGCCGGTTCCTGTACGGCAGAAACAACCGAGATACTGGAAGTCCGCGAAACCAGATCATAAACCTGCTGCTGTATGTCGGTCGGTTGCGCCATAAACGGATCGCCTTTTTGCTCAACAAATTCTTCGGCACAGCAGATGGACAAAAAACGAAGCCGCAACTATCCCCAGATCAGGTAGCCTGGCTCATAGATGTTTCCCAATATTTTATGGCGAGGTATTATCCGCAGCATGAAACCGTGCCGCCCGCAGAAGCGGCATTCAAAGCTGCCGCCAAACTCATAGCGCCCCTGACCAAGCTCAGCGGTCATCCGCAATGCGACCGTTTCGCCCCCCTCGATATTACCGGTTGGATCAAGCACACCGAAATAACCCTCTACCGAGACCTCGTCAGCCGGGATATCCCCCAGCGTAACCCGTGCAGAGACCGGAACCACGCTTCCCACGGCAATTGAATCTGACACTTCAGCCATAGCCAGCTCGATCCGTACCTGCGGCCAGGCCTTAAACATCCGTTCCTTCCAGCGGGACAGATCGAGTGCCAGCGCCAGATCTTCATCCACAAGTCGTTTCCATTGGCCGTAGGCCGGCAGATAGGAGCTGACGGCATACTCCTGTACCATGCGATCGGTAGAAAAAACCGGGCAGAGGCTCTGCAGAGAGGCTTTCATGGTGGCAACCCAGGAGCGCGGCACGCCGTCACTCCCCTGATCGTAGAAATGAGGTACAACCTCCTTTTCCAGCAGATCGTAGAGCGCCCGCCCTTCAACCTGATTCTGGTAGTCGAGATCCTCGTAGACCTCCCCCTTGCCGATGGCCCAGCCGTTGTTGCCCTGATACCCCTCACACCACCAGCCATCCAGGATGCTCATGTTGAGGCCTCCGTTGAACGCAACCTTCATACCGCTGGTGCCGCTGGCCTCCATTGGCCTGAGCGGTGTGTTGAGCCAGACATCCACCCCCTGTACCAGGTGGCGGGCAACCTCCATGTCATAATCCTCGATGAAGACTATCCGGTGCCGGAAGCGTTCCTGATGCGAAGCCTGAACGATCTGTCTGATCAGCTCCTTCCCTTCCTGATCCTGGGGGTGCGCCTTGCCGGCGAAGATGAACTGGACCGGCATTTCAGGATTGTTGACGATCCGTGACAGGCGGTCCAGATCGCGCAGCAGCAGCGTGCCGCGCTTGTAGGTGGCGAAGCGCCGCGCAAAGCCGATGGTCAGTACTTCCGGGTCGAGTACCTCTTCCGCTGTGGCGATTTCCTTGGTTGTCGCGCCGGTCTTCATCAGCTGGGCCTTGAGGCGCTGCCGGGCAAAGTCAACCAGCTTTTCGCGACAGCTCTGCTGGGTTCGCCACAACTCGGCATCCGGTATCTTGGCGATGCGCCGCCAGACGTTATGGTCGGTCGGATCGTCCAGCCAGCGATTTCCCAAATAGCGAATCAGCAGGCTGGCCATATGATTGGACATCCAGGTCCGGGTATGAACACCGTTGGTGACGGAGTTGAGCGGCAGCTGCTCCAGGGGCAGCTCCGGCCAGGCGTTCCTCCACATCCGGCGTGAAACCTCGCCATGCAGCTGGCTGACGCCATTGATATGACCAGCCAGTTTGAGTGCCAATACCGCCATGCAGAACGATTCCTGCTGGTTGCGCGGGTTCTGGCGCCCCAGGCCGATAAACTCGTCCCGCGTGAGACCCAGGGTTTTGCAATAGCGGCTGAAAAACGTATCCAGCAGTTCCGGCGCAAAGTGATCGATTCCGGCTTCAACCGGGGTATGGGTCGTGAAAATATTGCCGGCCCGGACGATATCGCGAGCTTCGCTGAAGGTTATGCCACGTTTATCCATCAACAGCCGGATCCGCTCCAGAGCCAGAAAAGCGGCGTGACCTTCGTTCATATGGCAGACGTTGGGGATAATTCCCAACAGGCGCAGTGCACGGATGCCACCGATCCCGAGCAGTATCTCCTGGATCATGCGCATTTCCTTGTCGCCAAAATAGAGCTGGGCCGTGATCAGCCGATCTTCGGGGCTGTTCTCCTCCAGATTGGTGTCCAGCAGGTAGAGTGGAACCCGTCCAACCTGCACGCGCCAGATATGCACGTTGAATTTACGCGGACCGAATTCCAGTTCGAAGCTGAGCGGCAGGCCGGCTACATCGCGCTCCAGTGTCAGCGGCAGGTTGTAAAAATCGTTCTCGGGATAATATTCCTGCTGCCACCCCTCGTTGTTGAGGTACTGGCGGAAGTACCCCTGCCGGTAGAGCAGGCCGACTCCGACCAGTGGCAGTCCCAGGTCGGAAGCGGATTTAAGGTGATCTCCGGCCAGAATGCCGAGGCCGCCGGAATAGATCGGCAGAGATTCATGCAGACCGTACTCCATTGAAAAATAGGCCACCCGCATCTTGGAAGAGCAATTGGCATTTTTATCAAACCAGGTACTTGCCTGCAGATAGTCGGTCAATTTTTCGTCGACCAGCTTCAGGTGGGCCATGAAGCCTTCATCGCTCTTGAGCGACTCCAGAGTGGTCTGCTGCAGGATCCCCAGCATTTCAACCGGATTATGGCGGGTCGATTTCCAGAGGTCAGCGTCCAGGCGACGGAACAGGTTGATACCGTCCGGTTCCCAGCTCCACCAGAGGTTATAGGCCACTCGCTGCAGTGGAGCCAGTTCTTCGCTCAGTGACGGGACAACGGTGAATTTGTGCAGCATCTTGGCGAAGTCCATGGGGGTATCCTTTTTGGTAATGGTAAGGAAGCTCTAGCAGATATTCTGAGCCGGTTAAAGAGGATTATGACCGCTGCATTATAGTCGCAAAAGCATCTGCTCCAGCGTTAGCAGTTGTTCAACACTCTGGCAGAGCAGAACCGGGCAGCCCAGCTGCTCCGGCAGTCGCAGATCGATATCGTAACGATCCCCTACAAACAGCGTCTGGCCGGGTATCAGGCCGGTCTGGTCAAAAAAATTCAGCAGCATCTGCAGGTCCGGCTTACCCCGCCAGCTCTCGTCAATGGTTATAATCCGGCAGAAAAGGGCCTCAAGACCCAGTTGGCGGATGATGCGTGTTGTCAGCACGCGATTGTTATTGGTGTAAATATAAAGTGAGTATTTCTGCGCCAGCAGCTGTAGTAACGTGATGACGCGATCATCCCGCTGCAGAAAAGCCTCCGGTTGCAGCGTCTCCTGAAAATGGCGGTGCAGCAGTTCGATAGTCCCATCCAGTTCGGTACATACCACCGAGAGCGGCTGCTCACGTTTCTGCTCCAGGTAGAGTCGCTGTCGGGTTGCAGCCATCAGCTGCGCGGCTTCTGAGGTGCCGATTCCCTTGAGAGCGGCAATATAATCGACCGCCGCCGCCTGTAACGAGGCTGAGAATGGCTCGTTGGAATACAGGGTCCCATCCAGGTCGAAGACGATCCCTTGGAGCGGTGCCGGAGCAATCATGCCGATTTACCCGCCGATCCGGCGCTGACAGAGCAGCTGCGGGTCAGACACGCCTTTGCTTTGGATCAGGATTCGAAACGTGTCACCCATGCCTCCTTCCGGCATGATCAGTTTTTTCAGCGTCAGCCGCAGGCGCAACTTTTCTTCGTCAGAGCGGTCGGAGCATTCGATCTCTTCAATCTCCTCGACGATGCCGGTCGCCAGCAGGAAGCGATACTGCTCTCCGAACCAGATATTCTGTAGCCCCCGTTCGGTCCCGCATTCCATCAACGTTGAAAAATCAACGTGGCTGGTGATGTCCTGCCGGCCGATGCGGATGTAGGGATTATCTTCGGTCTGATGCCGGTAGTAGCAGAGTAACGTACCCTGTTTACGGCGGGGTGCATACAGTTCTGCCGCCGGATGGCCATAGTCGATCGTCAGAATATACCCGCGTTGCAGTGCAGCCGCCGCGTCGGCCAGCCACTGCGCTGCATTCAGATTGACTTCAGCCAGCTGGCCGGGATGCAGCGTGACGTTAACCCGTTTCAGCTGGGCTTCTATCGCCGGGGTTGACAATTCGCCGGTCTGCTCGACAAACTCATCATTCTGGCGGGTAACGTACAGCTCGCGCAACCCCTCAGCCGTCATCAGAACGCGATGCACCGGCAGGGCGTCGATCAGTTCATTGGAGTAGAGGCAGCCGCTGAACGTGAATTTTCCGGAAGCAAACTCCTGCGGAGAAAACCAGCTGACCCGGCCGGCATGCAGCGTCAGCATCTCGCGCTGGGCTGATTCCAGAGAAGGTTCCTGTTCAACCAGTACCAGCCGCACAGCGGTGTACATTTCCGTTTCCCGTTCAGCCAGATAGTCGATGATATCACAGGCCAGACGGGCGTTACCGGCGCCGCATTCGACCAGCGTAAATTCTGTCGGACTGCCCATGCTGCGCCACATCTGGGCAATTTCACGGGCGATCACTCGTCCGAAGGCGGCATGCACCGTGCTGCTGGTATAAAAATCGCCTTCGCCACCCACCTTGCGACCGGCAGAGGTGTAGTAGCCAAGGCCCGGCTCGTAGAGGCAGGCCGCCATGAAGTCGGCAAAGGTAATCCGCCCCTGTTCAGAAATGCGGTTACGGATGATTTCGGTAAGTCGTTGTTCGGTCATGGTCTCTATCATTCCTGTTTCATGAAAGCTGCGGAGTAAAACGACGCCGATTATACATATTTCTACGCAAAAAGAAACGTAACTCCGCAGCTTGATTTATACTGTTGGCTCAATGGACGGGAGCGTGGTATTCGTAGAGCGCAGAATGAGAGTTCAGTAGAAAATATTCAGATCAGGCGGGGAAGAATATGACGGTATCACCATCAAATTTAATTTTAATCGGCATGCCGGGAGCCGGCAAGAGTACCGTCGGCATTGTACTTGCGAAGTTGACATCGCGTGATTTTGTGGATACGGATGTTCTGATCCAGAGCTCACAGAAACGGACCCTGCAGAAAATTATCGATGTCGATGGATACATTGCGCTGCGGCAGATCGAGCAAGATGTACTGGTGCGGCTTGACGTCCGGAACTGCGTAATTGCAACCGGGGGGAGTGCGGTCTACAGCCACAGTGCCATGGCTCATTTGAAAACAAGCGGCCTGGTCATCTTTCTGGATGCTGATATACGTACGCTGGAATCACGGATCCGCAATTTCAGCTCCCGGGGTCTTGCCAAACGTGCTGATCAGAGCTTTGACGACTTGTTTAAGGAGCGTGCCATTCTGTACCGGTACTACGCAGATATTACCGTAGCGTGTGCCGGACTGACGCACGAAGAGGTCTGTACAAGCATCATGGCACAGGCAGGAGAGCTTACACTGCACCCCGGTTCCGCTCCCAGAGGGTAACAATCTCTTCAGCGATTGTGCCGGGAGCTTTGTCGTCGGTGTCGACAATGTGATGAGCTGCGGCGCTGTAGAGCGGCTCTCTTTTTTCCAGCACTTCCGCAACCTCTTCTAAAAAGGTCTTGCCGGATGTCAACGCCGGCCGCGAGGCGTCATGCCGGATGCGGCCCGTGATGGTGTGTATGGAGGCCTTGAGCCAGAAGACATCCGCATCGCGCCGAAGATGGTCAACATTTTTCTGGCGCTCGATCACGCCGCCGCCGGTATCAATCACCAGATCTTTCTGGAGGGCCAACTCCTGTGCCACGTCCGATTCCAGATCGCGGAATTTTACCCAGCCATATTTTTCGACAAATTCAGGAATTGAGAGAGCTGCCCTTTTCACAATCTCACTGTCCATGCTGACAAGCCGCAAGCCGAGCCGTTCGGCCACTATTCTGCCAACGGTGCTTTTACCTGTCCCGCGATATCCGATCAAAACCACATTCATAATTCCGATTCCCCCCTGTTCCACTCGGCTGAAAGCGTCACGAGCGTGTACGTCATAGCACGTGTGACGGATAGTGATCAAGACGCTTGTGAGTGTAATTGATGGCATCTTGACAATTCATACGCTATAGTTCATCCCGGTCGCGCCCGATATGATTCGCAAAACGGCTCCGCAACGCCCTGCAATCCAAGGACACCCTCGCAATGAAACTATCCATTTTTCTCCTGTTTGCTCTCATTACCCTCTTTACGTACTGGTTACGCTCCATCAACCTGCAGCATCTCAAGCTGCATGGTGCTACCGTTCCGGAAGGGTTCGAAGGCGCGATCGACATTGAAAAGCTCCGCAGCAGTTCAGCGTATACCTTCGATTCCAGTCGCCTCGATTGGTGGGATTCGCTCTTTGACAATGCCCTGCTGATCATTTTTCTGTTCGGTGGGCTAATAGCCCACTATGACCATCTGATCAGCTCGTTCGGCTTTTCTCCGATTGTCACCGCGTTGCTCTTTTTCCTCCTTCTGAGCTGGATATCAACGCTGCTGGGGATTCCCTTTGATCTCTACAGTACCTTTCGTATCGAAGCCCGCTACGGATTTAATACGACGACAGCCCGGATCTGGATCCTTGATTTTCTCACGTCACAGGCCATCGGTGCCGTCCTGATGGCTTTTTTGATTAGTGCTGTTTTCTGGTTGATCAGGTGGAGTCCCAACGAATGGTGGCTCTGGGTATGGGGATTTATGGCCCTCTTCAGCCTTTTTATGATGTTCATCTCACCATATGTGATCGAGCCGCTCTTCAACAAATACGAGCCGGTGACCGAGCCGGGGCTGGAAGATGAGATTCGGGCCATGATGGAAAAGGCCGGACTGAAGGTAGGCGCGGTGCTACAGATGGACGCTTCAAAACGGAGTAATCACTCCAATGCCTATTTTACCGGTATTGGCAAGGTCAAACGGATAGTGCTGTACGATACCCTGATCAAACAGATGAGTCATGCCGAGATCGTTGCGGTGCTGGCACACGAAATCGGGCACTGGAAAAAGGGGCATATCTGGAAACGGCTGGTCTGGGCCGAGATCATGGCGCTGGCGGGGTCATGGATCAGTTTTAAAATTCTGGGCTGGGCGGGACTGCCGGGGTTGTTGGGTTTGCCGACTGACATATCACTGCCAGCCAAAATGGTTGTACTTGGTTTTGTCGCTTCGCTGGCGCTCTTTCCGTTGGGACCGTTTTCGGCCTGGCGTTCACGCTGCCACGAACGCGAAGCCGATCGCTACGCCTCAGAGCTGACCGGGCGGCCGCAGGATCTGGCTTCGGCTCTGGTCAAGATGTCGGTTGAAAATCTATCCAACCTCTTTCCGCACCCGTTCTACGCGGCTTTTTACTATTCGCACCCACCGGCAGTTGAGCGGATCAGGACGTTGCGGGGATGGGTCTGAGCTATTCCTTGGTATACATAACCGCTACGGCGCGGGCGTGGTCGCTGCCGACCGCTACCCAGCCGTGCGGTTGGCTGGAATCATAATAGATACTGTCGCCGGTCCGCAGTCTCAAGACTTCTGTGTTGTAATGGAAGTCTAACTCCCCTTCCGTGACGTAGACAAATTCCTCATCGCCCTCGTGCTTGAAAAACAGTGCATCGTCCCACTCCTTCTTTTCAAATTCCACCAGGAACGGTTCCATATGTTTGTGCCGCAAACCCTGTGCCAGCGAGTGATAGACGTACGGGCGAGCGCTGCTGCCGACGGATGAACGCGGTACTTTCTCGACGGCGCTGACATCCTCACGCCTGGTCAGCATGTATTTCTGGCGGTAGCTTTCGTCCTGAAAGAAAAAATGAATATCAACCTTAAGCCCTTTGGCAACCTTGAGCAGGGTGGCCAGCGGCGGAATGACCTGTTCATTTTCAATCTGCGACAGCAGCGGCTTTGAAAGGGTTGTTAATTCGGACAATTCTTGCAGTGTCAGACGTTTCTGCTGGCGAAGCCCCCTGATTTTGGAGCCGATCCTGAATTCCTTGATCTGTGCCTTGATATCACTCATCGTCACTCTCCCGCGCAGAAAATTCCGTATACCGCGTAGCACTTTTACATAAAGTTATCCGTGATTCAATAACATTATTATAGTCAATAAAACAGATGCGGTACCAGGGTGTTTTTTCCGTGAATTGCGTTGACACGATCAGCAGTAATGACTATTGTTTCGACAGGTTACCCCATTTCACGATTCAAGGAACATCGAAAAAATGAAGATCGCTCTACGTAGGACACTCATACTGACAACTTTTGCCTTACTCGCAGCCGGTCTCACAGGTTGTAGCGGAAAAAGTGATGCGCCACTTTTTCTCGAATCCGCCCGCAAAGGGGGCACTGCTGAAGCGCCGGTAAAAGATGTGCCGGCCGATACGCTTGCCACCCAGAAAGCATTCAGTGCTGTTTCCAAGAAGGTCACCCCCAGTGTTGTTAACATTTCGACCGTCAGCCGTAAAAAAAGCATCCAGCCCTTTTTTGAAATGAACCCTTTTTTTGAGGATTTCTTCGGCGCGCCGCAGACCAGGCGTGACAAGAGTCTTGGGTCCGGATTTTTGATCAGTGCTGACGGCTATATCGTCACCAACGACCATGTTGTCAGGGATGCCGAGAGTATTCAGGTTAAGCTTTCCAACGATAAGGTTTATGACGCCAAGGTTGTCGGCGGTGACCACAAGACTGATATCGCGGTTATCAAGATCAATGCCCGTGATCTGCCGCCGGTCGTGCTGGGGGATTCCGAAAAGCTGGAAGTCGGTCAGTGGGCGATTGCGATCGGCAACCCCTTTGGCCTGGATCGAACCATGACGGTCGGCATTATATCAGCCACCGGACGTACCAACATGGGTATCGAAACCTACGAAAATTTTATCCAGACCGATGCCTCGATCAATCCGGGCAACTCCGGCGGTCCACTCCTGAATGTCTATGGTGAGGTGATCGGTATCAATACCGCCATTGTAGCCAGTGGACAGGGGATCGGCTTTGCCATTCCGATCAACATGGCCAAGACGGTGTTTGCGCAGCTGATCCAGAAGGGGAGTGTCAGTCGAGGTTATATGGGAGTCACCATCCAGCCGATGACCGAAGAGCTGGCGCAATCGTTCGGTCTGAAACAGGCCCGCGGCGCACTGGTGAATGACATCATCAAGGGGAGTCCCGCCGATAAAGCCGGTATTCATCAGGGTGATGTGATCACCTCGATTAACGGTACCGAGGTTAAGGATCCTTCCCACCTGCAGCGCCTGGTGGCGGAAGCCGGCATCGGTAAAGCCGCAAAAGTAGGCATATTCCGTGAGGGTGCGTCGCTGGAGCTGACGATGACCATTGCCAGTGCTGATACAGCTCCAAAGGATCTGCGCGGATCGCGCGGCGACCAGAGCCAGGATGGCGGCGGTGATCTGCTGGGACTGGTGGTGGAAGATGGCGAGGCGGGAGTCCTTGTGGCGGATGTCGCAGCGGGGGGGAGCGCCGCTGAAGCCGGTATCCGGCGCGGTGATCTGATCGTTTCGATCAATCGCACGCGCATACCTGACAGTGCCGCTTACCGGCGGGTCATCGCGAGTGCCGGCCGGAGCGGCAGCTTTACCATTCTGGTCAGGCGCGGCAATGCGAGCATCTACTTTGCAATCCGTACTAAATAATGCTAAGGTGGCAAAATTCTTCTGACATGAGGTGCAACAACCCATGAATTTGATAGATAATCCTGATCAGGCCCGACGTCTGGCACGTGCCATCCTTTCCGATGTAGCCATGTACAACAAGGAAAAGGTCGAAACCGGCATCAAGAATGATAATATCTTTGATCTTCTCAAGGACGAGATGGAAGAGGGGCGCCAGCATTTCCTGTCGCGGGTGTCACCTGATCTTGATCCGGAAATCATCTATGGAACGGCCGTCGTGGATGTTCTCATCAAGCGGGCAGGCAAGATTGAATCCTCGATCTGGTAGCCGTAGCCGATAGCGTATTTTCTGCAAGGCGTACCCGTCACGGTGCGCCTTTGCTGTTTATGGAGGCAGTATGAATCACCTGTCACTCACATTTTTACCTGACCAGGAAGCCATCCGGCTCGATCTGTTTCTCAGCCGGGAAATGGGCAACGAATCCCGTGCGGCCATCCAACGCCTGATCGAAACCGGTCAGGTGCTGGTGGATGGCCGTCAGGTGCGCGCCTCGCACAAGTTGAAGGGCGGTGAGCAGATCGAAGTTGAAATTCCGGAGCCGCTGCCGGCCACCCCTTTGGCAGAGTCGATTCCGTTGGAGGTACTCTACGAAGATGGCGATCTGATTGTGATCAACAAAGCGGCCGGAATGGTGGTACACCCCGGCGCCGGTAATGCCAGCGGCACGCTGGTCAACGCGCTTCTGGCGCACTGTACGGATCTGGCCGGTATCGGCGGAGAGCTGAGACCCGGCATCGTTCACCGGCTGGACAAGGGAACCTCCGGGGTGCTGGTGGCTGCCAAGCATGACCGCGCCCACCAGGGGCTTTCGGAGCAGTTCAGTGTGCACTCCGTCAAGCGCATCTATCAGGCGCTGATTTATGGTTCTCCCGCAGAGGAGACCGGCAAGATTGAAGGGATAATCGGCCGACATCCGACCGAACGACTGCGGATGTCAGGCAAGGCAAAAAATGGAAAGCATGCGGTCACACGCTGGAAGGTCAAAGAACGTTATGGCAGGATTTCTCTGGTGGAGCTGCGACTTGAGACTGGACGCACCCATCAGATCCGTGTGCATCTGACGGAAGCCGGGTTTCCGCTGGTGGGAGATCCGCTCTATCCTGATGGGGGACGCTGCAACAACATTCCCGACAGTCAGCTGCGTGGCCTGATCAACCATCTCGGACGCCAGGCGCTGCATGCCCGTTGTCTCGGGTTTATCCACCCGGTGACGGGCGACTACCTGGAATTTACGGTCGAACCACCCGAGGATCTGCAGGAACTGCTGGCCTATCTGCGTCCCAGGCCGGTTGTCGATTAGTGCGAATCAGATTTCAGCTCTTCTTTCCGATCCGGCAGCTGCCGTTGGCACAGTCAAATTTCTTTTTCGGTAAATATTTCCGGATGCGGGCGAAGCCCCGGTAACCGAGGCGTGCCAATGGATTGATGATCGGCAGGGTTATCAGCGTTCCGAGCAGCCCGTACAACGTTGAGGCCGGAAAAGCCTGCCAGATGGCCCAAAACGCCTCCACTCCGGTATAGACATCCCCGCGACTGTCAATGACATGCAACTCATACATAAAGGCCGACAGACTGATGTTATAACTCTCGGGATTAAAATCCGGGGTACTGATATCAACCAGCAGAAGCCTTTCTGCCCGGTCCTGGTGCCGATACTGCTCAATTTCCGCAGAACAGACAATGCATGCCCCGTCATAAAAGACGGTTATCGGAAAGTACGGTGTCTTCGGCATGGTTTCCCGCTATTTGTAAATATTATTAATCACCTATCGCATCTTCAAGGTCGAAATCGCCACCAGTGCCAGGATGATGGTGATGATCCAGAAACGGACGATGATCTTCGGTTCGGCCACACCTTTCAGTTCGAAGTGATGATGAATCGGTGCCATGCGGAAGATGCGCTTGCCCCGGTATTTGTAGGAACCTACCTGGAAGATGACCGATAGTGCTTCTACCACAAAAACGCCGCCGACGATCACCAGCAGTATTTCCTGCTTGGTCAGCACGGCGATCGTGCCAAGTGTGCCGCCCAATGAGAGTGAGCCGACATCCCCCATGAAAACCTCGGCCGGGTAGGAGTTATACCAGAGAAAGCCGAGCCCGGCCCCGACCATGGCGCCGCACAGCACAGCCAGTTCGCCGGCGCCGACTACGCGCGGAATCTGTAGATAGGCGGAGAGGGTGGCGTGTCCGGCCACGTAGGCGAAGAGCATGTAGGTGGCAGCATTGATGGCGACCGGTCCGATAGCCAGGCCATCCAGACCGTCAGTCAGGTTGACGGCGTTACTGGCACCGACGATTACCAGCGTGGCAAAGGGGATGAACCAGATCCAGAGATCGGGGTGGAACTTTTTAAAGAGCGGGAAGAAAAGCTCTTCGCTGAAGCCCGGAATGAAAAAGAGATAGGTCGCGACTCCGCCGGCCAGCAGCACCTGCCAGAACATCTTCTGGCGGGCTGAAAGCCCCTTGGGATTCTTTTCCACAACTTTTTTGTAGTCGTCCACAAAACCGATCAGGCCATAGCCGATCGTGATAAAGAGCGTGATCCAGATGTACTGATTAGTCAGGTCCGCCCAGAACAGCGTCGGAATAACGATGGCGGCCAGAATCATCAGGCCCCCCATGGTGGGCGTGCCCTGTTTCTGCAGATGCGATTCCGGGCCGTCGGTGCGGATTACCTGTCGTGCCTGCATACTCTCCAGTTTGCGGATGATCCAGGGACCCAGCACAAAACAGACGATCAGTGCCGTAATCATAGCGTAAATAGTCCGAAAGGTCAGGTATTTAAAGATATTAAAGAGCTTGACGTTGGCCGCCAGCGGATAAAATATATGGTACAGCATGGGCTATTCCCCTCTCGAGAGCAGTACTGCTTTGAGTTCCTTTGATACGTTCTCCATCGCCATCCCGCGTGATCCCTTGAACAGAATAACATCTCCCTCGTGAAGTGATTCACTCAGGAGTGCTGCAATTTCGGCGTGGCTTGTACAGCTGAAAATTACGTTTGCTGCCATATCGGTCAGGCGTGCGCCTGTAGCGGTATGTTCCAGCATACGTGGACCCAGCAGGTACAATCTATCAACAGTGCGACCGGCTACAGCGCCGATTCCCCGGTGTGCTTCAGCTTCCTGTTCTCCCAGTTCCAGCATGTCGCCCAGTACGGCGATGCGATGGCCGGGTGCGGCGATCTGGGTAAGGGTTTGCAGGGCGGCCTTGGTCGAGGCTGGGTTGGCGTTGTAACTGTCGTCAATCAGGGTGATAGAACCGAGATGCTCAATCTGAAAACGTCCTTGATAGGGGCTGAATGATTCGAGGCCTGCGGCAATAGTCGGCAGCGGTACCTTTTCGAGTAGAGCGGCGGTAGCGGCCAGCGCGTTGTAGATGTTGTGCCGTCCGCAGGCGTTAAGGTGAACGCGTGCTTCCCCGTACGGGGTTGTCAGCAGAAAACGTTGCCCCTCCAGTCCCATCGCTTCGATCTCTCTGGCCCGAACTTCGCCGCGATCAATACCGAAACTGATCCGTCGGGCGGATGGGTTCTGAGCGAGCGAGGCAACTCGTGGATCATCGGCATTGACGACCGCCAGCCCGTTATCGCTGATGCGGTGCAGTAATTCTCCCTTGGCGGCAGCAACAGCCTCAACCGTCCCCATGCTCTGCAGGTGCGCCGGCAATGCATTCAGCACGATCCCCACGCGGGGATTGGCGATCTGTGCCAGGCGGTCAATCTCTCCCGGTTCGCTCATCCCCATCTCCAGCACTGCCCAACAATGTTCCGGGCGCAGCTGAAAAATCATCTGCGGCAGCCCGATCAGGTTGTTGAGATTGCCGGATGTTTTCAGCCCCGGTGAGGTCTGCTCGAGGATCGCTGCCAGCATCTCTTTGGTGGTGGTCTTTCCGTTACTGCCGGTGACAGCAATCGTCGGAATATCGAAGTGTTGTCGCCAGACAGCCGCCAGGTCACCCAAGGCCCGTAAACTATCCTTGACGGCGACACAGGTAACGGAATCCGGAAGCGGGTGACTCTTCAGCCACTGCTCTTCGGCCAGGACAGCCGTGACGCCCCGTTCTGATACCTGCTGGATGAAGGCATGACCGTTGAAACGCACGCCGCGCAGTGCGACGAACAGCTGGCCCGGGGCGACGCTGCGTGAATCGGTTGAGATGGCCGTCACGTCTCCGCTGGCGTGGCCGATAATCCGGCCTCTGGTGGTAAGCGCTATTTCATTGATGGTGAACATGGTAGATCCTTCTCGGTAAAGGCCTCTGCCGCTTCTTCGCGGTCATCAAAATGATGCTTGATTCTGCCAAGGATCTGATAATCTTCATGACCTTTACCGGCCAGGAGAACAATATCACCCGGCTGTGCCAGGCGAATGGCCAGGCGGATAGCCTCGCGCCGGTTTTCCAACATCGTAAAACCTTTTGTGGCAAAACCGGAAGCCAGCTCGTCGTTCTGATACTCAAGCACGCCAAGGGCGGTGATACCGCCTTTAATCTGCTTAAGAATTTCCTGCGGATCTTCGGTTCTGGGGTTGTCGGAGGTGACGATAGCGAGGTCGGACATACGCGCGGCAATGCCGCCCATGATCGGGCGCTTGCCGTTATCGCGATCGCCACCGCAGCCGAAAACGGTGATGATCCTTCCGGTTGCGATCTCATGAAGTGTGGCCAGCACGTTTTCGAGGGCGTCGCCGGTGTGGGCGTAATCAACCAGGCAGGTAACGCCGCAGCTGTTTGGCACCCGCTCCATGCGGCCGGGGACGGTGGCATGTCCCTCGATGCCGGCCCTGATGGCGGAGAGCGGCAGTTCAAGCGCTACTCCGGTGGCCACGGCCGCCAGGATATTGGAGAGGTTGAAACGCCCCAGAAGTCGCGAGGCAAACGGGAATTCTCCTGTGGGGGTATGTAAAACGCCGCTGATGCCCTGAATGGAGAGCTGTACCTCTTCCGGCCGCACGTCCCAGAGACCATCGCGCCCGTAGGTAATAACCGGACAGACTGCCGAGGCAGCCACGCGGGCACCAGAGGGATCGTCCATGTTGACAACCGCCCGGCGGGTCGGTTTGATATCGTCCTCCGTGAGGAGTTCGGAAAAGAGCCTGCTTTTGGCCTGCAGGTAGCTTTCCATGGTGACATGGTAATCGAGATGGTCACGGGTCAGGTTACTGAATATCCCCACGTCGAAGTGGCAGCCGTCAGCACGCTTCTGCTCCAGTGCGTGCGAGGATACCTCCATGACGAAGGCCTGCGCTCCGGCCTCCTTCAGCTGTCGAAATGCGGTCTGTAGCTCGGTCGATTCCGGGGTGGTATGAGAGGCTGCAATGGTCTGTGCGCCGAAGCGATAGCTGATGGTGCCGAGCACTGCGGCCGGGATTCCGGCCGCCAGCAGAATCGCTTCGATCAGATAGGTGGTCGTGGTTTTACCGTTGGTGCCGGTGATACCGATCAGCGGCAGTGCGGCTGTCGGGTCACCGTTAAAGCGCGCCGCCAGCAACCCCATAGTGCGGCGCCCGTCTGCCGTTGTGATCCACGGGACGGAATCCGGGGCGTAGGCTGCATCTTCGAGGATTACCGCCGAGGCGCCGGCCTGGACGGCTTGTGCAATGTAAGCGTGGCCGTCCGTCGCCGTACCGTGCAGCGCGAAAAAAAGGGCCCCCGGTTTGGACTGTCGCGAGTCGCAGGTCAAGGAGGTTATATCAACGGACAGATCGCCATGAGGCTCGGCATCCTTCAGATCGTGGAGCAATTCAGCCAGTACCATCTCACCTCCAATTAAAAACGTGAAAGCCTGCCGGTTACCCGGCAGGCGGTCTGCAGCTATGCAGAAGGGGTGAACTTAACCCACACCTTGTCAGCTTCGCGGATCGTCTGGCCGGGCGGCGGACTCTGCTCATCTGCCCGACCACTACCGATCAGTCGGATGTTAATACTGCGCTTCTCCATTACCTGCAGGACCTGACGCATGCTCATACCGCGAAAGTTCGGCATGACGGTTCCTTCAGGCGGGTTCTCCAACTCTTCGCCATCGGCCGGCGATTCGGTTTCAGGTTGTATCGCTTCGGCCTTGACCGCAGGTACGGCGGTTTTGGCTACAGGAACTGTGGGCTGAATTTTAAGGTACGCCAGCGTATTCTGCGCAATGCCTTTGAAGGCCGGCGCCGCAACGACACCGCCGTACTTGATCCCTTGCGGTTCATCGATAATCACGGCGATGGTCAGTTTCGGGTTTTCGGCAGGCACGAAGCCGACAAACGAGCCGATCCGCTTGCTGGGAGAATAGGCACGGGTGACCGAATCAACTTTCTGGGCAGTTCCGGTCTTTCCGGCCACACGGAAGCCATCAATCGCCGCTTTGGTGCCGGTACCACCCTCACCGGTGACCGTCTCCATCATTTTTGCAACTTTGCGGGCCGTTTCGGCAGAGATCACGCGGCGCACAAGCTGCGGCTCTCTATGCTGAACTTCATTGCCGTTGTCATCAAGAATACGCTCCACCAGGTATGGCCGCATGAGATTGCCGCCGTTTGCTATTGCCGACATGGCGGTAACCAGCTGGATAGTCGAAAGCGACATGCCCTGCCCAAATGAAATAGTGGCCAGATCGATCCCGTACATGCGGCGTTTCAGGTTGCCGGCGGATTCGCCCGGCAGGTCGATACCGGTACGGCCACCAAAGCCGAAGTTGCGCAGATAGCTTCCCAGGCGGTTATCGCCCATTTTGAAGGCGATCTTGGCCGCACCGATATTGCTGGAGTATTTGATGACTTCAGAGACCGTCAGGCTGGAGTGTGGATGATCGTCATGGATAGTCCGGCCGGCGATTTTGTAGACGCCGTTTTCGCAGTTGTAGACGTCGGTCGGTTTGATGGTCCCGTTTTCGAGAGCGGCTGCAATCGTAAACACTTTGAACGTGGAGCCCGGTTCGAAGCTGTCAGCGACGACACGGTTGCGGAGCAGGGTCAGCGAATAGCGCGAATAGGCGTTCGGGTTGAAGGTCGGATAGTTGGCCATCGCCAACACCTTGCCGGTAGCGGATTCCATCACAAGGGCCATGCCGGCTTTGGCGTTACTTTCCACAACGGCTTTGGCCAACTCTTTTTCAGCAATAAACTGAATCGTCTTGTCCAGCGTCAGGATAATATTCTTGCCGGGGGACGAGTTCTTGATGACGGTGTTCTTGATAGCGATGTTTCTGCCAAGCGCATCCCGCTCTGTGACCATATAACCGGTATTGCCCAGGATAGTGCTGTCGTATTTGAGCTCGATACCTTCCAGGCCGTTGGGGTCGCGACCGGTGAAACCGACTACGTGAGCGGCAATTTCAACATTGGGGTAAAAACGTTTGGATTCCGGAGCGAAGCCGATGCCGGGCAGTTTCATGTTTTTGACACGCGTGACCGCTTCGGGTGGCACCCAGCGTTCAACCCAGATGAAGCTCTTATCCACAGATAATTTTGCAACCAATTCGTTCTTCGGAACGCCCAGCATCGGTGCCAGTACAGCAGCTGTGCCGTCGACATCCTTGATGCGGCGCGGTTCGGCATAGCAGGAATCCATATGAATCGATTCCGCCAGCGGTGTGCCATTGCAATCGAGAATGCTGCCACGGGCCGGAGTCAGCTCGACCCGGTGCTGATGCTGGCGGTCAGCTTTTTTGACGAGCTCTTCATGCTGCAGGATTTGCAGGTAGAAGGCTCGCACCAGTACGGAGAGAAATACCAGGGCGAACAGTGATCCGATAAAGATAATCCGGACCCGCGCCCATTTTTCCCGTTCATCTTTCATTTAACGAGAATAACCTGCTGTTCGGTAGGCAGCGCCAGACCCAGCTCGTTCTTGGCGATGGTTTCAATGCGGGAGGGTGTTTTCAGTGAGGCCGCTTCCAGTTTCAGGCGCTTCTGCTCCTGCTCGGATTCATTCAGCTGCTTGCTGGTTTCAGAAATCTGCAGATTGAGTTCGACCAGCTTGAAGCGCGACCAGACGTGAAATGTGGAGACAATCGTAAACACGATCATGCAGATCATCAGGTACTTGAATATGTCGATGCGGTGAGAAGAGACCGAAAGTCCGCTCAGTGTTGGCGGTGCTGCCACCTTGGTAAAATCAGTTCGTGCCTGTGCCATATTAACCTCCTGAAAAAGCCTTCAGACGAGTCCGACTTGTCAGACTGTTCTGAAACCATCCTCTTTACACTTTCTCAACAGCCCGCAGTTTAGCGCTGCGTGCGCGTGGATTTTGGTTGATTTCATCTGTAGTTGCAGTCACCGGACGGCCGGTCAGCAGTTTTACGCGTGGTAATGTGCCGCAGACACAGAGTGGAAGCTGTCGCGGGCAGGTGCACCCTTCAGCATATTCACGGAAGATATGCTTGACGATCCGGTCTTCCAGTGAATGAAACGAGATAATGACGCCGCGACCACCCGGTTTCAGGAGATCCAGAGCGGCTCGCATGCCGCGCTCAAGACTTTCCAGCTCACTGTTGACTGCAATGCGGAGCGCCTGGAAGGTGCGCGTGGCCGGATGGATGCGCTCATCCCACGTGGCCTTGGGCACCGCCCCCTTGATGATATCAACCAGCCGGAAGGTGGTCGTGATCGGTTCAAGGTCACGTTCTTTGACGATAAAAGCTGCAATCCGTCTGGCCCAGCGCTCTTCGCCGTATTCGCTGATGATCTTTTCCAGTTCCTGTTCAGGCACCTCACTCAGCAGGTCAGCGGCTGTCTCGCCTCTGCTGATGTCCATACGCATATCCAGCGGCGCGTCCTGCTGGAAGCTGAAACCGCGCTCTTTTGTGTCCAGCTGGTGTGACGAAACGCCCAGGTCGAGAATGAAACCGTCCAGGCCGGTAATGCCGCGTTGTTCGAGCTCTGCGGCCATTCCGGCAAAATCGCTATGAATCAGGCTGACCTGTTGACCGAAGCGGGACAGCCTTTTTCCGGCTGCTGCCAAGGCCTCCTGATCACGGTCCATACCGATCAGGAACGCTGCAGGTGCTTTTTCAAGGATCAGCGCGGAATGGCCACCGCCGCCCAGAGTGCCATCCAGATAGGTTTTACCGGACTCGGGCGCCAGCAGGCGGATAACCTCTTCCGGCAGAACCGACAGATGATGGAATGCTCCCATTACAGGCCCAACTCGGCAGCCGCTTCAGTCCCGCTCGGGAAGTTCTTCATATTCTGGGCGCGGACTTTGTCCCATTCGCTCATGCTCCAGATTTCAATCTTGTCCAGTGTGCCGACGAACTGAATTTCGCGATCCAGGGCTGCATCCCGGCGAAAGGTCGGCGGAATCAGAAAGCGTCCCAGCTTGTCGGCGCAGCATTCCTGAGCCGGGGCGATGATGGTGTGGATGATATTTTTACGCTGTTCAGCGGTAAACCCTTTGAGCGTTTGAAATTTTTTTTCAAAAGCAAACCATTCCTTATAGGGGAATATCAGCAGACCGGAGCTGTGCTGACCATTATCCAGGCTGATCGGAGCAGAATTGGTCAGGAAAAAGCGCTCGTCACCATGAGTGCCGACGAGGACTTCCCGGAAGCGGGCCGGCAGGCTGGTGCGCCCTTTTGAATCTATAGTTGTCTCGAATATGCCCCTGAACATGATTGTTTGATTGCACCTTTTCCCACAATGTTCCACTTTTTTCCACAGTGTTGGAACTTATACCGGCCGTCAAGGGTTGTGTCAATATAAAATATGAATATTGTAGGGGAAAATTGTGAATATGAAGGGGGGCTATTTCTGGTATACTTCCACGCCGCCTACGTCTCACGTCCTGAACGGAGAACACTGATGAGTCTGCTTGTGTCGCCACTGATTGCCGCTGTCCATTTCCCGCCTATTTCCGAGGTCAAATGCTGGCTGGCCGAACGCCCCGCTAATGGCCGTGAGCTGATCGACCTCTGTCAGGCTGTGCCTGATTATGCGCCCGCTCGTGAGTTGACCGACCATCTGGCACTACAGCTTGGTGATCCGCTCATGTCCAAATACTCACCCGACGAGGGGCTGCCGGAGGTGCGCGCGGCGATCTGCGACTACTATGTCCGAAAATTCAGTGCACAGCTGTCGCCCGACAATCTTTGTCTGACGATCGGTGCCAGTCAGGCCTTCTGGCTGGCGATGGTCACGCTCTGCCGCGCCGGGGATGAAGTCATCGTACAGGCACCCTATTATTTCGATCATCCCATGGCGCTTGATATCCTCGGAATTCGCGGCATCTACGCACCCTTTATCGAGGCTAACGCAGGGGTGCCCGATCCGGCGACGATTGAAGCTCTGATCACGAAGAAGACCAGGGCGATTCTGATCGTTTCCCCCAGCAATCCGACCGGTGCCATCACACCGCCAGACACGATACGCGAGCTGTTCGAGTTGGCCCGGCGTCACAACATCGCCCTGATTTTGGATGAAACATACCTTGAATTTATTCCCGGCGGCGTGCGGCCTCATGATCTCTTCAGTGACCCGGCCTGGGGCGAGCATTTTATTCAGATCGCCTCATTCGGCAAAACCTACGCCCTGACCGGCTATCGTGCCGGTATGCTGGTTGCCTCCGGGGACCTCATTCATCATGTCCTCAAGGCACAGGATACTATGGCGGTCTGTCAGCCGCGTATTACGCAGCAGGCGGTTAAATTCGGTGTTGAAAACCTTGACGTGTGGGTGGCTGCCAATCGGGATATGATGACCCGGCGTCATGACCTGTTCCGTGCCGAGTTCATGCTGCCGGGCAACTGCTTTCAGTTATCCGCCAGCGGCGCCTTCTTTGCCTGGGTGCGTCATCCCTTCAGCGGCTGTAGCGGTCGCCAGGTAGCCAGGCGACTGGTGGACGAAGCGGCACTGCTCTGTCTACCGGGAGAAGTTTTCGGCCCCGGTCTGGAAGGGTATCTGCGGCTGGCCTTCGGCAACATCCGCGAAGAGGCGATACCGGAGGCGGTGCAACGCTTTCGGGAGCTGGATCTGCACCCGTTGTAATTGCCTTTTTTCATAATTCAGTGTAGGGTTTTTCTCCCGTGCCACTCCATTCTATCCCCGCATTAGTCTCTGAACCGCCACTACGTAAAGGAAATACAGCTCATGCTCACACATAAACGCAAAACAATTCACCCACCGGGACTGACGGAACTGCCACCGTTGCCGATGGATGCTGCCAGCCTGACCTCCGATTTCAGGCGCTATTTCACCTACAACCTCGGTCAGGACAAATACTGCCGGACGACATACTTCTATTATAAAGCGCTGGCGCTGACCGTGCGCGACCGGCTGATGGAGCGCTGGACAAGAACCCGCTATGCCCATCTTGAATCAAACTGCAAGCGCGGGTATTACCTGTCTCTGGAGTTTTTGATGGGGCGCTCACTCGGCAACGCCCTGCTGAACCTGGGCATTAACGATGACGCCACCGAGGCTCTGCATGGTCTCGGCATCAAGCTGGAAGACCTGTCGGATGTCGAGCAGGATGCAGGCCTTGGAAATGGTGGTCTCGGTCGTCTGGCGGCCTGTTTCCTGGATAGTTGCGCCACACTGCAGCTGCCGGTCATGGGCTATGGCATTCGTTATGAATACGGTATGTTCCGTCAGCGCATCGTCGATGGCCGCCAGGTGGAAGAGCCGGATCACTGGCTTCGCGATGGCAACCCCTGGGAACAGGAACGCCCGGAATACACCCAGCGGATCCGATTTGGCGGCCATAGTGAGCAGTATCGCAGTGACTCGGGTGAAATACGCGTCCGCTGGGTCGCCAGTCGTGATGTCCTGGCCGTCCCCTACGACATACCGATTCCCGGCTACCGCAACGGGACCGTCAACACCTTGCGACTCTGGAAAGCGGCTGCTACGGACGCCTTTGACCTGGGGGAATTCAATGCCGGCGATTATGCTGAATCGGTGGCCACCAAGAATGAAGCCGAAAACATCACCATGGTTCTCTATCCGAACGATGCCAGCGAAAACGGCAAGGTATTGCGCCTGCGCCAGCAGTATTTTCTGGCCTCAGCCACGCTACAGGATGTTGTCAATCGCTGGGTGGTCGTGCGTAAAGGCGATTTCAAGGACTTTGCCGCCAGCAACTGCTTTCAGTTGAACGACACCCATCCGAGCTGTGCCGTGCCGGAACTGATGCGGATTCTCATGGATCACCAGGGGATGGGGTGGGATCAGGCCTGGGAAATTACCCGCCAGACCATGGCCTACACCAACCATACCCTGTTGCCGGAAGCGTTGGAAAAATGGCCGCTGCCGCTCTTCGGGCATCTGTTGCCGAGGATTCTGGAGATTGTCCTTGAAATCAACGCCCGTTTCCTGTCCGAGGTTTCCAGCCACTGGCCGGGTGATAACCAGCGTATGCAGCGCATGTCGATTATTGAGGAGGGGGCGGTACCGCAGGTACGCATGGCGTATCTGGCCATTGTCGGCAGTTTCTCGATAAACGGCGTCGCCGCACTGCATTCACAGCTGCTGGCAGAAGGGCTCTTCAAGGATTTCTACGAGCTCTGGCCGCACAAATTCAACAATAAAACCAATGGAGTCACCCCGCGCCGCTGGATTGTCCGTTGCAACCCGGGGTTAAGTGGGCTTGTGACGGAAAAGATCGGTGACGGCTGGATTTCGGATCTACAGCAGATCAAGCAGATTGCAACCTGTGCCGATGATCCCGGCTTCCGGCAGCGTTGGTACGACATCAAACAGGCCAATAAAGAACGCCTCTCGGCCCTGGTTCAGACGCAGTGCGGCGTCACCTTTCCGGCTGCCGGGCTGTTCGATGTCCAGGTCAAACGTATTCACGAATACAAGCGTCAGCTGCTGAATATCCTGCACGTGATCCATCTCTATGACCGCATCAAGCGCGGCGATACCGAAGGGTGGACCAATCGCTGCGTTCTGATCGGCGGCAAAGCGGCGCCCGGCTATGCCATGGCCAAGCTGATTATCAAGCTGGTCAACAATGTTGCGCGTGTGGTTAACTCAGATCCGCTGGTGGGTGATAAGCTCAAAGTGGCGTTTCTGCCCAACTACAGTGTCACCGCCATGGAGGTGATCTGCCCCGGCAGCGATCTCTCGGAGCAGCTTTCGACGGCCGGCAAGGAGGCTTCCGGCACTGGCAATATGAAATTCATGATGAATGGCGCACTGACAATCGGCACGCTGGACGGTGCCAACATCGAGATCCGCGAGGAGGTCGGCGAGGAGAACTTCTTCATGTTCGGTCTGACGGCCGCTGAGGTGGATGAGATGCGCTGGCAGTACGATCCGCACGGAATCATCAGTCGTGACGCAGATCTGCAGCGGGTCATGAATCTTCTGCGCTGCGGCCATTTCAATCTGTTTGATGCCGGCCTGTTCGACCCGATCATCAATGCGATCTGTTCTCCGCACGACCCCTGGATGGTAGCGGCCGATTTCCGCAGCTTTATTGAAGCCCAAAAACGTGTGGCCGCTGCCTATCAGGATCGTGATCAGTGGACCCGCATGAGCATCATCAACACCGCCTGCAGTGGTAAGTTCTCTACAGACCGGACTATCAACGATTATAATCAGGAAATCTGGCGTCTGCAGGCGATGCCGATCAAGGTCGCGTGATAGGTCTGCTCCCTTTGTTCTGTTCCGTAAGAGAGATTATATGAAGAAAGTCCGGAGTTTTTTTGCGCCTGAATCTTTCAATAATCCCGATGACCTGTTGCGCGCTATTATCTGGATTGCCGGTTTCTCTGTGGCCATTATCCTGGCGCTTTCGACTGCTGCCGTGTATCAGATTACCTCGCATGAAGTAATCCGGGACTCTCAGGATGCGGCTGTCAGAGTCAGTTGGGCGATGTTTGAGCAGCAGAGAAAGCTGCTCACATCTGTCAGTGCGGATGGCAGCTATCAGATCAAGATCGATCCGACGCGTGTTTCCGTCATTGACGGCTATTTCCGCACCTATCTGCGTAATTTTAATATTCTCAAAATAAAGATATATACCCCCGAGCAACAGATCATTTACAGCACCGATACAAAGATTATCGGTGAGACAGACGGTGCCAATCCCGGTTTGAAGCGTGCCCTGGGCGGATCAGTCGATTCGCATATGGAGAAGAAAGACCGCATGCTCGACCTGTCTGACGAGACAAAATTCGGCGTTGCTGTCGTTGAGACGTACGTCCCTCTGATGGTAGGTGAGCGGGTCATCGGCGTCTTCGAGCTCTATTCGGATGTCACGACGTACCGTTATCAGACCATTCGTGTCGTCGCGTTGACACTCGGCAGTCTGGCAATTATCCTGTTTGTGGTTTTTGCATGTTCCTATCTGGTGATCAGGAAGACGGTCCAGCTGCTCAAGGAAACGCAACAGGATCTGGCAGATAAAGTGATTCAACGGGAAGAAGCTGTTGCCCACGTTAAACAGCTGGAAGGCATTATTCCGATCTGCATGCACTGCAAAAAGATCCGCGATGACCAGAAGAGCTGGCAGCAGTTGGAACAGTACATTTCAAACCATTCCGAAGCACGTTTCAGCCACGGCATATGTCCGGAATGTTACGAAAAAGAGATCCGTAAACTTGAAGAACGTGAACCGTGAAGCAGTGTGTCATACCTGAGAGGGCGAGGTGTCTATGAAGATTGGATTTGTGGGACTCGGCATCATGGGCAGCGCCATGGCTGCCAATCTGGTAAAAGCAGGATTTCAGGTAACGGTCTGGAATCGCTCTTCTGACGCCCGGAATCTTCTTGCGGGCATGGGCGCAGCGACCGTGCCTACGCCACGTGCCGTAGCCGAACGATGCGATATCGTGATTGCCATGATGGCAAATCCTGTCGCTGTAATTGCAGTCCGTGACGGTTCCGATGGAATTCTGGCCGGCTTGTCAAGCGGCAAAGGTTATATCGATATGTCCACCGTGGACGCCGATACTTCGCGGGAATCAGCCCGATTGACTCATGCCGCTGGTGCGCTGTTTCTGGAAGCTCCGGTAGCGGGAAGCCGCAAACCGGCTGAAGATGCCACGCTGACCATCATGGCGGCCGGTGATCGTGAGCTGTACGATCGATCATTGTCTATTCTGGAAAAAATGGGCAAAAAACTACTCTTTCTGGGAGAAACCGGTTCCGCCGCCCGCATGAAGTTGGCCAACAATCTGGTAATGGCCGGTATGCTGACGGCGCTCTCGGAAGGCATCGCCCTGGCAGCCGGGAGTGGACTCGATCTGGGTCAGTTTCTGGATGTGCTGGATTCGGGAGCGGTGGCAAATCCGATGTTCCGGTTGAAAGGTCCGCAGATGGCGGCTAACGGTGAGTTTCCGGCCGCTTTTCCGCTCAAGCATATGCAGAAAGACCTGCGCCTGGCGTTGCGGTTGGCAGAAGAGAACGGGCAGCCGCTCTTTACAACCGCAGTGGTTAACGAGCAGTATAAGGCAGCACTGGCTGAAGGTTTGGGTGACTGCGATTTTGCCGCCGTTAGTCGCGTCATCCGAAAACTGTCCTAAAGGCAACGTGCAGCATGCTCATAATTGTTGAATCTCCTATCAAGGCGAAAAAAATCCAGTCGATCCTCAAGGTCAAGGCCATGTCGACGGTCGGGCATTTTAAAGACCTGCCCGCCGACCAGATCGGTGTTGACCTCACAACCTACGAACCCACCTTCATCTATCACGAAAAGAAAGCTCATCTTCCCAAAGAGCTGCGCAGTGCGGCTCGCGGGGAGACCGTCATGCTGGCCGGTGACCCGGATCGGGAGGGGTATGCCATCAGCTGTCATATCTACGAAGAGGTGAAAGAGGTTGCCAAAGAGTGTCTGCGCATGGAGATCTTCGAAGTTACCGAAAAGGGGCTCAGGGAGGCGCTGGCCAAGGCTGTGCCGTTTGAACGGACCAACAGCGGTCTCTACAACGCTTTTCTGGGGCGTAGAATCGGCGACCGGCTGGTAGGTTACATCTTGTCGCCGATCGCCAGCAAAACGCTCCGCAGCAGCTACAGCGTCGGACGTGTGCAATCCCCGGCCGTGCGGCTGGTGGTTGACCGTGAACGGGAGATTAGGGCCTTTGTTTCATCCCCCTACTGGATGCTGGACATCCAGCTGGATAAGGAGGGCACGCTCTTTCTGGCGCGCCACATTCAAGGCAAGTTTACATCCCGGGCTGATGCGCAGCTGATTGTCGATGCCGTCACGGCAGAAACGCACGCCCTGGCTGAAAAAGTTGATAAAAAAGAGGTCAAGCAGAATCCAAAACCGCCTTTTACAACGGTGGATCTGCAGGCTGCTGCCGCCGCTCGCCTGAAGTACACCCCCGAACAGACCATGAAGCTGGCCCAGGCGTTGTTTGATCATGGCCTGATCACCTACCATCGCACCGATTCGGTCCGCATGGATGAAGCTTTTATCGCCGAGATCCGGGAGTTTCTGACACAATCGCTCGGCAGCAACTATTTTCCCCCCCAGCCGCACAAGCACATTTCAAAGAATTCCCAGGCCGAAGCTCACGAAGGTATCCGCCCGACCCATATGCACTCGCTGGCTGATGTTTCCACCATCACCGCCAAAGAAGGTTTGACTCCTGCCCACGCCCGGCTCTACGAGATGATCTTCAAGCGGGCCATCGCCAGTCAGATGGCGGCGGCGCGTTACGACTCGACCGTAATGATCTTCAGCGTTGCAGGGCAACACTTCAAAGCAGCCGGACGGATTCTGACCTTTGACGGTTTTTTGAAAGTCTATGCCGAGCTGGATGAGGAGAAGGACAAGAAGGGTGAAGAAGAGCAGCTGCAGCTGCTGCCGCCGGTAGCAGTCGGTGAGCTGGTGCCGAAAGTTAAGGAGCTGCTCGATGAGAAAAAGACCAAGCCACCGGGGAGGTTTACGCTCGGTTCACTGGTCAAAGAGCTGGAACGGCTCGAAATCGGTCGTCCATCCACCTACGCTGCCATCACCAAGAACATCGTTGATCGCGGCTACATCAAGGAGGAGAAAAAACGGGTCGTGCCGTTGCTGTCCGGCGAAACGCTGATCGATTTTCTGCGCGACAAACATGCCTGGGTGATCGATTACGAGTTGACCCGCAAGATGGAGAACTTTCTGGATCTGGTGGTTGAGAACAAGGAAACCTGGCAACGTTTTTGTAGGGGTGTCCACAACAAAATGGGTTTCTCGGTTCCACCGGCCAGAACTGCCGGGGGCGGTCCCAGCGATGGGCAACTCAAGTATGCGGCAGACCTGGCCAAAAGGGGAGGGGTAGTCATACCGGAAGAGACCTTGAAGAGCGGCAGAGAGCTGTCACAGTGGATTGAGCGGATTGTAAAAGGCACTGTAGAGGCGCGGAAAAAGATAAAGAAGAGTGATGTTAATCCACAATAGCTTCAGGACTTCTCGGCATTAGTGGCTGATTGCATGCGGCGATGATCCGCCGCCATCAATCCCCCGGTGAATCCCGACCTCTCTGCCGTCCTCCTGCCCCTGAGTGTATGCACATTTGTTAATAAAGCTACGACGGCTATGTACCGTTCGAATGGTTCCCAGTTCCTGCACGGCCTGCCTGATCAGCCCCTGTTTGACCGGTACCAGAGCGCCGGGGGTAATCGGAGTCTGCCGCTTCTGCTGCTGGAGGCGCCCGTAAATCGTGTCTACCGCCCCCAGGTAGTAGGATTGACGTAACATTTCCCGTTGACGAGCGGCTAAACTAACGGAGGAATGTTGCTTCATATACGAACCGCAGAGTCGGCGAATCGTTGTATCCAGATAGAAAAAGGTATAGGCGGCGATCTGGACGTCGGCGCCGACGCCGATAAAGGTCATCTTGCCGGCGGTGGGATTATGGATGGCCTGGCAATCAAAGGCGTCACAGACTCCGGCTGAAAGGTGGCGGACCCATTTCGGCAGCGTTTTGGCAACAGCTGTTTCAATCTGATCGGCCTTATCCGGTCGGTTTGATGCATCAATATCGGCCAACGCCAGGTTGTGTTCCGATAACAATCTCTGGACATGCGAGGCCGCCAAAGCGGCTTCATGCTCATTGCTGGACGCTGAAAGTGCCAGTAATTTTTTGATTTTCTCGATAATCGGTGCTTGGGGATTCATACCATGTACTCCGGAATGTTTTCATTATTTAGTTTCGCCAACTACGACAGCGGGCTTCAGCCTGGTCAGTTTCTATTTCACTGAGGATCTGCAGATAGAGCTCATAACGCGCCGACAGGATCAACCCCTGCTCGACGCCGCTCAGTATGGCGCAGCCCGGTTCAGTGCGGTGTCGGCAGTTACGGAAACGGCAGCTCAGATCACCATGCTCCTCGAAGCCGGGAAAGTAGAGCGCCAGGTCCTCCACGGTACTATCCACCAGTCCGAAATCGCGGAAGCCGGGGGTGTCGACCAGCTCGCCCCCTCCCGACAGGGCGTGCAGCGTGGAAACCGTCGTGGTGTGGCGCCCCTGGCTCTTGTACTCACTGAGTGCTCCTACTTTAAGGTTAATGTCGGGACACAAGGCGTTCAGCAGGGAGCTCTTGCCGACCCCGGTCGTACCGACAAAAGCGCCGCGATGCCCCTGACTCAGGAAAGCTCGCAGCGGATCCAGGCCGATCGATTCGGTTGCACTGAGCGGAAACAGCGGCAGCGAACTGCCGTACGTAACCTGTAAGGCTCCAAGCAAAGCGCTGGTATCATCCAGATCACATTTATTGACCACGACAAAGGGTTGCAATCCGGCTACGCGGGCGGCGACAATGGCCCGGTCCAGAAAACCGCCTGGCGAAAGTGGAGCAACCACAATTCCGAGTACATCCAGATTGGCAGCAACCAGATGGATGCCCCCGCGGGCATCCCGTCGGCGCAGTTCCGTCCTGCGTGGCAGTCGTTTCAGCACTTCACCCGCAACAGTGACGTTGTCGCCGACCACATGCTCGGAATTGCGCTTGACCCGCACCATACGGCGTTTGCCGCTCTCAAACAACACCTCGACCGAAATCCCGTGGTGGGCAACAATCAAACCGACCGGCGCTTGATCGCTCTGCAAATGGTATTGGTGGCCGGCACGAGGCTCTGATTCAGTTTTCATCATCATGGAATTTTATTCGTGGATGGGGTGGATTTTATCAATAGCGATAGCGTACTTCAAACTTCAGAAACTGATTCGTCTGCCCAGCGCCATTCACAAGATTCAGGTTGCTAACCTTCTCGATACCGTAGCCCAGTTGTCCATCGATGGCGCCATACAGCGGCAGGTCCCAGAAAATCCGTCCGGCATGTTTTCGTTCGATCGCCTGATCGCCAACTCGATCCACCATGCCACGGGTAGTGTTGATATATTCGAGCGCCAGATTATTACGCGCCGTGAACCAGTGGCTGCCCCGGAAGAAAAAATCCTGCGTAGCTCCCCCCTGCGAATGGCCGATTGGCATGCCTTTGTAGATGTACCCTCCCGGAAAGGTGCTGTGAGTGTACAATATCTGATTGCCCTGAAAGAACTCGAAACGGAAGTCATTGCGACCGTCATCCGTCAGGCGAGGAATGTACAGACCGGCAACGTAGCTTTCGACGATCGGCCAGAATAAAGCCGTATCTTCACCTGAAAATTCACCATACAGCTCACTGTTGCGCAACCAGGGCAGTCGGTAGCGGGCTTCAAATCCGGCCAGGCCGTTGGAATTATCACTGTTTGTCCCGCCAATCAGACCGCGCAGGGTGTCGCCGATGCTGTTTTTAACGCCCACACCACCCATCTGACGCCCCAGATTAAAACCGATTTCCAGATTTTCGGTCGGTTTTACCGACAGTTTGACAGCATAAAACCAGGGTTGCCGCTCGGCTGCATCAACTATCGTTTTCTCAAATTGAGATGCGATGATAGCGTACTTCATGCTGCCGATGTATGGAACACTGAACGGTTCAGGACTGGAAAGTTTGACCTGAGAGAAATTTTCAGCGTTGTTGGTCAGGGAGATGTTGCCGCGATACCCTAAGCCGAGCCAGTTTTCATCTTTACCCACCTCAAGCTCAAGCGAACCGCCACCGAGCTTCAGGTAGCCACGGTTAAGATGCATCCGGCTACTGCCGCTGTGTGCCAGCAGATACGGCTCCAGCAGAGCGGAACCCCACCTGCCGAAAAAAAAATCAGATCCCCAGCGCAGTTCACCCGTCAAGCCTGACCCGTACACGACCCCATTATTATTCTCGAACAGCGGAGTCCCCTCACCTCCGCGTTGCATCGCCACGGCGTCAGGAGCATTTTTTGGGCGCAAACCGGAACCAATACCGAAGACTCCATCATTTCCCGGATCGTGAACCGGTCGATGATAATCACGCGCCACTCCATCAAGCCACACCGTACGAAAACGGAGCGATGAGATCGGGTTTACATCCATCGGCACAAGTTTCTTATCGGGGTTCTCTCTCTGCGACATCTCACGTGGGATCTGTTCGCGTACTCTTTTGATAAGCTCATCCACAAAGCGGCTGTTTTGTGTGTTGTCTGCGGCACGATTTGTTTCAGCCTCAAAAAGGAGTCGGGCAGCCTCGGCCCTGCTAAACGGTCTGATACCTTGAATATCACTGGTGATCAAACCTAATCCGGCCAGTATGTTAAGATCTCTGTATATCGGGGAGTCGAGTGGGATGTTGGCGGAGGAGAGGGCGTACACAGGTACAGCAGAGAACAGCAGCGCACAGATGAGGGAGAACGTGCAGAGAGACTTCAATGTTTTCTCAGCGGTAGAACTTTGGCAGATGTGGAAGATTTGGAAAACAGATCCGGGCGGACACGTTGAAATATAGTGGGTGCGTCTCCAATGAAACTGTAGGTGGGTCTGAATTCGGGAACGAGCCGTTTCAGAGACTCGATAAGATCATGAACCGAGTTTGAGCGTGCTGCCGCAAACAGAGTGTCAAGTTCACTCTTGATCGGCCCCATATCGATATGAACCGGTGCAAGCAGCTTGATCTTGTCATGGACAGTCGACAGAATCCCCTCACCGTCAATCAATAACTCTTCAAAGAGCTTTTCGCCCGGGCGGAGACCGGTAACAACAATATCGATATCTTCGTAGGGGGTCAGGCCTGACAACCGGATCAACTCTTCAGCCAGATCGATAATCCGCACCGGATCACCCATATCAAGCACCAGAATTTCACTGCCGGTACCGATACAACCCGCCTGCAGCACAAGTTGTGTTGCTTCGGGAATCGTCATGAAGTAGCGGATTATACGTTTGTCGGTGACTGTAACCGGGCCACCTTTGGCAATTTGCTCCTTGAAGAGCGGAATTACGCTGCCGTTGCTTCCCAGTACGTTGCCAAAACGAACCGTCGTAAACTTGGTGCTGCTGGTACGCGACAAGGCCTGGATATACATCTCGGCCGCCCTTTTGGTAGCCCCCATGACATTCGTGGGGTTAACCGCCTTATCAGTAGAAATCATCACCAGATTATGCACCTTGAACGTATGGGCGGCATCGGCAATATTGCGCGATCCGAATACGTTGTTCAGGACCGCCTGAGAGGGGTTATATTCCATCATCGGTACATGTTTGTAGGCAGCGGCATGAAAGACAACTTCAGGTGCAAATTCTTTGAATGCCTGCATGACCAGGTCACGGTCACGTACATCAACAACTAAGGGCAAAATGCGCTCATCAGGAAAGCGGGCCATCAGCTCTTTTTCGATTTCGTAGAGCGGTGTTTCGGCCTGATCGAGAAGGATCAGCTTCTGAGGGTTAAACAGGGCGATCTGGCGGCTGATTTCACTGCCGATGCTACCACCCGCTCCGGTAACCAGTACCCGCTTACCACTCAGATAGGCGCCGATCAATGCACGATCCAATTGGACCGGTTCGCGACCTAGCAGATCCTCAATCTCGACGTTCTTTATCTGGGATACGGTCAAAGTTCCGTCAATCAGTTCGCCGATACTGGGTAATGTTTTGAACGTAACGCTGGCATTCTTGCACAGGTCCATAATTCCTTTGATCGTTTTACCGTCAGCCGAAGGCATGGCAATGATCACATCTTCGATATCGTTGTCTACAATAATGGACTTCAGCTGTTTTGTGGCCCCCAGGACGGGAAGTCCATGCAGTTTCATCCCTTTTTTTTCATAATCATCATCGACAAAACCGCAGACATTGTAAGCTGAATGCGGTTGGCGCCAGATCTCCTTGATAAGCATGCTGCCCGCTTCACCGGCGCCGACTATCAATGTTCGTGGCCCTTCGGAGCTTCTGCTGACGATGTACGTTTCCCTCCAGAATCGCCATACCAGGCGGCTTGCTGCCATAAAGGCAAAAAGAAGAAACCAGTCAAGAACAAATATTGAACGGGGAATAGGTGAAAATTGCCGGAGAAAGAAAACGGCGGAAACAGCAAGAATTGAAGAAAGAGTAACACTCTTAAAGATTTCCACCGCGTCCTGAATTGAAGCATAGCGCCATAGATTGGTGTGAAGCCCGGTGACTAAAAAGACCAGAGGCTTGACGATCATGACGACGAGAAGACATTCCCAGAATAGTTCTTGCTGTTGTTGTGGAATCGAAAAATCGAACCGAAGCAGAAATGCCAGGCAGAGGGCAATGCTTATAAGGAGGGTATCTGAGAGAAAAACAAACAGGCGACGTTTTGTGAGCATACCTACGTAGTCCCAGGATTCAATATACTAACGAGAGATTTTAAAATTTGGGAATACTACGACTAATCTTTAGTTCAAAGCAATAAAAAAAATCAATGCGTTACCCCTTCTTTTTTTATCACCTTGATAAAAGTCAGCATAATTATTTTTAAATCCAGCTTACATGAGTGGTGCTTTAGATACCACTCATCGTATTCAACCTTCATAGGTATCGGTAGCTCATCACGGCCATTGATCTGTGCCCACCCCGTCAAGCCGGGAGTCAGCACATGAACACCTTTTTCTGTTCGCAAGGCAATCAGATCATCTTGATTGAAGAGTGCCGGACGTGGCCCAACAATGCTCATGTCTCCGTTGATAATGCTCCACAGCTGGGGAAGTTCATCCAGGCTTGATTTGCGCAGGAACTTGCCGACCGGGGTCAGCCATTGGTCGGGATTTCCTAGCAAGTGAGTGGCAACTGCCGGTGTATCGGTGCGCATGGTTCGGAACTTGGGCATTTTGAAGATAATATTGTCTTTACCAACACGGTCAGACCAGTAGAGGGTTGGCCCCTGTGACGTCAGCTTAACCGCAAGGGCAGTGATCAGCATTGGAATGGAGAGGAAAATAAAAGCTGTGAATGAACTAAATAAGTCAAAAAAACGTTTCAAATTGACACCTCAGATTTGACAACAAAATCACCGCCGTTGAATAGCAGTATCCTGTTTATATCACTATTCCGACTTGTTCAGCTAACGCCTCTAGAGGTATTGCCTCAATATCAGACGCAATCCGGTAGCGCTCAACACCAGGATACACTACAAACTTTTTAGCCGGTTTCAAATCATCACAGGCTGCATAGAAGCCACGCTCAAGCTTCGGGCTAAGACTGCGTTTAACCTCCACAGCCCACAGGCTGCCATCCGGCCATAACAATAACAAGTCAATTTCAGCGCCGCCACCTGTTCGGTAGAAATAACCCTGGACTTGCCCCATTCCGGCAGCAAGCAGGTTTTCAATCACAAAGCACACCCAGCTTTGCCCGACCACGGGGTGAGCAAGCAAGCTTTCCTTGTCTTGAATAGCAAGCAAAGCGTGCACAAGCCCACTATCGCGCACATACAGCTTGGGAGATTTTACCAGTCGCTTTCCGATATTGGCATGCCAAGGGTGGAGACGGCGAACCAGCATCAAGTCAATAAGGAGATCAATGTAGCCGTTGATTGTTTTAACATCAACACCGAGGTTACGTGAGAATTGAGCCGTATTCAGAAGTCCGCCTTGATTGTGGGCCAACATGACCCAAAAACGACGTAAAGTTTCAGCAGCAATTCGTGGACCAAACTGCGGGATGTCTCGTTCAAGGTAGGTACGAATAAAATCCTGTCTCCAGCGCAGACTTTGCCGAGAGTCGGACGCAAGCAAACTTTCCGGGAAGCCACCCGCTACCCACAGGGTATCAGATGGCAACTCGCCGATTTCCAATATATGAAAAGGAGCTAGCTCAAGATAGGCAATACGTCCCGCTAATGTTTCGCCGGACTGTTTGAGAAGATCAAGTGAAGCAGAACCCAGCAGCAGGTAGCGTCCGGTTCGTAGCCCGTCCCGGCGCCCCTTATCAATAAGACCTCTCAGAATCGGGAACAAGCCGGGGAGACGATGTACCTCATCGATAATGACCAGTCTATCCTGATGATCGGCAAGATACAGCTCCGGCTGAGCAAGTTTGGCCAGATCCTGCTCGGATTCAAGGTCGAGATAGAGAGCATTGAAGGTTTGGCCAATCTCAAGAGCAAGAGTAGTCTTGCCAACCTGACGAGGCCCAATCAGAGCAACTGCTGGAGAGTGAGAAAGTGCTTCAGATAGCTTTGGGTAGAGCAGACGGGATATCATATATGCAATACTGGAGTATCACTACCTTATTTGCAAGGATAAATTGGTTTCGATTTTGAATTTTGAATTATGTTACGTTTCTTTTCTTGCCACAGACATAAACGGACAACAGCAGAACAAAATCTGGTTCATTGGTTATGACGTTAGCTTGATCGCCAAGGCAGTGAACATCATCGGAATAGCAAGAATAATCATTGCAAAGCATGAGCAAACGAAATCGAAGAACCGTTTCATATTTTCTCTTTTGGAGACAGCAGAATTTTAACCTCTTACCAGGATTTTTAATAACTATAATGCACTATAATTATTATTATTTTCTTGAATCAGCTCTTGCATCCAAACTTCTAACCTATTTAGCAGTTTATCCCTGTCAAAGTTCTCTTCACAATAGTCCTTTCCATTTTTCCCCATTGCTTCCCTCTCATCCTTTGGCATGTGATACATCGTCATGATTGCGTCAGCTAACGCGTCAACATCTTCAGATGAAACAGAAAGACCTGCTCCGGATTCAATAATTAGTCGCCCCCCCTCGCCATCAAGTGCTGCTACAATTGGTCTGCCACAAGCCATGTACGATTGGATTTTTCCTGGCACAGTCAAAGCAAAAGCAGGGTCACGCTTTAAGGTAACAAGCATAATATCTGCCTGAGCAAAGAAAGATGGCATCATCTCAGCTGGATATCGCCCTTTAAGATGAAATGAAGAAGATAGGTTACGTAACTCGACTTGTTCCTTTACCCATTCCAGGCAACGTCCATCGCCTAGAATAACCCATTGGATATCAAGATTACCCTTTAGTTTTTCTGCAACAGAGATGATGGTTTCAAAATTTTGTGCTGATCCAATATTACCTGCAAAGACAATTCGGAATCCTTCAGGTAGGTTCTCTGGAATTATCTTTGCCATACTGTATTCCGGTTCCTGCCAATTCGGAAAATAGTCTGGATTAGCTGATTTTGATGCTTTTGCCAGTATGCTGGTTATAAACCCTTGCGATGACATAAGTATCTTGTCACAGCCCCTATAAATATAGCGAACCAAGTTGTCTACGACTTTCAAAATACTTTTTGAATTGATTGCCCCTGTTGCTGAAAGACTCTCGGGCCACAAGTCGAGTATCCAAAACATAATCGGTATTCGTTTGATTTTTTTTAACAGCAATGCAGGTAATCCAACCGTTACGGGAGAAAGTTGGCATACAAAAATAAGATCTGATTTTGCTCGACACAAAATAGGACCAAAAAGACACGCAGACAGAGCAAACGACATATAATTGGCAATCAATCGTAGACTTCTACCATTACCACGTGAAATTAAAGGCACCCGAATTACCTTAACTCCTTTATACTCCTCCTGTCGAATCCAGAAACCATAGCCAGCAAAAATCTTGCCTTCAGGATAATTAGGCATTCCTGTAAGTACAGTCACCTCATGTCCCCTTTCTGCAAGACCACTGGCAAGATCATTAATACGGAAATTCTCCGGCCAGAAATATTGGGAAACAATCAACACCCTCATTTAAGCTTGTTTCTTCCACACAACACTATTCACGTAGCCTGTATAACTCTGAATAATTCTAAGCACCTTGTCGGATACATTCGGCATCGAGTAATCACCCACAAGCCTTAGAGTGCGTTCTGCTCCCCGCTTCTGATCTGCTAGAATCGTTATACCTTGATGTACGCGATCCAACTCAAGTCCAGTCATCATCACACTGGCCTCTTCCATCCCTTCTGGCCGTTCGTGCGCCTCACGCAAATTCAGAGCCGGGAAATTGAGAATAGATGATTCTTCATTGATTGTGCCACTATCGGATAGTACGGTAAGCGCCTGCATCTGCAAATGAACATAATCTGTCAGACCAAGCGGTTTCAAAAGTTCAACTTTATCGTGAAAATTTACTCCCAGACTTTCAACCCTTTTGCGAGTGCGCGGATGTGTAGATACTATCACTCGCTTCCCATACGTTTCTGCCAGACCATTCAGGATGGCTACCAGCTTTCGGAAATTGATGTCGGAATCCACATTTTCTTCTCGATGAGCACTTACTACAAAATAATCAAATCGGTTAAGACTCAATGTATTCAGGATGGTGGATGCTTCTATTTTGGGCAGGTAATGATTCAGAACTTCAAACATGGGCGAACCGGTTTTAATAACCCGATCCGGCGGTAATCCTTCTCGCAACAGGTATTCTCTGGCAATGTCGCTATATGTCATGTTGATATCGCTGGTATGATCAACAATCTTTCTGTTGGTTTCTTCCGGCACACGCTGATCAAAACAGCGATTGCCAGCTTCCATGTGAAAAATCGGAATTTTGCGGCGTTTAGCAGGAATGGCGGCCAGACAGCTGTTTGTATCACCAAGCACCAACAGTGCTTCTGGCTGTATTTCAGCCAACAAAGGATCAATTTTTATGATCATTTGCCCTATAGTCTCAGCAGCAGTTGCGCCGGCGGCTCCTAAAAAATAATCCGGCTTGCGAATATCCAGGTCGTTGAAGAATATTTCGTTTAGTTCGTAATCGTAGTTCTGACCAGTATGAACAAGGATATGTTCCGTGTATTGATCCAGCTTAGGAAGCACACGGGAAAGTCGTATTATCTCAGGGCGAGTACCAACAACTGTTACCACCTTCAACTTTTTCATTCTTTACACTCCACAGGTTCAAAAAACGTATCCGGCTTCTCCGGATCAAAAATTTCGTTACACCACATAATTGTAACCATATCCGTCTCACCTGTATTCGTGATGTTATGGGTATAGCCTGTGGGAATATCCACGACTTCAAGCTTGTCTCCGGAAACCGAATATTCGAGTATCTCGATAGTCCCGACTTTTCTGAACCTGATCACTCCTTGACCACTAACGACAAGGAACTTTTCGTTTTTTGTATGGTGCCAATGCTCACCTTTGGTGATGCCATGCTTGGAAATATTAACCGAGACCTGACCGCGATCTGGCGTTTTGATGAACTCAGTAAAAGACCCACGCAGATCGAGATTCATCTTCAAAGGATAGCTAAACTGGTTTGTGGGAAGATAACTAATGTATGTACTGTAAAGTTTCTTTGTAAACAAATCAGACATATCAGGAATACTTCTGGAAGCACGGCACTCTTTGAAAGAACGTATCAAATCAACAATGTCGCCCAACTTCGCTGAATGAACCGGCTGAACCTGGCAGAAATCTCCGTCCATATTTTCAGTACCGTCAAGAAGAGCTGCAAATGAATTGACCACATCATCGATATACACCAGATTCATCACCACGTCGGGGTCATTAATCTGAATCGCCAAATCATTGGCTATATTGTTGCAAAAGGTTGCCACTCCGGAATTGTAATTAGGACGGCACCATTTACCAAATACATTGGGGAGACGAAATACATAGGCTTGGGCACCGGTTGTCCGCCCATACTCAAAAACTGCATCTTCTGCCCCGCGCTTGCTGGCTCCATAGGGATTATCAAGAACTGCCTGAGTTGATGAGGTAACGACTATCGGTGTCTTTCTACCACTCTTGGCAAGGTACCCACAAATCTGTTCTGTTAGCCCGGTGTTACCCGATTGAAATTCTTCTAGATGCTGAGGGCGATTAACGCCGGCCAGATGAAACACAAAATCGGCCCGATCAAGGACGGTGAAAAGGATTTCAGGATCATCTTGAACATCAAAACTAATAACGCACAAATCCTCACGGTGCTGGAGAGTTAATCGTAGGTTTTTGCCAATAAATCCTTCAGAACCGGTTATCAAAACTGTCTTCATAACACCTCAATTATGCCACTGCCAATTTTTGCGGCTTCTGCTTGCTCAGCCGGATCAGCGTACGCAACGCTTCATTAACTGATGCATCGTCGTGGAATACTTCTGCAACGTCGGATGCCAGCAATATAATGTTTGTTCCCTGTTTAGCTAGATTCGCATGCTTGCCACGAACACAACCTTTCAGCTGTGACAAGTCGTATTCCGGTCTTAATTCATCGATTCGCTTTTTCATATCCTTCACACTCCTTTTTTGTCGCTTCCCGTGCGCTGATTATCCGAGTAACCGTTCCCCGATCAGTATGCGATATAAACAACAGTTTGCCGGTAGTGGCAAAGCCCAGGGTAATAAACCGATCTTCATCGTCTGAATGATCAGGGTCATAGAAAGACATTGAAAGCGGATTGAGAAACACGGTTGATGCCTCGTGAAACGACACTCCATGCCTTTTGATATTTGAGATCTCTTTACGCTTATCCCATTCATATGTCAGCAAATTTGATGTTGCCATTTTGTTGGTCTTACTCCAATACCTCACAACAATTAAAGCAATTATCCGTGAAAATTCGAGCTACTAGTGACAAACACGGCGTTGCGCCAAAATTGTTTACCCTAATTCAGTTTTAATATAGTCAAGTTGCAGTAACAGCTCTTTAATTTCCTCAACATTCAACCGTCTCGTGTTATGCGAGTTATAATCCTCAATCTCAGCAATCTTCTCTTCACCTTCAGTAAAATACTTACCGTAATTCAGATCACGGTCATCCGGAAGGATGCGATAATAGCCACCCAAATCCTCGGCTTTAACCATCTCCTCTCTGGTTAACAATGTTTCGTAAAGTTTTTCTCCATGACGAGTGCCAATTACTTTTATTTGAGTGTCTGAGCTAAATAATTCCTTAATTGCAATTGCAAGATCCATAATAGTAGACGCCGGGGCCTTCTGCACAAAGATGTCACCCTGGCGGGCATTGTTGAACGCATATATCACCAGATCAACAGCATCTTCCAAGGACATGAGATAACGGGTCATGTTCGGATCCGTAATAGTCAGTGGCTTGCCTTCACGAATCTGTTTGACAAACAAGGGGATCACTGATCCACGCGAAGCCATAACGTTACCGTAACGAGTACCGCAAATAATGGTTTGATTAGTATCCGTAGTTCGAGCCTTGGCAACCATCAGCTTTTCCATCATCGCTTTAGAAATACCCATGGCATTGATCGGATACACCGCCTTGTCGGTGCTCAGACAAATCACTTTTTTTACCTTATTGGCAAGTGCGGCATTCAACACGTTTTCCGTACCCAGAATGTTAGTTTTCACCGCTTCCATGGGATAAAACTCACAGGATGGTACCTGTTTGAGTGCTGCCGCGTGAAATACATAATCAACATCATGAAGAGCCGAGTAAAGACTGTCATAGCTTCTGACATCTCCGATGTAGAACTTTACCTTACTATTATTCAGTTCAATCCGCATATCTTCCTGCTTTTTTTCATCACGGCTGAAGACGCGAATTTCTTTGATGTCAGTATGCAGAAAACGTTGCAGTACAGCATTGCCAAATGAGCCGGTACCACCTGTAATCAATAGTGTTTTATCGTTAAACATATTATATCCTATCATTTCAAAGGAGATGTAAATATCCCACACTTTGGCGGTTGTTGAAGCATAACATCATGAAAATCAATGTCTGATTGAGATCGAAATCGGTCTTTTATTTTTTTTGCAGGCACGCCACCATGAATCTCGTACGGAGGAATGTTTTTAGTAACAACTGAATTAGCAGCGACAATAGCCCCACGGCCAATATGCACCCCTGACATGATAACTGACCCATAGCCAATCCACGAATCTTCTGCAATAACTGTTTTTTCGAGTTTTGGCCTACCTGAAAAAATCATCGGCGTCCCAGGAATGTCAAACCTATGATCAGCTCCAGTGACAGTGACATGTGGACCAAACATAACATACGCTCCAATTGAAACCTCAGGACCAATCCTGCAGCCCTCTCCAATGAAGCTGTATTCAGCTGCTCTAAAGTCCTTTGCAATTAAACTTTTACCAGCCATAAAAAAAGTGGGGTGTACATTCCTTAAACCATACATTCTTCGTTTCAAGAACATAATTAAGGCCCTGTATAGACGGTATATAAACCCATTATTTCTCAATTTACATATCAAGCCCATAATCCACCTCGTTAAATCATAAATGGAGAAAATAAATCTGAATGAATAAGAGGCATAAGCAATCTACGGGCCGTCAGCGCATTGGTTTAGGCGTGCGCGATGGAATTATGTTGGCCTTCGCCTCTTTGAGATACAATGTAAAAAGTCGCTCCACTTGCTTGAGCTGAATATCTCATTTATTCAACCCGAAACATCAAACACCATCAGGTGCTTTTTCAAACACGGATATATTGCTAGCCTGTGTAACAATTATTTTTGAAGGTGCTAAGAATAAGGGATAAATATAGTGCTTGTCATAAGGAGTAGTTAATATGGTAGGTGAATTGTTTACCAATATTGTCCTTTGCTGTAATCCGTCTTGCTGTAATTCAACTAATGAGTCTTTCACTATTTGCCATTTTCCTGCAACTGGAACATTCTGTTTTACCGCAATATCTCCGATAACAAAAGTTCCATAAGTTACGCTAAAAGTCCCATCATTCATCAACTCAATCTTAGATATTAAACCCTCATATCCATTGCCATAGTTTGATACGGTCCATTTACCAACAAAAGATGAGTCTGAAAATTTAGATGGCGCGATTTCTTCTATTGCAGATTGTAGCGTTGTAGAAACTAATCTGGTTTTGGTATTGTCAAGTATAGTATTTGAGGCAAGTACTTTTGAAGAAGAGTCAATGGTATTAGAATCTGCTGTGGACGGGCCTGAGCCACTGCATGCCTGTAAAAACAAACACTCGATTGCAATTAACAAAACAATAAATTGTCGCATATAATGTTACCCCTTTCATATTTCTATCTAAAGATAAGCACCAACAGCACCAGAGGTCAGATCATTACCCATATCTTCGTCTTTCAGCAAAAAAAATGTAAAGATCAGGGTAGAGTTGGAGGAATACACGAAAATAATTTAACTTAACGCGCAATGCAAAGGATGAGCTGAATCGCTACTATTGAAGATGTTTGCTGAACATTGATTCTGAAATGACTTCTCCCACATATCTAAATTTAGTAGAGACACTAATATCTCCTTACAGCTTTCAAGGCAAACTGTATTGTAACCACTTTCAAAATATAATTCAGGTTTGAAGGAAGGAGCCGAGTAAACCAGCACTGGGGCGATATCTCGTAACTCAAAAAAAGTTGTTGAATTAATTAATATAAAAATCGGGCGGTAACCCGTTAGTGTTTTCCATTCAATAAGCGGATCACCCCAGAGTGATCTGGATACAGCAGTCACATCTGATGGGCGCGTGTTTGGATGGAGTTTCACAAAATATGGGACTTTGCATTTAGCAGAGGCTTCTTTTATTAAATTACCCAAACGTAGCTGTGCGCTACGCTCTGCAGGCATCTGAAAGTCATCAAAGTTTTGGTGAATAAGAACAAATGCCACATGTGTAGCATTCCTACAGGAGTCATAATCTATCGGTAATATTGCATTATTCCTCTCCCTTAACACTAAGGCCATAGAACTGTTACGCTTACGATAGAAATCTCCTTGCCCATGATTAAATACTCGAAATTCTGAATATGCCACATATGGGCAGTACCACCCTATGCCGTGTGCCGTATTAACAGATTTAATATTATTATGTGTGAGTATGCTATAAAAAGCCACGCTGCCAACTTCATATTCATCACTGGTATAAATTGTATTCGGATTCCATCCCATCACTTCTCGAGAGTACAGGCTGAATGCGTTGTATTCTAATTGTGTAATAGCAATTTCAAACATGTTTGGAGCAAATACGATTCGGAAAATATCTTTGAACGAGTATGGGAGTCCATCAAAAGACCATAGCACACCGAGTTTCCGGCATTTATTGATAAAATTTATTTGACGTATAATACCATAGGGGAATGGGTATACTCTTACCTCTGCGGTCCTGATTATATCCGGGTACATCGATTCCGTAACTTCAACCCATCCCCGTACTACGTCGACTCCAACTTTAGGCTTGCGAGAAAATAGCCGGAATAGTTTATGAAGAATTGCTTTTACTAAAACGGTAATTGTTTGCCGTCTTGTTACAAGCGGCACTTTTGCTATTCCCAATTGATTAACAATAATGTCACCAAGTCCCTGTGATTTAAGAGATAAACAAACATCATCATATGCGAATACTTCTACAATATTTGATTTGTAATTTTCAATATACCAACAAAGAGCCGTAATTTCTCTCGCTCGAAACGATTTTAGCGCAAGTAAATTCACTAAAACCTGATGTAAGCTCTTCTCTATCTCATATTTATCAGCAAGACTTTCGCAAACTTGATAGTGTAAATCATCCTGATAGATATCGGCTGACACTGAATTTGTAATATCTTGGAATATTATTGTCCGACCATCTTTTAATAAAACACATTCATTTATCATGAAGTTTCCCAAGTAAGTGACCATGTGAACAAATTATTGTTGAATATAACATTATAAAATGAGGGTGTTTGAAGAAATTTTGAAAAAAACTGCCAATAACAAAAAAGAAGATAATGCTCCAATATGCTGGTGGTAAATGGTCTTTCAGTGAACGTATCGGCCATATTAATAAAAGAAAAAAAACTAACCCCACTATGCCATGACGCACAAAAATATCTAGATAGCTATTATGATATGAAGCAAACCCTTGGTGCCCAACTGACTCATCAAATAACACGCTACCCATTCCAAATATTGGAGACTTGGAAATAAGTTCTAATGCGTATCCGTAAATATCGATTCGATCGCTAAATACCAATAGTCGCAGGACAAAATCAGATTCTTTAGAAATGTAATCTCCTATAACTAATCCAATACCTAAAATGGTCGTTACTATGGTTATCGCGAAAATAATCTTAAAAGTACGATTGCGGACCATGTAGATTGAAACAACTGTATAAATACCGAGCGCGATTAGAGGTGTCCTTGATGTAGTGAGTAATGCCGCTAATAAAGTTGATAACGCCCAAAATGGTCGTTTATAAAGTGACGAATTGATTAGAAAGCCAATTGATAACATAAATGCCAAGTAATTTGGCCAATCAGGAAATATCTCAAAGCCCCACAATCTGTATTCAGGCATACTAAACATTAGCAATCCTCCCCCAGTCCATGGACGTATAGCTAACGCCGCTCCAATCACAGCAAGTGAAAAAAGATTACACATGCTAGTAAAACCACGGACTAATACAGCCCGATTTGGAACAAACCACCCGAAGCTGAAAAACACGAAAAACAAAGTAGTAAACACCATACGCGAAGATTGAACCTCGAATTTCCCAATAGAAGCAAGGTTCGAAAACAGTGATGCTAACATTGCTCCCAAAACCAGAAGAAAGGAGTAGATGCTGATTTTACTGTGTACATTTCGAAGCAACACTAAAAAAAACGCTACATAGCTAAGAACATAGAATGGTGTATCCGGAATTGCAATTGGAATTCCAAGTAGTAAGCCTGCGGTATAAGATGCCCAGCATTTATCGTTACTGAGATTGCTGATAACGCTGAGCTCATTACCGATACTAATCGGTGCGTTCATTTATCCTTCCCAAAAGTATGATCGCGGATCGTAATAGCACGGAAAGTTGTCCAAATAAAAAGCAATCCAAATCCAATCACATTTGACCACGCTGCTGATATTGGTCCAAACTTTTTTACAAAATAAAGATTCATTGAAATACTAATAACTCCCGAGACCACCGTCCCAACTGCAATTTCGGCGGTTCGCTCATAATACATCTGAAAAGTTGCCGAAATTCTATAGAGTGCGTTTATCGTAAAGCCGGCAATTAACCATGGAGCATAATCAAGAGCAGCCATATACTTTACAGCATATACTGGGACAAGTACCTGAAATAAATATGCAACACAAAGCCCAAAAGCGATGACAACAAAAGCATAGAGCCCAAGTACACGGCTGACTAATGAGTCATCATCCTTGGTGCCTCGGGCAAGAACATGGTATAGCCAAGGAGTGAATGCCTGATTGAACGACCCTGACAGCAAACTGAGAGTTTGAGCAGCCTGAAAAGCAAACGAGTAAATTCCAACTGCTGCTAGTCCCCAATATTTTGCAATAAGAAAACGGTCAAACATTGCTATCACCCATCCCGCAATTAAATGCGGAAGCAACGGGCCGCCAAAACGAAGTAAATGAAACATATGTTTTTTACTTACAGGGCCTAATAAAAGTCCATTTCGCAGCATAGGCCATAGCATGGCAGAGCTTGAAAATACATTGGCAATCACAATTCCAGCTATTGCACCATAAAGGCCCCGTTTTAAAATAACTACAAATACGACGGGCAAACCAATAAGCATTAAAAGAAAAAACGATTGGAAGCGTATGTACTCAGATATCCGTTGTTCTGTCTGCCATATTGAAAGTATTATCTGCTGAATTGAGATCGCAACCGCGACTATCACTGCCATGCTGAACAGCTCTGAAGAAACGCCGACAACATTTTTATTTGCAAAAGCAGTAACGAGGCTTACGGCGAAAATAAATGTACCAATAGCCACAATAACCAAGAAAGCTGTTCGAACATAACAAGCAAATTCTTCGGAATCGAGATTGAAATGACGACGCTGGACTGCCGCGCCTGATGCCAGGCTCACGACAGGAACGGCCAGGGCTACTACAGTACTAAATAGAGAGAGAGTACCGAATTCCGCAGGGGTGAGCCAAACAGTGTAAATAGGGAGTAATAGTAACGGGGTTGCTGATGAAAGAGCATTACACAAGCCGTACACAATTGCGGTAGACCCGAGTTTAGAAAGTCCCTGCACGTAATTTAACCCAGCATCAAAAAACGACGCAAAATAGCAAGTCCTATTTGCCCACTTTTTTCAGGATGAAACTGGCAGCCATATAGATTGTCTTTTCTTATCGTTGCAGCAATTAACTGCTCATTGTAATAACAGTTCGCCAGCCTGTGTTCATGCAGTAACGGCATTGCAGTGAAAGAGTGCACAAAATAGAGCGAGGACTTGTCTGGAATGGTTTCAAGAATTGTCTCCTTCCATGAGACATCATTAGGAGTGCGGATTTCATTCCACCCGATGTGCGGAATTTTATGTGAAGCGCCGTTAATACCCACAGAGGGGACAGCAACAACTTTGCCAGGAATAAGCCCCAGCCCCTCATTTGCACCGAATTCTTCGCTCTCATCCAGCATCAACTGCATCCCTAGGCAAATACCAAGAAACGGTCTTTCTTTGACTGCAAAAGCCTTTATAGGCTCAACCAACCCACGTTTGGTCAATCCAGACATCCCATCTGCAAAAGCTCCAACTCCTGGCAATACAAGATAATCCGCACCTATGATCTTTGCGGGATCATCCGTTAACACGACATTAGCGCCACAATGCTCAAACGCACGGGCAACGCTCAGAAGATTGCCAATCCCGTAGTCAATGATCGTTACTGTTGGCATAAGACCTCTCTCCTGACGTGTATTCCCCGCCTCAGAGCTTCGGTACGGATATCCCGCACCGTAAGTTTTTTGTAATGCAGCGCTCCTGCAATTGCCACCGCATCGGCCTGGCCTACCTTCACAACCTGCTCAAAATCATCAACGGTTCCAAGCCCGCCGCTTGCAATTACAGGGATCGGGACGGCCCGCGAGACAGCGGATGTCAGCTCGCAGTCAAAACCCTTGCCTGTCCCCTCCATGTCTACAGAAGTAAGGAGTATTTCCCCAGCACCCAACTCACAGCCTCTTTGTGCCCATTCCAAAACGTCGATGCCGCTCTTTTCCCTTCCATTGTCATAATAAACTTCCCATTTACCGGGAGCAGTCCGCTTTGCTTCGATGGAAAGAACCATGCATTGCGCCCCGAACTTCTGTGAAATTTCATGAATCAACTCGGGACTTTTTACAGTAGCGGTATTCACCGCTACTTTGTCGGCGCCAGCCCGCAGCATCTCGCGTGCATCATCAACAGAGCGAATGCCGCCACCGACCGTTATGGGGATAAATACGTCTTGGGTTGTTCGGCGTACGATGTTTAGCAGGCTGCTCCGCTCGTACAGGCTGGCGACGATATCAATATAAATAATTTCGTCGATTCCCTGCTCATAATAATCCTTGGCAAACTGGTTCGGATCGCCAAGCTTGCGTAACCCTTCAAAATTGATGCCCTTGATCAGGTTCGGCCCTTTAATATCCAACCTTGATATTATTCTTATATTGCTTACCATAAATGATTTAATCTCCAAAAACAGTATGCCGCAATTTCCAAGTACCATTCTCCAACTTCCAGAGATGAGGTGAACGGAACTGATCTGCAAGGTTCAGATAGTAATCTTTGTCCATAATCGGTTGCTCAAACATTTTGGATGCTATTGGAAACTCTTTTTCAGGAATGCTCAAATATTTGAAGATTTCATCGGCAAAACGCTCCGGAAACTCTCCGTCAAATTTCTTAACCAGTGCAACCCCTTCTTCCCTTGTAATGTCTTCATTGCGAATTTCCTGAGCTGCATCATACGTGGCACGTCCAATCCCAAACTTTATAAATGTAGTGTGATAGTGGAAATCATCTATGCGATCATCAATACTATTGTATTTGCTATAGGTGCCTGGCGTTCTCTCAGGCGATGCCTGGAACCCGCCATTTTCCACCGCATAATAATAGCACTCCTGTGGGTGCCATTTAAGATAATAACCGAGATAATGTACTTCAACTTTGTTTTTTTCGATCAATTCAGGATCAGCCGGATAGTATGGCTGCAAGTCATTATCATCTAGACCAAAATAATCTTTAAGATCATTTACCGAAGTACCCCCCAGGTAGACCTTGCTCTTGTCCTCGGCGGTGAAATAGGACCAGTCCCGCTTGGCGGTGGAGGTATCGGCAATGGGGTTGCCATACTCCGCCTCATTCTCACCGTAAAATACGAGCGGGATCTTGTGTAAGATCGCCATCTTGGGAGCAAGCGATTTCTGACCAAACATAAACGGCTGAAATGGATGAAAAAGATTTTCAACGGCCAGTCTTGTAACCAAGCGATGAACCCGACCGTTGGGCGTGCAAAGAAAATTATCAAATCCAGCATGAAGCCATGCCTGAAAATTTTTCCACCCCCATTCGGTATAAACGTGCGGCGCCCACGTTACTGTCAGTGGATGCATCCCATATTTGTATTTGAGCACATGAGATTGAAAAAAACTATCCTTGCCTCCGGAACCCGGCACCAGACAATCGTATGAACCATCTTTGCTTCGATAGCGGTCACACAACTCCTTCAGCTCCCGTTCCCGATCATTCCAGTCGATGGTACCTTTTTTCTGTTCTGTAACCTTGCAAGCATCGCAGACTCCATGCTCATCAAAGTTAATAGTTTGTTTTTTGCTGGCTTTGGTATGCTCGTACTCAACGGCTGAATTCGGACGTTGATTTGAGATTACGCATTTTGTACAAAATTTTACTTCATTGGGAAGCCCGTATTTAGCCTCCAAAGAACCTCCCTCGGCATTAAATCGGGCAACGTCAACGGGGGGGGGAATCGGGTGTTTTTTCACTTTAAACCTCCACTCAATATAATATTTGAAATAGCTAGGTCGACTTCTGTATCAATGTCAATTGAACGATCTTTAGGCATGGTATATGCTAAGGTTTCATCACTTACAAAGGACTGTTTCTTTAACAACCACCCGACTTCTGCAACATATACTGCGCCGTTAAGGGCATATACAGGTGGGATATCCTGCCTGCAGGCGTAGTCGCCTTCAAGCAACGACACCAAATGACCGGCACCGTCCACTGAGTACATCCAGTAGGGACTTTTATCCGGCTCCACCACTGAGACACATGCATTGGCTTTTCGGTTTACCATAAAAGCAATAGCCCCATCGATGTCTTCAACCGTTCGTAACGGAGAGGTTGGCTGCAACAAAACAACCAAATCATACTCAAACCCGCTTGTCGTCAGTATGTTGATTACAGGCGCAATTCCCGGAGAGTCGTCCCGTGCCAGATTGGCCGGCCTCAAGAAAGGAACTTCCCCCCCCGCCTGTATAGCTATATCAGCAATTTCTTGGTCATCCGTCGATACAACAAGTCTGTCAATGTATCCAGATTTTTTGGCTTCTTCTATTGTCCAGCCAATAAGCGGCTTACCCGCAACATCACGAATATTCTTGCGTGGCACTCCCTTGGAGCCGCCACGCGCTGGAATTATAGCCAGAACGGTCTTGTTTTCTATCACGAGAACACCTCGTCGTAGTCACCATTTGCCCGTTCTAGATCATCCTTATGCCCAATATCAACCCAGTATTCATGAATAGGAAATGCTGCCGTTTCCAAACTACTCTGAAGTAATTTATCAAAAAGTGAGGGCATATCAAAATATTCGCCATTGGGGATCATCGAAACAACTTCCGGATTGAGAACATAGATGCCGGCATTTACAAAGAACTGATGAACCGGCTTTTCCAGAATGTTCTTCAAACGATGCTTTTCAAGCTGTACAACCCCGAATGGCACCTGAAATTCGTAATCTCGAACACACATTGTGGCAACAGACTTATGCTCTTCGTGAAAATCCATAAGATGCTGAAAGTTTATTTTAGTCAGGACATCTGCATTCATGACAAGCAATGGAATAGTCGTAATTTCAGGCAACAGACCGAGACCTCCTGCCGTGCCAAGTCTTTTCTTCTCCTCAAGATACTTGATTTCCACACCCCAGCGGGACCCATCACCAAAATATTCCTTAACCATGTCAGCTTTGTAGTTAACTGAAAAATAGAATCGCTTAAAAGCGTATTCCATGCAGTTCTCCAAAATTGTTTCCAAAACCGGCTTGTTACCAACTCGAAGCAGCGGCTTGGGGCAGTCTTTTGTCAAATCTCCAAGACGAGATCCAAGCCCACCCGCCATAAGCACAACAATATTGTCCCTTGTTTGTAAATTTATCAGGTCATCCCATAAGTCAAGCCCAACAACACAACCGTCTTTATCGACAAGAGGAATTTGGCGAAGTTGTTTCACTCTCATCGTAGTCACTATTTTATCGCGGCTTTCCTTGGAACTTGCAACGGTGGGTTCGGTAAACATTATATCGCTTACAGGCCTGTCAAATGCAATCCCCTTCAATATGGCACGACGGACGTCGCCATCGCTGACAGTTCCGAGGAGTTTATCTGCATCATCAACGACGAGAGCTATTTGGAGAGATCCCGCATCAATGATCTCGATGGCTTTCAAAATTGACGTGACAGGACTTATCAGTACATCTTTCCAACGATTCATGCAAACTCCCGGGCAGGCACTCCTCGCACCATTGCTCCATCAATAATATTTTTGGTTACTACTGCACCGGCCGCGACCAGACAGCCGTTGCCTATAGAAAGCCCCTGGATCACCGTAGCACCGGTGCCAATATGACTGCATGTTCCGACGGTTACCCCTCCGGACATCGTCACACCGGGAGCGATATGAACATGATCGCCTATGATGCAATCGTGATCCGCCGAAGCGCGGGTGTTAATGATGCAGTTATTGCCGATATGACTTCCTGGCTGTATGACTACACCAGCCATAACTTGAGCCCCTTCACCTAGAACCACACCCGAAGCAATGACCGCAGACGGATGGATAACCGTAGCAAATTTATAGCCCGTTACCTTGAATTTTTCGAATAGCTGTTGACGATTGACCGAAAGTCCCACAGAACCAAGCCCATTTACGAGTCGGATCTCCGAGGGGGGATATTCATAAACAACGTTGTCTCCCCCAAGCAGTGGTACCCCAAGGATGTCGGTACCGGCCAGTGCCAAGTTTGGATCAACGATCCCTGCTATTGTCGCTGAGGCTGACAACAGGGCATCAATTAACACCTTGGCATGGCCTCCTGCACCCAGAATAATGACCGGCAAACTCATAAGCTCACCGCCTCATCAGCAGAAAAATCACGACCGGACTTTCTGTTAAGCAGTTCCCAGTAACGCATAGGCGACATCCCATTCCCCGGGCGCTTAACGGCAAGGTTATCAACAGTGAATGGTTCGCCGGCACTGATCGCAGCTGCCGCCACTAAGCTCTTCCTCGCTATGCTCATGTTCTTTAGCTCGCTTGGTGCCGGATGCTTTCTGCCGGAGCCAAGCACCTGCTCAACATCACGAATTGCAGACACCATCTGCTTCAGTTCTGCTGGTTCCAGTGACGCTTTGTGATCCGGGCCGGGAAGAGTTCGGTCAATGGTGAAATGTTTTTCAATCACTACGGCACCGCGGGCAACAGCGGCAATCGGCACCGTAATCCCTGCCGTGTGATCTGAATAGCCGACCGGTAAGCCAAAGGAACTCATCAGGGTGTCCATCACTTTCAGGTTCACATCCACAAGCGGAGCCGGATATTCGGTAGTGCAGTGCAGAAGCGTTACCTTATCCTGCAAAATGGCCTGCCCCTCAGCTGAGCTGTAGGCTTCACTAAAAGCCGCAATTGAAGGCTCCCGGCTACCTAAATAAGCAGAAGCCAATACTCCGAGAGCATCCTCAATATCACCCAAAGTACTCATACCGGTTGATAGAATTACCGGCTTTCCAGTTTGTGCTATTTCAAGCAGTAGAGGTGCGTTGGTTATATCACCGGAGGGAATCTTGATACGGGGTAGATCGAACCGCCCCGACAGAAGATTGAGGCTTTCAAGATCGAATGGAGTCGAAAGAAACTCTATGCCACAAACCTTACAATGTTCAATCAGCGTCTCATGGGCATGTTCATCCAGTTCCAACTTTCGGATCATCTCATGCTGGGATTCGCTGATGTCTGTTGTCCTGGTCTGATATACTGCTTTAGGCGCCTTGCGGCTCACCAGTTTGTCCGCTTTGAAGGTCTGGAACTTAACGGCATCTGCGCCGGCTTCTGCGGCAACCTCCACCAATTTCTTTGCAATAGCAAGCGAACCGTTGTGATTTACCCCGGCCTCGGCGATTATGTAGGTGTGCAGAACTCGCATCGTATCTCTCAAAAGTCGTAAAAACGTTTTGTACTGCCAAGGTTGACCTGCTTAAGTTGATCCTTGATCTGTAAGGCTGACTCTCCGTATCCATAGGGCGAAACACCCTGTTTGACTCTCTCCCGGAACGGCGGAGAGATAGCTTTACTGATTGCGATTGCAATGGATTCAGTTGTTTCCTGACAGTCAATTATCGAGTCAGCTTTAAGTCGCCCGGACTGACGGTTACCGATGTTGACCGTCGGAATATTGCAGGCAGGAGCTTCTATAATGCCACTGGAGGAGTTGCCGATTACGGCATCAACAAACTGCAGCGCACTCAGGTAACGCACCTGTCCCATTGAGGTAAAGACCGCGACCCGGTCATTGTTGAGAAGTGCATATTCGTCAATCATCTGCATCAAAATTCTGCCATCGGTGTCGGAGTTAGGCTGGGTGAAAATAATATTTGCATCCGGAAACAGGTCCAGCGCATCAAGCAGTGCCTGCATTGCAGCAGCAGGTTCAATGGTACCAAGAGTTGCAGGGTGATACGTAACCAGAAAACAGGAGGTACCCAGTTCAAAGTTTATGCTCTGTTCAAGTTGCGGTCTTTCCAGCAACTGCAAACGCTTTATATTTTCAATCCCAAGTGCTCCAACATTGAAAACCGTATCAGGATGTTCACCCAGCTGAATAACCCGGGTACGATACGGTTCGGCAGCCACAAAATGCAGATGTGCCATTTTGGTAATGGCATGGCGAATACTTTCGTCAATAGCGCCTTCCGTTGTTTCTCCACCGTGGATATGAGCAATAGGAATCCGGCCCACCAGCGCAGCCTGGGAAGCGGCCAGAATTTCGTAGCGGTCTCCCAGAACAACCATGGCATAAGGCTTCATGCGATCCAGCGCATCGGCAAATCCGATCACACCAAGGCCTATCGATTTGGCAATCCCGACCGGAGTGTCGCTGGAAAGCAACATCTCAACCTTGGCATCAATTATAAATCCATCTTCCTCGATAGTCTTATAGGTGAGACCAAATTCCGGCGAAAGGTGCATGCCGGTAACGATCAGTTGCAGCTGCAGGTCTGTATCTTCCTGAATCTCTTTCATCAGCCAGTAGAGCAGCCCATATTCGGCTCTGGTGCCGGTGACAACGCAAATCTTACGCATGGTCCAACCCTGCACCTAACATGACACTGCTTGGAATATTGAGCAGTCGTTGCTCCAGACTTTCCGCAACTGACAAATCCATTTTCGGGCAAGCGTTAAACATGGGTAGTTTATGCATCAGTGTCCAGGCAGGACGGGTCATGATACCTGCATCGTTTGTCGCCTCAAGCAAGGCATCCCGTTGTCCGGCACACTCCTCATCAAGCAGCAGCGTGTTGAGCCAGTAGTTGCTACGACTGTTGGCAGGTTCCGAGAAAAAGCGGATACCGGGGATACCGGTAAAGGCTTGACGATAGCGCTCTGCAAGGTCACGCTTGGCAGCCAGAAAGCCGGACAGCTGCTCCAGCTGGGCACAGCCAATAGCCGCATTGATATTCGGCATACGGTAGTTATAGCCGACCATGTCATGATTGAACTCCCAACGGTGCGGCACTTTTGCAGTGGTTGTGATGTGCTTGGCCTGACGTCCCAGCTCTTCATCATTGGTCAGGATTGCTCCGCCACCACCGGTGGTGATGGTCTTATTGCCGTTGAAACTGAGGGCGGACAGCAGCCCCCGCTGGCCGGTATGACGCCCCTTGTAAAATGAGCCGAGTGATTCGGCCGCATCTTCGATCAATGTGATATCAAATCTCTGACAGACTTCGACCAACGGATCAAGGTCAACCGCGTGTCCAAACGTATGCATCGGCACCATCGCCTTGATGCGCCGTCCGGTCACACGGTTGTAACAGCCACTGGGACGTATTTCAGCTGTCTCTTCAAGATATCCGGCGAGTTTACGGGGATCAACTCCCAGCGTGGATTCTTCGCTATCGAGAAAATGGGGGACAGCTCCGCAATAGGAAACAGCATTGGCCGTGGCAATAAAAGTCAGGGCCGGGATGAGGACTTCGTCGTCGGCTTTCACTCCGGCCAGCAACAGGCAGACATGCAGCGCGGCTGTACCGTTGACAACGGCTATAGCCCGCTTGACCTTGGTGTATTGTGCCAACTCATCCTCGAACCGATCTACAAATTTTCCGACCGAAGAAACCCAGCCGGTATCGAGACATTCCTTGACATATAACCATTCGTTGCCGCTGAAATTAGGTTCATGTAGTGGCAGGAATGCATGCCCTTGTGGTAACACTGATTTCATGGCATTGAGTACAGCCTGTGTGCTGAAGATGGCGGTCATATATTGTAGCGATCCGCCTTATAACAAGCCAGGTTTGCCGGATTGGCAAACCATTCGATGGTTTCAGCCAGTCCGCGCCGCAGACCCTCCTTGCCGGCATATCCTGGGTGCCATCCTGCCAAATCCAGAGCCTTCTTATTATCTGCCCAGAGCCGCTCAACCTCACTCTTATCAGGGCGCAGGCGAATATCATCTGTTTCAATCTCGATCTTTACATTCATGATATCGGCAATCATTGAAACGGTCTCACCGATTGAAATTTCATAGTTGCTACCGATGTTAATTACCTCTCCCACTGACTGGGCAGATTCGGCAACAGCGATGAAACCGCTTACCGTATCAGCCACATAGTTGAAATCTCTGGTCGGATGCAGCGAACCAAGTTTAATTTTACGGGATCCGTTAGCGATCTGCGTGATTATTGTTGGTATCACGGCGCGGGCTGATTGGCGCGGACCGTAGGTATTGAACGGTCTGATTACAGACACCGGAGTTCCAAAGGAAGAATAGAAGGACAGAGCAATCTGGTCAGCTCCTATCTTGGAAGCCGAGTAGGGCGACTGCCCCTGCAGCGGATGCTCTTCGGTAATTGGCACAAAACGGGCAGTGCCATAAACCTCACTGGTTGAAGTATGGACTACTTTTGTAATGCCAAGTTCACGTGCCGCCTGCACGATGTTAAGAGTTCCCTTCACGTTGGTGTCTATATAGGTATCAGGAGAGTGGTACGAATAGGGAATCGCAATCAGAGCAGCCAGATGAAGGACAATATCGCACCCTTGTACGGCTGTTTTCACACCATGCGGGTCACGGATATCACCGGCAAAAACGACAAGGTTTTTCTTGATGTCAACAGGCGCTTGATCGAGCCATCCCCATGAATTAAAAGAGTTGTAGAGAACAAAAGCGCGCACATCGTGACCACGGCGCACCAGTTCTTCGGTAAGATGGGAGCCGATGAAACCGTCGGCACCGGTAACGAGGATTTTTTTCCCTTTAAGATTCATAGATCACACCTGACAATAGAGTAGTAGTAATTGCTTCCATAGTTTCCTCCGTCATATACGGATGCATCGGCAGGCTCATGACCCGATCACTGGCTGCTTCTGCAATCGGAAAGCTTCCTTTACTCTGTCCTAATCCGGCGAAAACCGGCTGTAGATGAAGCGGTACCGGGTAATGTACGGCTGTTGGTATGCCACGCTCACTCAGTTTTTTCTGTACATCACTCCGGTTATCTACCTGCACAGTATATTGTGCATAAACTGAGCTGTGTCCATGTTCAATGAATGGCGTTACGATAGGCTCACTTAGCAATTCGCTATATCGTGTTCCGATACGGGCACGCGATGCGACTTCCTCGTCAAACACCTCCAGTTTAGCCAGTACAACAGCGGCCTGCAGAGAATCCATGCGACCGTTCAAGCCCAAAATAGGGTGATGGTAACGGCGATCCTGACCATGCGCACGGATCTGTCTCATTGTGGTTGCCAATGCATCGTCACTGGTAAACAGTGCTCCGCCATCTCCATAGCAACCCAGCGGCTTACTGGGGAAAAAGCTGGTGGAACCAATTGTTGAGAGTCCACAGGATCGTCTGCCTTTGTATGTTGCCCCAAATGACTGGGCTCCATCTTCAATAACCGGCAGGTTGTATTTATTGGCAATCGCATTAATAGCATCAAAATCGGCGCATTGCCCGTAGAGGCTGACCGGCATGATCGCCTTGGTGCGCGGAGTAATGGCCGCTTCAATCATGTTTGGATCGATGTTGTACGTACGTGGATCGATATCGACAAATACCGGTTTTGCCCCCGTAAGGGCAATCATTTCGCCAGTGGCAATAAAGGTGAATGGTGAGGTTATTACTTCGTCACCAGGGCCAATGCCAAGCGCCATAAGGGCAATCAGCAGGGTATCAGTACCACTGCTGGCAGATATGCAGTGTTTCACACCAACATATGTTGCAAGTTTTTCTTCCAGTTCCGCTACTTCCGGCCCCAATATGTACTGACCATGATGTAAAACGGTGTGTGTTCGTAATTCCAAGTCAGGCCGGATACAATCCTGCTGTTTCTTTAAATTTATAAAATCTATGGGCTGTAGCTTTTCTTCCAAACCAAGAAAGTCGAGAGGCCTAATTGCTTGGGGACATTTCTTCAGTATACCTTTGTCTCTGGTGAGAAGCAAAATAGTCCCTTCGGCAAAGCGTTGCAGTGCTCGGATAAGTTGCTCATCTTCCGGGTCGTCAGACTCAAAAACATTGCCTTCATCGGCAAGGGCAGCGAGCCACTGTTTATCGACTATAAATTCTTTTAACAAAAGCCGAGCACGTTCTCTTGAAATCCTGTAAGATCCAGACTCATTGCGTGCCAACTCTTCAGCAAGAACATATTCCAGGGTTTGTACAGAACCAGCGTAGAGCCAGACACGAGCCCCCTCATTGTGACAGCGATCTAGCACATCTGCGGCATGTTGTGCAAACGCTTGACGGTTGGCAAGCAGGTCAACAACAATATTTACATCAAGCAAGAGATCCATAGTTTATGCCGGCCTCCCCTGTTCAGCACGCATCTGTGTCCGAAGTTCATAAGCCTTGATACGATCAAGCTGTTTCTCTGTAAGTCCAGGAATTTTTGATTCGTCCAAAGGCATTGTCCTGATTTCCTCAAGTTTCTTCATCATTTTTTGCATATACGTTTCCGAGGATCCCTGCGATTTTTCAGATAATGGATCATTTACATCGCCAGATTCATCTGTTATTTCATCATCAGGTAATTTTACGCTGATTTTAAACCTGTTGTGCTTGAAGTGATAGTTTCGAGTAAATTCTATTTTACCGTTATCATAATAGGCTTCAGCCAGCATAATTTACCCCTTTGCCTTTATGGTGTCGTAAAATTCATTGCCGATTGCCATTTCAGGAGGCAAGGGCACTTCCTCATCCAGATCTATGCAGCGTAAACAACCGGCTTCTTCCTTATATCGCAGACCACTTTCGGGGCACGTCAGAATACCATCTGCATCAGGATTATTCAGAAGGTGCCCGTGGCGACTCATCCACCCCTTCTGCCGTCCTGGCACACCAACTACAAGCGCGTAATCCGGAACATCTTTGGATACCACTGCTCCTGCGGCAATAAAAGCATATCTCCCAAGCGTAATACCACGAACTAATAGGGACACTACCCATATTTTATTGTAGATTTATCTATTTTAATTCACACATTTGTGAAAAAACCACAGATGCAAGCTCTGCTGATTCAGTTGATGCCAAAAACACAGCCCAAATTACAAGCCTTATCCCTTAATTTTTCAACCACTTCTGCAGGTAAAGCGGTATATCTAACAATCTTGTCATTCGACTCGCCATCTTTTATCATTTGAGTGGCAACCTCGATGCTTCCTTTTATTTCCAATTCAAGCCACGAGTCTTGGCGGAACTCTCTGCTACAGCTCTTCCAATGCTTGGTGCAATTCGTTGAGATGTTTTTGTACCGTGTCCCAAATCATGACTATGTCAACCCCCATATACTCATGCACAAGGATGTTCCACATGCCTGCAATCTGTGTCCAAGGCATATCCGATTTTCTTGCTTTGAGAGTGTCTATGCCATAATCCTTAAGAGCCTGTCCAATGACTTCAAGATTACGAATAACGGCATCTTGGGTCTTGCGATCCTCAAGAAAAACGTCAAGCGTGTAGCCAGAGGTATACTCTTTTGATCAAATCGATACATTCCAAAGCGGTGGCGATATAGACAGATCAAGCTTTCACAGAATTACGACCTCTTGCTGAACCATATTTAACAAATGCCGGTTTAGAGCGCGAAAACTGACTACATCAACTTTGCGCCCCAGTTTGCTTGAAAGAGCATCGATAAGAGCACTCTGGTCGAAGAGAGTGGAGCCTGGTTGAAAGTCTACAAGGAGATCAATATCACTATCCTGCCGCTCGTCTCTGCGTGCCACAGAACCGAATAGCCGGACATTATCCGCATGATACTTACGTGCAATGTCGAGGACTTCTGCTTTGTGTTGCCGTAATACCTCTAAATCCTGCACCGCTTGTGACAAGTATTACCTTCATAGTTTTATCTCTGCTCCCGACTAAATTTTTTTCCATTTTGGAAAAAACGAAAATGATGGGCCGCTTATTTCATCTCTTCCAGATCGCCTCAGCCCTCTAAATTCAACCAGTCCTTTTTCCTTCGCGTTTCTGCGTGAGACATACTTTCAATTCCTGTTCTCGCCCGTTCGCTCTGCTCACTAAAGCCGCAGAGACGCTAAGAAATGATCGGTTATCTTCTTCAGCGACCAGAACTTACCTTTAGAACAATTCTGATTCGAAGTTATACATTTAGCTGCATTTTTACCCTGTCTTCTACAAACATCAAAAAACTTTCTGTTTCTGAAAGCATTTCAGTAATGTCATGCAATTCATCATGCAATATCGCATAACGCGTTTCTACAGCGTAAGGTGTGAGTTCAGTGAGCCGCTCTATCAATGGCGGCAGTTCTATATTATTCTCTTCAGCAAGCTCTACAAGATCATCCAGATCATGGGTTTTTGGAAATTTCACCTGATTATAAGTCAGCAATGATTTGATAAGTTTTTCTACCGCTTGCTGGAGGTGAAATAACAATATCTCTGGTGCGATAGTATTGCTTCCCAGCACCTCACGCACAAGCACCAAATCCTGCTTTGCCTTGACGATGAAGATTAGATACTGCTCCGTGAACTTGTTATCGACCATATATTAGATGCCCTGATTTATCAGCTGCATGATGCACTGAATTAACCTGATTCCTGTAAAATTCGAATTCAGCGATAGTAGTCACAATCACGTCAAAAGGTTTTTTCAACCCTTTGAGAAGCTTTCGAGCTGCAATCATTTCTTTGATTTTTGAACCAACTGAGGTCTTAATTACCAATATGTCAACATCACTATCAGCATGAGCGGTGCCATCCGCATAACTCCCGAAAAGAATTATTTTTGCAGGTTCAATTTTTACTAGTCTTTCAACAACATCATCAATAAACTTCTGATCGATAACATTAGTGCCTGAAAAATCGCCTGACATCTGCGCGGCCATTTGTTTGCTCTCCTTTGCTAGTCACATGAAGGAAAATAGGATGGATTTACTTCGTTGCCCCCTACTTCGCGTCTCTGGAAATGTTTCTTGCTCGTTCACTCCACTCACTAAGGTTGGGGTTCTGGGGACAGTATACTTAATATAAATCCAAATTATTGCCTCCCATTTTTTCTGATGCAAGTTTACTGTACCGTATTAACAGTCCAGAAGGGTACACACCGTCTCTTTAATGACAGGAATCTTTTCCCGAAGGATTCTCTCGATGATTGCCATATTTACCCCCATGTAATCGTGAGCGATAAACATGCGCACATCATAGGCACCCTTGATATCATCAGGATCAAATGCACCCCGAATACCAGGATCCTTAATTTTGTTGAGTGATTCACCTATTTGCTGAAGGCACATTAGCAAAGCTTTTTGAGCTTCTTCTTCATCTGCAAGAGCAGCAGACAAACCCCCATGACGATTGACAATCACCCCAATAGAATCAATCATCTTCTTTACAAATTTAATTCTGGCAATATCTTCAGACATAAATAATATTCCCGAGAATATGTTCTTTGCCAATGTCACTTAGAGCATTTTTATCGGCAATATCAACGGTCGTCTGAAACATATGCTGATATCGGTTCCTTACTTCCTGCAATATGGAAAATGCGCGGAACGGATCTGTCTGCTGTACAAACTGCGGAGTTGTTTCGATGAGTATGTCGATATCACTCGATTCAGTGGGTATCCCTTTAGCGTACGATCCAAACAATCCCAATACTCTGATCCCTAATGCTTCTATTTCTGGTTTTGTTTTTCTGATTTGGTCAAGAATAATTTGTTGAGTCAGCACGTGTACGCCTCCCTCCTGGGAATTCTGGGGACAACTTGCCGCATTAAAGGTATGTGCTCTGAACAAACCGCATATATTGTTTCAGCATCGATATCGAAATAATGGTGCGTAATTATATCTCGCATCCCTTTTGCTTTTTTCGTATTTCAGGATACTTGGCAAACAGCTCCATATTTGTCAGCTTATCAACCTGTTTTAGCACAAGCCCCACAACAGAGCCGTTATCTGCCACACCAACAATTATTACGCACCAGCACTATTGACAAACGAAACAATCTCCCGAGCGAGAGATTCAGGCCTGACAGCAGATTCTTTGAATTCAACAGAAGAATTTTCACCCTGTTGAAGTATATTTGGGAGATCTTTGGAGGTCATCCTCCTCTCGTAGTATGCTGTATCAAAACCGGAAAGAATTTCATGTAATCTCAGTTTTCTCCTGCTCAAGAAACAACCGATACGCAACACGTAATCCCTCTTCCAGACCCGTAGTTGCTTTCCAGCCTCGACTGTTGAGCAAGCTGACATCCAGCAGTTTTTTCATTGTCCCATCCGGCTTGCTCGGATCAAAAACTATTTTCCCCGTATACCCAACTACTTTGCATATAGTTTCCGCAAGCTCAGCAATAGTAATGTCCTGACCGGACCCGATGTTTATCAAGGGTGGCGTGCTGTCATTCAGGAAGAAGTCATAATCCGCCTGAGGAAGTAGCATCAGGTACACACAGGCATTGGCCATGTCTTCACAATAGAGAAACTCACGACGCGGTGTGCCGCTGCCCCACACTACGAACTCCGGTTCGTTACGCAGCTTGAATTCAAGCGCACGGCGGATCAGGGCCGGTATGACGTGGCTGTTCTCCGGGTGGTAGTTGTCACCGGGGCCGTACAGGTTGGTCGGCATGACCGCCAGGTATTTGGTGCCGTACTGCCGGTTGTAGCTCCAGCACATTTCGATGCCGCTAATTTTGGCCACGGCATACGGTTGATTGGTTGGCTCCAACGGGCCACTGAGCAGGTATTCTTCTTTAAGCGGTTGTGGTGCATGTTTGGGATAGATGCAGCTGGAACCAAGAAACATCAGGCGTTTGACGTTGTTGAGATACGCTGCGTGAATCACGTTGTTCTGAATCATCATGTTTTGGTAGATGAATTCGCCGCGGTAGGTATTATTGGCGTGGATCCCGCCTACTTTGGCTGCCGCCAGAAAAACGTAATCCGGTTTTTCTTGCGCAAAAAATAAGTTCACTGCGGCCTGGTTGGTTAAATCAAGCTCAGCGTGTGTACGTTTCAAGATGTTGTTGTAGCCTTTTGATGCAAGCTGCCGTATCAATGCCCCCCCGACCATCCCGTTGTGGCCGGCAATGTAAATCTTGGCGTCATGAGGTATCTGATGTTGTATCGTATCCATCTGAATCAGTGCTCCGTACAGACCGCTACGTTGTAGCCATGTGATTTAAGCAGTGCATGACGTTGGGCCTCTTCCAGGTCGTGTGCAACCATTTCTGCACACATCTCCTGGACGGTGATTTCCGGCGTCCAGCCCAGTTTTTCTTTGGCTTTGGTGGGGTCTCCCAGCAGGGTGTCAACTTCTGTCGGCCGGAAGTAACGGGGATCGATGCGGACAATGATAGCGCCGATTTTTGCCGCTGGAGCCTTATCGCCCGTAACAGCGGTAACGGTTGCCACTTCGTCAACTCCTGTCCCTTCAAACTTCAAAGTGATGCCCAGTTCAGCGGCAGACCAGGCAATAAACTGGCGTACGGTATACTGAATGCCGGTGGCAATTACGAAATCGTCCGGCTGCACCTGCTGCAGCATCATCCACTGCATCTTGACGTAATCCTTGGCATGGCCCCAGTCGCGTAGCGAGTCGATATTGCCCATGTATAGGCACTCTTCAAGACCTTGCGAGATATTGGCCAGACCACGGGTGATCTTGCGGGTTACGAAAGTTTCTCCTCGCCGTGGCGACTCGTGGTTAAAGAGAATGCCGTTGCAGGCGTACATGCCGTAGGCTTCGCGATAGTTGACCGTGATCCAGTAGGCATACAGTTTGGCAACTGCGTAAGGGCTGCGCGGATAGAAGGGGGTGGTCTCCTTCTGGGGAGTTTCCTGAACCAGACCGTAGAGCTCGGAAGTGGAAGCCTGGTAAAAGCGGGTCTTTTTATCGAGGCCCAACAGGCGAATCGCTTCCAGAATGCGCAGTGTACCGACCGCATCGGCGTCGCAGGTGTATTCCGGGGCTTCAAAGCTGACGGCAACATGCGACTGTGCGCCCAGATTGTAGACTTCATCCGGCTGCACTTCCTGTAGGATGCGGGTCAGGTTGGAAGAATCGGTCAAGTCGCCATAGTGCAGTCTGAAACGGGCGTTTTGGACGTGCGGGTCCTGATAGATATGATCAACCCGTTGAGTGTTAAGCGATGAGGCGCGGCGTTTGATGCCGTGAACTTCATACCCCTTTTCCAGCAGCAGTTCCGCCAGATATGATCCATCCTGACCGGTAATACCGGTGATAAGTGCTTTTTTCATCGCCTACCCTTTCTTCTCTAATATAACGGCGGTCAGATTTTCGTATTCAATAGAGGCAGCTATCTGCCGAGCAGCGGGTTCAGCACCTGATAGGTCAGATAGGCCATCAGGGCGGCGGCCGGGATGGTCAGTATCCAGGCCACGATAATGCGTTTGGCGACGTTCCAGTTGACGGCGGTCATGCGCTTGGAGAGCCCGACACCCAGAATAGTCGATGTAATGACATGGGTGGTGCTGGTCGGCATGCCGAAGGCCGAAGCGCCCAGAATAACGCCGGCTGAGGCGGTTTCGACGCAAAAGCCATGCACCGGCTGCAACTTGACAAAGTCGCGACCGACGGTTTTGATGATGCGCCAGCCGCCGGCGGCGGTGCCGAATGCCATGGCGGCTGCGCACCCTAACATGACTTCCCAGGGTACCACAAAAGTTTTAATAAAGCCGTAGCTGACCAGAGCCATGGTGATAACACCCATCGACTTCTGGGCATCGGCGGTGCCATGAGAAAAGGCCATCAGGGCGGCCGATGCGATCTGCAAGCGGCGGAAGTTTTTGTTGAGGCCGCTGGGTGCGCTATTGCGGAAGACCCGATAGAGGATCAGCATGAAGATAAATCCGACGGCCGTTCCCATAATTGGTGAGAGAATCAGGGCCATGATGATTTTTTTGAGTCCGGCCCACTTGAGTGCATTGACGCCGGCATGCGCAATGACGGCACCGGCGATGCCGCCGATAATGGCGTGTGAGGATGACGACGGTAGTCCATAGTACCAGGTGATCAGGTTCCAGACGATCGCCCCGATGATACCGGCCAAGACCACCATCTGGGTCACGTTGGAGGCGTCCACAATGCCCTTGCCGATGGTGGTGGCGACTTTGGTCGAGATCATGGCGCCGGCAAAGTTGAGCAGCGCCGCCATCATAATGGCTGACTTCACCGAGAGGGCCCGGGTTGAAATACAGGTAGCAATGGCGTTGGCCGTGTCGTGGAAACCGTTGATATAGTCAAAGAGCAGCGCTGCCACAATCACCAGACAGAGCATCAGAAAAGCCGGCTCAAGCATTCTTAACCACCACGCTTTCGAGAATATTGGAGGCATCTTCGCAGCGGTCGGTTGATTTTTCAAGCGTTTCGTAGATTTCTTTCCATTTGATCAGCTGGATCGGGTCCTTCTCTTCATCAAACAGTCGGCTGATCGCCTCACGAGAAACCCGGTCGGCTTCATTTTCCAGGGAGTTAATCTCGACACAGGCCTCGAAGATCTGTTCGTTGGTCTTTTTACCGAGCATGGCGACCGCTTTATCCACCGCATAGCATGACTGCAGAATGATAAATCCGAGTGACTTGGCTTCCGGAGGAATTGATTCCACGTTGTACATGATCACGCGTTGGGCGGAAGCGTCGATCAGATCGAGGATGTCATCGAGCTTTGAGGCCAGTGCATAGATATCTTCGCGGTCAAGAGGAGTTACGAAGGTCTTGTTCAGTTTCTGAATAACCTCGTGGGTAATTGAGTCGCCTTTATGTTCAACATCCTTTATTTTACGCTGGCTTTCGGCCGGATTTTCAAAATTATCGAGCATATCTTTCAGAAGCCGGGCACCTTCAATAATGTTTTCAGTCATATCCTTGAAAAGTTTAAAGAATTTTTCTTCTTTGGGTATAAATCCAAACATGGTCCTGCCTCCATAGAGTCTCAGTAGGTCTGTGCTTAAAACCTGCCACTAATAGCATACTTTTTATCGAGTTCCCATACAAAATTAACACGCAACGAGATTGCCTTTTATGTTCAGGTGCGCTACCTTGCAGGCCATCAATTGTGAAGGAGTTATACGATGAACATGCTTCATGCCGCTGTACTGGGCGCTCTGCAGGGTTTTTCCGAGGTGCTGCCGATCAGTAGCTCTGCCCACCTGATCCTGGTGCCCTGGTTGCTGAACTGGCCGGAATCCGGTCTGACTTTTGACGTGGCACTGCATCTGGGTACCTTTCTGGCTCTGACACTCTATTTCTGGCGCGATATAATTGAACTGATGGCTGCTTTTTTTGATGCGCTGGCCAGCCGTTCGCTGAATTCGCAAGCAAAGCGGATGCCGTTTCTGGTCATTGCCGTGACTATCCCGGCCGCTGTCATCGGCAAACTCTTTGAACACCACATCGAGGCGATCTTTCGCTCCAATCCGCTGCTGATCGCCGCCATCCTGATCGTCTTCGGCCTGCTGCTGGGAGCTGCCGATATGCTGGGCCGCAAACGTATGGTGCTGGATGACCTGACACTCTCTTCTGCCATGACAATCGGATGCATGCAGTGTCTGGCACTGATACCGGGTGTTTCGCGCTCCGGCATTACCATCACTGCCGGGCTGATGCTCGGCTTCACGCGTGAAAGCGCGGCCCGTTTTTCGTTCATCATGTCGCTGCCGATTGTGGCCGGGGCGGCCCTGCTCAAGACTCTGCACCTCTTCAAACATGGCATTCCGGCCGGTGAAGGTCTGCCGATGCTGATCGGTATCGGCGTTTCGGCTGTTACCGGCTATATCAGCGTAGCTTTCCTGTTGCGCTTCGTTCAGCGGCAGAGTTTGTCGCCCTTCGTCTGGTATCGTGTGATAGTCGGAACCGGTCTGATCATCGCGATCATGGCAGGCTTCAAGGGGTAGCCGAAAAGGAGGGCGTATGTCGGGTGGGATCAGGGATTGGCCGGAAGACGAGAGACCTCGTGAAAAAATGCGCACAAAGGGTGCCGCAGCTCTTTCGGATGCCGAGCTATTGGCATTGATCATCCGGGTCGGGGATGCGACCGCCAAGCAGAGTGCTATTGATCTGGGGCGCGAGCTGATTACTCGCTTCGGTGGCAACCTTCGTGAACTGGCCAGCGCCGATCTGGCTGAAATCTGTCAGATCAAGGGGATGGGGCTGGCCAAAGCGGCCAGTATCAAGGCGGCCTTCACCCTGGCGTCCCGTTTCCGTGACCGTAAGCTGGAGCGTCTCGACCGCTTTACGACCCCGCGTCAGGTTTTCGATTATTTCCACTACGAATTTCGCGACAGCCGCAAGGAATACTTTCTGATCCTGCTTTTGGACGGCAAGAACCGTATCATCCGGCGCGTGCAGATTTCTGAGGGGAGTCTTAATCAAAGTATCGTGCATCCACGCGAGGTTTTCATTCCGGCCGTCAAGGAATCGGCGGCCGCTGTGATCCTGGTGCATAACCACCCCACCGGCGACCCCTCCCCCAGCAGCGAGGATATCGCCATCACCCGCCGCCTGAAAGAGGCCGGTGAGATCATGGGGATCAAGGTACTTGATCACATCATCGTTGGTGACGGCGAATACGTAAGTTTTGTGGAGCGGGGACTACTTTAAAACCAAAAACTACTACGGTTGCCTCGGTTTAATAGGGCAGGGCAGGGTTTACTTCTTCACCACCTGCAATTCCTTGAAAAAATCCTCACGCTTGCGCAGCTTTTTAAGCTTCTTCCCGGCGGCAATAAATGCAGCAGTACCACCACCATATCGACAGAGGCAGAGTACGGCACCATCGGTAAATTCTTCCCGCGTGTAGGCAGCCAGCTTTTCAAAGGAATGTTTGATCCAGAGTTCGGCACGATTTTCGTGTTCAATCACTTCAGGCGGATTCTCTTCGTTGGGGTGATCCCGGCACATGCGGCACAGATAGCGACCTTCGGGGGTTTCTTCTTCATACAGATCAAATTCCATGATGGTGTCATAGTTCTGATTGCGGTAATCCACTGCAACCGAAATACCCCCATAATCGCTAAAGAAACATGAAATGTGACTATCCACTCCGCGAAAACGGATGCTGAAACCGTAGCTCCGTTCTTCTGCAAGATATGGTTCATGACTGAACAGGTGGCGGTTTTCCTTCATCCATTCCAGAAAAAGCGTTTTCTGATAGAAGTTACCCGGCTTCTTGGTTTTTTTCCGCCCAGCCAGGATCGTGTTCCGTTGCGCCTCCAGATAAACAGCAGGTTTCTAGTACCAAGTAACACTTAAATAATCGTACAAAAAGCTCCCTCCCCCCTGGCGGGGGAGGGTTAGGGTGGGGGGGAGGTTGCCATGAAAGTACTCCGTTGCAGCTTCCCCCACCCCCTGCC
>DUZX01000003.1 GCA_013349325.1 Desulfuromonadales bacterium
CAGTCCTAATGCTTTTGACGTTGTAATCCAGAGTAATCGCAGCAATCCCGAGGCTGAAAAAAGGTTTTAGCCTCAGGATTTCTCAGGATTACCCAGGATTACAGTCCTAATGCTTTTGACGTTGAAATCCCGAAGCTGAAAGGGACTCTATTGAATCGCAATCTCAAATATGTTGAATTAACAGAACAGATCATAAACTGCGCATATGAAGTTCATAGAATTCTTGGATCAGGTTTCCTTGAAAAAGTTTATGAAAACGCAATGCTGGAAGAATTTAAGTTGAGATATTTGAAGGCGGAATCGCAACGTGGAATAGCTGTGAAGTATAAAGGTATAATTATCGGTGACTATTTTGCGGATCTGGTGATAGAAGATGTGATTATTGTTGAGCTGAAAGCACTCGATAAACTGACGGATATTCACGAATTGCAGTTAAAAAATTATCTCAAGGCAACCGGAATTGAGGTTGGCTTACTTATCAATTTCGGGAAAAGTGTAGAGGTAAAAAGAAAGTACGTACAGAATCTTGAGCTTCAAGAACAAATCTAGCCTCAGAAGTTCTTAAAAATTCATATTATTAAATTTTTAATCAAGCGGTAGAACATTGTTCATAATTAATCCCGCGTCATCCAGAGAAATCCTGAAGCTAATTATTTCTTTCAGCCTCGTGATGCCGCTTCAATGCAATAACCATCCGCCCGCAACTCCGCCACCACCAGCTCCGCCAGATCCGCCAGCTTTGCCGCCAACAGCGGTGACAGTTCCACACCGGCCTCGTATGACTGCGGGATAACGCCGAACAGCGATATTTTCTGCGGGCAGCGATCACGCAGCTCGGACAGCGCCAGCACCTCCTGAATGCCGATCTGGTGCGGTGACATCTTGATCGGCAGCCGCCCGAGCATGAAATCATCCTTCTCGTAGCGATAGATCTCTCCCGGTTCTCCTTCGGCTTCAATGACATCCACCAGATAGACATGGTCAGCATCTTCGAGCATATGGGTTACCATAATGCCGAGCGTACCACCGTCATACAGCTCAACATCTTCCGGAAAGCGGTAATGTTTCTGCAGGTACGTGATGAAGTGCACGCCGAAACCTTCGTCGCCAAGCAGCAGATTACCTGCACCGAATATCAATGTTTTCATGGTTACAGCACCTTGATCCTGGTGATCTCTTTCCCCTGCGGATCGATGGTATGCACCGCACAGGCGATGCAGGGATCGAAGGAGTGAATCGTGCGCAGCACTTCCAGCGGTTTTTCACTGTCAGCCACCGGGTTACCCATCAGCGCGGCTTCGTACGGTCCCATGGCTCCCTTTTCATCACGCGGCGAGGCGTTCCAGGTAGAGGGCACGACCGCCTGATAATTCTTGATCTTTTTATCCTTGATAACGATCCAGTGCGACAGCGTGCCGCGCGGCGCTTCGTGGAAGCCGACGCCGCGATATTCGCCTTTGGGGATCTCGGTATGGTTGGCGTAGGCCTTCTCGCCCCGGGCGACGTTCTCGACCAGTTTATCCAGATATTCCAGTGAGTAGTCGGCCATCAGGTGAGCACGGATGGCGCGGGCCCCCAGGCGTCCCATGGTGGAGTGCAGGTCGCCGACGCCGATACCGATCTTTGCGCAGCTGTCATCCACCAGCTTTTTAACCTTCTGGTTGCCGCCGGCATAGGCGGCAAAGAGTTGCGCCGGCGGGCCGACCTGCACCGCCTTGCCGTCCAGGCGGGGCGCCTTGCACCAGGAGTATTTGCCGTTATCCTGAAAATCGGTGTATGTGGGCGTGGTTTCACCCTCCCAGGGATGCAGGCTTTTATCCCCTTCATACCAGGCGTGGGCCACGTTTTCCCTGATGTTTCCGATCAGCGCCTGATCCTGGTGATTGCTGATGATGCGGGCGCCCTTGATATCGCCGTTGGCAATGATGCCACCCGGCAGGGCAAACTTCGTATTTTTGGTATCTTCCGGCATTTCCGGTACCGCCAGATAGTTGACGACACCTTTGCCGTATTTGAACCACTCCTTGTAGGCCGAGGCGATCGCCAGCATGTCCGGGTAGTAGACTTTCTGAACGAATTCGCGCGTCTCTTCCATCAGGGTCCGCAGCGCTGCGATCCGTTCCATATTGATCGTAGCCAGGTTTTCCATATTGACGGCCGTGGCGACGCCACCCACGCAGAGATTCTGGATGTGCGGGTTTTTGCCCCCCAGTATGGCGCCGATCTGGGCTGCCCGGCGCTGATAGTCGAGCGCTTTCAGGTAGTGGGCCACCGCCATCAGGTTGGCTTCCGGCGGCAGTTTCATGGCTGAATGCCCCCAGTAGCCGGAGGAGAAGATCCCGAGACGACCGGTCTCCACGAACGCTTTCAGCTTGGATTGAACAGCCCGGAATTCGGTTTCACTGTTGCCGGACCAGTCGGAAATGCTCTGCGCCAGCTGGGCGGTTTTTTTGGGATCAGCTTTCAGAGCCGAGACCACATCCACCCAGTCCAGCGCCGAGAGATGATAAAAGTGGACAATATGATCCTGCACCGAGTGCTGGGCCATGATCATGTTGCGGATATACTGGGCATTCAGCGGCACTTCGACTTTGAGGGCGTGCTCTACCGAGCGGATCGACGAGATGGCATGCACCGTGGTGCAGACGCCGCAGAAACGCTGGGCATAAATCCAGGCATCTTCAGGGGGGCGCCCCTGCAGAATTGTCTCGATTCCGCGCCACATCTGGGCCGATGACCAGGCATTGGTCACCCTGCCGCCATTAACTTCCACATCAATTCTCAGGTGCCCTTCAATACGGGTCACCGGGTCAAGAGTAATACGAGCCATGTATACTTACCTCCAGAATGTTTTTAATACTAAAACGGGTAATTCTCACCACAGAGTCACAGAGAACACTTTTTTGAGTTTAAACATATAATCTATTTAAAATAGGAGGTTTATCCTCCGTCCACTCTGTGACTCTGTGGTAGGTTGTAGTGCCGTTACACCTTTACTTCTGCATCCAGCTGTTGCCGGGTATGCAGTTTCGGCAGGACCGGCAGGATCTTGACCAGCACTTGATAGCCCAGTATTTCAAAGGCCACGATCCCGACCGTGATCAGAAGTTCCGCCAGCGCCGGGAAGTAGTGCCACCCTTTGCCGGGGTTGAATCCGATCAGGTAGACGTTGAAACGATACAACGCTCCACCCAGTACGATCAGCGCCGCCGAGATGAACAGCCAGCGGATCGAGGCCCGTTTCTTGCCGCTGAACATCAGCAGCGAACCACCCGCCACCAGGCAGAACTCCAGCAGGAAAAAGCCGGAGTAGAAATCGAATGAGAGCGCCGCCGCCAGCTGTCCGCGCCAGGCCAGATCTCCCACCACGACGCTGAGCCAGATCACCGTCAGCCAGGGGATGATCTGGGCCATGCCGGACAGCTCTTTCGTTTCATAGGGGCGTTTAAAAGCGTAACAGGAGATGACCGACTCCAGGATGGCGATCGAATAGCCGATGAACATGCAGTTGATCAGGAACAGCAGCGGCAGAAAGCCGGTATGCCAGAGCGGGTGCAGTTTCGTTGAAGCGATCAGCAGCAGTGATCCCAGCGACGACTGATGCATGGTCGGCAGGGTAATGCCGAGCACGATCACAAAAATCAGAACCTTGTCGAGGCGCGGCTTGAGCCAGGCGGCCAGATCCTTGACCCTGTCCAGCCGTTCACCGATTCGCTCCGGACGCTTCATCCCCATGCGGGCATAGAGCATATCGAGCAGGAGCTGCAGTGTTCTCCACTCCGTTTTTTCCAGCGTCGTCAGGACGGCCGGCAGGAACTCCAGCAGCAGCACGGTTGTATAGGCCATGACGCACAGCGCCACCTCAAACATGGCCGAGTTGGCCTGCCATTTTGAGGGGATGAAAAAGTTGTAGGCGTTCCAGGGGCGACCGACATCGACCATGACCGAAAAACCGGCCAGTCCGTAGCCGAACATACTGGTTAGGATGGCCGAGCGGATCATGGGGTGATAGTGCATATGGTTTCTGATGTAGATCAGGATCGCCATGGCATAGCCGCCGCAGGCGATGGCGGTACCGGTGGCGACATCGTAGGTGATCCAGATCCCCCAGGGGTAGCCGTCACTCATGTTGGAGACGGCGCCGATCCCTTTGACAAAACGGACCCCGATCAGTACAAAGCCGATCAGTGACAGCGTCAGCAGGAAGATGAAGGAAGGGGTCAATATTTTCGCCCGATGAATCTGATACTCGTCGTGACTCATTTACCATCCTCCCGCTTGTGATTGTCCACTGTCGCGTGTTTATGAGCTTCTGCGTCGTGCTTTTTCATGTTCCTGATCGCCACACAGCAGAGTGTGCTGTAGAGCGCGACCGGGGCGATAAAACCTTTGTAGATGGTGTGCTGGATCTTCTCGGAAAACTCGGCCGGTGCTTCTTCTTTTAGGATCGGCAGCCCCAGATTGTTGAACGGCATGGCGGCCAGGTAGAGATGATTGGTGCCGCCGACCTCTTTTTCACCGTAGATGTGGTTGATGTAGAGACCCGGTCGCTCCTGCAGACGTTTTTTGGCTTCTGCCAGCAGATCTTTGCGCTTCCCGAAGCTGATCGCTCCGACCGGACAGGTCTCGGCGCAGGCGGTGATCCCTTTTTTGACGAGATTCGTGTTTTTGCAGAGGTCGCATTTGACGATCTGCGGAATGGCCCGGTCCCACTGGAATTTGGGGATGTTGAAGGCGCAGGCGATCTGGCAGTAGCGGCAGCCGATGCAGGTATTCTTGTTATAGTCAACCGTGCCGGTGACCGCATCGCGGGTCATGGCGCTGACCGGACAGACCGAAACACAGGAAGGTTTCTGGCAGTGCATGCAGGAATACTTAACGTAGGACCACTCTTTTTCGGACTCCTTGAAGAGCTTGATCAGGGTGCGGGTGCTACCGGTCAGATCCTGGGGGGCGTCCCAAAGGGCGTCGGGATCGAATGTGGCCTGCTCATAGGAGAGACTGCCGTAATCGCTGTTGACCCGTTTGCAGGCCGACATGCAGGCCTTGCAGCCGACGCATTTGGTGGCGTCGTAGAGCATGCCGATGGTGTCGTTGTTGACCTGATGCGTCGCGGACGCTGACGCATCCGTGCGGCCCGCCAGCAGAGCGGCGCCAGTGGCGCCGAGCACTTTGAGAAAGCGGCGTCTACTTGGATGTGCCATGCTCATCCCCCTTTTCCGGTCCATCGGGGAGTTTTTTGGCCATCATGACCCCCACGCCGACGGCAGCACCGGCTGCCAGGCCGATTACACCGGTTGTCAACGGATCAGGCCCTTTGCCTTTGTCTTTCAGATCGACCGGGGCGTAACTGTCAAACGGCGTCGGCTCGTGAATCTGGACTTTGTCGGCGATGGCGGTTTTAAAGAGCAGGTCCGGTTCGGTGCAGCCGATACAGGGGTGACCGATGCCGACCGGCCAGGCGACGCCGTCGTTGAATTTGAGCACCGAGCAGTTGGCGTAGGTGGCCGGTCCTTTGCAACCCAGTTTGTAGAGACAGTATCCTTCGGCATGCGTCGGATCACCGTAGGCTTTGGCAAAACGGCCGGCATCGAAATGGGCGCGTCGTTCGCAATGTTCGTGGATCTTGCGGCCATAGGCGAACAGGGGACGTCCCATTTTATCGAGGTCGGGCAGTTTTTTAAAAGTCACGTAGTATAAAACCGTGGAGAGGAAGTTGTAGGGGTTGGGTGGGCAGCCGGGGAGATTGATGATCGGTTTGTCCTTGATGATTTCGCCGACACCGACCGCACCGGTCGGATTGGGACCGACCGACTGAATACCTCCGTAACTGGCGCAGGTGCCGATCGAGATGATCGCCGCCGCTCCTTCCGCCGCTTTGCGCAGTGACTCCAGGGCGGTTTTCCCGCCGACTTTGCAGTAGATACCGTTGTCCTTGGTAGGAATGCCCCCTTCGACCACCAGAATATAGTTGCCCTTGTTGGCGGTCATGGAGTCGTGCAGCGACTTCTCAGCCTGGTGTCCGGAACCGGCCATCAGGGTTTCATGATAGTCGAGCGAGATCATATCCAGGATCAGATTGGCGACTGTCGGGTGCGATGAACGGAGCAGCGATTCCGAACAGCCGGTACATTCCTGAAAATGCAGCCAGATGACCGCCGGACGTCCGTCACTCTTCTGTGCCGCAGCGGCAACCTTGCTGACCATACCGAACGGCAGCCCCAGCATGGCCGAGACGGTCACACATGTTTTGATAAAGTCCCGTCGATTTACGCTGGGGAACAGCTCATTCTTGCCCATACAACCCTCCGGATTTCTCTATTTTATGTTTTTTGAATATTGAATATTCAGTTGGAAGAACCGTTGGATCTGCCCGGTGCATCCCGCCGTATACAGCAACAGCTGCGCCAATCGTGCTTACTCAGGAAATATCCTGACAAAACTCTGTAATTACAAATAAAATGAGGGTTAAGCTTTGAAAAATAAATTGATCAAATGCGGCAGGAGTTGTGACTTTCTGTCTCTTGCTGTATCATTTTGTCTAATCCGTCGTCTTTGTGGATATACTTGACAACTTGTCACAATAAATCGATAGTAATAAAAAATACGGAGGTAACTTATGCAAACTATGACGGTCGGTCATTTTAAATCCCATTTTTCCCAAGTGCTTGACTGTGTCCAACAGGGTGAGGATGTTGTGATCAGTTACGGCAAAAAGAAGGAAAAAATTGCTGTTCTGGTTCCCTTTAAGCGCTACGCAGGCAAACCCAAACGTGTTCTGGGTCTTTTGTCCGGTACGGCATCGTTTTCACTCTCCTCTGACTTCAAAATCAGCGATGAAGAGTTGCTGGTTCTATGAGTTGCCTGCTCGATACGCACGCCCTGCTCTGGACGCTTTTTGATCCATCCCGCCTTGGCACAAAAGCAACTGACTGCATCCAGAATCCCGACGTTACAGTTTCAGTCAGTATTGTTTCCTTGTGGGAGATTTCTCTCAAATATGCCACCGGCAAGCTGGAGCTGTCCGGAGTCGTTCCCGATGATTTTCCCGCCATTGTCCGTCAATCAGGTTTCGAACTACTGCCGATTGATGCTTGCGATGCAGCAACATTTCATCACCTGCCTCGCATGGAACATAAAGACCCTTTTGACCGTCTGATTATATGGCAGGCTATTTCCCACAAACTGACACTCATCTCTCATGACAGTGCCTTCGCCGCTTATCGTAAACTCGGCCTGAAGGTACTTTGGTAATTATGTAAAAAGGATGGACAACCATGCCAACCATTTTTATTTGTGATGACGAAGATGATATCCTGCGCTATCTCGACAAGCTGCTGCGGGTCAGCGGCTATGCGGTTGAAACCTTTTCGCGCGGCACCGAGCTGCTGATGAAACTGGAATCGGCCGGAAGAGCGCCCTGTGATCTGATCCTGCAGGATGTGCGTATGCCGGACATTGATGGTCTGCAGATGCTTGACCAGCTCTGCAAACGCTGGCCGGATATACCGGTGGTGATCATGACCGCCCATGGCACGATTGATGACGCCATCAGCGCCATCAAACAGGGGGCGTACGACTACATTACCAAGCCGTTTCCCAAGGAAAAACTGCTCGGCATGCTGGAGCGTCTGCTCGACCATCGCCGTCTGGCCCGCGAAAATCAGCAGTTGCGGGATGGTCTGCAGCGCGGCAGCGGCGCGGCGGATGCCATCATCTTTCGCAGCCAGACCTTTCGCGATGTCTATGACCTGACCCTGCAGGTGGCCGAAAGCGACGCCAATATCCTGGTTATGGGGGAATCCGGCACCGGCAAGGAGCTGATCGCCGGGGCACTGCACCGCAACAGCCCGCGCCGGGACAAACCGTTTGTGTCGCTGAACTGCGCCGCGCTCTCCGACACCCTGCTGGAGAGCCAGCTGTTCGGGCATGTACGCGGCGCTTTTACCGGTGCGGTCATGAACCAGAAAGGGCTGCTTGAAGAGGCGGATGGCGGCACGCTGTTTCTGGATGAGATCGGTGACGTCAGTCCGGCGGTGCAGGCCAAGCTGCTGCGGGTTACGCAGGAGAAAGACTTTATCGTGCTCGGTTCGACCCGCACGCGTAAGGTGGATGTGCGCTTTGTCGCCGCCACCAATAAGGATCTGATGCACGAGGTCAGGGAGGGGCGTTTCCGTGAAGATCTCTACTACCGCCTGAATGTGATCTCTATCACTCTGCCGCCGCTGCGCGAGCGGCGGGAAGATATTGAACCGCTGGCGCTCCACTTTCTGAAAGCCTCCACACGCCGGATGAGGAAAGATGTCCGTGGTATCGATGACGATGCCCTGCAGGCACTGCTGCAGTACGATTGGCCCGGCAATGTACGCGAACTCGAAAATGTCCTGGAACGGGCCGTCATCCTGGCGCGCGGCAGTTCCATCACCGTCGGGTTGCTGCCGCTGGGGGCGCGCCGGGAGTTGATCGCCGCTTCTGCTCAGCCTGTTGCGCTGGTTGCGCTTGATGAAGTTGAACGGCAACATATCAGCGTGATCCTCAAGGAAACCGGCTTCAACAAAAGCCGTGCCGCCGAGATACTGGGCATCTCCCGAAAAACGCTTGACCGCAAGATTCAGGAATACGGGACCGGCGGCAGCAACCTCGCATGAAGTGGCTGCGGGGATCGATACGCTTCAAGCTTACCGTCGCAACACTGCTGCCGCTTTTGGCTGCTATTTCCATCTGCTGGGTGATCGGTGCCTCACTGATCACAACCCGCTTTTCCCGTCAGGCGCTACAGAACGTCGCCTCCAATCTCAATTCAGCCCGGGAAATTTTTAACTCCGATCTGTCACGCCTCTCAGATACGATCCGTCTTACCAGCCAGACTCCCGAACTGATCGCTGCACTGACGCAGGCGGCGCCGATTCCGGACATACCTGCATTACAGACGGTTCTCAAAAATGAACGGCTCAGCTTTTTGACGGTCGTCGATCGCTACGGTTTCGTGCGCTGGCGAGCTGCCAATCCCGGAATCAGCGGTGATTCTGCACGGGGAGAAAAACTGGTCGCCGACGCGCTCAAAAAGGTACCGGTCAGCGGAGTTATGCTCTTGTCGGCTCTGCAGGCCGGGCGCGAAAACCCCCGTTTACCGTCCCGGATGAGCCTGGCGGTCAAAACGACCGCCCATGGCCGCCGCTATACAAAACAGGTGGAAGAACGCGGCTTGTTTCTGGTTGCAGCAACGCCGCTGCTGGCGCCTGACGGCACTCTGGCCGGGGCCATGTATGGCGGAGTGCTCCTGAATGGTGATAACCGCCTGGTGGAACGCATTACGCAGGTCGTCTTCAAACATGGTGACGCTGATACGCGCAGCGGCGGGAATGCGACACTCTTTCTGGATGATATCCGCATTGCCAGTACGGTACGGGATGAGCAGGGCAGGCCGGCCATCGGAACACTGATGTCGGAAGAGGTGTTTTCGCGCGTATCCCGGGGCAGCAGTTGGATCGGCTCGGCGTTTGTACTCAACGCGCGCTACTTCACCGCCTATGAACCGCTGCGGGACCTGCGCGGCACGGTCGTCGGAGCTCTGTATGTCGGCATGCCGGAAAAACCGCTGCTGCATCTGCGCCAGCAGGTCAACCTGATCTTTTCGGCATTGATGGTGTTTGTCACGCTGATCGGTATCGCTCTGTCAGCATGGCTCGGCGCCACGCTTTCGCGTCCGATTCGTGCTCTGGAAGAGGGGGTCCGCAGGATCGCTTCCGGCGAAAACCTGCCGGATATCTGCGTGGAGAGCCATGATGAGATAGCATCACTGGCCGGCGAATTTAATACCATGAAGCGCCGTCTGCAGGAACGTGATGCGGAAAATCAGCTTCTTAATCGCACGTTGGAACAAAAGGTTCTGGAAAGGACAAATGAGCTGGAGGAGAAGGGACAGCAGCTCCTGAATACGCAGAGGGATCTTGCCCAGGCCGAACGCCTGGCCGGTATCGGCCTGCTGGCATCCGGAGTCGCCCACGAAATAAATAACCCGCTGGCTGTTATCCGGGGCAACGCCGAGCTGTTGGAGATCTCGGCAACCTTGAGCGCTGCGGATCAGCCGGAGGTGGAAACCATTATTCGTCAGGTCGGCCGGGTTGAGCGGATCGTCTCGAATCTGCTGGCCTTTGCCGGCACCCGGAAAAAAGTCATCCGCCCGTTCCAGATGGAGGCCCTGCTGGATGACCTTCTTGATCAGATCGGCCATCAGATTCCACTGGAGAGGTACCGCGTCATACGGTCGTACCAGATGGAATCTGCTGAAATAATCGAAGGAGACGAGGATCAGCTGCGGCAGGTCTGCACCAATCTGATCGTCAATGCTCTGCAGGCCATGGAAACGGGGGGTGAGCTCAACGTTGCCACCAGTTACGACGTGGCGGCGGGACGCTGCGTGGTAACCATCGCAGACAGCGGGACCGGTATCTCGCCGGATATTCAGGACAAGCTGTTTACGCCGTTTTTTAGTACGAAAGCGCGTGGAACCGGTTTGGGACTGGCGGTATCCTACGGAATCGTTACGGATCATGGCGGTGATATCAGGGTTGCAAGTGAAGCGGGGCAGGGGGCGGAGTTTACCGTCGTGCTGCCGTTACGGCAGGCGTGATTTATACGTTTGAGCGCCAGTTGTAGGCATCAACCTGGGCTGCCAGGAGGTTTTGAAGCGAAATATCGGAATGCTCTACCAGATTTTGTACCTCTCCTAAATTGCTCTGTTCAAGCGTTTCTGCCAGTGCCAGCAGCAACCCCAATTCACCGTCACGGTTTAAGAGTGCGGCCGAAATCTCATCACTCAAGCCGAGTTCGCTGACAATCACGTCAATCGACGTGTCCAGCAGAATATCGACCAGCGAGAGGATGCCGGTCATAAAGGCCGCCTCTACCCGTTCGCTGTTGCGCGGCAGACCATGACGCTTCATCAGCAGTAATTCCATCAAACGCCCCCGCACGGCTGCCAGCTCCATGAGCGGATTATTGATGCCGCGACTGTCACTGCTGGCAAAAATCGCCAACTGCACCCAGCGGCGCAGTTTGTCGAGCCCCAGAATAATAATGGCATGGCGCAGCCCCTTGATCTTTTCGCGCAATCCGATACAAACTGAATTTACGAGTTTCAGAAGATTGAAGGAGAGGTCGGGCGCCGAGCGGAAGTCATCTTCGATGACGTCAAAATCGGCGTTTTCATGCAGATTACGCAGAAGGCGCAGCATGGCGATTTTTGACGGTTCCAGCCCTTTATGCTGCAATACGACCGGGCGGGCGAAAAAATAGCCCTGAAACAGCTCGAAACCCATGGCGAGGCAATCGGTAAACTGCTCCCTGGTTTCTACTTTTTCGGCCAGCAGCCGGATCGGGAATTGGCGGAGATTGGTGACGATACCGGGCAGGGCAGTGGGGTAGGTCTCCAGAATATCGATCTTGATGATATCAACGAAGCGGTAGATTTTAAGGTGCTCTTTTCCGTAGACATGATCGTCAAGCGCAATCCGGTATCCCCGCGCGGCAAGTTCAAGGCAGCGATTGCGGGTTTCGTCGTTAAGACTGACCGTTTCCAGCAGCTCCAGAATGGTCTGTCCCTTCGGCAGGATTTCCACGAGATCACTGAGCAGAACATCCTCGGTGACGTTGATAAATCCGAGCTTGTCACCCAGTACCTCGCTAAAACCGAACCCGGACAAGGTGCTGGAGATGACGCTCATGCAGGCTTGGCTCTGACTCTCGAATTCGCTGAGGTTCTTTTCGCTGGAACGGAAGAGCAGCTCGTATCCGATTATTTCCTGGCGGATGTCCAGAATCGGCTGGCGACCGAGGAAAAAAGTTTGCTGTTGCTCAGCCATGTCGTCACCCTCCTGCATTCCTGTTTCATACGCACGGTATGATAGTACCGGAATCCATTTGATTCAACCGGAATCTGGTGCAGGGGTGCACTCGGATCTACAGTGTGCCGGTCGTCCTCCTGAAGGCGGCCACAAAAGCGTTGGCCGGGTGGCCTATGACATTTTTTGGAGTCCCCTCCTGGACGATCCGGCCGCCATCCATCACCACCAGGCGATCGACGATATGAAAGGCCTCAATGCGGTCATGGGTCGCAATAATGGCCGCCGTTCCCGATTCATGCAGAATTCGCCCCAAATCTTCAGCTATTCCGATGCGAGTTGGCAGGTCGAGACTTGAGAAGGGTTCATCCATCAGGATCAGCTCGGGCTTGACGGCAAACGCCCGTGCCAGGCTGACGCGCTGGGCTTCGCCGCCGGAGAGTTTGTGCGCGGAACGCCCGGCCAGATGACCGATTTTGAAAAGCTCAAGACTGTCATGAGCCACGTCACGGGCTTCAGTACGCCCAGTTCCCCGAATGCGGAGCCCCTCGGCTACGTTATCAATCACGGTTGTATCAAAGAGCAGCGGTTCCTGAAACACGACCGCAATTCTGCGGCGATAGGCGATTTCTGTGCGGGGCACAACTTCGGCACCCTGAAAGATGATTTTCCCGCCACTGCGCTCGATCAGGCAGGCCAGGCCGAGCAGCAGGCTCGATTTTCCGGCGCCGTTCGGACCGACGATGGCCACTTTTTCTTCGGCCGTTATCGTAAAGCGCGGCAGTTCCAGAACCTGAACACCGCCGCGCCGGATCAGCAGGTCTTCAACATGCAGAAGGGGAGTTTGATGTGTCATCGCGGACGCTCGCGCTGCTGGATCAGCGTCAACAGGTAATTAACGCTGAAGGCCAGAGTCAACAGAATCAGTGACAAGGCGATGGCCACATCGAAATTGCCCTTGCCGGTCTCCATAACCGTGGCCGTCGTCAACACCCGCGTTTGCCCCTTGATATTGCCACCCACCATGATCGAGGCCCCCACTTCGGAGATCACGCCGCCAAAGCCGGCCATGACCGCCGCCAGCAGCGGCAGGCGTGACTCGCGGACCAGGATCCAGACCGTCTGCATACGTGTGGCGCCCAGCGCCCTGACCTGCAGCTTGAGGTTGGCCGGCAAGTTTTGAATCGCCGCAATCGTAATGCCGGTTACGATCGGTGTGGCGATCACGGCCTGAGCCAGAATCATGGCGGCCGGGGTGTAGAGAATCTCCAGAAAACCGAGCGGCCCGTTGCGCCAGAGGAAGAGCGTCACAAACAGACCGACGACCACCGGCGGCAATCCCATGCCGGTATTTACCAGGCTGACCACCAGTCGCCGTCCCGGGAAATCGGCCAAAGCCAGAATCACCCCCACCGGTACGCCGAGTAGCAGGCTGAAAACCGTGGCACAGCAGGAGATCTCAAGCGAAAGCAGCGTCACCGCCAGCACTTCCCGGTCAAGTGAGGCGATCAGCGCCAGTGCGGTGCGGATACCATCAAAAATAAGCTCCATACAGTCTCCGTTGTTCGTGCAACAAAAACGCCCCTTCTCCGGATAGAAAAGGGGCGCTGACGAAGCATGAGTGTCTGCTTTCGATTACGTCATTCCCCTTTTCATAGGAGGGCGGCGCTGTTTCCGGCGACACCCGCAGGTCGCAGACCGTGAGGATTTTTCCTGGTAGGCTGTTACGACTCGGAGAGTGGTAAGATTTGTGGCACTATATCCAGATAGATTCCGGCTGGCAAGCCTTTAATACCACCATGCTAAAAAGCGCTTGACACCTGTTATGTATTCTTGTAGTCAAAATGTGTTACTAATTTTAAAATCAGGTGCAGTTCTGGCGCCGGTGGAGGTTCACTCATGCATATAGCGGACGCACTGATTTCGCCGGCTGTTGGCGGAGCGATGTGGGCAGCATCGGCAGCGGCAATTGCCTACTGTTCCAAAAAAGTTCGCGAAACGGCTGATGATAAAATCGTCCCTCTGATGGGAGTGCTGGGCGCCTTCATCTTTGCCGTCCAGATGATCAACTTCACCATCCCGGCCACCGGTTCCAGTGGACATCTGGGGGGGGGATTGATGCTGGCGATCCTGCTGGGACCCTACGCCGCATTTCTGACCATCGCTTCGGTGCTGACCGTTCAGGCGCTCTTCTTTGCAGATGGCGGTCTGCTGGCGCTCGGCTGCAATATCTTCAATCTCGGTTTTTTTCCCGCCTTTATTGCCTATCCACTGATCTATCGAAAAATAAGCTCTGACTCAACTTCACGGACGAGGATTACGGTTGCTGCCGTTATTGCCGCTGCTGTCGGCCTCCAGATGGGAGCTTTCAGCGTGGTGCTGGAAACGGTTTCATCTGGTATTTCAGCGCTCTCCTTCGCAACCTTTCTACTGCTGATGCAGCCGATTCACGCTGTCGTCGGAGTCGTGGAGGGGGTGGTAACGGCTTCCGTAATTGCCTTTGTCGCACATGCACGTCCTGAAATTCTGCAGCGCTCTCTGCTTCCAGATTGCACACAAGCTGTCATCAATCAGACCGGCGAGGTTTTTACAGCTTCGCAGCTCTCGACCTATTCGCTGCGGGGAGTTGTGCTGACATTTCTGGTCGCAGCGCTGCTCACCGGCGGTGTCGCATCCTGGTTTGCGTCGCAACAGCCGGATGGTCTGGAATGGTCTCTTGCAAAAGTAACCGCTGCAGGAGACGTTAAAGGTAAGCAGGGTACCGTTCATAATGTCCTGGCAGATTTCCAGGGCACGCTGGCTTTCCTGCCGGATTACTCCTTCAAAAAAGACACGTCAGTACAGGCAGGGGCAACCGAACCGATGAACGCAGAAAATGTCAGTAAGATCGGCACGTCTGTTTCCGGTGTTGTTGGCGGCCTACTAACGCTTGCGCTGGCTGCCCTGGCCGGTTTTCTGCTGCGTAGGAGACCGTTGGCCGCATGAGCGCTTTGCTGTCGTCATGAACCGTATTACCGCAGCGCTACTGGATTTAAAACGTCTCGAGCTGTTGGCGCACGGCGACTCTTCCATTCACCGAATACACCCGCTCGCCAAAACGGTCGTAGTCATCGCTTTTATTGCTCTGGTGGTCTCCTGCAACCGCTACCAGATCTCCGCCTTGCTCCCCTTTGCCGTCTTCCCGATTGTTGTGACCAGTCAGAGCGGTCTGCCGCCCGTTTTTATTCTGAAGAAGATTATTCTGCTGCTCCCGTTGCTGCTGTGCGCCGCTCTTTTTAACCCGATTTTTGACCGGGAGAGCATGCTGCAGATCGGGAGTGTAACGATTTCCGGCGGCTGGATTTCTTTTTTTTCCATTCAGCTCCGTTCCGTTTTGACGATCGGATCGGCATTCATTCTGATCGGCACAACCGGCTTAAACGCGGTGTGTCAGGCGTTACGCTGTCTGGGGCTGCCAGCCGTTTTTACAACGCAGCTGCTGTTTCTGCAGCGCTATATTTTTGTGCTGGCCGAGGAATCGGCGCGGGCGTCCCTGGCCCGGGAGCTGCGCTCCTGCGGTAACAAGGGGCAGGGCATCGCCAGCTACGGCAGTCTGGTCGGGCAGCTGCTGCTGCGTACATTCGGGAGGGCAGAACGGGTACATGCCGCCATGCTGGCGCGCGGTTTCACGGGTGAGCTTCATGACCGCCGGGCGCGAGTTTTTAAAACTGCCGACCTGCGTTTTGTCATCGGCTGGGTTACGCTCTTCCTTATATTCAGGCTTCACAACCTGCCGATGCGTATCGGCAGCTTTGTCACCGCTACGTTTCCATGAGCCGTCATATCATTGAGGTCAAAAATCTGCACCACAGCTACCCGGATGGGACCGTTGCCCTGAAAGATGTCTCATTCAGAATTTCGCACGGTGAATCGGTCGCTCTCATCGGCGCCAACGGTGCCGGCAAATCTACGCTGCTACAGCACCTGAACGGTGCCCTGATGCCGGCTCGTGGCTCGATAACTATCGGTGATGTTCCGGTTACAAAAGCGACGCTTGCCGGCATCCGCCGCACCGTCGGCATGGTTTTCCAGAATCCCGACGATCAGCTCTTTATGCCGACGGTGAACGACGACGTCGCCTTTGGTCCTTTTAATCTGGGATTGCGCGGGGAGGAGCTGGAATGGAGGGTGGCAGCAGCTTTGGCAGCCGTCGCGGCAGAACCGTTGCGAAACAGGCCGCCTTACAACCTCTCCGGCGGTGAGAAAAAACGGGTTGCCATCGCCACGGTGCTGGCCATGTCACCCGACATTCTGGCTATGGATGAGCCGACCAGCGGACTCGACCCGTCTGCCCGCCGTCAGGCAATCGCGCTATTGCAGGGATTTCAGCACACCAAAATCATCACCAGCCATGATCTTGATCTGGTGCTGGAGCTCTGCCCGCGGATTATAATCCTGCATGAAGGAGAGGTGGTTGCCGACGGGGCGTCCCTTGAGCTGTTCAACGATGTAAAACTTTTGGAACGCTGCCGATTGGAACAGCCGTTATCCATGCAGGGGTGCGGGTATTGTAGAAAAGCTCTGCTTACCCATTGACACCCCAAACTCAGGCGTGCTATTTTTCCTCACCGTTTTATGCTGTTTTGTTGACAACTGAATATCGAATCAGGGTGCCCGCTCGGGCTTGATAGGGAAGTGAGGTGTAATTCCAACGGAATGATTCCTCTGCGGACCCGCCGCTGTAAGCGAGGACGATGGGCATTACGTCACTGGTCATTACGACCGGGAAGGCGCCCGGAGGATGAATCGCGAGCCAGAAGACCTGCCCTGATTTTTGCCACTCACACCATCCCTCTGGTACAGGGAGAGTGAAACCGTTTTAAGACTTTGAATACGAAAAGTCCGCAGGTTGCGATTGCAGCTGCGGACTTTTTTTGTGTCTGAAATACGAGGAGTTTACATGCACATCATGGAAGGTTTTTTACCGGCTACACATGCTCTCGGCTGGAGCGCTGCTTCAGCCCCGTTTGTGGCCTACGGTCTCCGTACCATCAACAAACGGATCACAGAGAACCCCGAACAGCGCATGTTGCTGGGGGTGGCCGCTGCGTTTACGTTTGTCCTCTCGGCACTGAAACTGCCTTCCGTTACCGGCAGTTGTTCTCATCCGACCGGCACCGGTCTGGGGGCGATCCTGTTCGGACCGACCGCCATGGCGCCGATCGGTATGGTGGTGCTGCTGTTTCAGGCACTGCTTCTGGCGCATGGCGGCCTGACTACGCTCGGTGCCAACATTTTCTCCATGGCGATTGTAGGGCCGTTTGCTGCAGCGGCGATTTTCCGGATCGCAAAAGCGGCACTACTCCCCTTCGGAGTCTCGATCTTCCTGGCCGCATCCTGTGCCGATTTTTTAACGTACATCACCACATCGGCACAGCTGGCCTTCGCCTTTCCGGACCCCGTCGGTGGTTTCTCCGTCTCGTTCGCCAGGTTCGCCGGTGTCTTTGCCATTACGCAACTGCCGCTGGCGATTATTGAAGGGCTCCTGACCGTCGTCGTCATGAACGCCTTGGTGCGTTTCAACAACCGCGAACTGCAGGTGATGAATGTTACCGATGTTCCTGTGGTACGCGAGGCGCAGCTATGAAACGTTACCAGAACCTGATGCTGCTGATCGCTGCTCTTGCACTGGTGGTACTTCCGCTCTGGATGGTTAAAAAATCGGCGCCGGGACCGGATGGTAAACAGTTGCAGGTTTTTAGCGGAGCTGATGACAAGGCCAAAAATCTGATCGGAACGATTTCACCCGGCTACAAACCATGGTTTTCTCCATTGCTGGAACCACCCGGCGAAACAGGTTCGCTGCTCTTCGCCCTGCAGGCTGCCTTGGGAGCAGGTTTTATCGGCTACTGGTACGGATGCTCCAAAACCCGCGCAGAGCTGAATCAAACCCGTGAGAAAGCTGCCAGGTGCTGACGGAACAGTCTGCCTACAGCAACCGCTGGCGCCGAATTACTCCGGTCGCCAAAGGTACCTTTTCCCTGTGCGGCATGATCGCCGCCTTTTCCTGCGCATCATCGACGGCGGCTCTGGCCGTTGCCCTTGTTATTGCAACTGCGACTATCCTGGGTGCCGGAGTTCCAATCCTGTGCTACCTGCGGATAGCGGTTCCGGCGCTTTTTTTCTTGCTGGCAAGCGGTCTGTCGCTGGCGGTTTCAGTCGATTTCAGCTCAACGTTGCCCGCCGGTACTGTCCTGCGGCTGGCGACGTCAGAATTACCCCGCGTTGCCTATATCTGCAGCCGCTCACTGGCCTGTCTGGCGGCGCTGCTCTTTATGACCATGACGACACCGCTGACCGATATGATCTCTCTGTTGCGACGATGCCATGTGCCGGATACCCTGCTCGACCTGATGACCCTCTGCTATCGCACGCTCTTCGTGCTGTCGGAAGCAACCCGTGAAACGATGGTGGCCCAGTCTGCCCGCCTGGGATACTCGACTCTGCGGATTTCCCTGCGCTCCCTGGGGGGGATGATTGCCAATCTGGCGCTGCAGGTCTGGCAGCGCAGCCAGGCGCTGCATCTGGCTGCCCAGGCTCGTAATAACGACGGCGCCCTCCGCTTTCTGGAACCGGACTATCCTGACGCACCCCGCTCCATCTCAATCGCTACAGCTGCCGGCGGAATAATGATCGCGCTGACGCTGGCTCTGCCATGAGTGAATCTATCCTGAAACTGGAACAGGTTTCCTACCGCTATCCCGATGGCACCTGTGCGCTTGACCGCTGTTCACTGCAGATCGGCACAGGTAGCCGCACTGCGGTGCTGGGTGCCAACGGTGCCGGAAAGACCACGCTCTTTCTGCATCTGAACGGCATTCTGCGCCCCGCTGCAGGACAGGTTTGCTGGCACGGGACTCCGCTTGAGTACAGTCGCAGCGGATTGCGTGAACTGCGCAGCCGGGTCGGCCTGGTATTTCAGAATCCGGACAGCCAGCTCTTTTCAGCCAGCGTGCGTGAGGATGTCTCCTTTGGTCCCCTGAATCTGGGACTGTCTGAAGCAGCGGTATGCGAACTGGTAGGGCAGGCGTTGCAGGCGGTCGGAATGGCGGAATTCACCGACAAACCGGTGCATAATCTGAGTTTTGGCCAAAAAAAACGGGTCTGTATCGCCGGTGTTCTGGCCATGCAGCCGGACGTGGTTGTTCTCGATGAACCGATGGCCGGCCTGGATGCGTCCGTGCAGCGTGAACTGCTGCACGTTCTCGATACATTGTACACGAACGGCATGACCATCGTAATTGCAACGCACGATCTCGATTTTGCCTACGGCTGGGCCGACCAGGTGATTGTGCTGCAGAGCGGACGTTTGCTGGCGCAGGGGAGACCGGAGGTGGTGCTTGAGCATCCTGATGTCGCCGAGGAACTGGGCGCGCTCCCCTTCGTGGCGGAACTGACCCGGCATCTGGCCTTGAACGGGATTGATCTTTGTGATAAGGGTTATCAGCCGCGCAGCAGACACGATCTACTGACGGCTCTGGGAGCACGCAGCAATCAGGAGGAGAAACCATGATCATTGTAACCGGCGGAGCAGGCTTAATCGGCAGTGCAATCGTACACCACCTGAATCAACTCGGCCGGGACGACATTCTGATTGTCGACCACCTGGGACGAACCGATAAATGGCGTAATCTGTCACCACTCCGCTTCAGGGACTATCTGGAAAAGGACGTTTTTGAACGTCTGCTGGATGAGGGGAAATTGGCAGAACGGCTGCCGGGGGGCGAAAAACCGGAGGCGGTTTTTCATCTGGGGGCCTGTTCGGCAACTACGGAGGCGGACGCCACCTACCTGATCAACAACAACTTTGAATACACCCGCAAGCTGGCACTTGCTGCGCTGGCGGCTGATGCGCGCTTCATCTACGCCTCCAGCGCAGCGACCTACGGTGATGGAGAGCATGGTTTTGTTGATGATCACAGCGGGCTGGCAGAACTGCGACCGATGAACATGTACGGCTATTCCAAACAGCTCTTTGATCTCTGGGCGCAGCGTCGGGGAATACTCGATACGATCGTGGGGATTAAATATTTCAACGTCTATGGTCCCAATGAACAGCACAAGGGGGAGATGCGTTCACTGGTGCTGAAGGCCTACGAACAGATCTGCTCAACCGGCACGCTGCGGCTGTTCAAATCTTACCGCCCGGAATACGGCGACGGCGAACAGCTGCGTGATTTTATCTACGTCAAGGATGCCGCCGCCATGACGGTCCATTTTCTGCAGAACCGTTCGGCAGGCGGCATTTTCAACGTTGGTGGTGGTACGACCGTCAGCTGGAACCGTCTGGCCCGTGCCGTCTTCGGCGCGATGCAGAAACCGGTCAGTATCGCATATATCGACATGCCGGAATCGATCCGCGCTACCTACCAGTACATAACCTGTGCCGAAACGGCCAAAATAAGGGGCGCCGGTTATATGCAATCTGTCACGTCAGTTGAGGACGCGGTGACAGATTACATCAGAAACTATCTGGTGACCGGAAAGCGTCTCGGAGATTGAAGCCGCTTTCAGTGGACGCACTTCAAGCGGGCCTGTCCGGCTTCTTCTTTACGGGTCGGCAGCATTCGATTGGTTTCATCCACAAAAATAAGCTTGGGCTCGTGCAAAAGTGCCTCGGCATTCTCCATGGTGACAAAGCTGGCGATGATGACCAGATCCTTGGGAGCCACCAGGCGGGCAGCGGCTCCATTCAGACAGATTACTCCTGAACCGCGTTCCCCCTCAATGGCGTAAGTTTCCAATCTGCTGCCGTTGGTGACATCCCAGACGGCGACCTTTTCGTAGGAAACAATGTCGGCCGCGTCCATCAGATCGCGGTCAATCGTGACACTCCCCTCGTAGTGCAGGTCAGCGCCGGTAACGGTGGCACGGTGGATCTTGCTTTTGAGCATAATTCTCTGCATGGTTATAACTCCTCTCCGAATACGGTATTGTCTATCAGTCTGGTTTGTCCAATTTTAACCGCCACAGCCAGCAGCGTCCCGCTGTCGGCAACCTCCAGCTCATTCAGCAGCTCTCCATCACGAATTTCGACATAATCGATTACTGCTGCAGGTTCTTTTTCAATAACGGCACGCGCCTCGTGCAGCAATACGGCAACAGACCGTTCCCCTGTAGTAAACAGCTCACGCGCCTTTCTGATAGCTCGAATCAGACAGAGCGCACTCTGCCGCTCATGCGGTGACAGGTATGCGTTACGCGAACTCATCGCCAGACCGTCAGCTTCGCGCACGATCGGCATGCCGACGATCTCGATCGGCAGATTGAGATCGGAGGTCATGCGCCGGATAACCGCCAGCTGCTGATAATCCTTGCAGCCGAACAGCGCAACATCAGGGCGGACGATATTGAAGAGCTTGGTGACAACCGTGGCAACACCGTCAAAGTGCCCCGGTCGACGGGCACCGCAGAGCGGCAGCGCCAGATCACGGACCGTAACTCCGGTCTGAAATGCCGGTGGATACATCTCGGCTGCCGTCGGGATGAATACGATATCAACACCGCACTCGGCGGCAATCCGGCAGTCATTCTCCAGGTCACGCGGATAGCGATCAAGATCTTCATGCACCCCGAACTGAATCGGATTGACAAAAATAGAGAGTACCAGCACCTCTCCCCGTTTACGTCCTTCGCGCAAGAGCGAGGCATGCCCCTCATGCAGATATCCCATGGTCGGAACGAAAACGATCCGTCGTTCACCCCGTTCCGGCGCGATGGCCAGTGCCTGCATCGCTATGATACTGTTAATTATTTTCATGAGAATGAATGCTCTTCCGTCGGAAACCGCCCTGTGCGAACCTCATCCACATACTGCGTGACGGCAGCAGATATCAGCGGCGCCAGGTCGGCAAAACGCTTGACGAATTTGGGTGAATATTTTTCACAGAGTCCCAGGATATCGTGAATTACCAATACCTGGCCGTCGCAGGAGGGGCCGGCTCCGATTCCTATGGTCGGGATCGTAAGTTCGGCGCTGATCCGGGCTGCCAGCGCTGCCGGAATTCCCTCCAGCACGACGGCAAACGCACCGGCCTGTTCAACCGCCAGGGCATCTTCCATAATCCGTTCGGCCTGATCGTTTCTCCCCTGGACTTTATAGCCACCCATGCGGTGCACCGACTGCGGCGTCAGACCGATATGGGCCATGACCGGAATATCGATGGCGGAGACCGCCCGGATAACCTGCGCCATACTGCTGCCACCTTCAACTTTGACCGCCTCGGCGCCACCCTCTTTTATCATCCGTCCGCAGTTGCGGCAGGCATCTTCGATCCCGGTCTGGTAGGACATGAAAGGCATATCGGCAACCAGCAGCGCCTGTGGCCCGGCCCGTTTGACCGCCCGTACATGGTAGAGCATCTCATCCATGGTGACCGGCAGCGTGGTGTCGTGCCCCGCAAAAACAACACCGGCAGAGTCGCCCACCAGGATAACGTCCACGCCGCCGTCGTCAACCAGACGGGCAAATGGAAAGTCATAGGCCGTCAGAACGGTAATGCGCTGGCCGGTCTGCTTCATTTTGAGGATATCCGGGATGGTTATCTTTTTACGCATACAGCTCCTTAAAAACAAAAAAAGCGCCGGAAGGCGCTTGAGAACGGTCAGATCAGACGGTGCGAGGCAGCGTCTCTCTGCAGGTTTTATCCCTTCCGTCCCGGTTCGCTTTCGAATCCGTGCGGTATGTTGTCTGCTCTTCTGCTTAATCGTGATCAACTCCCGAAGCGGGTAGCCGTCACAGCAGCGTGCTAAAATATCAGAGCCGTATACAATAATCCATATAAATATTACTAATAATTTTCGGTCGGCAGATCATCATTAAATCTGACAGGTCAGGCTCTTCATCGATTCCAGTTCTTTGACCACATCGGCGCTCTGCGCTCTGCGCATCTCCATGTTATCGAACATTTCAGAAACCATGGAGCTCACCGACTCCACCATGCGGCGAATCAAGCGCCCGTCATCAACCTGGCGCGAGGTGGAATTAACCATCTCATGGGTCATGTCCTTGATCGATTCTATGGAACGGGCGATGCTGCGGGTAGCCTTGGCCTGGTCGGTAGAGGCCGTAAAGATCTGAGCGGTCATCGAACTGATATCTTCCATCGAGCGGGCTACCAGCTGTACGCTGATAACCTGTTCCCGGGTTGCCTGTTTGATCTGCTTGGTCATTTCAAGCGAGCAGGTTGAGCTGTCGTAAATTGCCGTCAGGGTTTCGCCGGTTGTGTGCCCCAGGTCAACACCGCGCCTTACAAGATCGCGGGTAGATGTAATATTGCTGGCAGCGGTTCGGGATTCGCGCATTATTTCTTCGATGATCGAAGTGATCTCGCCGGTAGAATGGCCGGTTTGCAGCGACAGATTGCGGATCTCTTCTGCGACGACGCCAAAACTTTTGCCGTATTCTCCGGCTTGTGCCGCGATAATAGACGCATTCAGCGCCAGCAGGTTGGTTCGTTTGGTGATGTCGTTAATGACGCTGACGATGTTTTCTATACGGGTACTATTCTCCGCCAGGCGCTGAATCGCATCAAAGGAGAGGCCGACCGAAATCTGGATTTCATCCAGCGAGTCGATCGTTTCGGCAACAACGGCCCGACTCTCCTCAGCCTGCTGCTTCACCTGGTTTGAAACTTCATGCGAAATGGCCGCGTTTTGCTCGACATTGCCGATAGTGCTGTGAATCTGCTCCATGGCAGATGCCGACTGGTGGACGATGCCGGCCAGATGATCCAGATTGCGGGTAACCTCTTCGGTGGCAACCGAAATCTGGTTGACGGCAGCGCTGGTCTCCTCGACCGATGCCATCACCCCTTCCGATGCGGATGCTATGATCGACGTGCCGTCAGCAACAGAGTCAACCCCCTCTTGCAGCTGACTCACATTACGGGCGTACTGATCGCGACTGGCCAGCAGAAACCGGAAAGAGTTTTCCATCTCGGTGGTGAGTGTGTCAATCGATGTCAGCAGATTGATGCGGGTAATTGCCGAGGCGACCTGATCCGCAAAAAGCATGATCGTGTCAACGTCGGAGTCATTCAGGGCTCGATGACTGTTCTTGTTGTCAAAGGCAAAGATTCCGATCGACTCACCCTTGACGACGATCGGACAGAGAATAAAACTCTTCGATCGGATTGGCGGAATATTGTTGTGCGGTGGCTTCAGATGATAATCTCCGGGGTAGCGGGAAATATCATCGATCAGATAGAGCTTGCGCTCGGCAAAGCATTTATAGATGACACCGATACTCGGATCGAGCGGTAGCTCCACATCAGTTGTGTCAAAGCCTTCCGTCCCGACAGCGGCGACAAACCGTAATGATTTCTTGCTATCCGCCATCAGGATATTGACCCGTTCATACCCGAGCACATCATGCAACCCTTCGGCACACAGCAGCAGGACCTCTTCGAGATTAAGCGACTTCTGGATTTTGCTGCTGATCTGATGAAAATTTTTGATGTTCCTGTCCAGAACCTTGTAGCGGTTTTCAAAGATTTCCTTCTGGGCGCCTACCTCCCGGTGAAGTATATCCAGTTCTACGGCACGTGCGTGCAGTTCGTCACCGTTTTTCCCGATCAAAAACCCCATGGTTGCCAGAACCAATGCTGTTCCGCCACCCATGTAATTGTAAAGGGCGAGGTGTTCAGCGTCCTTTACGATGTCATGAAACATCTGGGAAATGAAGCCGATCCGGGGATCATAAAAAAAGAGCAGCCTGGTTACAATCCAGCCTATTGGTGCGCCGACACCGAGCAAAAAACCACCGACAGCAAACAGGGTTGATTTTTTCATTATAGTTTCCTTGTCGTAAAACCCTGATGTCTACGTGTGTGCCGTCAATCTGGTGTCGATCGAATGACAGATCTCATCCATAACCTTCTCGGCATCATCGCTGTTGTAGGCAATAATGTTTTTGAGATGCATATAGGAGTCGAGGTCGATCTTGTCAAATGTAAAGGCAAGGCCATCTTCAAGCGTGCGTGAAACGTTGCCACTGAAAGAGATGGTGATCTCCGGTAGTGTACCGGTTAATGCGATGGTTATTTCAACGCGCTCCCCTTCTGCCAGACGTTCGGGGCTGTTCAGGAGCATGCCGGTCATGCTGAGGTTTTCAACCGTGCCCTGAAATTGTTGAGTGCCAGCGGTAATAGTCGCATTTACGTTAAATTTAACCCGGGAAAACATGCGGTTGCCCATCCGATACCTCCGACAAAACTATCTGTTTAATCTGGTTACGCGGTTCAGGCTTTACCGGCCGAACCAAGTACCGCCTCATTCTTGTGTTTAACCAATCTGACCAGCTCTTTGCGCGCCTCACCCAGATATTTACGCGGATCGAATTCTTTCGGATCTTTGGCGAAATATTCCCGAATCCTGGCGGTAACCGCCAGGCGGCCATCCGAATCGATATTTATTTTGCAAACGGCGCTGGCGGCCGCCTGGCGGAGCTGCTCTTCCGGCACGCCCAGCGCCCCCTCCAGATTTCCGCCATACTGATTGATCAGGGTGACGTATTCCTGCACGACCGAAGAGGCACCATGCAGAACAATCGGAAAACCGGGAATCCGCTGTTCGCATTCATCCAGAATGTCAAAACGGAGTGGCGGAACCGGCTCTCCGGCTTTGAACTTGTATGCTCCGTGGCTGGTTCCGATCGAGATAGCCAGAGAATCAACGCCGGTTTTTTTGACAAATTCCTCGACCTCTTCTGGCTTGGTATAGGAAGAGTGCTCGGCTGAAATTTCATCTTCGATGCCCGCCAAGACGCCAAGTTCGGCCTCGACACTGACATCAAACTGATGGGCATATTCAACCACACGGCTGGCAAGGGCTACATTTTCTTCAAAGGGGAGATGCGAACCGTCAATCATAACCGAAGAGAAACCGCTGTCGATGCAGGATTTACATAGCTCAAAGGTATCACCATGGTCAAGGTGCAGACAGATCGGAATGGATGATCCGGCTTCACGGGCCATCTGGACCGCCCCCATCGCCATGTAGCGCAGCATGGTTTCATTGGCATAGCTGCGGGCACCCTTGGAAACCTGTATGATGACCGGAGAATTTGTTTCAACGCAGGCGGTAATGATCGCTTGCAGCTGTTCAAGATTATTAAAGTTATACGCCGGGACAGCATACTTGCCGGCCATCGCCCGGTTAAACATCTCTTTGGTGTTGGATAGTCCCAATTCGCGATAATGAACTTTTTGTTTTTCCATTTCGTCCTCCTTGGATATGCATAAGTTTTGGTCTTCCCAGCGTTATGATGCGGGAATAATCCGGCAAATATGCGGTTATACATACCATGCAAGCAGGTCATAATCAAGGCGTAAACAGCAGAATTTCCGCACCTGCAGGTCGGGATGATGCGAACGGGCGGCGTTTCAATCTTGAAATTCCATTTTTGAGAATAGTATGGTACGAATCACGTTATTCGATCGAGACAGCGTACGGTTTTAGATCCCAACCCCCCGTATTGGAACCACCATGAATATTGAACAGATGAAAGTAGTGATCACGGAGATCCTCACGAAAACCGATCTGACCCCCTGCGTGGTCGGCCATCGCGGCGTCGGCAAGAGCGCCGGGATTATTCAAGCCTGCCGGGAGATGGAGCACCGCTATATATCGCTGCGTCTGGGGCAGATGGAAGTCGGTGATCTGGTCGGAATCCCCTTTCGCGACGGTGATGTCATGCACTGGTCGCGCCCCTCCTGGTGGCCTGGTGATGATCAGCCTCTAACGCTGGTTCATTGTGATGAGCTCAACCGTGCCCAGCAGGAGGATACCCTGCAGGCCATCTTCCAGTTTGTTGAACCGCCGACCGAAGGGCTGCTGCGTTCGCTGCATACCCATCATCTCTCGAAACGCCACAAGGTGATCGTCAGCATCAATCCTCCCGACGGCAGCTATCAGGTTGCCACGCTTGACCGGGCACTGATTGACCGGATGGTGATGCTGTTCGTCGAGACCGATTATCACTGCTGGGCACGCTATGCCGCTCAGCGTGAGTTGGCCGGTGATGTACGTCAGTTTCTGGCAGCCAACTCCGGTATGCTGGCGCGCCAGGGGGCGCCGATGGAGCTACAGGTGGAACCGACCGAACGGGGTTGGGAGATGGTGAGTGTGCTTCGTAAAAACTGCCGCTTTCCGGGTGACCTGGAGATGGAGGTATATGCCGGTATCATCGGTAAAGAGGCCGCCATCACCTTTATGCGCTGGCTCGCTGATCACAAGGGGCGCCCGGTGACTGCCGCCCAAGTGCTGAGCGACTGGCCGCTGGTTGCGGAGCGGGCAGCGGGACAGCGTGACGACGTGCAGACCGCCACGATTAACGACCTCACGGCGATGCTGCAAATCTCACCGACGCTCACGCCGGACCAGGAGGCGAATCTGGTGGCTTACATCGCCGTACTGTCGCGTGATCTGCGTTTTGCCTTTGTCAAGTCGCTGCTCAAGATACCGGCGGTAGCGCTCGTTCTTGCTCAGGACAAATATGATAGCGTGGTCTTCGACGCCATCCGGATCATTTCTCAGGAGGTGTGATGAGACTTCATGTTATCCACCACTCTTGAAAACGCCATCATCCGCCTGCTGCGCGAACGCCCGTTCTATGGGCATTTTATCCTCAACCTGCGCCGCGAGCGGCGCCCTCTGCAGGGTAAGGCTGCCGCTGTCACCGTGCGGGATGGCATTCCTGTTCTGGCGGTTGCTGCGGAACCTTTTACTGCGCTGTCGGCCCAGCAGCAGCGGGTGCTGCTGGAGCATCTCGTCAAACACCTGCTGCATCTGCATCCGCTGCGCCGCAAGGGGCGCAATCAGCATGATTGGGACATCTCATGCGATCTGGCGATAAATCCGGGTATTGTCGACCTGCCGGAAGATGCGCTGCTGCCGGAGTATTACGGGGCGGATGACGGGCTGTCTGCAGAGGAGTATTACCAGCAGTTGGTGCCATCCTTTGATGCCGGCAATCTGGAGGGGAGCGGCTTTGGTGACGCTACCTGTGAGGAACGGGGGGCGGCTGACGACGGTAAAGGGAAAGATTCGGGAACGACGTTGGACAGCCATGAACTTTGGAGCGATGCCGACAGTACGCCGCTCCCGCTGGCAGAGGAGGCCGTGCGGGCTATTACGCGCGAGAGCCTGCGCGGTAGCGATGGTGAAATTCCGTTTGAACTTGCTACGGTGATCGAGAGTCTGCTGCAGCCGTCGCCGCTCCCCTGGCGTCAGATTCTACGGCAGTTTATGGCCACCGCCGGTCGCACCGGGCACCGCAGTTCCTGGATGCGCGAGCACCGCCGTTTCAGCCATGCCACCCCCGGTATCCGCAAACGTCGTCGCCTTAACCTGCTGGTAGGGATTGACGTCAGTGATTCTACCAATATCAGCGCCCTGCGCGAGGCTTTTGCGCTGGAGCTCCTGCAGATCGCCCGCAGCAGCGAATCCCATATTACCGTGTTGTACGCCAACAGCCGTATCCGGCAGATTGAGTCATTTTCCGGAAATCCCGGTATTGTGCAACGCTACGATGGTGGTGGTTTTACCGATCTGCGTCCGGTTTTTGAGTACGCCTGTGGGATGCAGCCACTGCCGACTGCGGTCATCTATCTGACCGACGGTATCGGGCCGGTTCCCGAGCAGATGCAGTTTCCGACGCTGTGGGTCTTGACGGCGGACGGAGAAAAGCCGGCGCCGTGGGGCGTCGAATTACGAATGGAGATCTGAATATGGAAACCTGTACAGCGATGACGGCCGAATCGGTCGGCGAAATTCTCCAAAAGGCGGGCGCCGAGGTGATGGTGCGTTCCGGGCGGAGCGACAGCTACAGTGCGCCGCGCGAATTTTCCTTTGAGGTGAAGGCGATATTTCCGAACGGTATGGGGATGAGTGTGGTCGCCCGGCAATTCAACTATCGTGATGCCTGGGAAGCCAGCGGGCGTGTCAACGACCTGGTAGATGTAGTGCTGCTGCGTAACGGAGCCCTGACACCGCTCCCCAAAGGATTCCCCTGGTTTCAGGGGGGCGAGGAGGAGTGCGGCCTTGATGAAGAGCGTTTGATAGAAATTGTAGAATGCGTAAAGAATGTGAACGTTAAACTATACCTGCTGCAGGAGATGACCGGAGATTTGTAACTACTCCAGCAATGGTCATAACCATGGTTATAGCCCATAACCATGGTTATGATGCTGCAACTCTCAAAAATATAACAAGAATATAAGATTTGACCTTGTCTGCCCCCGTTTTTCCCCTCAATCATGGTTATACCCATTCCTGTACACAACTCAGAATAAATCAAAATTATACTAATAATAACAGCGTCTTAAAATTGTATACGTTTTTGGCATCCCGATTGCTAATATATCGTTATAAATTCAGCCAAAAGGAGTCACACCATGAACGGAAAGAAGTTTTATCAACACCTCTACTTTCAGGTTTTAACCGCCATCACCATCGGAATCTGTGTCGGGCATTTTTACCCTGAAACCGGTGCCGCCATGAAGCCGCTCGGTGATGGCTTCATCAAGCTGATCAAGATGATTATCGCTCCGGTTATCTTCTGTACCGTCGTGACCGGCATTGCCGGCATGGAGGATATGAAAAAGGTCGGCCGGGTCGGCGCAAAAGCGTTGCTCTACTTTGAAATCGTATCCTCAGTGGCACTGGCGATCGGTCTATTGTTGGTTACTATCATTCAGCCGGGAGCCGGGATGAATGCCGATGTAACCAAGCTTGATACCAAGGCCCTGACGACCATCACGTCCAAGGCGACCTCGCACAGCACGGTTGATTTTCTGATAAATATCATTCCCAACAGCGTCATAGATGCCTTTGCAAAGGGTGATATCTTACAGGTTCTCTTTTTTGCAATTTTATTCGGATTCGCACTCTCAATGCTGGGCGAGCGCGGCAAAGTGGTTTTCAAGCTGATCGACGAGACCGCTCACGTACTGTTCGGTATCGTTGGAGTTATCATGAAGGCAGCTCCAATCGGCGCTTTCGGCGCCATGGCCTTTACAATCGGCAAATTCGGGCTCGGTTCACTGGCCAAACTCGGCATGTTGATGGGCAGTTTTTATCTGACCTGCCTGTTGTTTGTCTTTATCGTGCTGGGGAGCATCGCCAAAATGTGTGGTTTCAGCATCTTCAAATTCATCAAGTATATTAAGGAAGAGCTGCTGATCGTACTGGGAACGTCCTCATCCGAATCCGTCCTGCCGCGCATGATGGCCAAGCTGGAGAATCTGGGCTGCACAAAATCGGTGGTCGGCCTTGTTATCCCGACCGGCTATTCCTTCAATTTGGACGGTACCTCCATTTATCTGACCATGGCAGCGGTTTTTGTGGCTCAGGCGACCAACACACCGCTGACCTGGACGCAGACTTTCACCATCCTGGGCGTCCTGATGTTGACTTCCAAAGGTGCCGCCGGTGTTACCGGCAGCGGCTTCATTACTCTGGCAGCCACCTTTGCTGCCATCCCGACCATTCCGGTGGCCGGTCTGGCACTGATACTCGGTATCGACCGCTTTATGTCCGAGGCGCGCGCCCTGACAAACCTGGTTGGTAACGGTGTGGCAACGGTAGTTATCTCGCGCTGGGAAAACGAACTTGATATGACGCGCATGTCGCAGATCCTTAATAATGAAACCGACCTTGAAGCGGAAGAACCGGAACTGGTTATGGAAGCTGAGCCTGCAGCTGCAGAGTAGAAAACGGGAGTTGAGCAATGGCAAATATCCATAAAGAAAATGCACGCTATAATGTGGTATCGTTACGAATAACAGACGCCGAAAAAGAGGCCATGGAGCAGGCAACGCGCAGCAGTCGCAAGAGTATGTCGAAAATTTTACGCGAAGCGATCCAGCTCTATATTCCGCAGATCGTTCCCAAAGTTTGACAAGGGGAGGGGGAAGCTATGAAGCGACGTAGTGTAATCTCAATTATAAGCTGTCTGGTGGGCTTACTTACTGTCGTACGCTGCTTCCGGTAAAGACGATGCCAAGGCGCTGGTAAAGAGCACAGTTGTACTTTGTGTCATACAAAAGTAACCGGGCAGATGGTTGTAAAGACAGTCGTTGCTGTTGATCATGTCGTAATGATCTGTCGGACAAGATTCGGGAAATGAAGAGATAGGTGAAAAAGAGTACTTGATTGGTATACCTGTTTTGAAATAAAAGAGGGGGAACGGCCAACGCCGATCCCCCTCTGAGTCAAGACAGTTGTCGCTGCAACAATCAGCTTTTTTTGTCAGAATCATCACTCTTGGGCTTGATTTCGATTTCGTCCTTACCTTCGGACGCTTTCTTGAAGTTGCGGATACTTTTTCCAAATGCTCCACCGATTTCCGGCAATTTACCCGCCCCGAAAACAACCAGCACTATAACCAGCACGACGATCATTTCAGGCAATCCAAATCCAAACATTCAATCCTCCCCGGAAGCGATATTCTTATCGTAGCCGTGACACTATTACACCGTAATAAAAAAAAATCAAGTATTGCACATGATGGCTGCATGGAAGTCCGGATACCGGGATGGGGCATGTCATGTCTGCCGAAAATTCAGTCAATTCCGGGCTTTCAATGCGGAGTTGTGATAGATTGACTCTGGTTTGGCAGCATGTTACAAGCTATCTATCTCACCGCACAAGGATGACGTATGACACAGCTACCTCTAACCGGCATGACGGCGCTTCGAAACAGGATGCTTGTAACGGCTCTGCTCGTCGCTCTGATAATCGGAGCATTCGTGGCGCTCTTCGGCGGTGGTACATCGGCACTGCCGACGGCTCTTGTTGCTGCGCTGGCCAGTTCGCTGGTCTGTTACGTTTATATGCAGCGTGTCATCAGCACTGTACGGGCCGACCAGTACTCGTTGGCGACGGTCCTGCTGTCACCGGCCAGAATCGCCCAGCTGCAGGCCGAGCCGGACGGTTTCGTGGCTTTGGAAGTGCTGCGCTCTGAGATCGTGAGCGCGCGTGAATCCCGTCGCACCGAGCAGCAAAAATTGCTGCAGCAGATTTTTGATACTCAGGAAAAACTGCATCTGATGATGCATGAATGGTCAACCGGCGATGAGCAGGGCAGACGTCAGGTTCAGGACGCGGTCGTCGTCATGGAGCGTCTTAACAGCTCATTCTCTCTGGTTCTTGCAGAAATCGATGTGCTCTCGGGGCGGACGGAAGAGCGCGCTTCGATTTCAACCGAGATGAGTGCTACGACGGAAACTATCGCCGAAAATATCAACCAGTATTCAGATTTCGTGGTCGAAACATCCAGTTCGATCGAACAGATGGCACGAGCTATTCGCGAAACGGCGCACAATATCAAAGAGCTTTCGTATTCTACCGAACAGACCGTGTCATCAATCAATATGATCAGCTCTTCGCAGGCGACGGTTCGTGATAATTCGGAACGAAGTTCTGCCGCTTCCGAGAGTGTCCGCACCCAGGCTCAGCAGGGGCTGCGCAGTATGTCTGCCACCATGCTGGCGATGCAGGAGATCGTCAAAAGCTATGATGAGTCGTTTGAATCGATCAATCGTCTGGCGCGCTGTTCCGTACGGGTGGGGGATTTCCTGGGAATTATTCGTGAGGTGGTTGAACAGACCAATCTGTTGTCGCTGAACGCGTCCATCATTGCCGCCCAGGCCGGAAGCCGTGGCCGGGCCTTTGCCGTTGTGGCCGAGGAGGTCCGCTCACTTGCACGGCGGACATCATCTTCTACGAAAGAAATTGAAGAGCTGGTACGCAACATTCAGAAAGAAACCGCCTCGGTGCAGCACTCGGTCACCCAGGGGAAGGAAAAGGTCAAGGAGGGGGTCAAAATATCATCTCTGGCCAATGATGCTCTGGTTAAGATCGATCGAGGTGCCGAAGATGCCTTTAAGCTGGTATCGAGCATCGCAGCAGAAACAACCGAACAGGCATCCAATATTCAGCGCATAACCCAGGAAGCCGAAAAGAACCTTGAACTTGTCCGCCAGGTAACGCTGGCGACGGAACAGCAGCAGCAGGGAACGCATCTGATTGTTAACAACCTCGAACAGATGCGTGATCTTACCATCCGGATCAATATTTCCGCCCAGGAACAGGCCAAAGGGAATCGTCTCTATCTGACCAGTGTTATGGAAGACAATGAGCGTACGCGGGTATTGAAACATGATGCGGCCCGTGATATGGCCTTGGCCGGACAGGCGGTGGAGGCGACCCGCAGCGTTGAAGCGCAGATCGGCGCTACGATTGCCGGGAGCCAGAATGTTATTGCCGCTCTGGCAGAGCTGACGCGACTTTTGGAACGGTATCGCGGGGCATCACTCCTGAAAAAAGATTCGGAGGATATCGCGCATGTCTAAGCTGCTGATGCTTGCGGTACTTGTGTGTGCATGCGGGAGCGCCGAGGCTGCCGATCTTGAGATTACTCCGTTTCAAACCCGTAATCAGAGCCCACTCGTGCAGATTTACGGGATTCCGCCGCAGAGCAGTTCTGATATCGTCCCTACCGGAAAGATTCAATTCAATTTTAATCAGGATCTGAGCAGCAATTATACCGTCCACACTTCGCTGCATGAGCAGATTTCTCTGGATGGCGAAACCTACCGGCTGGCACTCTCGGCGCGCTACGGCGTGGTTGCCGGTTGGGAGGCCGGTATCGAAGTCCCCTATCTTATTCAGGGGGGCGGTTTTCTGGACAGCTTTGTGATCGAATGGCATAAGGTCTTTGCGCTTCCGCAGGGGGGGCGTGACACTGTTCCGAAAGGGCGTATCAGCTATCGTTACCGCAAAGACGGGATCCGGAAGCTGGATATGGACAGCTCATCATCCGGGATTGGCGATATCAGTCTGACAGGCGGCTATCAGGTGTACGAAAAACAGGACGGCGGGCAGTATGACCGGTTGGCACTCAAGGCATCACTCAAGCTGCCGACCGGCGACAGTTCGTACCTGCGCGGCAGCGGCGGAACAGATCTGGCGCTGCAACTGTGCGGCGGTATGAACAGTGCCACCGAATGGGGCTCTCTGGGAATATACGGTTCGCTGGGTGCGCTGGTCATGGCGGGCGGCGACGTCCTGCGGGATCAACACAATCCTGTGGCCGGCATTGGTACATTCGGAGTAGGGTGGGGGCCGACTTCATGGATTGCGTTCAAACTGCAACTCAACGCTGCCACTCCGTTGTATCACGACAGTTCGCTGGGTGAACTTTCCGGTAGTTCTGTCCTGCTGGTAAGCGGCGGAACAGTGAAGCTGCCGGGGGGCTATCTGCTGGACATCGGAGTAGGCGAAGATGTTGCCGTGGCAACCGCGCCGGATGTGAGTTTCCATCTTGGATTGAGTAAAAGCTTCTGATCGGCAACAAAAAAGCCCCAGCTAATACGTGGGGCTTTTTTGTTGCCATGTACTGCTGTCAGTATTTCTGGTCGGCGTAATCGACCCAGCCACCGGCCGTGACCAGTGCCTTGTCGAAGGGTGAAATCTCGAATGTAAAGTCCTTCTGTTTGCCCCCGCCATTCATCGTCAGGGTGCCGCCTTCGATGTCGATATTCATGTGTGCATCCGCGTCATCTGCATGAGAAAAAATAATATCAAGATCGGCCTTGGGCAGCTCAATGGCGGCCATGCCGCAGTTAAACATGTTCTGGCGGAAGATGCGGGCAAAGGATTCGGCAATCACGGAGGTGATGCCGTTGACTTCGAATACCCAGGGGGCATGTTCTCGGGACGACCCGCAGCCGAAATTGGCGCGCGAGACAATTACTTTGGCGTTGGTCGTTTTCGGTCCCTTTGCGTCAAAACCGGGCAGTTTCAGGTCTTCCAGGATATACGGTTTTAGATCTTCCTTGGTAATCTCGGTCAGGTATTTGGCCGGGATGATCTCGTCGGTATTGATGTCGCTGCGGTCAAGAAAGAGGACCGGTCCTCCGAATGTTTTCATAAAATAGCTCCTTCTAAGATAATTACATGCAAAATCGTATTGAAACACAGAGCAACGGAGCAACGGAGAAAAATAAAAGTTAGAATTCAGATGGATTCTCTCTGTTGCTTAGTTGCTCTGTGTTTCCAAATTTTTTACAGATACTTTCTCGGATCAGCGATTTTTCCTTCTATGGCGCTGGCGGCTGCGGTGGCCGGTGACATCAGGTGTACCATGCCCCCTTTTCCCATGCGTCCCATGAAGTTGCGGTTGGTGGTCGAAGCGCAGACTTCACCGTCAGCCAGCACGCCGTTGCTCATTCCCAGACAGGCGCCGCAGGTCGGGTTGGTCACACAGAAACCGGCTTCCATAAAAATGTCGATCAGCCCTTCTTTTATGGCCTGCTGCTGAATTTTTGGAGTGGCCGGCGAGAGAATGCCACGCACGTTGGGAGCCAGATGGCGCCCTTTCAGAATCTGTGCCGCGATGCGCAGGTCTTCCAGACGGCCGTTGGTGCAGGAACCGATATAAACCTGATCCAGCGGAGCGCCTTCAATTTCAGAGATCGTCTTGACCTGGTCCGGTTTATAACCGAAGGTCACCGTCGGCTGTAGGGAGGCAACATCGATCTCGATGGTCTGGTCATATTCGGCATCGGCATCGGCCAGCCATTGGCTGTAGTCGGCCAGCGCCGCTTCTTTGCTGGCAAATTCCCCTTCGATAAAGGGCCACAGGTATTCGACGGTGGTCATGTCCGGCTGGCAGATGCCGGATGTTCCGCCCGCTTCGATGGCCATGTTGCAGAGCGTCATACGTGATTCCATGGACATGTCGGCAATTGTCGATCCGTGAAATTCCATAACCCGGTCGGTAGCGCCGTTAACGCCGATTCTGCCGATGATATGGAGAATGACGTCTTTTGCGTAGACCCCTTTGGGCAGGGTGCCGTTGACGTTAAATTTGATCGTTTTGGGCTGGCGGAATGCGCAGACCCCCTTCAGAATACCGACCTCCAGGTCGGTGGTGCCGATACCGGCTGCAAATGCACCGAAGGCACCGTGCGTACAGGTGTGCGAGTCGCCCATGATGACCGTATAGCCGGGACGAATAAAGCCGCGTTCCGGAAAGAGAGCGTGACAGACGCCGTTGGCGCCGACATCAAAGAAATCCTTGATGGCGTGACGGCGGGCCCATTCACGCAGAATTTTGGCCTGGGTGGCGGTTTTCGTGTCTTTGCTGGGGGTGACGTGGTCAATGACCGCCTTGATTTTGGTCGCGTCAAAAACGCGATCCTTGCCGCGCCGGATCAGGTCGTCGATCGCGATCGGTGTCGTGATTTCGTGGCAGAGCACTGCGTCCAGTCGCAGCACCTTGGTGCCGGGGAATGGCTCGTCGACGAGATGTGCATCAAAAATCTTTTCTGCAGTTGTTTTACCCATTTTCAACCTCGCGTGGTTACGTAGTGGTCTCTTGTAGCATACCCGATGGGATGTTGTAAACCGGTGAACTTTTTTTTGATGACCCGAGATAGGAGCATGTCTTAATTTTACGTGGAAAACGGTGGTTGGCGTGGTATAACGGCACCATCTTAGGTATAAACAGGTAAATGTATGAATCCGGAAATTTTGACCACGCTGCTGACATCCGTAAAAAACGGCTCACTTTCTGTCGACGATGCCAAGCAGCAGTTACGTCGGCTCCCTTTCGAAGATATCGGCTGTGCCCAGGTTGATCACCACCGTCAGCTTCGGCAGGGGATGCCGGAGATGCTCTACGGTGCCGGCAAGACGGTTGCGCAAATCACTTCAATCATGACTGCTATGACCGCCCAGGGGAGCAATGTACTGGTCTCCCGGCTTGATCATGATAAGGCTGTTGCAGTTCTGAAAGAGTTTCCTGCGGCCTGCTATCATACCGAGGCGCGTTGCCTGACGCTGGAACTGCAGCCGCCGGAACAGCGTGGAAAAGGGACAATTCTGGTTGTTTCGGCCGGCACGTCCGATATTCCGGTATCATCCGAAGCGTGCGTCACAGCCCGTTTTCTCGGCAATCAGGTCGATCTGATCAACGATGTCGGCGTGGCCGGGATTCACCGCTTGCTGGCGCGCAGCGAACAGTTGGCGGCGGCAGCGATCATCATCGTGGTGGCAGGTATGGAAGGTGCGCTGCCATCGGTTGTGGGCGGCCTGGTGGACAAACCGGTAATTGCCGTGCCGACTTCGGTCGGATACGGCGCTTCGTTTGGCGGTATTGCTGCACTGCTCGGCATGCTTAATTCCTGCGCTTCCGGTGTGACGGTTGTTAATATTGATAACGGGTTCGGCGCAGCCTGTGCTGCAAGTCTGATGAATCGGATGTGACATGAAAATATCGACGTTAAGCATTGGTGATGAACTGATCAGCGGACAGGTGACCGATACGAATTCCGGCACGATTGCAGCCGCCCTGCTGGCGGAAGGGTTGCGGGTCCAGCGGCATCTGACCGTGGGTGACAACGAACCGGATATCATGGATGCACTCAACGATCTGGCGCATGTCAGTGAGGCGGTCGTCGTTACCGGTGGCCTCGGTCCTACGGTTGATGATATGACCTCACGGGCTGCAGCCCGGGCCACCGGGCGGCGGCTTGTTATTCATGATGAGGCCCGCATGCATGTTCGCCAGATGTCCGGTAAGCTGGAAATGCCGATCTCCTGCCCGTTAAGTGATAAGCAGGCCATGATTCCGACCAAATCGACGCTGATTCCCAACCCCAAGGGGACCGCTTGCGGCTTTCATCTGATCCACAACGGTTGTTTCATGTTTTTCATGCCGGGTGTTCCGTCCGAGATGATCGTTATGTTGCGTGAAACGGTGCTTCCGTTTATCAGCGAGCGAGTAACGCACAAACGGGTCATCCGAACGGCAAGCCTGAATGTTTTCGGTCCGGGTGAGCCGGAGGTTGACGAGCTGCTGTTGGGGATTGCAAAACCTGATCAGGGTTTGAGTATGGGGATCTGCGTCAGCTACCCCTGGATACGGGTGACGCTGCGGGCAGAGGCTGATAGTAAAGATGCCGTTGATGAACTGCTGGCGTCGGCGGTTCGAACGGCACGCGAACGGCTAGATGAATACTGTTTTTCTCTGGGCGAAATAACGCTTGACGATGTTGTGGCCGAGCTGTTTCGTAATGCCGGTCTGACGCTCGCTTTGGCGGAATCCTGTACCGGCGGCCTGATTGCCAAGCGTATCACTGATAGTGCCGGCAGTTCGCGCTACTTTCAGCAAGGTGTGGTGACGTACTCCAACGAAGCCAAAAACCGGCTGCTGGGTGTTCCGACGGAGCTGCTGGCAGCTTTTGGAGCTGTCAGCGCCGAGTGCGCATCGGCCATGTCCCGTGGGGTGCAATCTGTTTCCGGCAGCGATCTGGGGCTGGCGGTGACCGGCGTTGCCGGACCGGATGGAGGCAGCGATGAGAAACCGGTTGGTACTGTTTTTATTTCACTGGCGTCCATGGAAAGTGTCCGGACCGAGCGCTTCCAGTTCCACGGCAGTCGAGATGAAATCAGAACCCTGACCGCCTGGACCGCGTTGGACTGGCTTCGTAGGTATCTCCTGATTATCTGATTATGTCACGGGAGGGAATCAAAATAATTCCGGAAAAATTGCGCGAAATTATGAAACAGGATGGCGTGGTTGCAATTGCAACGTTGGGGGCGGATGGTCCGCATATGGTCAACACCTGGAACAGTTATCTGAGGGTTACGGACGATGGGTCGGCCACCCAAACCTGGTAAACTGTATTGATTACATCAGAAATGCGATCTTTACGGTCGCATAAAAAAACGATAAGGAGTTGTGCAATGGATATCTCAGATAAAGTGCTGGAAATTATGCGTGCAGAAGGTCAGCCCCTCAACGCCGGGAAAATCGCCGAACTCGGTACTCTTGATCGTAAAGATGTTGACAAAGCGATGACTAAATTAAAAAAAGAAGAAAAGATTGTTTCGCCACAACGATGCTATTGGATACCGGCATAGGAACTGAGAGCTGCAATAGCATGGGTTCTGCTGTTTCGTAGGTGTGGGCGTGTTCTGATGCTGAGATAGCGTGGATGTGGTGAGTGGACATTTCAGGCTTGCTACGTGATTGAATCAAAAAAAGGTTACAGCGTGAACTGTAACCCTTTTAATTATTTGGTTGCGGGGACAGGATTTGAACCTGTGACCTTCGGGTTATGAACATCTGATCTCGTGCCCAGAGCACTTCTGTAATTACAGCATCTTGCTGAAATATTGAATTATAACATCGACGTTACCCTCTCTATGTACACAAATCATCCCATGTTTGCAAGTCTGTTAGTGTACGTTTCAGGGTACATACCGTATGGCCACGTCGCGCTCTGCCATGCCGTGACCGCGTCAGGACGGCCAGCTCCTTTGGTGGGCTGCGCCCACCTTCGGCACTGCCATGATTCCTCGCCACGCCAGGCCATAGCCCGTCGTGGCTGACGAACAGCGCCCGATCTTCTTCAGTGGCGTGCAGCGGGTACACATCGGCTTCGACGATCCCTTACGGCTGCCTGGCACCGAGGATGAGGTGCTGCCGGAATTCCGCCGGGTGCGGGATGAACTGCGCATACGACTAGCTGAATACCTGCCAGGAGCTGAACATGAGTGAGCATATCAGCCGTAAGCTATCCTTTCTCGATCGGTGGTTGACTCTCTGGATCTTCGCCGCCATGGCGTTGGGAGTTGGACTGGGGTACTTCGTCCCCGGCGTGGAGTCGTTCGTCAACAGCTTCCAGGTTGGCACTACCAATATTCGGCCTAAACTCCGGGGCTGCTTTCGCCTCCGTCATCGGACCGCTAATAGAGGTGCCTGTGATGATCGGTCTGGTCAACGTGGCCTTCTGGTTCCAACGGCGGGTATTCGCATGAGCACTGCAACAGAGCATTTCTCTGACTGCCTGATCTGAGGTTCCGATCTGGTCTATCGTGAACTTCCACAAGTTATGACTTGCGCCTTCTGCAGAGCCGAATGCTCGTCACACGCCGAGTGTGTGAATGGACACTATATCTGCGATCGGTGCCACGGCTTGCCTGCTCTGGACCTGATCGAGCAAACGTGTCTGGCCAGCAAGTACAAAGTAGAGGTGATCAAGCATGTTCTGTAAAAAATTCCTCCGGACCAGGGAATTGTACCGCACCGCTTCTATTCTGGCGATGACCACCATCGGCTACAACATCTTGGAAGGACTGGTCTCGGTCTCTATGGGAGCTTATGACGAGACTCTATCCCTGTTCGGCTTCGGCGTCGATTCGTTTGTTGAAGTGGTGTCAGGCTTCGGCATCTGGCACATGCTACGACGCTTGCAGCAGGGTGAAGAAGAGCGGCGAGACGAGGTTGAACAAAGGGCTCTGCGTATTACCGGGGGATCGTTCTACGTTCTGACCTCTGGATTGGTTGTATCAGCTGGGATCAGTCTCTGGTCTGATCATCGTCCGATTACCACCGTCTGGGGGATAATTATTTCGCTGGTATCCATTGCATCCATGTGGTTGCTGATTCGGCAGAAGATGAAGGTAGGGAAGGCGCTAAACTCTGTAGCAATCCTTGCTGATGCAGCTTGCACGAGAACCTGCCTGATTCTGTCGGTGGCGTTGTTGCTGGCAAGTGCAGGCTACGAACTTACCGGTATAGGCCAGTTGGATGCAATCGGCTCAATAGCTATTGCATGGCTTTCAGTGCGGGAAGGTCGGGAAGCCTTTGCGAAGTCGAAGGGGCGAGCTTGCACCTGTAGTTGTAGTTGCAGTGAGGCTAGCTCTAGCTAGGAACCTACCTGTCCGCTGTGTACCACGTCGCCCGACCAGTGCCGTGCTGCACCGGATAGCCCCCCTCCACCAGCTGGCGGATACCGGCGCGGATTTCTGGAAGGCCAACGTCACGCGCTTAACGCCTTTGCCGGTCTCGTGGATGCTATGAGGTGGAAGCAAGAGGAGGTTGCCGGGAATAGCACTGTCAACCCAAGCCGCGAAGAAATCCGGTTTACATCTATAAAATCCACCTCTTAACTATATACTAAAAAGTAGTATAGGAATGCTTATGTCATGGACTGTTGAAATACCCCATAATGTTACAAAACGGCTATCAAAGCTCCCGGCGAAGGTTGGAAATACTGATTGCCGAGATTGAGGTTGACGGCCCGGTACGTGGTAACTGGCGGAATTATTCAAAGCTGGAAGGAACTAAAAACCTGCACCATTGCCATATCAAAACCGGCAGACCGACTTCTGTCGCTGTATGGGAAGAGACAGACAAAAGTATTCAGCTCGTGGAGGTTTTCCGCAAGGCCACAGTTGCCGAGAAGGGTCTGCATGATATTTACGGGAAGTTGGGTATTTCAGCAACTCCTGGAGGGATTCAAAAACTGACGATGTAGCACAGAATAGCACAAATGTAGTGCCACTCGAGGTTTTTGTGGCCTGTAACTTACTTATATCACAATAGCTATTTTAGCAGGTGTTAAATACGGGTTAATTGGAACCCGGTTTTTTTATCACCACATTTCACTGCCAGCAAGGGGAATAGAGGTTGCACGAGAGGTTGCATGAACACAATAAAATAAAAAAAGCCACCTACAAATCAATGTAAGTGGCTGTTTTTATTGGTGGGCGAAACAGGGATCGAACCTGTGACATCCAGCTTGTAAGGCTGGCGCTCTCCCAGCTGAGCTATTCGCCCTTATTTTATGGCGGGGTTGACGGGGCTCGAACCCGCGACTTCCAGCGTGACAGGCTGGCACTCTAACCAGCTGAGCTACAACCCCTGAACAACTTACTTCTTCTTAGCAGGTTTTACAGCTGCTTTTACATTTACAGCTTCTTTCAGCGTTTTACCCGGTTTAAACTTTGGCACCGTAGCGGCCGGAATATCGATCTTCTTGCCGGTTTGCGGATTCTGCCCTTTACGAGCGGCGCGTTTTGCAGTAGAGAATGTTCCGAAACCGACGAGGCTGAGTTTATCACCACTTTTCAGAGCTGCCGTGACGCTGGCGACAAATGCAGTTACAGCTTTTTCAGCATCCACTTTTTTCAGGCCTGCCTGCTCTGCTACCGAGTTGATCAATTCAGCTTTCGTCACGTTACACCCCCTAAATTTAATTGGTGAATACAAGGCGACGGAATGTTTACCAGATTTACATCAACTGTGTCAAGCTATTATTTCGTGTAAAAGCACAGTTTGTGGGAGGTGAAGGTTGCTTTTACAGTTAAATCGTGATGTTTACTGCATTTGCTGGTCGTTAAGTATGCTAACTTGTTTAAATTAAACAGATTGTTATGCGGCCTCTTTCAGCTCCTGCTCATACACGACAATGGGCTTATCTTTGCGATAAATGACATCTTCGCTAATCACGACCTCTTGAACATTTGGTTGAGACGGGACATCGTACATGATATCCAGCATGGAGTTCTCAAGAATGGCTCGCAATCCACGTGCGCCGGTGTTACGTTTCAGCGCTTCTTTTGCTATGGCAACCAGTGAGCCGTCTGTAAAGCGCAGGCGTACATTTTCGAGGTCAAACAACCGTTGATACTGTTTAACCAGCGAATTCCTGGGCTCTTTGAGGATCTGAACCAGTGCGTCTTCGTCAAGCTCCGTCAGCGTTGCCAGCATTGGCAGACGGCCGATAAATTCGGGAATATAGCCGTATTTCAGTAAATCTTCCGGAGTCAGGCTCTTGAGCAGTTCGCCCAGTTTTTTCTCTTCCCGTTTTTTGACATCAGCGCCGAAACCGAGCGTCTTCTTGCCGATACGCTGCTGAATGACTGTTTCAAGTCCTGCAAAAGCGCCGCCGCAGATGAAAAGTATGTTGGTTGTATCAACCTTCATAAATTCCTGCTGCGGATGCTTGCGTCCCCCTTTGGGAGGAATGCTGGCGATGGTGCCCTCGATGATCTTCAACAATGCCTGCTGAACCCCTTCACCCGAGACATCCCGCGTGATGGAAGGTGAATCGGACTTGCGGGCTATTTTGTCGATTTCATCAATATAGACGATACCCTTCTGTGCACGTTCGACATCATAATCGGCCGCCTGCAGAAGGCTTAGAATTATATTCTCGACATCTTCACCGACGTAGCCGGCTTCAGTCAGGTTGGTGGCGTCTGCCATGGCAAACGGGACTTTGAGAATACGTGCCAGTGTCTGGGCCAGGAGAGTCTTTCCTGATCCGGTTGGGCCGAGCAGCAGGATATTGCTCTTCTGCATTTCGACGTCGCCCGGCTTGTTGGCTGTTTCTATGCGCTTGTAATGGTTATACACGGCAACGGACAATACCTTTTTGGCTACATCCTGGCCAATGACGTATTCATCGAGGATGTCTTTGATTTCGCGAGGCTTGGGCAGTTTCTTCAGATCAGGACCAAGCGTCTCTTCCATCTTGATCTCTTCTGCAATGATATCATTGCAGAGTTCGATGCACTCGTCGCAGATGTATACAGCCGGACCTGCGATCAGCTTTTTAACATCTTCCTGACTTTTACCGCAAAAAGAGCAGGTCAGGTGTTCCTGTGGTGTTTCGCGTCTGCTCATGGAGTGCCTCCCGGCAGCTGTTTTCTGGTAAAAATAGCGTCTATCAGGCCGTACTCCTTGGCATCCTCGGCGGACATGAAAAAGTCGCGTTCGGTATCGGCTTCTATTTTCTCTTTTGGTTGTCCGGACAGATCTGCGAGGATACCGTTCAGCTCGTCTTTCATGCGTAAAATCTCTTTTGCGTGAATGCTGATATCTGTTGCCTGCCCCTGGAAACCTCCCAGCGGCTGATGAATCATTATTCTGGAGTGATCCAGGCTGTAACGTTTCCCTTTTTCGCCGGCAGTCAGCAGGATCGCACCCATTGAGGCGGCCTGTCCGACGCAGATTGTCGAAACCGGTGCTTTGATATAGCGCATCGTATCAAAAATGGCCATACCGGCAGTTACAACGCCACCGGGTGAGTTGATGTAGAGATGAATGTCTTTGTCAGGGTCTTCAGCTTCAAGAAAGAGCAGCTGGGCAATAATCAGGTTCGCTACGGTATCGTCGATACCCCCACCCAGAAAAATAATCCGTTCTTTGAGCAGGCGGGAATAGATATCATATGCCCGCTCGCCACGACCGCTCTGTTCAACAACCATCGGGATATACATCAGGTGTTTTCTCCTCAGGCCGAAACGGGCTGATCGGCTGCAGTTTCAGTAATAACGGCATGATCAAGCAGGAATGCAATAGCCTTGTCTTCTTTTATTTCAGAAATGACTGAATTTTTAGCATTCTGGTTCGATGCGTAGTAGGCTTTGATGCGTTCAAGCATCTCTTCGTTGCCGGCGGCTGTTTTTTCATAGTGCGCGTTCAGGTCTTCATCAGTGACGCTGATGTTTTCCTTCTCAACAAGTGCCATCAAAAGCAGGCCACCACGTACTTTGTCTGCTGCGTCATCGCGAAAACGTGCCCGGAAACTTTCCACGTCCAGTCCCATTGATTCGATGGTCATCTTCTGGCTTTTGAGACGGTTCTTGAGATTTTCAAACATGTAATCGAGCTGGCGTTTTACCATCGACTCAGGGACGTCGGTTGGATTCTTCTGGATCAACGCCTGAATGACACGCTCTTTGCGGTCATTTTCGATACGCTCTTCTTCATGTTTCTGATGGTATTCAGCCATCTTGCCTTTCAATTCTTCAAGAGTATCAAAATCGCCGAGTTGCTGGGCAAAGTCATCATCAAGTTCCGGCAACTCCTTACGTTTGATCTCGTTGACCGTTACTTTGAAAACTCCACGTTTGGCCGGGGCGTCGCTGTCGCTGTCGTTAACAGGCAGATCCAGGGTGAACTGCTTGGTCTCACCGGATTTCATGCCGATCAAGTGGTCTTCAAAGCCTGGGATCAGCTGATGTGATCCAACTTCCACCGTAGCATCCTTGGCTGAGTTGGTTTCCTCAGGAGATCCTTCGACAGTAACCGTGTAATCAACTGATACGGTGTGGCCGCTTTCAATGGAACTCTCTTCGCTCAGCGGAATGAGCATCGCCATATTTTCCTGCATGCGTTTCAGTTCAGCCTCAATTTCTTCAGGTTTTGAGATATACGGCTCCTGCGTAATAGCCAGGCCGGTGTATTCCTGAAGCAGAATCTGCGGCATTACTTCTACCAGCGCACTGTATTTGAATGGAACACCCTGCTGGAGGATATCGCTTTCAATGGTCGGAGAGTCGATCGGCTCAACCTTATGATCGGAAAGGGCCTTGTAGAGTGTCTGCTCGTACAGGCGTCGCATGACATCGTCACGCATAGCGTCAGCGTAGGTACGTTTAATAAGCTGCATCGGCGCTTTTCCGGGACGAAACCCCTGGAGCTTAGCCTTTTTCTGGATGATGGAATATGCTTTTTCGATTTCCTGGTCTACTCGTTCGGCGGGGATTTCAAAGCTGATTTTTTTTTGAACCGGGCTGATGTCTTCTACATTAACCTGCATAGTCACTGTCCTCTTTTTCAGGTGAAATAATTGGAATTCATGTGGTGCGGACATCGAGACTCGAACTCGAACAGGTCACCCCGCCAGCTCCTAAGGCTGGTGCGTCTACCAATTCCGCCATGTCCGCAAAAATGATATAAGTATATCATTCGAAATGTTTTAACAAGTCATAAATTGCATATATTGTAATTGTATACCATATAAATTAACGGTACAGTCTGCCACAAGCTTGCTCATTGCGCGTATACGGGAGTTCTCATGACAGTTCTGGAAGCCCGCTCTGTTTCAAAGACATATACGATAGATAACCGCGCTATGACGGTTCTTGACACGGTTTCACTTATGGTCTCCGAGGGTGAATTTTTGGTCATCAAGGGGGAAAGCGGCAGCGGAAAGTCAACGCTGCTCTCGATTCTTTCCGGTCTCGATCGACCAGACTCAGGGAGAGTGCTGCTTGGTCAGCGTGACATCACGGATCTTTCCGAAGATGAATTGGCTCCGCTCAGAAATACATCCTTCGGCTTTGTCTTCCAGTCGTTCCATCTGATTCCGTCGCTCTCCGTAATTGAGAATGTCATGTTTCCGGCTGAGCTGCGCGGAGACCCGCAGGCGCGGCTTAAAGCAGAACAGCTGCTCGGGCGGGTAGGGCTGACTGCCCGGATGAACAGTTTCCCGCATCAACTCTCCGGTGGTGAAAAGCAGCGCTGTGCCATCTGTCGAGCCTTGATTAACGAACCGAAGATACTTTTTGCCGATGAGCCGACCGGTAATCTTGACCTGGTAAACGGTCGTGCGGTTCTGCAACTGCTCCAGGAACTGAACCGTGACAGCCGGATAAGCCTTGTTCTCGTTACGCATAGCCAGGAGATCGCCCAGTCGGCGGATCGTGTTGTTACGCTGCAGGACGGCAGGATCGTTACTTCCAGTGATCATGTTTAAGTTCCGTCTCCTGATCAGCCAGATCCGTAGTTCCCGGCGTCAGTCAGTCGTTTTTGTACTCTGCGTTGCCCTCTCCGTTGTTACACTTGTCACTCTGGGCAGCTTTACCAGGAGTGTCCACTCCTCACTTTTGCGCGATGCCCGCACGCTGCACGCCGCTGATCTCGTCATCACATCCCATGCACCGCTTTCGCCCGCTTTGATCAGGGCCGTTTCCGGAGCGAATCAACGCAACGAGATTGAAAGTGCCCGCGTCTATGAATTTTACTCGATCGTACGGGCGCTGAACGGGGATACATCTCTGCTGAGCAATCTAAAAGTAGTTGAGCCGGGGTACCCATTCTACGGCGCCGTGGAGCTGGTATCCGGCCGTCCATTTCGTGACGTTTTGACGACCGGCAGTGTGGTTGTCGAGCAGCAGCTTCTCGACCGTCTACAGCTGCGGGTGGGGGACGGTATTCGCATCGGCAGCTGTGCTCTGATCATACGGGATGTCCTGGTCGCAGAACCGGACCGGCCGGTAAACCTATTTTCCCTCGGTCCGCGTGTCTTTATCGCTGCTGCAGATTTAGATGCGCTGAAACTGGTCGGTACCGGCAGTCGTGTCCACTACTCGATCCTCGCCAAAGTTCGCGATCAGACGAGCATCGACCGGCTGGCTGCAGAGTTGGCCCGTTCGGCACTTCCGGATCGGGAGCGTGTTGAAACGTATCGGACGGCCGGTTCCGGGATCAAACGCTTCTTCGATAATCTGCTCTTCTTTTTGAATCTGATCGGTATTTTCACGTTGCTTCTGGCCGGTATCGGTATTCAGAGTACGTTGACCGCCCTGTTACGGGAGCAGGTGCGGACCATCGCCATTATGAAGGCGGTGGGAGCCGGGAGCGGTTTTATTCTCAGGCATTTTGCCACCCTGACCTTCACCCTCGGTATAGCCGGGACTCTCTGTGGCTTGGCAGCCAGTTTCCTGCTTCAACTAATTCTGCCCGGTCTGTTTCGGGGACTGCTTCCGGCCAGCGTTCAGCTGGTTATCTCGGGGAGTGCCGTGGCTGAAGGGTTGATCCTTGGCCTGGTGGTTGTTGTTCTGTTTACCTTCCTGCCGCTCTACCGGATTAAAGAACTGAAACCCCGGGCAATCTTTGCACGGGATGATTGGTCTGTGCTCCGCAACAAACCGACCTGGCTGACGGTTGCCGCCACGCTCCTCTTTCTGCTGGTCATGGTGCTGTGGCGGATCCGCGAACTGAAAACCGGACTCTACTTCGTACTTGGTGTCACGCTGCTGATAGTGGTTACGCTGTTCTGTTCGGCAGGAATCATGTACCTGCTGAAAAAAATCCATCCGCGTAACTTGATCCTGCGTCAGGCCGTGCGGGGACTTTTCCGCCCCGGCAATGCCACCCGTTCAACGATCGTAACTCTGACCACCTCGCTGGCGGTCATCTTCTGCATCACGCTGGTGGAGAAAAATCTGGACAGCGCTTTCATTCAATCGTTTCCACCCAAAGCCCCCAATCTGTTTTTTATCGACATCCAACCGGCACAGAAGAGCGCTTTTATCGAGAAGCTGGGCATTGCAACTACGCTCTATCCGATCGTGCGGGGAACCGTCAACTCTGTAAACGGGGTGGCGGTTAATCAGGAACAGGAGCGTCGCAAACGTGAAGATAATCTGGGTCGGGAGTTTAATCTGACCTACCGGGAACAGCTCCTGGAGGATGAACGCATCGTCTCGGGGCGCACTCTCTTTCGCCCGGATTGGCCCGGATTACAGGTATCGGTCCTCGATACGGTGCTGAAGATGCGCGCTATGAAGATCGGCGACACCATCACGTTCCGCATTCAGGGTATTCCGATGGAAGCACGTATTTCAAGCATTCGCACCAGTAACAAGGGAACCTTGCGACCCTTCTTCTATTTTGTTTTTCCAAGCCAGGTTCTCAGCGATGCGCCCCAGACGCTTTTTGCTGCGATCCGGGTTGAAAAAGAGCGCATTGCGCCGCTTCAGAACCGGGTGGTGACCGCCTTTCCAAACGTGACCGTGATCAATATGGCCGAAACTGCACAGATTTTTGCCGGGATCATGGGAAAACTCGCGACGATTATCCGCTTTTTTACATTCTTCAGTGTTGTGGCCGGCGTGTTGATTATCGTCAGTTCGATCTTTGCCACGCGCTACACGCGCATTCGCGAGGCGGTCTACGTTACCGTATTGGGAGCCCGGCGCAGCTTTGTACTGTCAACCTGTACGGTTGAAAACATCTGCCTCGGTATGGCGAGCGCCATGAGCGCACTGCTGCTGGCCCAGGTCGGAAGTTGGGCCATCTGTCACTTTGCACTCGATCAACCGTACACGCTCTTCGCCGGCCTGAGCCTGATGATGGTCCTGGCGGTGACGATATTGATCGTTGCTGTCGGACTGGGACTCTCATTTTCAATCCTGCGGGTTAAACCGGCGGTATTCCTGCGGGAGCAGGCTGATGAATGATGAATAGGAAAGGGAGAAACTACGTGATGAAGAACTTCGCGAAATTACCGCTCCTGGCCGTTGCCCTGGGATGTCTGCTCAGCAGCTGTGAACAGAAGAGCTCTGCACCAGCACCGACGTCTCCGCAGAAACAGCAGGCTTCTGCAGGCATCATTGTTGCCGTCGGTGACAGTCTGACCGCTGGTTATGGTGTCAATGAAGCAGAAGCTTATCCGGCACTCCTGGAAAAGAAGCTGCAGGCAAACGGATATGTCTGGAGAGTCGTAAACGCCGGGATCAGCGGTGAGACGAGCAGCGGCACGCTTTCTCGTGTCGCCTGGATCCTGAAACTCACACCGGATATTGTCATCCTCGAAACCGGCGCCAATGACGGGCTGCGCGGCATAGACCCGCAGGTGACACAAAAAAATATTTCCGAAACCGTGCGATTGCTAAAGGAGAGCCATGTCACGGTTATTCTGGCCGGAATGCGCATGGTTACCAGCATGGGACCGGAGTACACCCGCGCGTTTGCCGCTATCTATCCGGCCGTGGCGAAAGAGCATGATCTTACTCTGATTCCGTTTTTCCTACAGGGAGTTGCCGGTAATCCGGATCTCAATCAGGCAGACGGCATTCATCCTCTGCCGGAAGGGTATCGTATAATTACGGATATGATCTATCCGTATCTGCTACCGATGATTACCTCAAAAAAATGAAATTATGTTTTAAAAAATCACGTACTTTATCTTGACACAGTGCGGGAATTTTCATAATCTGTATCAAAAAAGTATTAAATAGTGGTAAATATCCAAAAAAAATGAAAAATGTGTTTTTGAGAGGTATATCAATGGTCAAAATATCGATGGCATTATTTTTTAGTGCAGTGACAGTTGCACTTCTCTGTCTTTCCGGGTGTGGCAGTGACGGTGATGCAGATGACGGAGATCATAACAGTATTCCTGCCAAGGCGGTTATTGCATTCAAAACCAGCCTGCCGGTCGGCTCGCCTGAAAAAATCGGCAGCGTCGATCTGGTTTTTGAACTTCCTACCGGAGTAACGCTGGCAACTCCCGCAGGCACCATACCGACCGGAGCAAACGGTCTCTTGAAACTTTCCGGTGAAGCGGCCCGATTCGCGGCGCTGCCAACCGCGACTACTTCAATCATTGCAAATTACACTCCTGCAACAGCAACAAGCAACGCCACGGTAAGCTTGAGTGCCATCGCCACCCGGACCGATAGCGGTCAGGGCATGGATGCCGGCGTATTTGCCACCCTGACCTGTGACATCACTCCCGGCGTGACCGTGACGACCGCAAATTTCAAACCTCTCAGCAGTGCGCTGATCGGTAACGCAACCGGAACCAAGTTGTTCGACACTTTGGGTGGCATTACCGGTCCCGCCTCAGCAAGCTACAACGTTACCCTGCAATAAACCATCACAACACCTATATCTACTTTGGGGCGTTACCATGAAACCACGCACGTTCACCTCCCTCGTTTTTCGATTTTTCATAGTTTCAGCTCTCATGATCCAGTTGTCCCTGCAGACACTCTGCTTTGCGCTGCCGGACGGAGATGTTGACGGAGACGGTCGCGTTACCGGAGTTGATGCCTTGCTGATTCTGCGGGTGTTTGTTGGGCTCGATCCAATCACGCCGCGTATGGCGGAGCATGGCATTATCACTGAGATAGGTTCGGACGGCAAACCTCACCCGAGCGGTAAGCTCACTCTTGCGGACGCGCTGCTGGTGCTGGAGAAGGCCACTCGAATCATTACGTGGGACACCGATACAAACACACCCAACCAGCCGCCGACCGCCAATGCCGGCAGTAATCAGTCTATCACCCTCAATGCCGGTGAAACCTCACGCCTTGTTACTCTGAGCGGCAGCGGCAGTGACCCGGACGGCAGCATCGCCTCGTACCTCTGGAGCGGCAGTCCATCGCCCTCTCCAGCCACAGCAGCAACGGCTACCGTCACTCTTAAAGCCGGCACGTACACGTTCACCCTGATAACCACCGACAACCAGGGTGCCCAGAGCACGCCTGCGACGGTTACAATAACCGTCAATGCAGCAACACCACCCGTCAACCAGGCACCAACCGTAACCATCGTTCCGGTGCCCGCAGTAACGCTTCCGGCGTCAGCAACCTTGAGTGCTACCGTGACAGATGACGGCAAGATTCAGGCAACGCCTGCACTTGCCTGGTCCAAAATCAGTGGTCCCGGTACAGTCACATTTGGATCTGCAAACTCTTCCAATACAACCGCCAGCTTCAGTATAGACGGCAGCTACGTAGTGCAGTTGAGTGCTTATGATGGTGAACTGACGAAAACTGAAACCGTCACGATAACCGTCAATGCTGCGGCAGCACCTGTCAACCAGCCGCCGATCGCCAACGCGGGCAGCAATCAGTCTATCACCCTCAATGCCGGTGAAACTTCACGTCTTGTTACCCTGAGCGGCAGCGGCAGTGACCCGGACGGCAGCATCACCTCGTACCTCTGGAGCGGCAGTCCATCGCCCTCGCCAGCCACAGCAGCAACGGCTACCGTCACCCTCAGAGCCGGTACATACACGTTCACCCTGATAACCGCCGACAATCAGGGTGCCCAGAGTGCCCCTTCAACCGTCACGATAGCCGTTAATCCTGCAACACCACCCGTCAACCAGGCACCGACCGTAACGATTTCTCCGGTGCCGGTCGTAACGCTTCCGGCGTCAGCAACGTTGAGCGCAACCGTGACAGATGACGGCAAAACCCAAGCAGCACCTACACTCACCTGGTCCAAGGTCAGTGGTCCCGGCACCATCACGTTTGGTAGCGTCGATACCTCCAGCACCACTGTCAGTTTCAGTGCGGAGGGGAGCTATGTTGTACAGTTGAGTGCGTTTGATGGGGAGCTTACAAGCAGCGCCACGGTATCGGTAACTGTTACGGCAGCAGTACCGCCAGCAGTTAACCAAGCTCCGACCGTAACGATTTCTCCGGTGCCAGTCGTAACGCTTCCGGCGTCAGCAACGTTGAGCGCTACGGTAACAGATGACGGCAAGATTCAGGTCACGCCTTCGCTCACCTGGTCCAAAGTCAGTGGACCCGGTACCATTACATTTGGAGCCGTCAATGCCTCCAGCACAACTGCCAGCTTTAGTGCCGACGGCAGCTATATTGTGCAGTTGAGTGCTTATGATGGTGAACTGACGAAAACTGAAACCGTGACGATAACCGTCAATGCTGCCATTCCCGTCAACCAGCCGCCAACCGTAACGATTTCTCCGGTGCCAGCCGTAACGCTTCCGGCGTCAGCAACTTTGAGCGCTACGGTAACAGATGACGGCAAGATTCAGGTCACGCCTACACTCACCTGGTCCACCGTCAGTGGCCCAGGGACAGTCATATTCGGATCCCCGAGCTCTTCCAAAACCACCGCCAGCTTTAGTGTAGACGGCAGCTATATTCTGCAGTTGAGTGCCTACGATGGCGAACTGACTAAAACCGAAACCGTGACGGTCACCGTCAACCCCGCTCCGGTCCTGGCACCGGTCATCACCACCCAGTCACTGCCGGTCGGCAAGGTCGGGGTCAGTTACGTAGCCAGCGTCAGTGCCAGCGATCCGGCTGGTGCCGCACTCACGTTTACCCTTGATCAAGGACCTGCCGGTATGACCATCAATGCCGGTAACGGGAGCCTGAACTGGCTGCCCGGAGTCAGTGATATCGGCACTGCCCAGGTAGCCGTTTCGGTACGCAACCTTAAAGGCAAGAGTGACCGCAGATCCTTTGTCGTTACGGTTCCCGATTCAATTGTCCCGTCGATCAATTTTTCCGCTCCACCTGTTCAACTGCTCAAGGATTCAACTACAACTATTACAGCCGCTGCATCAGACAACATAGCGGTCAAAGCGGTCACCTTCTTTGTAGATGGAGTGCAGAAAGCCGTTTCAACCTCCGCCCCGTATCAGTTCGACCTGCTCTCAACCCAGCCGGCAGGTACCGTTATGGTCGTACGCGCCGTTGCCGAAGACACCAGCGGCAACACGGCCATCGCTGAAACCGGCATAACGGTGTTTGTCGTGAGTGCCAGCAACCCCAACAACCAGGCTCCGCAGTTGGGAGTTCTAGATCTCAGCTATACCGTGGCTGAAGGTGGTACGCTGACTATTCCCGTCACCGCCACTGATCCGGATACCGGCGACACGGTGACGCTCAGCGCCGCCACCACCCCGCCATCACTCGCTCACTCCTCTTTTAGCGGCGGCAGCTTCAGCTTCTCGCCCGACTACACCCAGGCCGGCAGTTACAGCGTCACCTTCCGGGCCGTTGACCCCTACGGCCTGACTGATCAGAAAACGGTTGCGATTATCGTCACAGATGTCAATCGGCCGCCGGTCATTACTACCACAGCACTTTTAAGCGGTCGCGTCGATTACCCCTACAGCGCCACCATCACCGCCACCGATCCGGACAGTGATCCGCTGAGTTTCAGCCTCACTCAGGGGCCGACCGGCATGACTATCAATACTACCAGCGGTATTCTCAGCTGGAAACCGACCATTACTGATATCGGTAGCTACACCTTTACCATTGCGGTCAGTGACGGCAAAGGGGGCAGCGACTCCAGGCAGTTCACGCTGCAGATACCTGACACCATCCCGCCGACTGTCACTCTCTCGGCGCCCAAAGAAGCGATTCCGGGGGCCCGTTTTACCGTTGTTGCGACGGCCACGGATAACAAGGCGGTAACTCTGGTCACCATCGCCGTAGCCGGGCAAGCCCCTGTTGATCTGACAGCAGCGCCATTTGAACATCTGGTGACCTTACCTGATACTCTGGCCGTCGGCGCAACTGTTATCATAACCGCCACTGCCAAAGATGCCGCTGCTAACAGCAGCAGCGCATCGGCAACGGTAAAGATCATTGCCATCCCTGATACCGTCAAACCGACGGTCACGCTGAGCGCACCGACCACCGCCTCGCCCGGCAGCAGCATCACGCTCAGCGCTGTAGCAACAGATAATCAGGGGGTTGCCAAGCTCGACTTCTCAGTCGGAGGAGTTGCTATTGGAACGGTCGATCCGGCTGATCCGACCGTCAGGTATCTTGTGCCAGCCAGCGTAGCGCTAGATTCAACTCTTACCTTCTCCGTAACCGCCACTGACTTCAGCGGCAACAGTGCCAGCGCCCAGGCAACATCCACCGTAGTCGCAGCTCCGGTTATTCCTGACACCACTCCGCCGACGGTCAGCGTATCTGCACCCGCTTCGATTGCCATCGGTTCACAGCTGCCGCTCACCATTTCGGCCAGTGATGATAAAGGTGTTGCCAGCGTGGAACTGCTGCTGGCCCATAACCGGGTTGCCACGTTTACAAGCTCCGTCAGCCAGACCATTAATCTGCCGCTGCCCGACGCTGTCACTGCCGGCATGGAACTGGTGGTAGAGCTGAAAGCAACGGATCAGTCAGGCAACCAGGCCACAGCCGCTACCACGGTAAGCGTCGTGACACGCGGACAGGGGGTTCTGACCGGAGCGGTCTATGACGATTCCACCGGTCTGCCGGTACCGGCTGCGACCGTCACCCTGGCACTCAGCGGACAAACAGAGCAGAGTGCCACCACCGACAGCCATGGCCGCTATGCCTTTGTTGCCGATGAAGGCAGCGGCGGTCTGACCGTGACTGCGTCAGGTTACAATCGGGTCGATCGCGCGCCTGTTGCAACATTTACCGGATCCGGTCACCGCGTCGCAGACGCCCGTCTGACACCGTTACCGACAGCTGGTACGCCAATTTCGGCGGTACTCGGCGGAGCACTCAGCGCACCACTCACACCTGAGAAAGCCGGTGTCACCTCAGCCATGAAAGAAGCCGGAATTATCACGGTAACCTCCGGCACAGCTATCGTTACCCTGCCATCCGGTGCCGTAACCGCCGACCAGACCTTTAGCCTCATCCAGATCGGTGCTCAGGGTCTGCAGGGCACTCTGCCGGCTGGTTGGTCACCACTGGCGGCCATTGATCTGATTCCGCACGGCATAACCTTTGTCGCCCCGGTCAGTGCCTCTGTGCCGAACCTGTTAGGCCTGCCGGTGACAGCCATCGTGGTTGCTGCCCGTTGGGACGAGTCCAGCCACAGTTGGCTGACGGTCGGGCCTGCCAGCATATCCGCCGATGGTGCAACGCTCAGCAGCACACTTTCCAGCAGCGGCCAGCACGTCTTTTTGATTGCCGATGCCGGTATTGGCGCCCCGGCGAGCCCGGTCTCCGGTGCTCCTGTGACAGCAGCGACAAACCTCCCGCTCGGTCTTGATCTTCAGGCCCGTATAACCCCTCAGCCCAAGCTGATCCTGTACAAAGCGGGAGTCAGCTCCTCCGTCGGCAGCCGGGTTGCCGCAGCGACGCCACTCACCAGCGGCTCTACGGTCTGGTCCACTATTGCCGAAGATTACAGTTTTTACTCCGGTGACCGCATTATCGGCGAACCCTACGCCCAGGACATCGTTCTCTACAGCTTCGGCCTTCCGTCCGGAGCCCTGCTGGCCGATTATCCGGTTGCCCCCGGTCTCAATTTGTCCGGTCAGGTGCTGGAGAAAGGGGTCATCAGCGTTACCACCAGCATCCCACCCGTCAACGCCGATCTGGTAACCGTGGTCGGCCCGCAGGGGGGGGCTGTCAGTGTTGCCAGTGGCGAGGCGCTGATCGTTCCGGCTGCAGCCGTCAACCGGGTCGTTCCGATCAGCATCAAGCCGTTCGATCTGTCGGCCAGTGGACTAACCCTGCCGCCCGGCTTCACGCTGCTGGGCGGGGTCACCTTCAGCATACCCGGCACCAGCCTACAGCTTCCGGCCGCTCTTTCAATTCCCCTGCCGCTACCGTTCACCGCCACCGGTGACATTCTGCTGGTCAGGCCGGTCGTCATTGGCGGCTCAACCCGCTTTGCCGTCATCGGTCGCGGCACGGTCAATTCCGGGCGACTGCTTTCCACTCAGGAAGTACCTGGCAGCACAACGGTACTCTTTCCCGGTATTACCACCGAAGGGAGCGTTTTTTTCCTGCAGACAGCCGCCACACTCGGTTATGCCGGAGGCAGCGTCAGCGGCACTGACAGCGCACCCTTCAGCGGAGCGCTGATCAGTAGTGACACGTTGCCGCTGGTTGCTCTCTCAGGCACTAACGGTGGCTATGTCACTGTCGTTGCCCCAGGGGCCTTCACGCTGACCGCTCTCGATACGATCAGGATGGACAAAGGCAGCGCCACCGGAAACGTCACCGCCAGCGCTTTTGCAGCCGTTGACCTGTCACTGAAGATCGACCCGCCGACAATTACCGGCGTGACCCCGATTACTACTGCGACAAATGTAGCCCTGAGCGATCCGGTTGTCATCAGGCTCTCCGAGCCGGTTGTCGCTGCCGGACCGGCCAACCTCCAGGTTTCTAGCTCCGCAGGTATTTTCAATGGTTCAGTGGAGCTGAGCGTTGATGGCATGACCGTTACCTTCCGCCATACCGATCCGTTTGCCTCCAACACACTCTACACGGTCACAGTCAGCGGCCTGATCGACCGTTCCGGCACAGCCATGACGGCACCGTTTACCGCCAGCTTTACCAGTCTCAACACCGCTCCGCCGGTTGCGCCGCCGGCGGCGAACATATCGGCCACCATTCCCGGTACCGATGGCAAAACCACGGTCAGCGGCACCCAGGGGAGCGCCGGTCTGCATGACACGGTGACGGTCGTCAACCTGGCGACCGGAGCCCGTAATCCGGCTCTCGTTGATCCAAACGGCAGCTTCAGCGTCATATTCACGGCAACGGTTAAAGATAAGCTGCAGCTGGAGATCACCAGTCCGGCCGGGATCACGACGACAGTCGCTTTGCCGAGGTTCAAACAGACCAACAGCGACAGCAGTGTTTCAGAAGTGGTTGGAAATGAGGGGGGTCGAGTCCTCGGACCGGCAGGAGTCGCTGTTGACGTACCTTCTGGCGCCTTCCCTGATGGGGCGGTTATTACTCTGAAGCCGGTTACGGAAGCTGATTTTCCGTTTCAGTTATCGCCGGTCCACAAGCAGAATTTCAGCTACACCGGCGGTGTTAAACTCTTTATCGAGGGGAAAGAGCCTCTTTCGTACCTTAATATGAGTATCCCGACCTCCGGTGGCGAGACGCTCGATGATCAGTGGGTGCTTACACAGGCGGTCGATGCGGGGGGGGCAGCCGTCTCTGCATGCTGTCGACACTGCACGGGTTATCGATGGGCGGATTGCCACGTCATCACCCCCCTGTCCCGGTGTCACCGGGAATGGCGTCTATGGTTTCCTGCGCTCAGCGCGACCACTTGGTGTGCTGTACGGCGAAATGACTTTGGAGCGTTCCTTGCCGCCTGAAATTTTTTATCCGTTCCTTATTCCCGCCCCCGGCATACTCCAGATTGACTCGGTATCTCTCCCGACCGGTGTCCTTGATATAATCGGTTCATTGTGGGGGGCGTATGGTACCGGTACGACGGTCGAGCCGTATGCCGATCTGGCCGGTAATATTCTGGCCGGCATGCCGAAACCGATCTGCCTGCCACTCATGAGCGGCAAAGTAACGGTAACCAACAATCGTCTTTCTCTCAATTACTCATCCACAGGGTTTGTCGTTGCCGACCGGGAGATTCTTGTCAGGAACAACACAAGCGGAGGAAAAACCAGCTTCTACCGGCCATTCCCATCGCTGTTGAAAGTTGACGGGAAAGCCAGTGATTCCCTGACTGCCGAGGTAGTCGATGTTGCCGGAAACCGCCGGCCACTCACCGTCACCCTACAGCCGCTCTCGTTTGTCCGGGTGGATGTGTTCGACACTAATCTGAATCCGGGCGACTCCAGAATTGTCATCAAAAATCTATCTAACGGCAACAGTTGGAGTTCTCAGCTGAGCGGAACTGTTCATCCGTTCGGCACTATCAGCGCTCTGATTGAGGGAACTACGGGCGATAGCTACTCCGTTGAAGTAACTGATGCAACCGGAGCCGGGCGATCAGTTACGCCGGCGATATCGTCCTACAATGCCGGCTCGGGAAACCTTACGCTCCGGGCCACCATTGGAGCGATTGACCCAACAAAAGCTGAGATTGACTCCTTTAACGCTCATGTACCCGCCGATCAACAGATTACCGGCGCGGGCGTTACCAAAGTGGTTTTAGGTGTGCTTGGGACAAATACATTTTCTGAACTGACTGTCTTTGATGCATCATCATCGTCAACCACAACTCTTGCCAATGGCGCCTTTATCTTCGCCTTTAACGGCAATTTTGAAGACAATTATTACGTTACCGCTGTCTATGAGGATGGTAAGCGGGAATCCACCAAAATATACAGTTTCAATATCATAGTGCGAGACCCGACCACCGGTGGGACTGTGAAGGAGATCCGTGGTCAGGTGCCGCCCCGTGGTGTGCCACTGCAGCTTGATGTCAATGCCGCCAGCTCATCCCAAAGCCAGTTGATGATGGACAGCTCCGGCTTTGTCAATATTGATGTTCAAGCACCGCTGACATTCTCGTTCAGCGAGCCGTTGAATCAGCAGTCAGTGATAACAAACATGCTGTTGTTCGACATGGCAACCATGCAACCGGTATCCGGACATTGGCTGCTCTCCAACGTTAACCGCACGGCCACATTCATTGGCGACGTACCGCTGCAGATGGGCAAGGAGTACCGGGTCGCCTTCAGTGGCGTAACCACAATCGCCGGTCGTCCTCTGGCCACCAGCAGTCTGTTACTGCGGACTTACAAGCCGCTCAAGGTGAGCAGCATTGTTATTGAACCGCCGCACTTGAATACCGGTTTCAGCAGCACCGCTCCCACCACGTATTCATATCCGTTCAAAGACGTTGAGTATCACCGCAAGGGTTCGGGGAGCACGCAGAAAACCATACTCACAGCCGCGACAGGAAATGCCAGCGGGTACGGCTATCACCTTTTTGATGTGACAAATCCGCGGATACCGTTTGAAACCGGACACACCGCCGCCGGTAAAACACCCCGGCATCTGAAGCTGTTCCCGAAGATCCAGCATCCGACACTGTTCGACCAGATTTATGGGGATGTTCCCCTGATCGGGCAACCGACCACCATGTCCTGTTGGGCAACGTCAGCCGCCATGATGGTCGCCTGGCGTGATCAGGTATTTGTTGACCCGTCCCAGATAGCCGCAGAAGCGGGATACTGGAACCAGTATCAGGATAATAGCGGGTTGCCGTTTGACAACCAGGCTTTCTGGAATCGTTACGGAATGGTTATTGAACCGCCTCAGACCTATTCGGTTGCCAGCCTTAACAATATTCTGGATACCTACGGCGCCTTTGTCGTCATGTCCCGCGTTCCGTCAGGTCATGTTCGGGTTGTGTACGGCATCAGCGGCGACGGTACGGCAGAGGGGACAAATCTCTATATTAACGATCCCTGGGACGTTAATAAGGATCAATACACTCCGCCGAATGCCGGCAGTCAGTACACGGAAACATTCCTGGAATACATCACCAATCTGGAAAAAACCGCCAAAACCTTCTTTGGCGATCCGGCAGCCATGCGGGATCGCTGTAATGAAGGAAGCGCCTTTTACTGCGCCCTCATTGCCGATCCGGCAAAAGTGATACTGGCGCAGCAGTGCGCTGCGGGAAATGAAGCGTCCTGCACCGCAGCAGGGCTGCCAGGTGCAGGGGCGATGTATATCGCCCATTTCCGCACCAAACCTCCTCTCGCAGTAGCGTCACACAATATTTATCCCGGCTTGAGGCTGCGCAGTAAAGATATTAACGAACTAGCCGGTTGCTCGGATCATGTCTCAGCCGTAGGGAGTGATCTGGTATTTGAGGGGCAACTTCTTTCCAGTGTCATTTACAATTCGTTCGGCAGTGCCGTAAATTTCCTGGATATTACCAATCCGGACAAACCGTGCCGCCTGGGTGGCAAAACATTGACCAGGAACCCGGAAACGCTTCCGGCTCCCACCTCCGGTGATCATTCAGCTGATGGCACGGTCAAGCAGTACGGCTTTGCACGTGGTGTGGATATCCTCTCCCATGCAAAAGGATATGCCGTTTATTCTGCCCTTGGTGAACTTGGCATCATGCCGGTGGATACTTGCAGGAATATCACCGATATGCCCATCATCGATACGGGAATACACACGTTGGATAACTGCTTGAATCTCCCTGGTACTCCGCCACCATCACCCCTTCCGGCGAATTACTTTATTCGACAAGTCGAAGGAATTTTCCAGGGTGACTATGTTGATCTGGCAGTAGTTGGCAATGATGTTTTAGCGTTAAATAATAACTTCGGTGGTCTGCCGACGTTGGATGCTTTCGATGCCAACATGGGCACGATCAGTTCTGTCGGTTTCGACGTTGGCACTCCGAGCAAGGTGCATCAATTTGCCGTCGCCCGTAACGTTGCTGTCGACCGCAATGGCAACGGCACGATTGAAGCGGATGAAAACTTTGACTTTGCCTTCATCGGTGGCTCCAACGGCATCACCATTGTCAATATCCGCGATCACTCCAACATGTCGGTTGTCGGCACTATCCCCATGCCACGCACCCCTTCCATTCCAGGGATAATGCGCAAGATGGCGGTCAGTCAGGATGGTAAAACCCTCTTTGCCGGCGGAGCTTCCGGCAGCGGCGGAGACGCGCTCTATCTGGTTGATGTCAGCGAACCGTTCCGCACCGGCCTGATCGATCAGAACGGTGATCTTCGGGATGACCGGATTCGCTTCACAATTCCGTATCCGCTCGGAGTTGAAGGTTTCAGGATCGATGACAAACGTGGTCTTCTCTATGTCGGAAATTCCCTGTCCCTCGATATCTGGGCCTTTACCCGTGCCGGTGCTTCTCTGGGTAACCATGCGCCGGTTGCCGATGCCGGACCGGCCCAGACCGTTGATCAGGAGCAGACCGTTACGCTGGATGGAAGCGCCAGCAGCGACCCTGATGGCGATCACCTGATCTACCGCTGGAAACAGACAGCCGGCACGCCGGTGACGTTATCCGACGCCGGTGGAGTTAAACCGACATTTACCGCACCGAAGAAAGAAGACACACTGACATTCCAGCTAATCGTCAGTGACGGCCTGCTTGATAGCCCTCCGGCGACTGTCACGATAAAAATCAACAAAAAGGATCAGCTGCGCCTCTCGCCGGTGCTGGTGCCGATTGCGATAGTTCCTGGTTCGAAACAGCTCACCGTCGAACTTGAACATGGCGACACCGGGCTGATTGATAATGTTACGGCCGCACCGGAAACGAAATATGAATGGTTCGGCAACGGGCTGATTGCCGAAATAAACGGAATTTCCCTCGATGATTTCATTTTTGACCGGGTCAACCAGGTGCTAGTTAATCTGGGATATCCGGCCATTCCGAAAAAAATAGCCACCGTATCGGTCTCTCCGTCAGGACTGCTCTCGGTCAACAATGCAGGACTCCAGGTCATCCGAGCCACATACGGAACCCAGAAACTGAAATCAAATCCGACCATAGTACTTGCTGGGATCAAGCTGGATAAAATTGATCTGGCACCGCTGTCGGTTGTTTCATCCGCCCTCCAGGCCGCCTTCAAGGATATGAAGAACCCCTGGCTCATATTGACGTCCGACGTGACCGGCAACCCGTTCATCACCAGCAACGGTGCCGTCTATCTGAAAGATGCGACCTTTGATCTCTTTGGGGGGGTCGCTTCCGTGGGGATGTCCGACCTGCTCAACGTGCTCAAACCGGTCATCCAGGACAGCGTAACCGTACTGGCTGCAGAAACGGGTCCGTTGGCACCGTTACTCGGCTGGGCAGCACAAAAGGCTTTCGGTATTACGGTACAGTATGCCGGAACTCAGGCGCTTACCCTGGATTCTGCCACGCCAACAGTTGCCACTGTTACCAACGATGTCGGTTACAAAGGCATCGTCAGCAGCCAGCCGCTCCCCGGCCTGACCTCCATACGGGGCACTCTGGATCTTCTGGAATATGGCAAGGCAAGCAGCAATGTAATGACGTGGGTACTTCCGAAAATTGATTCCGTTAAAATTGAACCGCAGGTGATGTGCATCAATTCTGCGTCACCGGCGACTCCCGGACCAAAAGTGCGCACCTTTGCCCATGTCACTGCCGGCAGTACCATACCCATTCCCCTCAAAGGCAAGTTCCAGAGTTATGCAGAAGCCATAGACAGGACGCTCCCTGGCGGACTGGCCGAATGGGGAAGCCTGACTATCAACAAAACGTTCACGGTGAATGAACCGGCTCCAAATTTCAAACTGCAGTTACAGGGGAATATCACTGCTACCTGTGCGGCGGCAGGAAGTGATGATTCCGGCTGTACAATTCAGTTCAATTCCCTCGGTCTCGGCTTCCACGCCCCGACTCTGCTGGATACCTACACCGTGGGCCTGCCTCCCGAGTGCAATGTGCTGACCGGATGTAACCCGACGCTGGTGACAACCGCAGCGGATACCAACGGCGTTGATACACATATCGTACATAGTGGCGTAAACGGTAAAACAACTCTGGACAGTAAAGTCGCTATTCCCGGAATGGGCGAACTCAACGATCCGAAGGGGAAGATTGTCGTCAGCAACGATCCGCTCTGCGTGATCAAGAATACGGTTCCAGAGGATCTTGTGGCTGTGAACCCGGGAGACCCGATAACCTACAGTCTCACGGTTGTTAACAATACTGCGGCCAGTTATTTTGATGTCTCGGTTGTGGATGAACTGCGTTATTGCGGTGCGGTGCAACGCCTGAAAACGCTCCACTTCGGAGCAATGGAAAGCGGCGCATATTCTCAATTAACCTATACTGAAGTAGCACCTTCGACAGCAACGGTGCTGACCAATTCCGGTATCAGCATCGATACATTGCCGGGAGGATCAATAACCGGCATCCAGCAGTTTGCTCAGGCCATGACATCGGTCTGTTTACCACCCAACTGTCCGACCACGGTAACGAACATCATACCCCCTTGGCTTTGCGCTCCACTGCCGATGATCAACGAAGTGATTGTCGAGCCTCAGGCAGGCAGCGTGGATCAGTTTATCGAGTTCTATACCAACACCGGTACCGCGGATGAACTGCGTAACTGGACTCTGGAGTATACCGACAAACTCGGTACAACGAAGAAGCTCACCCTTGTCCCTTCAGATCTCACCATGCATGGTCGCTACGCGGTTCTTAAAAATCCTCCTGGCGGGATACTTGCTACCAGTGTTCTGACGCTGCGCGACACGGTTCACACGATTAATGACAAAGTTGATCTCGGAGCTATTCAGGCGGTAACCGGTTTTGCAACCGGGGTAAGCGACGAAGCGCTGGCCCGTATTCCGGATTCAATTAATACACTCAATATAACGGACTTCAAGCGTCGGCCTTCGACAATCGGGTCAATCAACCAATAATTTACGAGACTTTTTATAGGTGGCGTCATGAATTACGGGAAATTATCGATGAATATAAAAACTCTGATCCGCACTCTGGCGCTGCTCATTGTTGTAACCGGTACGGCAGGAACCGCCCAGGCCTACGAGGGGCGTTTCCTGGCTCATGAGGATATCATCCTCTACGGCATGGGGCTCAAGGTGGAGCCGGCCCGGCAGGTGGTACCGAAAAACATCGCTACTATTGTCAGCAGTTATACGCAGGTGCCGACGCTCCCCAACGCCGAGATTCCGCCACTGGCGGCTGATGCGCTGGTCAAGGGAACTCTGCGTGGTCCGGGATTGGAAACACCGTTGGAACTGACTGCCAGAGCCAATACCCCCTTCAACATCCCGCCGCTGACCGTGCCGGGTATCTACTCCCTGGACAACATCCGCCTGGAGAGTGGCGGCGAGGTTCTCTTGCGCGGCACCCCCGAGAGCGTCACCATCGAGATCATTGAAAAACTGCTGGTTTCCCAGATTACCGCCCGCCCTTTGACCGCCCAGGAGATCAAGGACAAGGGTATTGTCTTCGATAAAACCAACTTCCAGGCCTACAATTTTACCGCCGCCTTTGCCATCGGCAGCGGTGATCCGGTCAAGATCAACATGCCGGTAATTCTGCCGAATCTGGCCGGAGCTACTGATGTCAATGTCAGTGAGGCAGGAATTGGCTCCACGATTCCTGAACCGCAGCTCAAAGATGTACGCACGATCATCCCGGATTCTCTCAAACTGGCCCAGACGAAGGTTCCCAACCTGAGTGTAAAAAGTTTCAGTCTCAAGGCGCTTGACTACAAGGGCAACTCGTTCGACGTACCCCCTATTCCGGGGGTGATCGTCATTCCGGGTGACATCGGCTTCCTGAACCAGTATTTCAGTGTCATGCTGATGGTCGGCAATGTTGCGCCCGAATATTCAAATCTGGTGGTGAAGGATATTACTGCCACAATCCTGCTTCCAGCCGGTAATGACAAGGTTGTCGGCACCAGCGACGATCCGCTGGCCATGGCAAACACGACCAAGGGGCCATCTCCCAAACTGCAGGCGGTGGTGCAACCAGGCCCGGACGGCAAACTGGGGACTGCCGACGACATCGTCAGTCTGGCTCCGGGAGAGAGCGGTAACGCCGAGTTTCTGGTGGAAGGGCGCCGTGAGGGGAGCCACACGATTGAGATGGAGATTACCGGCACGCTGGTCGGATTGCCGATTGGCCCGGTTACCGTGCGCGGACGTGCCATGGGTACGGTACTTGTGCGCAACCCGAACTTTACCCTGACCTTTACTCATCCGGACGTCGTCAATGCGGGTGAAGCATATACCCTCGATGTGACGGTTACCAACACCTCCCAGTCACCGGCCAACTTTGTCAGCGTCAATCTGCACCAGCAGCAGATCAGCGGCGCCGACCTGATCGGGGAGGGGAGCAAGCAGATCGAGACGATCCCTCCGGGTGATTCAGCCACGGTCAGTTTTGATCTTCGCTCCAAAGTCAGCGGCACTATCTTCGCCGCCACCCTTGATGCCGACGACCATGTATCCGGCCGGTTTCAGCTGAAGACTTCCGTTGGTGAGCTGGGCATACCGCTCTCACCTGATTCGCTGGTGCTTCCCAAAGAAGCGGGAAGTCTCCCCAAATCACTGCGTGACGCCGCCATCGGCGTGCTTGGCAAGGCCTACGCCGTGGCCACCGCACCCGATGCGGCTCTGCCGAAAGATATTCAGCGTTTCGGCAAGAAGATTGTGTGGGATCGCGGCATCGAAGTGGCTCAGGCAGGTTTCCGCTATACCCTCCACGAACCGCTGCCGGATAGTGCAGAACAGCTGCTGCTCGATTTCATGGGGAGCAACTATACCCGCCTGGCAGAAACCAACCCGTTACCGGCTGATCGCGCCAACGCCGAAAGTGATTACAACGGATTCGATGACCTGCGCCGCCGTTCCGTTCGCGGCGATGTGCTGGCTGATGCCGTGGCCAACCTGTTGAAGCCGGATCTGACCGCCAAAGGGGGCGCCGATTTCCAGCGTGACCTGGCGAGCAAGATCGCCTATCGGCCGGAACATATCTCGGTTATGCTGGATTCTGGCAGCGCCCCGTTACCGGTCACCCTGACACTGATCGACAGTACCGGCCGCAAACTGGGCGGCGTTGGCGACAAAGGAAAGATTGTCAAAGAGATCCCCTACAGCGATTACCTGATTTTTAAAGATCAGACCGTAACCAGCGGACAACTGGCGATGGTTTCCGTTCCAACTCTCGGAGCATTCCGCATCAGGGTGGAACGGCTGCCCGGTGCCGATCCTGCAGCACCGTTCAACCTGGCAATCGTTGCGCCAGACGCCGCCGGTGTCCTGCAGCAGCGGAGCTTCAGTGCCCTTACCACTGCAACACTGCCGACGGTTGACCTGACATCACCCTACAGTTTCACGGTAGAATTGTACGCCGACGGCGTTCCGCTGGCCGGTGCTCCGCAAACGGCAACCATTACCCGTGCGATTCCGGATATCGCACCCTCAATCATCAGTGTAGTACAGCAACCGGATGCCGACGTGTTCAAAAATGATTGCGGAATCTGGCGCTTTGGCAGGGTTGTGGCTGCGCTTTTCAGTGAAGAGGTGACTGCAGCTTCAGTGCAGGACAAGCTGGCCCGTACTCTGATCAGCAACTATACCCTGGATGGAAATCAGGTGGTTGGCGTTGCCCTGCAACCGGGCAATCGTATCGCCTTTCTGGCCTTGCGTGATCCGGTCGGTCCGTTTGTTCCGCGCAGCATAACCTTTGACAATATCTCTGACCGGCGTGGCCACCAGCTGGCCAGCCAGAGCGTTCCCATCGAGGCAACCATCGAGGATGCCGGCGCCGTGGTTTCCGGTAAAGTCCTGCAACCGGACGGAAATCTGCTGTCCGGTGCCGAAGTACGCCTGTTTACCCAGGTTCAGGTTGGACTTGAATGCACCAATTTCTGGTACGGGGTCAGTTCCAAAACTACCGGTGCAGATGCCGCGTTCGGCTGGGATTATGTTCTCAAGCAGACCAACAAGATCGTCGCACTCAATCCGGATGACGGCGAATTCCGGGCGCTCCCCTTTTCGGTAGCCCGCAATGGCCAGCGGCTGAACGTCAATGTTGTCTTTCTCGGACGCGGCACCCTGACCGGCAAGGTGCTTGGCGAAGACGGCATGACCCCGCTCAAGGATGCCCAGATCCGCGTCACCAGCCTGACCGATAACAGCCAGTTTGCCTTTACGACCGACAGCAGCGGTACCTACGCAATTGCCAAAATTCCGGTAGGGAACCTCATCGTCGAAGCGGTGCATCTCGGAACCAACTCTAAAATCACCCAGAGCAGTTACATCGGAGCGGCAGGTTCCAGCGTGGAACTGAATCTGGTCCTGCTGACCGAAACGGTCCGCAAGATTACCGTCAAATACGGTGCCATTACTGGTCACGTGCTGCATACCGATGGAGCATCCGCAGTTCCGGGTGTACCGGTCTACGGCTTTTACCAGGATAACAGCCAGGACGGCGTCCGCTGCCCGGCCGATTCCGAAGGGAGACGTCCACCGGAGTGCGCCGTGGCGTCAGCACTGACCTCATCAGTCGGCGCATACAACTTTACGGATGTGCCCTCCGGCGATTACCGCATCTACACCTTTGATCAGGCCGCGTCCCAGGAAGGGAACGCCCGGATTACCCTGGCGCCGGACGGTACTATCTCCGCCAATATTCTCCTGAATGGCGGTTTTGGAACCATCAAAGGCATTGTCAAGGGTGCGGACGGTGTTCCGGTGGCCGATGCCGAGGTCGGAGGGGGATTATCGTTAACCAGAACCGACGCCAACGGCCTCTTTACCCTGACCGATGTTCCGGTCGGCTCGCGAACGATCGTGGCCGTATCCCAGGCGCTGCTTGCCAAAGGGCAGGTAACAGTTGATGTTTCCACGCCGGGAGTCGAGTACGGAGCGACTATCGTGCTGCAGTCCCAGGGGGGGATTTACGGCACCATTCTCAAAGCTGATAATTCATTGGCCAGTGGAATCAAGGTGTATCTGCTTCAGGATGGTGACGGCGGAAAGGCCATGGTGGCCAGCACGGTAAGCAACAGCACCGGCGCTTACCAGTTTGCCAACGTTCCGGTGAGTGGCGGTCAGTACTATGTTTCTGCGTTCCTGCCGGACCTCTCTGACGGCAATATCGGTATCACCTCCATCCGCTTCCAGGGGCAGCGGGTGCGGCTTGACCTGACCTTCAAAGGGAAGGGAACCGTTACCGGAGGAATATTCGATGCGAACGGCACAACACCGCTGGTGGGCAAGGTCAGCGTCTCAGCCCTGCGGGTCGTTGCAGCACAATCCGGTCAGGAGCTGATCGGCCTTAGTTTCGAATACACCCCTCATCTGCAGATCATTGACACCACCTTTGCAAGCAACCGCTTCAGTTTCGGCAACGTATTTGTCGGTGATTTTGTGATTACGGCTGCCGGGGCGTTCAGCCCCGACCCGGTAACTTTCAAGGGTGAAATCAAGACCAATGGCGAAACCCAGGATCTTTTGATCAAGCTGACCGCAACCAGTGTTGTTACCGGCACGGTATACGGACCTGACGGTGTTACGGTCTCGAAAAACGCCCTGATTACGTATAAATCCGACGAATTCAAGACCATCTGCTCTGAAAGCGGTGGTGAATCCAGCTGTACCGCACTCCCGCAGGGAATCCAGAGTGAGACCGCCGTCAGCGATGAATTCGGTAAATTCACCCTGCCGCTGGTGAACGCCGGTAAATTTACCCTGACGGTTGAGGAACGGGACTCGGCCGGCAACCCGACCGGCCGGATCGGCAAACTGAGCGGGCTGGTACGCGCCGGGCAAACGTCAGATGTGGCGGTACGGCTCCAGGCGCGTGCACCGGTAAAAGTTACTGTTTTCACTCACAACTCAACCACCCCGGTGCCTAATGCCTGGGTGACAGTCGAGGAAGCAACCAATATCGGCAATACCACCCGGAAGTATACAACTGATGCCAACGGCGTGGTGACGTTCAGTGGAGCGGATGCTCTTAATGAAGGTTCTTTTACGGTTAAAGCGGAAAGTAATGACGGTTTTGTCGGTCGCGCATCCGGGAAGATTGTCACCGACGGCACTGAGGTCGTAGTCAACGTCTACCTCTTCGACCATACGGTTACCGTCAAGGGAGTGGTGTATCGTCCCGACGGCATCACCCCGGTTGCCAACGCCGAAGTCAGCATCTCCAACGCCTCCGGTGACCTGGCCTTTGCAGTGACTAACTCTGCCGGGGAATATAGTCAGGATTTTATTCCGTTGGGAGATTTCCGGGCAGAGGTTTTCGAGGCCGCTACCGGCCGGCGCGGTTTTGCCACTGCCACAGCATATCTGTCGATTCCGACGGTCACCGTCAACATCTCTGAAATGGCCATCGGCCAGGTGCAGGGCGCCCTCTTCCAGAGCGGCGCACTGACACCGCTCTCCCGCTGGCAGATAACCCTGTCGCAGACATCTCCGTCCGGCCGCAGCATGTATCTCGTAGTAACCTCCGGTCTGGATGGCCGCTTTGTCTTCCCCGGTGTACCGGTCGGTGAGTTCCGTATATCGGCATACAGCGCCGGACAAAATCAGGTCTTCGCCCAGGGGTACCTCACCCGCGAAGGTGAGATCGTCGATATTCCGATGGTAGCCAATCTGGTCAAGCCGGCCCTCGGCTCCATCAATGGCTGGGTCTATCATCCTGATGGAAAGCCGGCTGCTGATGCGACCGTCTGTCTGCTCAGTGATTATTCCGGACAATGTGCACGGATTACTACCGCCGACAGTGACGGCCTCTTCAACTTTGTCGATGTCGGTTTAGGTCGCTTCACGATTCGGGCCGGATCGCAGGTTACCCGTGAATCAGGAATGGGTTATGGCGATCTGCCGTATGCCGGTGCCACCAGTTACGTCAAAGTCGTTCTGGCCGGGCTCGGCACGATCGGTGGTACGGTGCTTGATAGCGGAACTGTTATGACAGGGGCCGAAGTAGTTCTGGAGAAATTCCCGGATGCCGGCTGTGGTGCTTCTAAATGCACGAATTTTTCCGACCCCACGACCGGTCGCTTCACTTTCCCGAATGTCCCGGCCGGACCATTTACGGTGTATGCGAAAGATCCGGTCAATCCCCTCAAGAACGGTTCAGCCGGCGGCATACTCAATCCGGGTGCGACGGCTGAGGTTACCGTCGCTTTTGCCGATACCGGTTCGTTGAAGGTCAAGGTGATCTTCGTCAATGGCAATCCGGCTGTCGGAATTGTGGCCGAACTGCGACGTACGGATGGATTTACCCTCTATCATGACAGTGACGGCAGTGGCTTGGTGACGTTCATCGGCGTACCCAAGGGAGATTACCTGCTAATACTGCAGGATCCGGCCGGACTCGGTCTGGCTAAAAAATCGCTGCAGATTGTTGCAGATCTTGATCTGACGAACTCACCGATCATGCTTGATGAAGCACCTCCGGCGGTCACATCGTCCAGTCCGTTGCCGGGTCAGATCCGCGTTGCGCTGGCAACTCCGATCGTGATTACCTTCACAGAGCCGGTACAGCCGGGCAGCATCAGCCCCGCTTCGCTCAGTGTGACCTCAGCGGTCGGACCGGTCGAAGGATTCCGTGAAATGTCCGTCAATGATACGGTCGTCACGTTTACCCCGACTCAGCCGCTCAAAGATGAAACGACCTATTCCATCCGGGTTTCCGGTGTCAAAGACCGGGTTGATCGATCGATGCTGCAGGATTTTGTAGCCAAATTCACGACGGTTGATATCACCCCACCGCGTATTGTCTCGTTTGGTCCGGATAAGAGCTCCAGCGGTGCTCCGCTGGAAAGTGTGATCAGGATCATGTTCAGTGAACCGGTCAACCCGGCCGCCTTTAGCGGCACCGCTATCACCGTTAGTGATGGCACCGCTCTGCTGGCTGGCCGTGTGGATATGGTTTTCGGCAACACCGGCATGGTCTTCACACCGACTTATCCGCTTAAAGAAAACACGCTCTACACAGTGACACTGCTGCCGGCCAGCGATCTGTCCGGCAATCAGCAGAGCGCCGAACCACCGTACACATTCCGGTCGCTTGACCGGACTCCACCGGTTATCAGCAGCCTTACGACACCAGCCACCGTTATAGAGAATGCTGTCGTTACGGTGACGCCGGTGTTTGGTAACGCTGCCGATATCGCGGTGGTTGACTGGTATCTGAACGGTGCTCCGGCCGGAGCGGTCCGTGTGGCGCAGAGCCCGACCTACAGTTTCAGTTTTCAGGCGTTGCCCTCGCTGGGCATACCGAACGGCACGCCGATCAAAGTCAGCGCTATTGCTACCGATACTTCCGGAAATCGTGCTCTGATAGGGACAGAAACGTCCATCTCAGTTATCGCCGATACTCCGCCGACCGCGACAATTACACTGCCGGCTGGTGGCGCCGTTGTTCGCACCGGCGACAGAGTGGTGGTGCGGGTTGTTGCGCAGGATGATATGGGCATTGTCAGAATCGCCTATCAGGCCAATGGCGGTCAGTTCCCGGCTTCCGACACCGTTGCCGTAACGCCGACGGCGCTGTCGGCGCAGAAAGATTTTGCCTTTTACGTGCCGCTGGATGCCCTGCCGGGTAGTCAGATTGTAATCAATGCCACTGTCGTCGACAGCAAAGGGCAGAGCGGCACGGCTGTTCCGGTAAGTATTACCGTTAGCGATGCTACACCGCCGGTCGTTCTTTTTGCCGGGCTTTCCAGTGGTGCGGTCGTTCGAACCGGACAGAAGATTACGGCGGTTGTCACCGCCAACGACCTGGGTGGAATCAAGCAGGTCAGCTTCCGTGTCAACGGAGGAACGCCTGAAGTTCGTGACATCACGCCGCCCCAGAATTCCGTGGCTGCCACGTTCAGCTACACCGTACCGGCCAACTTTACCTCGCAGGACACCGTCCACCTGGAAGCAACGGCCATTGATGTGGCTAACAACAGTGCCGCTGCCCCGGCGGTGGTGCTGTCGGTTGCCGATACCACCGCGCCGCAGGTCACACTGCATACGGTCGGTAATACGAGTTTTATCGTGCCGGGACATACGGTGACAATCGTCGTCGATGCCCAGGATGATACCGAAGTGACCGGCATAACGCTCAGCGGTAGCGGTGCCTTTTCCTACAGCAATTCTGCCGTGCTGACGCCGGCCGGAACGGTCCAGAGCAGTTTTGTCATTAACATACCGGCCAACCTGGCAGAGGGGACGATCCTGAATCTGACCGCCACAGCCGGTGATGCCTCCGGGAACGTCGGCACTTCGACCACCCTCAATCTTACCGCCCGCTCTTTGACGACGCTGCAACTGCCAGCGTCACAGTTACTGGCTGCCGGCGAAACGGTGCAACTGGCTATCACACTCGACCAGCCGGCACCGTCGACCGGCATGCAGCTTGATCTGACACCCTCTTCTGCAGCTCTTCAGCTGCAGCCGGCCAGTCTGGTTTTTGCTGCCGGAGAAACCGTCAAAAACTTTACGCTGAGTGCCATGAGCGGCGGCACTAACTCGTTTGATGTTGCCAGTCAGGGCATATCACTGGGCCGGGTTTCTGTTACCATCCGGGGCGGGATTGTCACCGGCAAAGTTGTGACGGTCACCAACCAACCGGTAGCGTCTGCTCAGGTTGTCGTCAACGGCGTCACCACTACGTCCGCAGCCGATGGAACCTTCCTGGTGGAAGGGATTGCCGGACAGCCGACGGCAAATTCCGGGCCTGCAACGGCTGTCACAATCAAAGCCTATGATACGCCCAATAAGCTGCAGGGGGCGGCCAGCGGAGTCATGAACGCTCCCAATGGTTTCCTGCGTGGCGTAACGGTCATCGTAACCGAGGCCGGTTCGGTCACCGGTAGTGTCAAACGTGCCGATCAGACCGTGGTAGCCGCAGGAGTCCAGGTTGACCTGCTTGATCCTCAAAATCTGACCGCTCCTCTGTTTACCGCTTTTACGGCAGCGGATGGCAGCTACTCCTTCCCGCAGGTGCCGCTTGGCACCTACACGGTCGAGGCTCATGATACCACCGGCAACCGTGGCCGTTCCAGCGCTTATCTGACTGTCAGCGGCGCACAGGTTGTCGTGCCGGTCGTCTTCCTCGGCAACGGAACGGTAACCGGGACGGTGCTCGATTCCAGTAAAACCGGCATCAGCGGCTTGACGGTAACCATGCAGAACGGCAGCATGTTCGGCCTTGTCAGCCGTACGGTGACAACTGACAGCAGCGGGAGTTTTACCTTCGCAGACGTTTCTGTGGGGAATTTCTTTATTTCAACCAAAGACCCGGTTACCGACCTGGGAGCGAACACGTCCGGCAGCATCGCCACTAATGGCCAGACCGTTACCGCCAATCTCAATCTGGCCGCCTGGGCCTCGCTGGAGGGGCATGTGTACCGTGTTGATGGCGTTACACCGGCCGCCGGAGTCACCGTACAGGCCGGAGGTCACACTACCACTACCGACAGCCTGGGAAGCTATCGTTTTGAGGTCATGGCGCTGAGTTACTACACACTGACTGCGCAGGACTCGGCAGCTCGCACCAAGGGATCAGTTTCCGTCAGTCTGCAGGTATACAAGGAAAACAGAGTCCAGGACGTTACCCTGAACGGCAGCAGCAGTATGATTGTCACGGTTGTCGACAGCTCCTCAACTCCTGTCCCGGGGGCCAGAGTGTCGCTCACCGATGGTTTTGGTAACCTTTACGGAAGCAGTGATGCTCTTGGTACGTTGACGTTAGAGCATATTTATTCGGGAAATTACACGCTGGCGTCATCCTCAGGAAGGCTGCACGGTTCTCTTAAAGGGAGTATCGCAGCCGGTCCGCCGGTATCGGTCTTTATCACCATTGCCGCTGACCCGAGCGCTACTATCAGCGGTACCATTTTTGCTCCGGATGGACAGACCCCGGCCGGTGGTGTCACGGTCTATGCCAGGTCGTCAAAATACTCCGGCAGAATGACGACTGCCGGTGACGGCACTTATTTGTTTTCCACGTTGCCGCTGGATACTTACGATCTGACCGTCTACGGGGCAAATGGACAGTTACGGGCCAAAGCCGGCTCTATTGTGCTGACCGCTGACGGTGAGATCGCCACCCGCATTATGACCATGGTCGGCCTCGGCACCGTCAACGGCCGGGTTCTGGAACCGAACAGCAGTACCGGTTCACCGAATATGCCGGTCACCGTCCGCGCGCTCAATCCTGACTTTGGCCGTTCATACTCGATGCGCACCAATGCCGCCGGATTCTATCAGGTTGATCAGGTACCGGTGGGTGGTATCGGCGTCAGTGCCGGTGACGGCAGTGTGCAGAAACTGGGTGATGCCGTCGGAACGCTGTCTGGTGACGGCGCCGTGTTGACCCTGGATGTGGCGCTGCAGAGCAATGCCGTGGCGTTGCCTCAAACCCTCTATGACGGTAATTACCTCGACTTCCCGGTTCCGGGCAATGGTTCCCTTTCCAGTACCGTCTTTGGAAATACCGGCGGCGCACTCCTGACGGTGACCCCGACCGGCGGCACTCCGGTCAATTTTGCAGCGGTGAACGCAGGTACCCAGGAACAGCAGGGTCGCGAAATTGCCCTGCGCCAACCGGATGTGGGTGGACTGTCCGTTACCCGCAAGATCTATGTGCCGCAGGATGGGTATTTTGCCCGCTATCTGGAAATTTTCGATAATCTGACCGGTCTCGACAAGGGTGTGACGGTTGGAGTGAAAAACGGCTTTTACAGTGAGCGAGATCCTAACTACTATTTCTTTATTAACTCTACGTCCAGTGGCGACACGGTGCTACAGACCGGTGGGACGATTCCCGATTACTGGGGGGTATTCGACAATTATTACGGTCCTAATTCGTTATGGGGCGGTTACTCAAAAACCGCCATGATCTGGGGTGGCCCCGGTGCTGCAACAGCAGTCACCCAAATTGCCGCGACTCCGACGAATATATGGACTAAAAGTGGGTTCAACGCCGCTTGGGATGTAACCGTACCGGCCAATGGCCGGGTGGCGATCATGCATTTTGTGGTGCAGAATTCCAGCGTCAGCGGTGCCACAGCGTCGGCCGAACGCCTTGTTCAGCTGCCGCCCGAAGCGCTTTCGGGCCTCAGCCAGGACGAATTGTTGGCAATCCGCAACTTTGCTGTACCGGTGGATGGCAGCAGTCCGCACAGTGCGCTGCCACCTTTGACCGGCTCTGTAACCGTTACTGTTCAGGATGCTCTCGGGGCAATACCTTCCGGCGCCCTCGTCAAGGTCGATTTGCAGAGTGCCTCTCCGATCTTTAACCGGATCTATACGGCCAGCATGAACAGCGGCACCGGTCAGGCCGTATTTACCTCCAATATGAACAACCCCAATCAGGGGCCGCAGATTGCCCTTCCGGTCGGCCCTTATACGGTTACTGCCAAGAGGACGTTCGGCCCTAACTATTTCGGTACAATTCCAACGCCGGTTACGATTTCCACACAGGGTGGTTTTGCCATTGGTTCCACCCAGGCCGTCAACACACTGAGCTTCACCAATTCGGGCAATATCAATGGTGTGGTGCGCAAGAGTACCGGGGAATCACTTACCAACGGGGCCATCACATATGGTTCTGGCACTGAACTGGTTACTTCGCCCGCCAGCGACGGCAGCTATTCGTTCAATATTTTGAATCCGGGTGACAGTTATATAAACGTCAGTGTTCCCTCGCTGGATGGCGGCACCCCGGTTACGGTTCAGCAAAAGGTGACTGTCATCGCCGGCCAGACGGTAACGGCCGACATTACCCTGCCGCCGCTCGGCACGGTCACCGGGCAGCTGCTGTCATGGAATGGTAATCCTCAGCCCGGTTTTTCAGTGACTCTGACCGGTGTCAGTAGCGGAATGACCCGCACGAAAACTACCGATACGGGCAGTAATTTCACCTTCAGCATGGTGCCGCCAGGTGCGTACAAACTCTCGTCCACCGATCCGACTACCGGGCTGGTGATCACTGGTGCTGAGTTCACCATGATGGGCGGGGAGACGCTGACCCAGAATCTGCAGCTCAAAAAGAGCGGCAGAGTTGCTGCCAGTCTGTTCTATGCAGATGGTCTCACCGCTCCGTCATATAATTATTATGCTCAGGATGTGAATTTGCAGGTTCTGGATATGGCAGGAACGGTTTTAAGCACCAATCCAAATGTGTATAACGGCAATCCGCAGAGCAGCAGGGTCTTTGCCAGTGACGAGGCCCAGTTCAAGGTGCGCATGACTTACAACTATTCTCAACCGGGGGGTACACGTTTGACTTCGGCTGGTGAAACGACAATGAATGGTTTCACCAGTACCAGCAGCACACCACTGCCGGTCAGCGTCATCCTGCCGCTCAACTGGGGCAATGTCACTGTGCAGCTGAAGAACTCGAGCGGTGCCAACTACTCCGGCAGCGCCATTCCGATTGAGCTGCGCGATCCGACCGGTACGACGGTATGGGCGTATGGCAGCAGTGACCCGACGACGGGAAAATGTACCATCAACAACCTGATAGTCGGCTCAGACGGTTTTGCGGTCAAGGTGGTTATGAACAATGTTGTTATCGCCGAAACCACAGCATTCATGACCACAACCGGCCAGACCCAGACGGTTGATCTGCAGCTTGCCTATGATCCGGTCGCATTCCCGAAAACCCTGTATGACGGCAATGCCTTCCTCTATGACATCTATGGTGATGGTTCGCTGCATAACGGCAGGGATGGTGTGTTCTATTATTATAGTGGTCCTGGTGCCATCGTTCTGGATGTGAACAGGCAGAACTTTACCGGTTCCAGCACTGGCATGGCCGAAGATCAGGGTCGTGTGCTTTCAACCACTCAAGCAGGTTTGGCAGGCCTGAATGTCAATCGTAAGATATATGTTCCGAAAGATGGTTATTTTGCCCGTTATCTTGATGTCTTTACCAATCCGGGTGCCGATCCGGTCACGGTCAACCTCGGGTTGACCACCAACTTCTACTATTATTATGACACGTTTGCCGTTCGGGCTGCTTCCAACGGCATCAGCGATACCGTCCCGACCAATCAGGATTTGACCGGTGCCACCTGGGCCGTCGTAAGAGAAAATACGGATGTCGATCCGTTCCTGGGAAGTACCCGACCGGCCGTTGCCATGATCTGGGGGGGGGAAAGCGGAGCTTCGCTGATTTCTGACGCCAGTTTTGGTACAAAACAGACTTACAACCATGCCTATCTGAAAAGCGGATATCAGTCGGTGGTCATACCGGCTGGACAATCAGTGGCGCTGATGAGCTTCCTGGTTCAGCAGACAACGGTTGCATCGGCCAAAGCCTCTGCCGAACGCCTGGTGCAGCTACCTCCCGAGGCACTGAGCGGGCTTTCCAAGCCGGAAGTGGACATGATTGCCAATTTCAAGATGCCTGCCAACGGGACCAGCACCCTGGCAGCGTTGCCGCCTGCCACCGGAACAGTGAACGGTGCATTCAAAACCTATGACAGCTTGTCTTCCAGCCTGGTATCAGGTAATTCCGTTTTCCTGCAGAGCAGCAGTCCGTATTTCACTCGTGTGTACAAAGTATACGCAGATAACAGCGGTGTTTTTACGTTTAACGGAACACCCAACGGCGACACCACTGCCATGACAATTCCTCTGACCGGATTCACCCTGTCTGGCGTCATCAATAACTTTGCCTACAGTATCACATCGCCAGCGGTCAGCGGCTCTTTTGCCGATGGCTCCAGCACGACAACTCAGGATATCATTTTCAGCAATTCCGGCCGCATCAAGGCCAGAGTTCTCTATGCCGACGGTACGACGCCGGTAACCAACGCTGTCGTGCGGGCATCATTTGGTACCAACTGTCAGACGTCATATTGCAGCACTACGTACAATTTTTTGCATGTGGGCGATTCATATCTGCTCGATTTTGCCCAGGCCGGGCAGCACAACCTTACGGTTGCGATTCCGCCTCCGACGGCTATCAGTTCTGGCGGTGCTTCTCTGACGCTATCCGGTACGGTGACTGCGGTAACAGGAAGTGACAATCTGATTGAACTGCGTCTGCCGCTGTTAGGAAAAATATCCGGGACGATCAAAAACCGGGCCGGCAACGTGGTTCCCGGCGCCACGATCTATTTGAGATCGGCCAGTGGTTTCAACCGTTATCTCACCACGTATGACGGTACAAACGGCGGCCCGGCCGGCAGTTTTACGTTTGCCGAACTTCCGGCAGATACCTATACGCTGGAAGTTGATGATACCAGCATCTACGGAGTCGTACATCGCTACACTGTTGTCCTGGCAGCCGGGGGAGATGTTAGCGGGACGTATCAATACGGAATGTCCGGCACCGTGACCGGTAAGGTCAGTTTCCGTTCGTCCGTAAATGATGCTACCTATTTCCCTACCAGCGTTTCCATCGATGTTATGGATCCGGACACCGGTGCTGTACTGACAACGGCTTATATCAATTACAACAGCGCCAACAGCAGTTTTACCACGCCGCGTTTCGCCGGCAACGGAAAACCAGTCACGGTAAAGGCGAGCTATCGTTTCTCTGTCGGTGATGGGACGTATCGCACCTACAGTGCTACGACCACTGTTGCCAGCTTTACCAGCGATAACCAGCAACTTTCGGCAAATCTGACCCTGCCTGCAGACCGGGGTAATGTGCAGGTGCTGGTGATGGATTCAAACAATGCTGCGCTGCTGAAACCGGTCATGTTCGAATTGCACGATACGACCGGCCAAGTTGCATCCAGCAGCTACACGTATAGTAATGGGCAATATACCTTCACGGGGATCTATTCGGATCAAACAACATTGACCGCTAGGGCCGTCTATATGGGGCACAATTATGATCTGCCGGTCACGTTTATTGTGAACGGCACGGCGACCGTCACTATCACAATTCCGCACGCCACGCTGAGCGGCAGCGTCTTTGCCGGTGACGGAGCAACCCCGATCGGAAGTTTCACCTATTCGCTGACCAGTGCCGACGGTACGTTTACGTATCCCTGCGGCGGCCAGGAAACCGGCTATTACAACTCTGTCTATGTCACTGGAATTGGGAATGTCTATCGTATGACACTGTCTGATATTTATACGTGCAGCAGCTCAAACGGTTTATGGGCCTTGACACAGTTGGCCTATAATGATCCACCCAATGCCGGATATAACTATGCGCATAATGTACCTCGCCTGATCCCACTTCAGAACGGCGACCAGCTCGCGCTGCGTATAACGTCTTCGACGTTCGGTACCTTTACCTACAATTTCACCTATACGGGTAATTCTACGGTGGATGCTACATTGCCGATCTTTGTAGCCAAGGGGGCGGTAACACGCGCTGACGGCAGTGCGGTCAGCAACGCTTCGGTCACCATGGTAGTTACGGATAACGCCACACCGCCGGTACCGCATACATACGCCGGTACAACGGACCTATCCGGCAACTTTGCAATTCTTGCTGGAACGACGACCGGTACGTACAGCCTCAACGCCCAGACGACGTGGGGCAGTACGGGGAGTTATGCCGGAAGCGGGATTATTGACGGAACACAGTGGGTTACTCGTGGCCTTGACATAACATTGGAGCCGTCTGGGACGATTACCGGCACGGTTATGCGGGCCGGGTTGCCTCTGGCGAATGCATCTTTGACGCTCACGTTGACAGATCGCTCATTCTCTCAGCGGTTCTCTAGTGATTCTCAAGGACAATTTACCGCTCTGGATGTACCGTTCGCACCGTTCACGGTGTCAGCTTCTGCGTATGATAGTTTTGCTGATGGGGACATGTACTCCAATACGGTCAGCGGCACATTAACCGCCCTGGCTCCGACTGCTGATGTCCAACTGGTATTCGATCTGGATCCGGGGACGGTGTATGGTACCGTGCATTTCCAATCCGGCTCTGTTGCCGGTTCCTATAATTCTGTCACACTGACGAGAGTAAGTACGGGAGAACTCTTTTATCCTTCAATCGACGGCAGCGGTAACGGCTTTTATGAAGAGAGAAACCTGCCGGCTGATGGGTATCTGGCGCAAGCCACCCTTACTCCAAGTGTTGTCTCACCAGATGTTGGTGTAGCGGAGACCGGCAGCAGCTACGGTATTCTGACTAACACCGGGACGCTCAGACTTGATCTTAATCTACGGCCGGAAGTTTCACTGCAGGGGACAACGACGACAGAACTTCTCGACAGCACGAGCGGATTTAAATACGGTATCGGCGTCGGTGGAGTACTTGCCTACGGCGGTGGCACAACCAGCGCTTACAGTAGTCCGTTCAATGGTTCTTACCTGTTCTATGAAGATAGTGCTGCATCGGACTTTACGGCAACAAGTGGCTGGTTCGACCCGACCGTAAGCGGATTGTTCTACCTGAAACCTGCCGTTTCCGGCGGAATGGTACTCAGCCGGAAACTGTACCTGCCACCCGCCGGAGGTTATTTGCGCTATCTGGAGATCATTGACAATCCGTCAGCCAGCCCGGTTTCGATTTGGCCTCGTCTATACGGCCCCCTGGCGACTCCGGCCAGCGGTGCTTGGAGCTTCAATGCTGACCCTGCAACCACCGGTTACGCCCTTGAGCAGGCTGCTGGCGATCCTCTCATGCCGCAGGTGGGGATGGTACTGCAGGGGGTAGACTCTTCAGTTTCTCCGCTTCCTTTGCAGTTTTATGCAGATTCGGCAGCAACAGCGGACGTTCCCAACTGGTACTGGTTCGGCTCTGTTCCAGCTGGCGGCAGGTCTTGCGTAGTGCATTATATCTTCCAGTCCGGCCCCCTTGATACTGTGACTGACCTCGAAGCTCGCGCCAAAGCCTTGCAAAGCCTGGATGGCGCGGCGTTAGGAGCCCTCGGTTTCTCAGCCGATCCGCTCTTTGGTCTGACAGCTGATGAACGGACCTGTATCATGAATTTCAACGTGCCGCCGGCACCGTAATGTGAGGAATCAAGCTATGAATCGTTCGATTTTAATTATTATGATGCTACTGCTGATGGCGATGCCCTGCCGTGCTGAAAGTACGGTTCTGACTGATTTTACCGGTGTGACATTGACGACGCCGGGCGGAGAGCCTTTTGTTGCCGATCTGATTGGCAAGGATCTGCGTGTGCTGGTGGTTCTGATCAGTGCTGGCAATCCGGGCGGCATTAAACTGCTCGATTTTCTGGCAAGTTTGAAGCCGCAGTTTCCTGCGGAGCGATTGCTGATGGTCATATCAGGGGCTGATGAGCGCGTGTTCAAGGTGATTGCTGACAAGTATCCCCAGTTGACCGCCAGCTGGTATCGCGATCCGGAAAATGCTCTGGCAAAGAAGCTGCAACTGAGCGTGACTCCGGCAATTCTCGGTGTGCATAATGCAAATGTGGCCTGGAATCAGTTCGGGATTTCCGACAAGAAGCTCTTGGAAAAAACCATGCGCGGCTGGTTGAATCGTTGAACTTTCACTCATAATCCGTTACAACGTACTCACGACAGAGAAGGCTGCGCAATCAAGCGCAGCCTTCTCTATTCCCGTCAAAAATTATTAACCTATAAAAAGCATTTGAAACACAGAGCAACAAAGCAACAGAGCAAAAACAAAGAACAATTCAGGTTAAAATCAGAAAAAATATTCACCATTTTGGTTATGCCTGCAATTGATGTAACTGTCTGATTTCTCTGTTTCTCAGTTGCTCTGTGGTTCGTAAACGGCCGTTTTTAGGATTAATCCAGGAACCACGTATGCCTCTTCGAATCTATACCAGTAACCGCATGGAAAACCTGGTCGCGGCTCTGGCCGGGGTTGTTGCCGAACCGCTGGCATCTCCCTTTACGCCTGAAGTGATCGTGGTGCAGAGCAAGGGGATGCAGCGCTGGCTGTCGATGGAGCTGGCCACAAAGCTCGGCATCTGGGCCAACTGCACGTATCCCTTTCCGAATGCGATGGTCTGGGATGTTTTTCGGCTCGCATTCAAGGAGCTTCCGGATCTCTCGGTTTTTTCTCCGGAAGTTATGACCTGGAAAATTATGGCGGCCTTGCCGGCATATCTGAACAACGAGGAGTTCGCGCCGCTGAAGTTTTATCTTGAAGCGGATAGTGATGGCCTCAAACGTTTTCAGTTGGCAGGTAAGATCGCAGATTCCTTCGACCAGTACACACTCTTTCGCCCTGAGATGATCTGTGAATGGGATCAGGGGGGCGGGGCGGACTGGCAGGCTGTTCTCTGGCGACATCTGACCTCGTCTGACACCGGACAGCATCGCGCCCGGCTCAAGCAGGATTTCCCGGCTGCTCTTGCCGGATTCCAGGCGGGGCCTGTCAATCTGCCGGAACGGATTACGGTCTTCGGCATCTCCTATCTGCCCGGCTACCATCTGGATATCCTCACCGAAATAGCACGCACTACAGACGTGAACCTGTTTCTGCTGAGCCCGTGCCGCGAATACTGGGGCGACATCGTCAGCGCCCGGGAAAAGCTGCGCCGGAACCTGGACGAGCGCACCTACCTGGAAGAGGGCAACCCGCTTCTGGCTTCACTCGGCAAGCTTGCGCGGGATTTTTCAAACATGGTCATCAACAGCAGCGGCGACCTGGTTGCTGACCTGGACCTGTACGCAGACCCGGAAGCGGGGGAATCAGGAAACCTGCTCACATCGATCCAGTCCGATATCCTCAACCTGCGCGGTGCCAATGAACAGCGGCCACACTGTCTGATAGCCAGCGATGATCAATCGGTACAGATTCATTCCTGCCATAATCCGCTGCGGGAGATCGAGGTGCTCCACGACAACCTGCTGGCGCTTCTGGAGCGCGACAGAGAGCTGGCTCCGCGCGATATCGTCGTTATGACTCCCGATATCGAGAACTACGCCCCCTACATCTCGATGGTATTTGAAGGCTGCCAGGATCCGGCCGGAAAAATCCCATATTCGATCGCCGACCGTAACCTCGCCCGAGAGGGAACCGTTGCGGCGGTGCTTCTGAAATTGCTTGCCATTCCGGGCAGCCGGCTGACAGCTGCCAGCGTCTTTGACATTCTGGAATCGCAGCCTGTCAGCAGGCGTTTTGGTCTCGATGCAGCGGAACTTGAAACAGTTCGCAGCTGGATCGAAGAGACGCGCATCAGGTGGGGGGCTGACGAAAAACATCGGGTTGATTGTGGTCTCCCTTCCTATCGTGAAAACAGCTGGGGGGCCGGACTTGACCGCTTGCTGCTCGGTTTTGCCATGCCGGAAGAGGGGGAAAAGCTCTTCAACGGCCTGCTCCCGTTTGACGAGATGGAGGGGAGCGTTACGCAGACGCTCGGAACGTTTTCCGATTTTGTCCGCAATATTATGCGCGTGAAAGATGAGCTGGCCCATTCCCGGACAGTGGGAGAGTGGCGCACGGTGATCCGTGCCCTGATGGCCGATTTTATCACGACGGACGACGACTCGGCCTTTGAGCTGGCAACGGTCGTTGAGGTGGTGGAGGCGCTTGATACGGTGGCCGGCAAAGCACAATTTTACGAAAACGTCTCTCTCGTGCTGGTCCGCAGCTGGCTTTCTGCGCGTCTTGATGCCGAACAGAAGGGTTTCGGGTTCATGACCGGCGGAGTTACCTTCTGCGCCATGCTCCCGATGCGCAGCATCCCGTTTCGTGTGGTGGCGCTGATCGGCATGAACGATAACGCGTTTCCCCGGCAGAGCCGCCCGCCCGGTTTCGATCTGATCGCCCGCAACCCGCGCCCTGGAGACCGCTCACTGCGTGACGAGGATCGCTACCTGTTTCTGGAATCGCTGCTGTCGGCCAGAGACTATTTCTACATCAGTTACGTCGGCCAGAGCATCAAGGATAACAGTGTCATTCCCCCTTCGGTGCTGGTCAGTGAATTCCTCGACTGTGTCGAGCGCAGCTTTTCCGTCGATGGGTCCGGCGTGGAAGAGCGGCTTGTGACCAGGCATCGTCTGCAGGCTTTCAGCAGAAGCTATTTTAGCGGTGATTCACGCTATTTCAGCTATTCACGTGAGAACTGTACGGCGCTGCAGGAAGCCATGCAGGGGCGTCAGTTGCAGCCACCGTTTATTGCGATACCGTTGAATGAGCCAGCGCCGGAGCTACGTGACGTCAGCCTGATGCAGCTGATCCGTTTTTATGCGAATCCGGCCCGGTATATCCTTGAAAACAGGCTTCAGATCAGGCTCGAAGAGCTTTCAATACCGCTGGATGAGCGTGAGCCGTTTGCGGTTGAAGGGCTTGATGCGTATAGCCTGAATCAGGAGCTGTTGGAACGTCGCTTACGGGGAGCGAACGACGTCGATTTTCGTGCGATTGCGCAGTGCCGGGGTCTGCTACCGCCAGCCCGGCATGGAGAGGCGCTTTTTGCGGCGGCTGTCACGGAAGTCGATGGGCTGGTTGCCAGGGTACTCAAGGAAACAAACGGTCTCCCGTCACGAGAGCCGTTCATTTTTGATCAGTCGGTGGGGGAATTCAGGCTGTCCGGCCAACTGGACGGTATCTGGCTGGATAAAAAGATACTCTGTCGCTCTGCGCAGCTGAAGGCAAAAGACGAAATTCGCTGCTGGATCGAACACCTGGCACTGAACGCGTGTGCGCCGGATGAGTACCCACGCGAGAGCCGTCTGATCATGAAGGGGAGCTCCGTGAGTTACAAGCCCGTAGACAACGCCGCTGACATCTTGGCGACGCTTCTCTCCCGCTACTGGCAGGGGCTGCAGATGCCGCTCCGCTTTTTTCCGGCCACCTCCCTGGAATTTGTCGTGAGCAACGGCAATCTCGAAAAAGCGCGTAAAAAGTGGGCCAGCGGTTATAAGTACAACGGCGAGCAAGAGGACCCGTATTTACGGCTCTGTTTCGGTGGGGAAGATGATCCGCTCACGGCTGATTTTGAACAGATTGCCGTGGAACTGCTGGCGCCACTTATTGCGTACCGGGTAAAGGAGACGGCATGAACGAACTGGAGCATCTGTCCGTTGATCTGACCGGCCGCAATCTGATCGAAGCCAGTGCCGGCACCGGAAAAACCTACGCCATTGCCTGCTTGTATCTGCGTCTGCTGGTAGAACGCAATCTTTCGCCGGAACAGATCCTGGTGGTGACCTATACCGAGGCGGCCACCGAAGAGCTGCGCGGGCGGATCCGCAGTCGTATCCGTGAGGCGCTGGATGTCTTTGAGGGGGGCGAGCCCAAGGACGCCTTTATTTCGGGGCTGGTGACCAATATCAACGGCACAGGTCCTGATCGAGCAGAAGCGCAGGATCGACTAGAGCGGGCGCTGACATCGTTTGATCTCGCGTCGATATTTACCATTCATGGTTTTTGCCTGCGAGCGCTACAGGATAACGCTTTTGAAAGTGGTTTTCTCTCCGACACGGAGTTGGTCACCGACCAGTCCGCCCTGATTCAGGAGGTCGTGGACGATTTCTGGCGCAGGCACTTCTTTGCCGAATACGCACCACTGCTCGGCTATGCCCTGCGCCACAAACTGACACCCGACTACATGACCGGCTTTCTCAAGGGGATGCTCGGAAACCCGAAGCTGCAGATTCTGCCTGATTTCGACCTTGATCAGCTCACGACGCTCGGGCAGGAGTGTCAGCGGGCTTTCGAAGCCGTGAAATCGATGTGGCAGGAGCGTAGCGCAGAGATCAGGGATCTTATCGTCAACAATAAGGGGCTCTCCCGCAGTCTGGACTATTACAAACCGGAAAAGCTTCCCGATCTCTTTGCTGCGATGGAGAGCTATTGTGCCGTCGGGAATCCCTATGACCTCTTCGCAGAGTTTGAAAAACTCACCGCTTCCGGCATTCTGGCCGGCAAGAAGCCTACCGGGGAGGCTCTCCGTGACCCGTTCTTTGATCTCTGTGAAATAATGCAACAGCTGGTAGTCAGACGCTTCCTGGCGTTTCGCTCCGAGCTGATCGCCTTTGCCCGCACGCGAATGGCGTCCCGCAAGCGTGAGCTCAACATCCGCTTCTTTGACGATCTGTTGACTGACCTGTACGCTGCCCTGTACGGGGCGCGTGGCGATGAGCTGGCGGCCAGTCTCAGCCAAAAATACCGGGCGGCGTTGATCGATGAGTTTCAGGACACCGATCCGGTGCAGTACGACATTTTCCGCCAAATATATGCAGACCCGGCCTGCCCGCTGTTTCTGATCGGTGACCCGAAACAGGCCATCTACAGTTTCCGCGGGGCGGATATTTTTGCCTACCTGCAGGCCGCTGCCGGTGTGGACGACCCCACGCGGAGTTTTACACTCACCGATAACTGGCGCTCAACGCCGGGACTTCTGAGCGCTTTCAATACACTCTTCAGAGATGATATCGCTCCCTTTGTATTCAATCACATAACCTATCACCAGGTTACATCCGGCAAGGGTGACGGCTATGACCCTTTGTCCCTGAAAGATGCCGATGACGCTCCGCTGCAGGTTTGGTACCTGCCGGCCGGCTTGGACGGCAAGGATAGTAACGTCGGTCGGGCCAACCGGGAGATACCGATAGCCGTTGCTGCCGAGATAGCCCGTTTGCTGGAGGATGGCCGGGAGGGAAGGGCGCATATTGATGATCGCCCGCTGGCTCCCGAAGATATCGCCGTCATCGTCCGGAGCCATCGCCAGGCCGCTTCGATCCAGGATGCCCTGCGCAAGCTTGGGATACCGAGCGTTATGCGAAGCGATAAGAGTATTTTTAGCACGGACGAAGCCCGTGAAGTCTGTACGCTGCTGGCTGCCCTGGCCGACCCCGGTAGTGAAACGCGAATCAGGGCGGCGCTTGTCACCCGTCTCCTCGGTCTGAGCGGGAATGATATCGCCACCCTTCTGGACGATGAGCCGCTCTGGGAAGAGTGGCTGATAAAATTCCGCGACTATCATCACATCTGGCTGGAGCATGGCTTTATGGTCATGGTGCAGACGCTGCTTGCGCGTGAAGGGGTGCGCGGCCGTCTCCTGCGGCATCCGGATGGAGAACGTGCTCTGACAAATGTGTTGCACTGCTGCGAGATTCTTCACGCTGCCTGTCACGCGCGGGGATTGGGGGCTGCGGGTGTCGTAACCTGGTTCAGTGAACGCGTCAGCGGAGAAGAAGCTGCCGACGAATATCAGATCCGGCTGGAAACGGATGAAAAGGCGGTCAAGATACTGACCGTTCATGTCAGCAAAGGGCTGGAATTTCCGATCGTATTTTGCCCTTACCTCTGGGTGGGGGTACGGTCCGATGACGAGATCGTGACTTTTCATGATGAGAATCGAACGCTTATCAAGGATTTCGGCTCTGTCGACAAGAAGAACCACGCGCTTATCGCCCGGAAAGAAGCGCTGGCCGAGAACCTGCGGCTGCTCTATGTCGCCCTGACCAGAGCCAAGCTGCGCTGTTACCTGGTGGCCGGGAAGATCACGGACAGTACCGGCAGAAACAGGCCGGAGACGTCAGCACTGGCCTATCTGTTCCACGCTTCGAAAGAGGTGCGGGGAGCCGATGATCTGGTCGCTGCGCTGGCTCAAGAGGTCAAGAAACTGCCGGCAGAAACGATGGTGGCTCAGCTGCAGGAGCTGGCGGCGCGCGACGAGGGTACCATCAGCGTCTCGGCGATGCCTGCGGAAGAGGATGCGCCGCACTATCTGCCGATGTATGCCGACGGAGCGCAGCTTGCCTGTAGAACCTTCAGTGGTTCCATTGATCGCAGCTGGCGGATTTCAAGCTTCACGTCCTTTGCTGCTCATGACACTGCCACCGTGGAGTTGCCGGACCGTGACGAAGCCGACTCCGGTGAGAGTGCTCTCGCAGCGGCTGCAGCTGATCAGACGTCACAGGTGAAGAGTATCTTTACCTTTCCGCGCGGAGCACACGCCGGTATCTTCCTGCACGAGCTCTTCGAGAAACTCGACTTTACGGATATGTCATCAGCTGAAAACAGAAAGCTGCTGACTATCTGCTTGCAAAAGCATGGCTTTAACACGGAATGGCACCCGCACATCACGGCCATGGTTGAGAATGTTGTTACGACGCGATTGGCAGCGCCGGAAGGCTCTTTTTCCCTGTCAGAGCTGAAAAAGGGGAGCTGGATTACGGAGCTGGAATTTTTCTTTCCGCTTAGATTCATCACCTCCGCCACGCTACAGGATACCTTTCGCTGCTGGAGCGGTCAGCATACAACGGTGGATCTGATGGCTCTCAGCCGGGCTCTGAAATTCAAACCGGCTGAGGGGATGGTCAGGGGTTTTATTGATATGGTCTTTGAGCAGAATGGCAGATTCTATCTGGCGGACTGGAAATCGAATCACCTCGGGTACCGGATTGAAGAGTATGGCAGGGATCAGCTCAGAGCGGCCATGGTGAAAAAACTGTATTCGCTTCAGTATCTGCTCTATACCGTGGCGTTGAACCGATATCTCTCCCTGCGAATCAAAGGGTATGACTACACCAGGCACTTTGGCGGCGTGCTGTTCGTCTTTCTGCGCGGGGCCAATCAGAAGCGGGGTGAAGAATTCGGTTTTTTCCGGGACCTGCCACCGCTGGAATTGATCAACGAATTGACGAATTGCCTGATTCAGGCCGGAGGGTAGCGTGGCGAAGATCTCGTATGAACTGACGGCGCTCGATCGCCATTTTGCCGCATTCATCAGGCGCGAAGCGGCTCATGCTCCGGCATGCCTGGAGCTGGTCGCTGCACTGGTGAGCCATGCTGTCGGGAATGGCAACATCTGTCTGAATCTGTCTGAATGTGCCGCTGCCGAATTAACGCTGGATGATCATGATTATCAGTTACCTGAGTTGAAAGAGATGCTGGAACAGCTGGCTGCAAGCGGGGTTGTCGGGTTTCCGGGTGAGTTCAAGCCGCTGGTTCTGGATGCTGATGGCCGTCTGTATCTCTATCGTTATTGGAAATACGAGAGCGATCTGGCGCGTATTATTCAGGATAAGAGCGCTATTCCCGTCTGCGATCTGGATGAAAATCTGCTTGCTCGCGCCGTGCGGCGGCTTTTTCCCGTTACTGCTGATGACGGGATCGACTGGCAGCAGGTCGCCGCATTAGCCGCGCTGAAAAAAAAGTTCTGTGTGATTTCCGGAGGGCCGGGAACCGGTAAAACTTCGACGGTTGTAAAGATTCTGGCACTGCTGCTGGAACAGGCACCCGGAAGCAGGCTGCGCATCGCCCTGGCGGCCCCGACCGGTAAAGCGGCTGCACGGCTCAAAGAATCGATCCGCCGCATGAAAGATGCCCTGGAGTGCAGTGCTGGCATCAAAGCTCAGATTCCTGAAGATGTTACGACCATCCACCGGCTTCTCGGTGTCCGTTCCGGCTCGGTTCGATTCCGGCATACTGCGGATAATCAGCTGCCGCATGATGTTGTCATCATCGATGAGGCGTCAATGGTGGCGCTGCCTCTGATGGCAAAGCTGGTTGTAGCGATCAGAAACGATGCACGCCTGATTTTGCTCGGAGACCGGGATCAACTCGCTTCGGTCGAAGCCGGAGCAGTGCTCGGAGATATCTGTGGCACCGGTCGCTCAACGCGGTATTCACAAGGCTTTGCAGACTTTGTTTCACGGGTGACCGGTTATACTGTTGCAGACAGAGCAGATTGTGGCGATAGCGGCCACCTTTCCGATGCGCTGGTTGTGCTGCAGCGCACCTATCGCTTTGGCGCTGACAGCAGTATCGGGGCGATCTCCCGGGCGGTCAACGCAGGAGAGGGGCGACAGGCCTGTGCCATACTGAAAGATGAGAGCTGCAGCGGCAGCAGATGGCAGGTTATCCCCCGGCCGGACAGACTCAAAAATGCGCTGGCGGAAATAATTGTCACCGGGTATGGGCGCTATCTCTCTGCCGGGTCACCAGTCGAGGCGCTCAGGCTCTTCGACAGTTTCAGAATCCTCTGTGCCCTGCGTCAGGGGCCGTACGGTGTCTCCGGAATGAATGCGCTGGTTGAGGACGTGCTGGCTGCAAAGGGACTCATCGATCACCATACGCGCTGGTATCCGGGCAGGCCGGTTATGATCACGGTTAATGACTATACGATGAAGCTTTTCAATGGTGACATCGGTATTGTCATGCCCGACCCTGAACATGACGATACGCCGCGCGTCTGGTTTCCCGCTGTAGAGGGGGGCGTGCGAAGCGTGTCGCCGGTTCGTGTGCCGGCGCATGAGACGGTCTACGCCATGACGGTGCATAAGAGCCAGGGATCAGAATTTGAACGGGTTCTGTTGCTCCTGCCGGATCACGATTCAGATGCATTGGCGCGGGAGTTGATCTATACCGGAATTACACGGGCGAAACAGGACGTGGAGGTCTGGGCGGATGAGGAGGTTTTTGTGGCGGCAGTGTCACGAAGAGTTGACCGGAAATCAGGACTTGCTGCTGCACTCTGGGGGGATGTGACATAGATTTGCTACGTCACATCGTACAATTACCGCTTGAAGCAGACGTTATTTCATCATCAGTCTGGTAACACCCATGACCAGACCGCTCTGCGGTCCGGCCAACAGCTGAACTCCCAGATGAAGGAATGGCGAGATGACATAGGTGAACATATTGGTGAAGAACACCAGCACGATAATGATAATCATGCCGTATGGTTCCAGCCGTGACAGAGCTGCCGCCTGACGCGGTGGCAGCAGGCCGACCATAACGCGGCCGCCATCAAGTGGCGGCACCGGAATCATATTGAAAATTGCCAGCAACAGGTTGATGTATACGGAGAAGGCCAGCATCAGAACCAGCGGTTCGATCAGCATGGCAAGTGCAGAACCTGACACGGCCGGATTGCTGACGGATACCAGACCACGCAGCAGAAAAGCCGAGATGGTGGCCAGAATCATATTGGTAATCGGTCCGACGGCCGCAACCCAGATCATGTCGCGTTTGGGGTTGCGCAGATTTTCAAACACAACCGGCACCGGTTTGGCCCAGCCGATTCCGATAAAGAAAATCATCAGTGTACCAATTATATCAATATGTTTTATCGGATTAAGCGTCAGGCGGCCTAACATCCTGGCGGTTGGATCACCAAAACGCCAGGCCATATATCCATGTGAAACTTCATGGCAGACAATAGCCAGCATGCCCGGCACCAACATTACAGAAAGTTTGAGGAAGAATCCTTCCATGTTTGAAATTTCCTTTATATATTAAGCGCTTTCATTTTTATTGCGTTGTCAGCGTTAATCGCTTTGAAAGACGTAGCCGCAAGATTCGGCGTTTTCAGTAAACCGCTTGTGCAAAGATCCAAGAATATAAACTATGTCCTGTGGGCCGTCTACTATTTCCTTTATCCGGATACGGTCGCCCTTCAGGTCGATATCTTCCCATTTGATATTTCGAGCTTCATTCCAGCGCAGACCAGTTCTGGTCAAGATCCTTCACCCGATACGCACCAAAGAACGGCATTACGTATTTTAATAACCGGCGATGTTTCGCCTCATACGTCACCGCTGACAATTCTTTTTTACACATCAGCAGATAATCTTCGACTACATCATTTAGGCGGGGGTGAGTTGCTTTTTGAGGGGTTGTCTTATGCTTGCTCAATGCGTCCTGAAACTGTGACGCAGCTTCATAACTGGGGAACGCCTCTCGCTCTCGTTTACCTTTCCGACCGTCCGGATAATGGTCTACTACGTACCAACCGGGGTGTGATCGGTGTGGACGTACACTCATGCATGCCCGTGGTCTGATCCTTCAGTACGTCCAACACCCATGCATTGATACTCTTGCCGTGGGCGGCGGCTTGTGTAGCCAATCTCTCATGCAGATCAGGCGGCACCCTCAGATTGAACTTTCCTGAAAAATGCTTGCGTGGCTCAATCCCTCGCGCTTGGCAAGCGTCCAGAAAGACCCGCAGAGAGATTTCACCCTCTTTACGCAGACCGGAAATATCTGATGCATAGAAATCAGCCCCGCCGTTAAGCCCTACGAACTCCCCGCGAAACATATCAATCTCTTCGTCGTATGCAACGACTGCATTATGTCCGTTAATTGTCATCGTGTTCATGGTATCACCCCGTTTTCTTCAAGCCATTTTCTGATTGACGATACAGCACCTTTGTCCGTGTCCGGCGATGGATGAGGCCGATGAAACACCTTCACCACACCAAATAGGTATATCTCCAGGCGGTACCCTTCGCGCTCTATCGTTTCAGCTCCAAGCGAGATCAGAAACGCTTCGATCTCTTTCCATTTTATGTTGCCGGATACAGGCCGGTGAAAAATCAGTTCCAGAGTCTTTGAGTATTTGCGTTTCATATGGATATAGTACCGTTTTTTAGTACCATGTCAAGAGGAATGCCAGAATTGTTTGATGATGAAGGGTGGGAGCGGATGTTCATGAGTTGTTTTCTTCTTCGAGCATACGAAAAGCAATATTTTCAGGTGAAGCATTTTCAAGCGACCTGAAAGTCCAATTCCGACTGAGGCGGAACAACCCGCTAAAGTCAATTTCGCAAACTTCCACAACGCACAAAAGGCGGGAAGATCGCTCCCGCCTTTTGTGATGCATATAAATATTTGATCCTGATTTATACGTCGTAGTACAGTGCAAATTCAAGTGGTACCGGACGCATACGGACCGGGTTGACTTCAGCTTCAGTTTTGTATTCAATCCATTTTTCAATGACGTCCGGGGTAAATACATCACCCTTGAGCAGGAATTCGTAGTCGGCTTTCAGGCAGCCAAGTGCTTCTTCCAGGGTACCCGGTGCTGACGGAATGTCTTTCAGCTCTTCAGGGGAAAGGCCGTAGATATCCTTGTCAAGCGGCTGGCCGGGATCGATCTTGTTTTCGATACCGTCGAGACCTGCCATCAGCATGGCGGCAAATGCCAGGTATCCATTGGCTGCCGGGTCGGGCGTACGATATTCGATACGTTTGGCCTTCGGATTTGATGAGAACATCGGGATACGCAGCGATGCAGAACGGTTACGGCTGGAATACGCCATATTTACCGGTGCTTCGAAGCCGGGTACCAGTCGTTTGTAAGAGTTGGTAGTCGGGTTCGTAAATGCGCACAGAGCCTTGGAATGCTTGATGATGCCGCCGATGTACCAGAGCGCCATCTGTGAGAGTCCACCGTATTTTTCGCCGGCAAACAGATTGACGCCATCTCTCCAGATTGACTGATGGCAGTGCATACCGGAACCGTTATCGCCATAAAGTGGTTTCGGCATGAAGGTGGCCGTTTTGCCGTTACGATTGGCAACGTTTTTGACAATGTATTTGAACCACTGCAGGTCATCGGCCATAGCAACCAATGAGTTGAAGCGCATATCGATTTCTGCCTGGCCACCGGTTGCAACTTCGTGATGCTGACATTCTACGCGGATGCCGACTTTCTGCATTTCCATAACCATCTCGTTACGCAGATCGTTCTGTGAGTCAGTCGGGGAAACCGGGAAGTAGCCTTCTTTGTGGCGTGGCTTGTATCCCAGGTTAGGGAACTCTTCACGACCGCTGTTCCAGGTGCCTTCGGATGAATCGACAGCATAGAAAGACTGATTGGCGCTGGAGTCATAGCGTACATCGTCAAAAATAAAAAACTCGGCTTCAGGTCCGAAGTAAGCGGTATCACCGATGCCGCTTGATTTCAGATAAGCTTCAGCTTTGATGGCGATATTACGCGGATCGCGTGAATACCCTTCCTTGGTAATCGGATCAAAGATGTTACAGATCAGCGAGAGGGTCGGAACAGCAACAAAGGGATCGATCTTTGCGGTGTTCGGATCGGGAATGATGATCATGTCGGATGCATGGATCGGCTGCCAGCCACGAATTGAAGAGCCGTCAAAGCCCTGTCCCTCTTCAAACGTGTCCTCGCCAAACTCGCTCATCGGTACGGTGAAATGCTGCCAGATACCGACAAAGTCCATGAATTTGAAATCGACCATCAGGACGCCGTTTTCTTTTGCAAACTCTACTACTTGTTGTGGGGTCATCAGTTACTCCTTTCAGGGGGATATAATGTTCTACCTAGAGGGCATCTTCGCCGGTCTCACCGGTTCGAATGCGAATTACCTCATCTACATTTGTAACAAAGATTTTTCCATCGCCGATTCGTCCCGTTTTGGCAGACTTTTCTATAACGGCAACAACCTGGGGAAGAATGGAGTCGGAAACAATAATTTCTATCTTAATCTTGGGTATGAAATCAACAACATATTCAGCGCCACGGTATAATTCGGTGTGTCCTTTCTGGCGACCAAAACCTTTTACCTCACTTATGGTAATACCTTGAATGCCGATCTCGTTCAAAGCTTCCTTAACTTCATCCAGTTTAAACGGTTTTATGATGGCATCGACTTTTTTCATCGTGTAACCCTCCGGGGATGGAATATATGCTAATCAAGATCATGTATAAATAGTTAAAAACATGCGATGCTGTTGAGACTTTTGCAAACATCCTGCCAAATAATAATCGTAAAAATTGATACTTATATATCGAGTGGTTATAAGAATTAATCCCGTACCTAGATATGATGGGTCTGTCTAATAAATAATCAGCCTGAAAATAGTGCTTAAAAAAAAGGCTCTACAGGTAAATGGTGTCGGATTTACAGATTTTTTAATTCCCTGATGATCTCAACCTGGCGCTGGTTAATGAAGTGAGCCAGTTGCTGCTGGGAGTGCTTTTCGATATGAAACTCCAGGATACAGGTACATGGGGTTTCTTCACTGGTTGCTTTGACAACGGTAGCATTCAAGGATGTCTCCACCACGGTCGTGCTGGTGAGATCGGGCAGTTTAAGATACAGGTTGATTTCCGTGCCGGTTAGCAACGATCCGCAAGACGGGAGCTCCAGAGCAGCCCCTCCCAGAGACATCACCTTGATGTACCCTTTCAGGACTTCGTCGTCGCAGACCAGATCCGCTTCAACCGGTTTGTCAAGCTGTACGCGTACAAAACGCCGCATACCGGCCAGATTGTTTGCATACCAGAACTTGCACAAAATAGCCCGTTTTTTGATCGCACTGACATAAAAAGCTTCTCCGACAATGTCTTCACGGAAGGGGCTTTTTGCATGAGCTCGAATCAGTGCTTTTCGCTCTCTTTCGATCGCTTTGGACTGATATTCGTGGATCGCAAATTCGGCCATCTGATTTTCAACGTTTAAAAGAACCGCATCAAAAGAAACGGGAATCTGCTTGAAATAATTCAGTAAACTGAAGCGCTGACCAACCATGCCTTTTAAAAACTGGAGAATAACCCTGGTATCCTCCAGCTCGGTACCTTTTATAACGTGAACATAGTGTGTAGACACTCAAGTTACTCCAGGGAGAGGATAAATTGATCTTTTTACCCGGATACTGTATAAGGTTACGGATGCAGTTACCTATCAGAAAAAATCCCTTACGACAAGTATTAATCATGGATAGCGATTCTATCGTCCCATTCCGTTTTCTTTATAGAGCGGCCTTTGTCCTTATTGCCGGACTTATGCAGCTTTGTATTTTTCCGTCCCAGGGTGTAGCCGATATTTATCGCTTCGTCACGGTTGATGGTGTCGAGACTTTTACCGATGCTCCCCGGGTAAAAGAGGCCAAAATGATCATCAAGGATCGTCCGGCGCCTTCTTCGAAGCGTCGTGGCGGCCAGCAACCCCGAAAATCGCAGAAAGTACACGATATTTCACTTGAAGAGATCGTCCAGAAAACAGTCCTCGCGGCTTCCAATCCGAACGCTACGTCGCCGGAACCTTTCGAGCCGCATCTGCCCGGTGTCGGTGGCACGGTTACTTCGCTGGTTGGCATGCGCATTGACCCGATAGATGGCGTCTGGAGACAGCATAACGGTGTTGATATAGCCATTCCTACCGGTACCGCCGTCATGCCGGTTGCAGCAGGCGTGGTCATTTATTGCGGTGCCCGCTCCGGGTACGGCAATACCGTAATCGTTGAACATGACAACGGTATCGTGACGCTGTACGCCCACAACAGCCAGATTCTGGTATCACAGGGACAGCCTGTTACCGCAGGCAGCACGCTGGCTCTTTCCGGTTCAACGGGACGCTCCACCGGTCCGCATCTTCATTTTGAAGCCTGGCAGGCCGGCACCAATATTACCGATGCCTTTGTACCGGGCAGCACGCGTAAACTGTCTGATCTTAGACTGGTTGCCGCCACTCAGCGCTCGTCCCGTTTCCGCAGTGAAGTTCTCTCGGACGGTTCCGTACTGTTTACCAATCTTCCCGCCTCTCGCCCCTGATGCTCGATCAGATTACAAAATACAGCGATAAACTGGTTGCAGACCGCTCTGCACTCCCCGAACTGATTGCGTTTGCAGCCCAGGATGACAGCATCATTTCGGCCGGTAATCCTGAACTGGCTGCATTGGCAGCAGATATCCTGAGCCACCTGGATTGCCTGGCCCTGACCGTTGCCCGATCGGCACTCCCCTTTGCCGATTTCCTGTTGCGGCGGAGTGACCCTGCTGAACAGGCGATCATCCCGCGCGATACCGAAACCCGAACCTTTCTGCACGACATTCCGATTCTGCGGCACACCGGATTCGGACCCGACCCGGCGCGAACAATCGCGGCACTGCTGGGTAATCGAAAGGGGATCGTGGTCGAAGGGGTCGGTATCATCGCCAGCGGTACCGTAACGGTCGAGCAGGCCTATATTAACTGGTCATCGGTCTTTCATTCGACCTACATCAAATATCTTGAAGATCTGCTGGAGACCGGCTTTATTCTGCCGGAAGAAGCCGAGGCTTTCGCCGGATTCAGGACAACCTGGCTGCTGCCGCTTTCAGCGGAGGGGCTGGCGTTTCGTCAGGGGCCGCTGACCGAGCACACCCATATCCTTGACGAGCTTGTTCACGTCGGTCGCTATACGGTCCAGCGCGGCCTGGTAGATTCGTTCTTCGGCAATATATCCTGCTCACATGACCGGCTGATCTACATTTCACAAACCGCTTCCAGTCTGGATGAACTCTCTGCCTGCATTGATCCGGTCCCTTTCACGAATACTTCGACCGTCGGTATTACCGCCTCCAGTGAACTTGTGGCACATCGCAGCATCTACGAGACAACCGGTTGTCACGTTATTCTGCATGGACACCCGCGCTTTGCGGTGATTATGAGTATGCTCTGCCAGGATCAGGAGAACTGTGATGTAGCGGATTGCTGGAAGGAATGCCGGAAAGTTCGCTATCTCGGTGACACGCCGGTTGTGGCCGGTGAGATCGGGGCCGGTGGTCTGGCAAAAAACGTCCCTCCCGTTATCGGCGCGACGGGGAGGGCGATTGTCTACGGGCATGGTGTCTTCAGTATCGGAATGACCGGTTTTCGTGAAGCCTTCCAGGGTCTGGTAGACGTTGAAAACTGGTGCCGTGACGAATATTTCAGACGCTTCGATGAAAAATTAATGGAACGCTCAGGCAGCTGACTTGAGTATCTCCGAAGCAAGCCGGATCTGATCATCCTCCACGGCAACGGCATGAGCGCTATGTTCAATCAGCTCGTAGAGCCGCTGAAAGCGCTCGACATTGACCGGCTGGCCGGTTTTCCTGCCGAAATATATTCCTGACTGCGGGAATACCTCCGTGGCGATCTGATCATCATAGATGGCGAAATCGTAGGAGCTGTTGGTATCTCTCCCGCTCAGATTGTTGGCCGTTGTGGGAAGTTCATCCCGAAAGGCAATCCGCACTTCGATATCGTCTGTGTGCTGTATCATCAGTATTTTTTGCACATCAGGATCGCTCAGCTCTTCGCGATTCATGACAAAAATACGCGTAATGGCAACACCACGATCCAGCGCTCGCAGGTTGGATTGATAAAAGTTGACCATGGCTCCGCGCGAAAGCCAGCCGGTGGTAATCGGATCGACCGCCTTGATACGATGCTGCGTCATATCAGAACATTTCGCACCTTCCAGATAGAATTCAGTCTCATCCAGCGGAATAAATCCCTGTTGTAGCATCAAAATCGTACGTTTGTTACCCGCCAGAAGCTCCTGCGCCCGCACCTGGCACTCCGGATCGCTGATCTGCGCCAGGGCGAAGGTCAGTTCATGCGCCTGGTGGTATTGGTCCACCAGAACCCGTCGTGTTTTTTCAATATCCTCCCGTAACAGATACGTAGCCAGTGACAGCAGAATGCCAATGCCGAAAATACTGTAGGCCACCTGGGGATTGTGCAGCACGGCGTGGAAAAAAATCGCCAGACCGGCACTGGCCAGAAATTCTATAAAGACGGCCATTTCCTGGATTTTTTTACTCAACTTCATATTGTGTGTCTCCTCGTTGATTTTTTTATACAGGATTGCGCAGGCATAAAAAAGCCGGCTCGCTGGTTCTATCAACTGATTGATAGTTCGGCGACCCGGCTGTCTGCATGAGACCCTGTGAGCTTTCCGTCCCACCCTCGCGGGCGGTTTAGTAGTATCGTCTATCTGAAACTGATCTTTCTGTAAGGCGGCTCACGGTACCCGATGGGTGTGTGTCTGTCAAGGGGATTAGAAAAATTACCAGATATATTCAGCAGCTATCTGCCGTTTGTCCTTGCCGGCCAGGATGTGCAGTATGCGCAGCTGTTTCAACTTGTGTGGCGATAGCGAGCCCAGTGAAATGTAGACAATCGTGCGATCTCGGCGCGCGGCGATCTGTTTGAAGATGCTGCGGGGCGGTTTGGCAGCCACGTAGACGACATTTTTTTCGGTCGAGTAATCCAGTGCAGCCATCAGCAGAACTTCGGACCCGGTTGCAGCGCTCTGATAATCAGGATCTTGCCAGACATCCAGCATCCGCCGCGGGGGGAATGAGAGCAGAAACCCCCCGTATTCAGAACGGCAGATGCCCGGCCCGACGATGTTTTCAGTAGGATCGGTCGCGTAAAAGGCCATATCAGACTCCTGATCATGCTCCCCCAGCCAGGTCATGCGATACGGGTAGCGTCCGGTGCGGCGATCTTCATCAAAAATCATCACCAGACTTCCAACGCCACCTTTGGCGCGCTGCTGCTCCCTGACAAAAATCGCCCCGTCGTGAATGTTGCGGATCGTCTCGCGCATGTCGATGCCATCCAGGAGTGATGAGCTGAATTTTTCCGTTCGACTCAGCTCTTCAGAAAGCTGAAGTTCCCCTTTTCGCTTCAGAAACCGTCCGTACTCTTCAATGGCGATATCCTCCTGAGGCCAGGAGCAGACCGAAGGATCGTCGAAGCCTTCCAGCCACTCACCGGGACGCTTTTCCCGTTTTCGCTTGAGCAGCCCGATCCGGGAAAGTCCCTTACTCCGTTTCTGGCGTGGACGAAAGCGTATCTGGCGACTGCCGCCCCACAGCTCTTCCGGCGAGATGCTGATCGTGGCCAGGTCGCTGCTTTCCGACTGCCAGGGATAACAGGTCGCCAGTCGACAGAATGCGTAGGCAAAATTGTCGTCAACACAGCCACGGGCCGCTGCCAGGAGCTGGAAGAGATCTGGCAGCAGCATGCCGCTTTGCAGGGCATAGTTTCGGGAGAAGCGGAAAAATGCCCGTTTCTGCCAGAGCTGCAGAATCTCACCGGTCTCCTGACGATACTGCCGGGCGGCCTCGCAGAAGAGGCGGTAGATGACGCGCTGCCGGTCGGAAAAACTCCCCTCGCGTCCCGTATGACGGGCAGTTCTACGGATGGCATTGTCCAGCAGCTGTTCTTCCGGCAGTTCCTGTCTGCCGCCACGGATCAGTTCCAGCGCATGAAAACGTTTGCGCAAGCCGCTACCGGCCTCGACCGGCTCTTCGGGGAGCGGACCACGGCGGTACTCGTAGACCGCCGAAAGGAACGGAAATTCGGCCAGGATTTCGCGGCAGGAGTCGGGGTGCAGGTTCCAGATGCTGACGCCGTCACGCCGCATCCGCTCTAACGGTGCTGCCTGCGGGGTTGCGAAGCTGCACTTGACCCGTTCGAGGTGCGCCATTCCGCAGACGAACAGAATGCGCTGATGTTTCTGTGCCAGCTGCTGCAGATGAAAGGCCATGCCCTGTTCCCGGCGCGTATCCTCGCGGCAGGGGGGCTCTCCGTCACAGAATTTCAGATATTCCCGGTAATAGGCTTCCAGTCCGATACGACAGATGCTGTAGGAATCAGGAAGCCGGTCATGGTGGCGGGGATACCGGTCGGTATCGATATCGACGAAATACAGCGGCAGATTCAGCTCAAGCGCCCTGCGTGCCGCCTCTACCAGCGGGTCGGCCGGTTCCACCAGCAGATAGACGGTTTCCCCCTCAACCGGTTTCCCCCCTTTTTTCGTATTTCTCCGGTAGCTGAGTACCGAAATCTGCGGCAGTCGACGTACGGCGCGTAGAAAAAGAGGTTCAAGGGTGGGGGGGAGTTCGATCGCGACGGCGTCCGGTCGGACCCGCGCGCAGGCCATGCGCACCAGGTGGGCGAATTCAAGGCGGTAATGCAGTATCGGCAGGGCGTGAATCGGGCCGAAGTTTTCAAGGTGGAGACGCTGCGGCATGGGTCAGTCGAGATACGGGAGCGCTTCGTTGCCGAGGATGCGGGCTACGGAAAGCCGCAGAAAGTCGAGCGGCGGGGCAGCGCCGGTCATCGACATTTTAAGCGCATAGCGGGCGATATTGATGCCGTCCCGCACGGAATAGAGCTCGTCATTCTTATGGGCACGCTGCAGAAACTTCACGACATAGGTGAGGATTTCACTCTCGGCAAAGGGGAGGTTTTCGCTGAGGATGGCCAACTCCTCATCGGCCTCCGGAAAGTCGATGTATATCTGGGGCTGTAGTCGCGAATGGATATATTCCGGAATCTCAAAGGTCGAAGAATCTTCGTTCATCGTGACCACAATCCGAAAATCACGCCCGGCCTGGATCCGCAAACCGGTAATTATCGATTCGACATAACGGCGGTCGTCCAGCAGCGGGGCCAGAGACGCCCACGCTTTCTCACTCATCCGGTTGCCTTCATCCAGAATAAGTATGCCGCCGGTGAGCATGGCAGATACCAGTGCTGAAGCCGCATACTGAATGGTACCATCCGGGCCGATTACCGGGGTGATGATCAGGTCTTCGGGGCGGGTGTCCATGGTGGCCTGAAACAGGTAGACCGGTCGCCCCAGACGCTTGGCCGCCGCATAGGCCAGGGTCGTTTTCCCGACGCCGGGCTTGCCGATCAGGCGGGGATTAAAGGGTATGTCGCGCTGGTCAATAACCATCCAGGCCGCCAGCAGCTGCAAAATCAGCTCATCCTGTCCAACCCATTGCAGGTTGAGTGTTACCGGTCGTGCCAGCGAAAGCGAAATTCCGTCGATTGTCATCTTGTTCACGTTATGGCTCCCCGGTCGTGCGGCACGATGCTGTGCCGTTCCAAAGTAGTTGCAATATGATAAGTATTCTGAGATACAACGTAACCGCTGCAGCTGTACGGCATGTATAGCGTAGGAGAGCTTTTAAATCCATCTGTTAAATTTGAAAACGAGGTCGTGAAACAATGAAGATCGATATCAGTGCTGTCAATCCGCTTACCTGCGCTTCCCCTGCTCTGGTTATTGGCTGTTGTGAAGATGAGACGGACGAAATTTTCTCGGCCTGTAACGCAGCTCTGGATGGCTGCCTGGAACGGATGAAGGCCAGCGGCGAATTTACCGGCAAAGAAAAGAGCTCGCGCCTGATACACACACTTGGGAAGCTGCCGGCCGAACGCCTGCTGCTGGTGGGTCTTGGTAAGAAATCTGAACTGAATGAAGAACGTTTGCGTCAGGCCGCCGGGAATGCGGTTCAGGCGCTTCGCGGGGCACGGGTAGGTTCGTTTGCATCAGTAGTGCATCGTGCCGGAAATTTGAACGCTGCGTTGGAAGCGGTCTGTGAGGGGACGCTACTGGGGAGCTACAGCTTTGAGCAGTATAAAACCAGGGACAATGAGGCGCGTTTTTCTTTTCAGGAGATGACCCTGCTGATACCTGCGGATGCCGACAAGCAGAAATGCCGGACCAGAGTCGAGCAGGCAACATGTATCTGCGGCGGGGTCAGTCTCGCTCGCGACCTGGTATCGCATCCGGGAAATATAGTTACCACCGGTTATCTGGCTGAAACAGCCCGCGAGCTGGCGGCACGTCATCACATGAAATGCGAGATCCTCGAGAGAGATGAGTTGGAACGATTGGGGATGAATGCGCTGCTGGCGGTCGGCAGAGGCTCGGTAGAGCCACAACGCCTGATCGTGCTTGAATACCGGGGTGGCGGGAAAAATGATCATCCCGTTGTGCTGGTCGGGAAGGGGATCACCTTTGATTCCGGCGGTATCTCGATCAAGCCGGGTGCCGGGATGGAGGAGATGAAGACCGACATGGCCGGTAGTGCCGCCGTGCTGGGGACCCTGTCGGCAGCAGCCGGATTACAGCTGCCGGTCAATCTGATTGGCATTATTCCCACGGCAGAGAACATGCCTGATGGCACGGCGTACAAGCCTGGCGATGTGATTACGTCAATGTCAGGACTTACCATCGAGATAACCAATACCGATGCCGAAGGACGCCTGATCCTCTGTGACGCCTTGCACTACGCGCTCACCTGCAAACCGTCGGTTATGATCGACCTGGCGACCCTGACCGGAGCCTGTGTCGTGGCTCTTGGTCATGAGGCCAGCGGTCTGATGGGTAACGACCAGCGCCTGGTGAACGCGCTCAAAAAGGCGGGTGAGATTTGTGGTGAGCGCTTGTGGGAACTGCCGCTCTGGGACTGCTATGGCGAGGGGATGAAGAGTGATATCGCCGATCTGAAAAACGCAGGAACCCGCGATGGCGGCAGTATAACGGCGGGTTGGTTTTTGAAACAGTTTGTCGGAAAAACACGCTGGGCACATCTGGATATTGCCGGTACTGCCTGGGGAAGTACGGCCCGTCCCTACTCCCCGAAAGGGGCTACCGGGGTTGGCGTTCGGTTACTGATTGAATATCTGAAGGGAATATAGTCGCCTGATACCAAATGCAGAGACGCTTTGCTTGAGGGTAGACGGCTGCTTCGAATTACTATATATAAGCTGTCTAAAATTATGCTGGAGTCAAATCCTGACTGAGGTGCGTTATCATGTCCGAATCATGTAATCCTGAAATAGAATATGAACACGAAGATTTCGAGTTTGTAACTATCGAAGAGGAGCTTCAGGTTAATGAGCGCTGCCAGCAGCTGCTCAAACATTTTTATCTGTATCTTCAGCAGCAGGGCATGTCTGCCGAACAGGCATCGGAACTTGCTTTTAGTGCCGATCTTTATCTGCGGGATTATCTGCTTGATTTCGGTCGCCAGAATGTTGTGCAGCCGCAACCGGGCATTATCAAAAAATTTGCTGCTTCCTGGTTTATTACGCATACACTCGATCCGGAAATGAGTCAGCTGGAGCAGCATCTGACGGCTATTGCAGCGTTGTACCGCTATCTGCGCGTACAACATTTCATCACTCTCCAGGAACTGGCCGTTCTTGAAGCTGAGGCGGCTGAGCTGGAGTATTACAAAGAGCGCATTGCTACTTTTCTGGCGCTGAGCGGCGATGGTTTTGCGGCATGGGATGCCGAGTGCCCGGCAAAATTCTGATCTCGTTCAGGAGCAGGTTCCATGGCTGCAAAAAAATATAAACAGCTTACTCTGACACTTCTATCGCTGGAGCATAACAGGCCGGACTGGTATGTCGATTTTGACGAAGCGACTTTCCGAGACTATTGCCAAATGCTGATCGCTGATATGCGGAAAATGGGCGTTGCGCTCGAAATTGTTCGGAATACCGAGAGTGTCATTACGGTAAACAGTTACGTTGATCTCCTCAATGCGATTAAAATATCCTCTGTCGAGGGTGGGCATAGTAACAGATGTGTCGGTCATGTCATCGGCATGAGCCCCCATCTGGATATTCGTGAAGATATTGCCGCTGCGGTACGCCGGATCGCCTTTGCACCGGAAACGGTCGTTCCGAGTAACGAATTTAAAAAAGTCTGTCACAATTGCGGTTGCGGCTGCTAGGTCACTACAATGGAAAGCTCTGCTGTTACAGCTGAAGATATACTCCACAAAATAGGGCTTCTGGTTGATCGGCTGATGCCGCCTGAACAGATCAAACCTGATTTTGCCGCCCATCTGGCGTTTCGCTGGGAGCGGACCGGAGAAACGGGGCAGCTGCGTGCCGTCTTGCATCCGCATCTGTTCGAGCTGGACGATCTGGTCGGAGTTGACGATATTCGCGATGCGGTTCTTCGTAATACGATGCAGTTCGTTAAAGGGGTGCCGGCCAACAACGTCTTGTTGTGGGGAGCACGGGGGTGTGGTAAATCGTCACTTGTCAAGGGTCTCTTGAAACCGTTTGCCCCGCACGGTTTGCGGATCGTCGAGCTGAAACGGTGGGATATCCTGTCGTTGCCGCACATTATCGCGCAACTGCGGGATGTTCCCTATCGGTTCATCCTGTTTTGTGATGATCTCTCCTTTGATGAAGGGGAGGGCGATTTTCGGGCGCTGAAAACCCTGCTGGATGGCGATATTGAAGAGCGCCCTGCTAATATTCTGATTTATGCCACGTCGAACCGCCGTCATCTGATGCCGGAGCGCATGGAAGATAACGTTGGCGGCGGCGAGATACATCCCGATGAATCAGTCGGCGAAAAACTGGCGTTGTCGGACCGGTTCGGGCTCTCGCTCGGTTTTTATGAACTCGATCAGGACGAATATCTGGCGGTTATCCGTTCGTATGCCGCCCTGAGGAATCTTGGTATTACAGATGATGAAGTCTGTCGTAAAGCGTTGCAATGGGCCCGATCCACCGGCAGAAGAAGTGGTCGTGCTGCCAGACAGTTCGTGGATGATCTTGAAGGGGCGATTCTGCTGCTAAAATGAGTTCGATTTTTACCATGTGCCGAGGAGAACAGATCATGTCATCAACCAGCATTCCTGAAACCGTACGCAAGCTTCTGGCATCACAACCGATTGAATTGCCAATTTTCCACCCGGTAGCGCTTAAGCTGCAGAAGATGCTCTCGGATTACGATTTTACGGTGGATGAGGTCTCCCGGGTTGCCAATGAAGATATTTCATTGGCCAGCCAAATGCTGAAAATCGCCAACTCGCCGATGTATATGGGGAGATCCAAGGTCGCCACCATCAATGAAGCGGTGATCCGGTTGGGTGCACAGCAGGTCATAAACCTCGTAATTGCCGCCTCCCAGGCATCAGCTCACTCTTCAAGCAATCCGGCGTTGTCCCATTATATGAAAGAGATGTGGCTGCATAGTCACGGCTCAGCTCTGGGGGGGGCGCTGGCTGGCACTTTCCTGCGGTATGCGCGGGGTGGCGGACGAAACGTATCTGGCGGCCATGCTGCATGATATCGGCAAACTCTACCTGCTGAAATCCATTGAACGCCTGGTTGATGCCGGGGTGATAAATTCTCTGTATGACGACGAGTTGATCCGGCAAATTTTTGACGAGATGCACGTTGAGCAGGGCTATCGGTTGATACAGCACTGGAATTTTCCGACCATGTATTGTGACATAATCCAGAGCCACCATACCGAACAGTGGGATACCGTCAACAAGATGCTGGCGATAGTCCGGTTTGTCAACATGGCCTGCCATCGCATCGGTCTGGGGTTGATTCACGAACCGGATCTGGATCTGGCTGCTACGCATGAAGCCGAAGTGCTTGATATTAACGAAACCCAGATTGAGGAGCTTGAAGCGCTGCTGGAAGAGTCGCGCGAGGCGGTTTCGCGAGAGTAGTGCTTCTGAATTTGCCCACGAAAAGAGAGGAACTTTAATGTCATTTGTACCTTCATCAATTCTGGTTACGGGTGGGGCCGGATTTATCGGCTCCAATTTTATACACTCATTCATGGCGGGAAATCCTGACTGTACGGTTATCAACCTCGATTGTCTGACCTATGCTGGTAATCTCAAAAATCTGGTCGGTGTGGAACAGAGTCTCCGTTATCGTTTTGTCAAGGGTGATATCGGTGATGCCGCTCTGGTAGCCGGTTTGCTGGAGAATGAGCGCGTAGATGCCGTGGTTCATTTTGCAGCCGAATCACACGTTGATCGCTCGATTACCGGCCCTGAAATATTCGTGCGCACCAACGTACTCGGCACCCAGATCCTGCTGGAAGAGAGCCGCAAGCATTGGCAATCCGGAAGAGTCTCCGATTTCCGTTATCTGCAGATATCGACCGATGAAGTCTATGGCAGCCTCGGTGAGACCGGCTTTTTTACGGAAGAAACCCCGCTGACCGCCAATTCACCCTATTCGGCCAGCAAGGCCGGAGCCGACCTGCTGGTGCGGGCCTACCATGAAACCTTCGGAATGCCGACCCTGAATACTCGCTGTTCCAATAATTACGGCCCCTATCATTTTCCTGAAAAGCTGATTCCGCTGCTGATCCATAACATCATCAACCGGAAACCGTTACCGGTCTATGGTGACGGGTTGAACGTGCGTGACTGGCTGCATGTGCGCGATCATGGTGCGGCTGTCGAAACGGTACTGAAAAAGGCCGTTCCCGGCTCCGTCTATAATATCGGAGGTAATAACGAGTGGCGTAATATCGATATCGTCAATCTGGTCTGTGACCTGCTGGATGAGCGCCTGCAGCGTGCTGCCGGTGAAAACCGTACCCTGATTACGTTTGTAAAGGATCGACTCGGCCACGACCGGCGCTACGCCATCGATGCCTCAAAACTCAAGCAGGATCTCGGCTGGAGCCCGGCTTACACCTTTGAACAGGGTATCGCCGAGACGATCGACTGGTATCTTGCCAATCAGGAATGGGTAACCGAAGTAACTTCGGGCTCCTATCGCGAATATTATCAGCAGCAGTACGGCGGAGGTGCCCGATGATTCTGGTTGTGGGAGCCAACGGCATGCTGGGGCGCGACCTGATGTCACTTCTGGGGGAGCGGGCGCAGGGTATCGATATCGGAGAGATCGATATCACATCGCTGGAATCTGTCCTTCAGGTTGTCGGAGCCTTAAAACCGGACGTCGTGATCAATTGTGCCGCCTATACCGACGTGGATGGCTGCGAGACCAACAGCGAGACCGCCATGGCGGTCAATGCCGAAGGTGTGGCCCATCTGGCCTTTGTCTGTCGGGAACTCGGAGCGTTGCTGGTGCAGATCAGCACCGACTACGTTTTTGACGGTGGCAAGGGGACTCCGTACATTGAAGACGATTATCCGCATCCGCTCAGTGTCTATGGGGAGTCAAAGCTGGGTGGCGAGATGAATGCCGTCTTCAGTCAGGAACATCTGATTGTGCGTACACAATGGCTCTACGGGCTGCATGGCAAAAACTTTGTCGAAACCATGCTGCGACTGGGGGCCGAGAAAGACACGCTTTCGGTGGTGGACGACCAGATCGGTTCACCAACCTGGACCGTCGACCTCGGCAAAGCGATCATTGCTCTGATCGATAGCGGCTGTCGTGGCATTTATCACGCTGCCAACGCCGAATTCTGCTCATGGAACGGTTTTGCACAGGAAATATTTAAACAGGCCGGACTTTCCGTGACCGTCACAGCGATGACAACCGAAGAGCTGAACCGTCCGGCACGACGCCCGCTCTATTCGACACTGGAGTGCGGCAAATTGACTGCCGACGCCGGATTTCAGCCGCCGTCGTGGCGTTCGGCATTACAGCAGTATCTGCAGTTGCGCACACAAACTCACACCACCTGAAAAAGGAGCTGACATGGAACGTGGAGAACGCCCCTGGGGCACCTATACGGTACTCGATGAGAATAGCAGCTATAAGATAAAACGGATTGAAGTTATGCCCGGCCAGCGTCTGTCGCTGCAGAAGCACCATCACCGCAGTGAACACTGGATTGTCGTGTCCGGTACGGCACTGGTGACCTGCGGGAAAGAGCTGCTGACCATCAATGTCAATGAATCAACCTTTATTCCGATCGGCTACAACCACCGCCTGGAAAATCCCGGAAAAATACCGCTCGTAATTATCGAAGTTCAGAGTGGTGAGTATCTGGGGGAAGATGATATCGTCCGTTTTGATGACGACTATAACCGCTGTGGAGACCAGTCTTAATGGTGTTCTCTCTTCGCCGCCTGCAGGTTATCTCTCTTGTACTCGGGTTCTCACTCCTGCTGCTGTTATCCGGTTGTGCCGCCAGTTCGACGACAATTGTTGACGAAGAGGTGGTCACCAATCCCAAGCCGATGTACACCTATAAATCGCTGCTGATTCGGGATTTCGAACTCAAGCGTGATTTGTACAGCGATGCAGGCAGTGAAAAATTGAGCAGCCGTGAACATCGTTACTCCCAGATTCCGGGCGAACTATCCGGACATATCGAACGTTATGTCCGTTCGCGCCGTACCTATCATACGATTTCCCGCGATGCCAAACCGGATGCAACCACTCTGGTGGTTACCGGAAGATTTACGCGGGTAGGGCGCTTCAAAATTTCAGTGGTTGTGACGCTGCTGGATGGCGCCAGCGGTCAGGAGGTTGCTTACTTCCGCCAGACACTCTGGGATGTGCTGGACACAACTGAAGCCATCAGTGGTCTGGGACGTGAAGTTGCCGACTTTATAGACCGTATCCAGTACAAATAAGGAGGGATGGGATGTATATAGTTATTCTGGCAGGAGGGTCCGGCACTCGCTTCTGGCCGCTTTCGCGGGTGAGCATGCCAAAGCAGCTGATCTCGATCACGGGTGACCGCTCCATGCTGCAACGCACCGTGGAGCGTGTTCTACCGCTGAAACCGAAACGGATTTTGATAATTACCAACTCTTTACAGGCGGAAGAAACCGAGCGTCAGGTTCAGCGCTATCACCGCACCGTGCCGGTGGACGTGATCGCGGAACCGGTCGGCAGAAATACCGCTCCGGCTATCGGGCTGGCGGCCGCCATCATTTCAATGCGTGATCCGTCTGCTGTTATGACCGTTCTGCCGGCGGACCATTTTATCAAAGACGAAGTAGCCCTGTGTGATACGCTGCTGGCCGCTGCCGCGGCGGCGCAAAAAGAGTATCTGGTAACGCTCGGAATCATGCCGTCCCGTCCCGAGACCGGCTACGGCTATATTGAAGCCGATATGGACCTGCGTGGCGAGGGTCCATTCCCGGTGCGTCGTTTTGTTGAGAAACCACCGCTGGAAGTGGCGCTGCGCTATCTGGAAGAGGGCAACTTCTTCTGGAACAGCGGCATGTTTATCTGGCGGGCCGATACTATTCTCAAAGAGATGGAAATGCATATTCCAGGACTTCATCGTTCTCTGAAACGACTCTCAATCACGAATGATATCTGGGATCTGTCAGACCTCGATGAGCAGATACAGTCGATTTATGATGAAGTTGCCAGTGTCTCGATTGATTATGCCGTCATGGAAAAATCGCAGAAAGTCCTGATGCTGCCGGTTGAAATGGGGTGGAGTGATGTCGGCAGCTGGAGTGCGCTACCGGAGGTTGTCGCGCCGGACGCCGAGAATACCGTCTGTATCAATGCAGCGGGACATGTCGCGATAGACACCTCCGATTGCCTGATTTACGCCGGTGGCACAATGGTGGCAACCGTGGGCGTACACAACCTGGTGATAGTCTCCACCCCGGATGCAATTTTAGTCTGTGATCGTGATCGTTGTCAGGATGTGAAAAAAGTCGTAGAACGGATTTCCGAGGCGGGATTGAACTCCTACCTGTAGTGACGCACCATAAACCCCACTTTCGAATGGGGTTCTTTAATCGCTCCATTGTCAACCGGAAGGGTGATTGTGTGGTTGACCATTGGTGAGGAAAGCCATGAAACATTCAATACATGAAGAGTTGGATGAAATCAGAAGCCGGGGTCTTTTCAGGAGTACCCGGCTGATCAGTAGCCGACAATCGGCTCGTGTCAATTGTAACGGGTGTGATCAACTGCTGCTCTGTTCCAACAACTACCTGGGGCTCGCTGATCATCCGGCTCTTGCAGCCGCTTCGATACGTGCGATTGAAGGCTACGGAACCTCCAGTGGGGCTTCGCGTCTGGTATCCGGTACGATGGAGCTGCATGAGGAGCTGGAGCAGGCTGTAGCCGCTTTTAAAGGGCGGGAGGCGGCATTGACCTTCAATAGCGGTCACGCTGCCAATACCGGTATAATTCCTGCTCTGGTCGGTCGCGGTGATCTGGTCTTTTCGGATCGCTTGAACCATGCCAGTATCGTGGATGGCATTCTGCTCTCAGGTGCCCGTATGCTGCGCTATCCGCATAACGATTTCGAACAGCTGGGGCGTTTGCTGGAGAAACATTCCGGGAGACGCCGTCTGATTGTTACGGATGGCGTGTTCAGTATGGATGGCGATCTGGCGCCGCTTGCGGAGCTGGTTGAGCTTAAAAAACAGCACCAGGCACTGCTGATGGTCGACGATGCCCATGGCAGCGGCGTTATGGGTGCGCAGGGGCGGGGGAGTGCCGAGCTGCTGGGTGTCGGCAGCGATGTTGATATTCAGATGGGAACGTTCGGCAAGGCTTTGGGCAGTTTTGGTGCCTACGCGGCCGTTTCGGAAGAGATCCGCTCTCTGCTGGTCAACCGGGCGCGCAGTTTTATCTTTTCGACATCACTGCCACCGGCGGTGCTGGCAGCCTCGCTGGCCGCAGTTACACTGGTTCAGAGTACCGAAGGTGATCTGCTGCGGGAACGACTGGCGGGTAATACCCGGCTCTTCAGGCAGGGACTCCATGATGCCGGGTTCATTATGCCGGAAGGAAGCACCCAGATCGTGCCGGTCATAACCGGTTCGGCCGAGATAACCATGCGTTTTTCTGAGGCGCTGCTGAGTGAGGGGATCTTTGCCCAGGGTATTCGTCCTCCGACCGTTCCGGCTGGAACCAGTCGTCTCCGTTTCACCCTGATGGCTACGCATGACCCGGCAGATCTGACCTGGTCCGTGGAGCGCATCAGCGCTATCGGCAGGCGTCTGGGGGTGCTGTAATGCCGTTTTTTGAAAATCGCCACCATGAAGCGCTCTGGTATGAAGATACCGGTGCCGGTATACCGCTCGTCTTTCTGCATGGCTGGTGCATGTCATCCTCCGTCTGGGTCGAGCAGCTCAAACGCCTGGCTGACGGGTTCAGAGTGATAACGCCGGATTTACGTGGTCATGGTCGTTCGCGTGCCGTTACAGAACGGCTTGACTTTGAAGCATGTGCCGCCGACCTGGCTGATCTGTTCAATTATCTCAATCTCGAGCGGGCGCTGCTGGTCGGCTGGTCACTGGGGGGCCAGGTTGCACTACAGGCCTGCAACCGTCTGGCCGACCGCCTGGCCGGGCTGGTGCTGGTATCGGCGACCCCCCGTTTTACGGCAACGGAAGATTTTGCGTTCGGCTTGCTGGCTAAGGATGTCATCGGTATGCGACTTAAGGTTGAGCGGAACATGCAGCGTGCCATGGACGGCTTTAACAACCGTATGTTTGCTGAGGGTGAGCTGGAAGATCACGCGCAGGGCGGTGAAATCCGGGCCCTGCTGGCCGGGATCGACCCCCCGGATCGCGATGCAGCGCGGGCTGCCCTAATGTCTCTGGCAGAAGCCGATATGCGACCACTGCTCGGTTGTATCCGTCTGCCGGTGCTGATAGTCAACGGAGATTCCGATCGGATCTGCCTGCCGGAGGCGTCACACTATCTCGCCACGCAGATCAGGGGCGCGCGACAGATAGTTTTTAAAGGGTGTGGCCATGCTCTCTTCATGACACAGCCTGAACAGTTTAATCACATAATTGACCAGTTTACACGGAGTGCCAGTGAACAGTATGCCTGATACAACACGAGTTGCCGCTGCCTTCCATCGTCAGGCGTCCGAATATGACCGTACCGTTCTCGTTCAGAGGCGGGTCGTGGATTCTCTCGCGCACACGATAGAATCACTGTGCCATTCGGCACCGCAGCAGATCCTGGATGTCGGTTGCGGAACCGGTCTCCTGCTGGCTCGACTGCATGCGCTCTATCCGCAGACCGCACTTGTCGGAGTTGATCTGGCCTACAACATGTGTCGGCACACTGCCGACAAGCTGGGAGACGCCTGTCGCGTCATACAGGGAGATGCTGCGCAGCTTGCTCTCAAGGACGGGTCGTGTGATCTGATAGTTTCAAGTTCGGTGCTGCAGTGGGTCAGCGATCTGTGTGCTGTCCTGCATGAGCTGCGCCGGGTGCTGCAACCGGGTGGCAGGCTCTGCCTGGCGTTTTTTTGTGAAGGCACGCTGCATGAGCTGCAGAGCTGTTATCGTGATGCCGTCACCTCAACTGTAGACCATAACTCCGGACAGACGTCCCGTCTTCACAGTTTTCGTAGCGTAGATGAGGTGCTCTTAATTCTGAGCGGAATGGAATTTGAGCAGTATATTGTCACCAGTGAAATCGAAACAGATTGGTATGATGATCTGACGTCACTCTTGCGTTCCATTAAAAACATTGGTGCCGGAACGGTAAGCGGGGGGAGTGTCAGTGGACTTGGGTGGCGGGGGATACTGAATGAAACCTACCGGCTCTATCGGGAACGGTACGCCGTGGATGGCAGGATACCGGCCAGCTATACTGTGCTCTACCTGACAGCCAAAGTACCATGAGTGCTGAATCAGAGTGAATCGATGATTTTTTTTGCGAGCGGATTGATAACGCTGTAGTGCACCTCGACTCCTTCCCGTTTTCCCTCGATGATTCCCTTGTTCTTCAGAAGTGCCAGGTGCTGGGACACGGTTGCCTGAGGCAGTCCCAGGCATTCCCAGATATGTTTGACGTTGCATTCACGAGTACACAGTCCCGCCACAATTTTGAGCCGGATCGGATGCCCGAGGACTTTCAGAACCTCAGATTCTGCCTGGAACTGCTTGTTTTTGTCGAATGCCATTTGTGTGCCCCATAATGATTTTTGAATATCATATATATGGATTATAGTTTAGTCAACCGGAATGCGGAATTTGTCTAACGCTGTTTGTCTTTTGCTGCTCAGCCGTAAAGTTGCGTGCTGAAATGACATGCAGACGTGTGGTTGGGGGCATATTCGACTAATGGTGGCGGGGTGTGGTGACAGATATCTTCAGCGTGGCGGCAACGGGGGTGAAATCGACAGCCGGACGGGATTGCCAGTGCAGAGGGTATGTCGTCGCTTAAACGCTCCGTAGTGGCGCCTGCCGGAGTTGCCAATCCGGGTATGGCAGCGATCAGCGCCTCGGTATACGGATGGCGGCAGCGGCGGAACAGAGACGCAGCCGGGGCTGATTCTACGATGGCGCCGAGATACATGACCATAATACGGTCGCAGATATGATGCAGCACCAGCAGATTGTGCGAGATGATCATCATCGAAAGGTTCAGGTCGGACTTCATCTGTAGCAGCAGGTTGATAATCTGGGCCTGGATGGAAATGTCGAGCGATGAAACCGGTTCATCGGCAATCAGGATCTCCGGTCTGGCAGCCAGGGCTCTGGCGATGCCGATCCGTTGGCGCTGGCCGCCGGAGAACTCATCGGGGAACCGGTTGCTTGCTTCTCTGTTCAGGCCGACGATATTCATGAGGCGGGCAACTTCTGCGCGCTGACCGTCAGGAGGTATGTCAGCAATCTGCAACGGTTCCGCAATACTGTCTCCAATCCGCAGGCGAGGATTCAACGATGAAAAGGGATCCTGAAAGATCATTTGGGTGCTGCGCCGGAAGATCGTGTGCTCTTCTCGGGAAAGTTGTTTCAGGTTGCCACCCCGATAGCTTACCTCTCCGCTATCGGGCTCCATCAGACCGCACATTACCTTTGCCAGCGTCGATTTACCACAGCCGGATTCTCCGGCAATACCGACGGTCTCTCCGACGGTAACCTGGATGCTGACACGATCGAGAGCGGTCAGTACCTGGGCCGCTGAACTTCGTTGTGATGTCCGGAATGTTTTGACGAGATTGGTGCCGCTCAGCAGTGTCGTATCGTTCATATACTCTTCCAGCAACGTACAGAATGTGATGGTGTCACGTCGATCAGGGTCTGAGCGGTTGTGTGACAGGAGGGGGCGACGAGCGGACAGCGTTCTGCAAAACAGCAGCCGGCAGAGGCGATGGCGGCGCCGGAGAGTTGACCGGCCAATGTCGGCAATGGTTTGCCCGGTTCGGCATATTGCGGCAGCGAAGCCAGCAGAGCCTGTGTATAGGGGTGGCGCGGATTCGCGAGCAGTTCTCCGGTAGGGGCGAATTCAACGATCTGTCCGGCATACATGACGGCGGTATGGTCGGCACGTTCGGCCACGATTCCCAGGTCGTGCGTAATCAGCAAGAGTGCCAATCCGGAACTCTTGCGCAGACCGTCCAGCAGCTCGAGAATCTGAGCCTGGATGGTGACATCAAGCGCCGTGGTCGGCTCATCAGCAATCAGCAAGGCCGGATGACAGGCCAGCGCCATGGCGATCATAACCCGCTGTCGCATACCACCGCTCAATTGATGCGGATAGGTGCGCATGCGCTCACCGGGTGACGGAATGCCGACTTCCGCCAGCAGCGCTTCACATCTTTGCAGCGCGTCAGAGCGGGTCAGCTTTTCATGCAGTATGAGCGGCTCACAGACCTGATCAGCGATTCGCAGCACCGGATTCAATGAGGTCATCGGCTCCTGGAAAACCATGGATATTCTGCGACCACGAATCGCACGCATAGCGTCATCGGAGAGGGTCGTCAGGTTTTCGCCATCAAAGAAGATCTCACCGGAACTGATACGGCCAGAGGGGGGGAGCAACCGCATAATCGACAGAGCTGTCAGGGTTTTGCCGGAGCCGGACTCGCCGACCAGCGCCACGGTAGCGCCTGATTCCAGTGACAGAGAAACATCACGGACCGGATGAAACAAGTCACCGGACTGTGTGAAGGATATCCGTAGATTATGTAGTTTCAGCAGTTTAGTCACAGATACTCATTTCGGTTCGCACAATTTGAGATACGTTACGAGCGGGTCACTCGTTGATAGGGTAGTGAAAAATCGGTGAATCGCGCACTGAAGATTGACTCTTCTTCGAAAATGGCCGTAAAAATTTCGATAATTGCCGGATCAAACTGGGTGCCCGAATTTTCGATCAGCTCTGCAATGGCAGCATCAACGGCCAGTGCCTTTCGATAGGGGCGGTCGGATGTCATCGCATCAAAAGCGTCGGCGACCGAAATTATACGCGCTTCAAACAGCTGATCACTGTATTTGATACGTTGCGGATATCCTAAGCCGTCATAGCGCTCATGATGCTGTCCGATACAGGTGCGAACATCTTTAAGAAACGCAATCGGTTCCAGAATCTTCATGCCGATTTTCGGGTGCTGCTGCAGATCATGGATATCTTGTGCTGAAAGCTTGCCCGCTTTATGCAGAAGGCTCAGATCAATTCCGATTTTGCCGATATCATGCAGGATGGCAGCCCGTTCCAGAATCTGCAAGCGATCACTAGGGAGCTGGAGACGGTGTCCGACTTCAACACTGTATCGTGTGACCCGTTCGGAATGACCGCGTGTATAACTGTCACTGGCTTCGATCGCAGAGACCAGCGCCTGAATGGTGTTCAGATAGGTCTGCTGCTGTTCTTCATACATGGTTGCGTTCTTGATGGCAATAGCCGCCTGCGCGGCGATGGTGGTCAGCATTTCCAGCTCTTCAGAACTGAAGCGCGAATCATCCCCCTTGTTAACGACACTGATGGTGCCGATAATTTCATCTTTGATTATGAGTGGTGTACAGATCAGGGTTTTGCGTTCGTATCCCAGATCACTGAAACGGTCAAACTGGGGAGTCTGGTCAATGTCTTCTATCAGGAGCGGCTTGCCATTGTTGATGACCCAGGCGGAAACGCTGGTCTCTTTCATCGGAAGCGATGTCCGGGGTGAAATCAGTTTTCCTCCACCGATCAGATTGGTTACGTTCAGGGTTTGCCGCTCTTTGTCGTAGAGGATGATGTAGCCGATTTGGGCATTCAGCGTTGAAATCGTGCTGCGGACGATCAGATTGAAGAGCCGGTCGATATCCATGGTCGAATTGATCGCCAGGCCGATGGTATAGATTGTTGACAGGCGCTCAATGGCATTTTCCAGATTTGCATTTTTCTGTTTGAGTTCTGTGGCCAGGTTGGCGATCGTAAGGCTGGCCTGTTCAACCTCTTCAATGCGCTCTTCCAGCGAAATATTAAGATTTTCGATTTCGATGAGCTGTTCGGCGAGTTTCAGGTTCATCAGGTGGGTATCCTGATGGTGCTTGAGCGCTTCTTCAGCCCGGGCCAGTTCACGCTCGTTTGTGACGGTTGTCTCCATCAGCTCCTGAAGTCGTGTCGTCATATCATTGAAGTTGTGTGAAAGTGTATTCATTTCAAATGAGCTTTCCACGCAGGCTACGGTAACAAATTCTCCCTCTTTAACACGCTGCATGGATGCAATCAACGTGCGAACCGGTCGATCGACGTACAGCACCAGAAACATGAAAAGGGCCCCGATGATCAGTGCGATCATAACGGAGGAAGAGATGATGGCATTCTTCTTTTCCAGATCGATGTAGTGGGTCAGGTCGTTAAGCGCTATCTCTGTCTCGATGTTTGCAATGAACAGTTTTCTGGCATCGTGACAGCCATGGCAGTCGGGAGTGTTGGCTATACGCGTGATGGAACTGAATTCATTTTTGTGGTTTGAAAAGTAAAAGTGATCCTTTTGATTGCCGAGCAAGCGGCCGCGAACATCGTCGGGAAGCTGGCGGCCGATATCGCGCTTGTCAGCTGAATGCAGAATTATGCCGGCATCGTCTACGATGCGGAGCGTTGAAACCGTATCATGTTTTCGAACGTCATGCAGGATCGCGTCAATCGCGGTGGTATGGCCGCTCTTCATGGCGCTCTGGATGTTTGCAACTACACTGTCGATCAACAGTACGGAACTCTTCTCGGTGATGAGCTCAATAATAGCTTTCTGCTCATGGTAATGTCGCCATGACGCGAGCGATATGACGGCGATGACAATCAGCGCGACCAGTCCGACTAATTTTACTTTTAGGGAGTTAAATACCACAGAGACCTTTCGCTGGATTGAATGTTACTGGCCGGAGCAGCGATCATCATGAACGGCAGAAATCAAAAAAATTGACAGAGTAGCTGTTGTATGGTTTTATCTTCAGGTTTTGCGCCTCTCAATTCCCATATGCATATGCTGTCTCCTGATGCTGGTTCCGGCACTCCTGCCGCTCCCCGGATCCGTCCGGGCCGCAGCAGTAGTTCCGGATGACTCAGTCAGGATAGCTATTCTCAAGTCAGCCCCTGATGTGACACTGAGTGGTGAGGGGCTGTTGGTGACGGGTGATGATGGGCAGGCGATTTCTCTGCAACTCCCTGTTATGGTCAAACCTCTTAAAAATGGTCTGGGAGTGAACGGGAAGTTTTTTCGACGCCTGACCTTTGTTTCTTCAGCAGCGGTGTATGTCAACAGCAAACCTTACCGCGGAGTAACAGAGCTTTCATTCGCTGAAAAAGGAATTTTGGTAGTCAATCAACTGCCCCTTGAAGAATATCTGGTGGGACTGATTAACTGCGAAATTTCATCCGCCTGGCCGATTGAGTCGGTTAAGGCACAGGCTGTGATTGCGCGGACATATGCCATGAATCGAAAGGCTGCCCGCCAGAGCGCCCCGTATCATCTTGAATCATCCGTAATGGATCAGGTCTATGATGGCTGTCTGATCGAGGATAGTCGGGCACTTCGAGCCGTTAATGAAACCAAGGGGGAGATACTGACATATAGTGGCGCCCTGATTCAAGCCTTTTATCACTCAAATTGCGGTGGTAAGACCGAGGCCGCCGAAAATGTCTGGGGTATGTCGGTTCCGTATCTGAAAGGAGTTGACTGTATCTACTGTCTGACAGCGTTGCCTGCCGCCGCGTGGGAATGCAAGCTGTCACTGGATGATATCGAAAGTCGATTGCGGTCATCCGGCTACAAGTTGTCAGGTTTGTCCGGTATCAAGGCGGGAGTAAACAATAAAAGTGGTCGGATGCAGGATGTCACCGTCGTCGCGGCAAAAGGAGGAGTCACCATGAACGGTAACCAGTTTCGCAAGGTGATTGGCTTCGGCGTCATCAAAAGCACCCGTTTCACGGTCAAGATTCAGCAAAATGAAGTGCTCTTTTCAGGGGTTGGTAATGGGCATGGCGTGGGACTGTGCCAGTGGGGCGCCAAGCAGCGCGCTCTTGACGGATTCGAATATCGGGAAATCCTTTCGTATTACTACCCCGGTACACGGCTGCAAAAGCTCTCTGAAATCCGGTAGCAGGAACGTATGCTTGTAAAAGATTTCTCCTTTGATTTGCCGCTGGAACTGATTGCGCGCCACCCGGTTGCAGAGCGGGACGGATCGCGACTGATGCTGCTTGACCGACAGGCCGGATCGATTGCCGAAGATAGTTTTCGTGCTCTTGCCGGCTACCTGCGCAGTGGCGATCTACTGGTCATGAACGATACGCGGGTCATCCCGGCCCGTCTTTTTGGCAGGAAACCTTCAGGCGGCAAAGTTGAAATATTTCTGCTGCGGCGCCGGGAGGGCAACGCAGAACAGTGGGAATGTCTGCTCAAGGCATCGAAAAAATTCCAGAGCGGACAGGACATTCTGCTTGAGTCTGGCATGTCAGCTGTTGTACTGTCACGAGCTGCAGATAACTGGCTGATCGAGTTCAGCGGTACGGAGCCTTTTGAAAGCTGGCTGGAACGGGAAGGGCACATTCCGTTGCCCCCCTATCTGCAGCGCAGCGATATTCAGAGTGACCGGGAGCGCTATCAAACCGTAATGGCACGCGAACCGGGAGCTGTGGCCGCTCCGACCGCCGGACTTCATATCACCCCTGAATTGCTGGCTGTTCTTGCCTCTCAGGGGGTTGAAACGGCGTATCTGACCCTGCATACCGGTCTTGGTACCTTTCAGCCGGTCAGAGTAGAGCGGGTTGTCGACCATCAGATTCACCGTGAGTGTTTCCGGATTCCTCAAGAAACGGCTTTGGCGATAGCAAAAACAAAACATTCCGGTGGTCGTGTCATCGCGGTAGGAACCACAACCGCCAGAACGCTTGAATATTCTTCGCAAAAACATGGAAGTGTTGTCGCTGAAGCGGGAGAAGCGGATATATTTATCTACCCCGGGTATCAGTTTAAAGTTGTCGATGCCTTGATCACCAATTTTCACCTGCCGGAGTCAACGCTGCTGATGCTTGTATCGGCCTTTGCCGGACGCGAGTATGTTCTTGAGGCCTACCGGGAAGCAATATCACGTGGTTTCAGGTTTTACAGTTATGGCGACGCCATGTTCATCTTTTGAGGGAAACTGTGTCCGATACGTTTTCACTGCTTCATCAAGATTCATCCTGCCGTGCACGACTCGGCTCTTTGAAAACAGGCCATGGAATTGTAGAAACTCCAATCTTCATGCCGGTCGGCACCAATGCCACTGTCAAGGCGATGACACCCGAGGATCTGCATGACGTGCAGGCCCGGATTGTACTTGCCAATACCTACCATCTCTATCTGCGTCCCGGCCATCGCCTGGTAGAGCAGATGGGGGGATTGCACCGCTTTATGAACTGGGACGGTGCCATCCTGACTGACAGCGGCGGGTTCCAGGTCTTCAGTCTTGGGGAGCTGCGCAAGATAAGCGAAGCAGGGGTCAAGTTTCAGTCACATATTGATGGTTCCTACCATATGCTGACGCCGGAACTGGCAATTCATATTCAGGAAGCGCTGGGCGCCGATGTCATCATGTGTTTTGATGAATGTCCCCCCGCTACGGCGGCGTACGATTACGTCAGCCGGTCACTTGAGCTTACCAGTCGCTGGGCGCGGCGCTGCAAGGACGCCCACAGTCGCGTGGGGCAGCAGTTGTTCGGTATTATTCAGGGTGGCATGCACTATGACCTGCGGGCACGCAGTGTGAATGAAATCTGCTCGATCGGTTTTGACGGCTATGCGCTGGGGGGGCTATCGGTCGGTGAGCAAAAAGAGCAGATGTATGGAGTCATGGAGTGCTGTTCGACGCTGTTACCGCAGGATGCGCCGCGCTATATCATGGGGATCGGTTCTCCTGAAGATCTGGTGGAGGCGATCTGGCACGGGTATGATATGTTCGATTGTGTCATGCCGACCAGAAATGCCCGCAATGGAATGCTCTTTACCAGTCAGGGGCGCATCAACATCAAGGCCAAGATCTATGAAGACGATGCCGGGCCGCTTGATCCGGAGTGCAACTGCCGGGTCTGCAAAAACTATTCGCGCGCCTATCTGAGGCACCTGTATCGTGCAGGCGAGATACTTGCATCCCAGTTACATACATACCACAATCTCTATTTTTATCTGGACCTTATGCGGCGGGCCAGAGCAGCAATTCAGAACAATACGTTTGATTCCTTTCGGCATCAATTCAAATCGAAATATCACAGCAACACTATCATCAAGGAGGTTATTTAAATGTTTGGATTAGCGTTTGCGATGTCGGGCCCGCCGGGTGGGGCAGGGGGAGCAGCTTCTGGTGGAATGGCTGCCTTTCAACAAGTCATACCGCTGGTGTTCATGTTTGCTATTTTTTATTTTCTGTTGATCCGTCCGCAGCAGAAAAAAGCCAAAGAACACAAGGCGCTTTTGGATTCAATGAAAAAGGGTGACAACGTTATTACTGCCGGTGGTGTGCATGGCAAGATCGTCGCAGTAGATGATGCCATTGTGACGCTTGAAGTTGCAAATAATGTTAACGTAAAAATAACCAAAAGTTTTATAGCAGCAATCAAGAAAGACTAGCTGACTACTACTGTACTGAGGGAGGACCACGCCTTATGCCAAAAGGAACTGGCTGGAGGATTAGCTTGATATGCGCCTTTGCGGTGCTGTCGTTTCTGTATCTGACTCCGACTCTGGTTGCGAAACTGCCTGCCTGGTGGAATGGTTTGTTGCCCAAGGACAAGATCCATCTCGGACTTGACTTACAGGGGGGTACACATCTCGTCATGGAGGTTGACACTCTGAAGGCGCTTGAAGGAACGCTGGAACTGGTGGCAACCGATCTCGAAGATACACTCAACAACAAGAATTTACGCTTCAAACGCATATCACGGACAGCTGCCGACAAAGTATCGCTGGTGTTATATGAAAAAGGTACCGCCGACGCGGTACAGAAGCTGATCAAAGACAAATATCCCGGCTATGAACTGAGTCCGACCTTTGATGAAGGCGGTTTTGTGGCTCTGACGATGCGCATCAATGAAAAAGATGCTCAGGATCGTAAAGACAAAGCGGTTCAGCAGGCGCTGGAAACCATCCGAAACCGTATTGACCAGTTCGGTGTGTCAGAGCCGACTATTCAGCGTGAGGGGATCAACCATATTGTTGTCCAGTTACCCGGCATCAAGGATCCTCAGCGTGCAATTGAATTGATTGGCCGTACCGCCCGGCTGGAGTTCAAGATGGTGCGCGAAGATATATCACCCTCATCAGCTACGATTCCTGAAGATGCTGAACTGCTGAAGGAAAAATCGGTTGATCCGACGACCGGAGCGGTGTCGGAAATCCCGATCGTCGTTATGAAAAAATCTATGATCACCGGAGACCTGCTGACCGATGCCCAGGTCAGAATCGATTCGCAATTCAACCAGCCCTACGTTGCTATTGAATTTAATTCATTGGGAGCCAAGCTGTTTGACCAGGTCACGGCGGCAAATGTGGGAAAACGTTTTGCCATTGTTCTGGATAGCAATATACATTCAGCGCCGGTCATCCGCGAACGTATCTCGGGCGGCAGCGCCCAGATTTCGGGCAATTTCACCGAAAAAACTGCTGCCGACCTGGCGATCGTTCTGCGTGCCGGAGCACTGCCCGCCCCGGTCAAGATCATCCAGAACGTCACCGTCGGCCCGTCTTTGGGACAGGACTCCATTAACAAAGGTCTGTTTTCCGGTATGGTCGGTATCCTGCTGGTCGTGGTCTTCATGGCGATCTACTACAAATTGTGCGGTATGGTTGCCAATCTGGGTATGATCCTTAACGTGATCTATCTGATGGGAGCACTGGCGGCGCTGGGTGCCACCCTGACACTACCAGGTATTGCCGCGATCGTACTCCTGATCGGTATGTCAGTTGACTCGAACGTCATTATTTTCGAGCGTATCCGTGAAGAGCTCAAACTTGGGAAATCGCCCAAAGCTGCTCTGGATGCCGGTTATGACAAGGCATTTCTCACGATCATGGATTCACATATCACCACACTGATAACGGCAGCCGTGCTGTTTCAATTCGGCACCGGACCGGTTAAGGGCTTTGCCGTTTCTCTGAGTCTGGGTGTTATCATCAACCTGTTCACCTCGCTGATCGGTACCAAGGTGACCTTTGATCTGTTCCTGCACAAAGGGACAGCCAAAAAAATGAGCATATAGGGGGGAACGCCGTTCATGGAACTTCTTGGCAAAACCAACATAGATTTTATCGGTAAGCGCACTATTTCTTTCATCATTTCGGCAATCATATCGATTGTCGGTATCATCGGGATCGTGCAGATCGGTCGCGGCGCGGCCAACATGGGCATCGACTTTTCGGGCGGCACCTCCATGCAGTTGAAGTTCGCCAAACCGCTTGCAATTGCTGATGCCCGTACAACACTTCACAAAAGCGGCATAGACAAAGTCGACCTGCAGGAAATCAAGGATGGTAATAAACTGCTGGTCAAGATTGCCGGTGCAGCAGTTGGCAAACAGTCAGATATTGTACAGGCGGCCTTTAAAAAGGAATTTGCCGACAATGCCTTTACGGTAGAAAGTTCAACCGAGATCGGTCCTTCAATCGGGGACAAACTGCGTAAAGACACCCTGATAGCGGTTGCACTTTCGCTACTTGGGATTATCCTCTACATCGCCTGGCGCTTCGATTTTAAGTTTGGAATTGGTGCGACAGTTGCGACTCTGCATGATGTACTGGCAATAATTGCCGTATTCTTTGTGATGGGTAAAGAGGTTAACCTGTTGCTGATTACGGCGGTTTTAACGGTCGCCGGATATTCTCTGACCGATACGGTAGTCGTTTTTGACCGTATTCGTGAAAACCTGCATAAAAATATGAAAAGTGCCATGAATACGATTTTTAACAATAGCATCAATGAGGTTCTTTCCCGAACCATCATTACCTCATTGACAACATTTCTGGCCTCTGCAGCGCTCTTTTTCCTGGGTGGTGAGGTTATCCACGATTTTTCATTTGCATTAATGATCGGTATTGCTGTCGGTACATATTCATCTGTTTTTGTAGCCAGTCCAATTGTTGTGCTGCTTGAAGAACGGGCCGCTGCCAAACAGACCGGCGCAGCCTGATATTTTTAACGTTTATTTGAGAGGTGAATAATGAAAAAAGAAACTATCCTGTTAGCAGCGGTTGCACTGATTGTCGGTTTTTTGGGCGGTTATCTGATCTTCAGTATCAGCAACGCAGGTAAGAGTCAGCAACCAGCTATCCCGGTTGGTTCCGGTTCGCCGACTGACTACACGCAGCGTATTGCCCAGGCGGAGAAAATTGTTGCCCAGAATCCAAAGGATGTAAATGCCTGGATTTCACTTGGTAATGATTATTTTGACACGGAGCAGAGTCAGAAGTCGATCGATGCGTATGCCAAGGCTCTGGAGATTAATCCCAACAACCCGAATGTTCTTACAGATCAAGGTGTTATGTACAAAAAAATCGGCTGGTTTGACAAGGCGCTCGCTAATTTCGAAAAAGCTCAGAAAATTGATCCCAATCACGTACAAAGCCTCTTTAATTCAGGAGTTGTCTATGCGGTTGATTTAAAGGATCATGTCAAGGCTCGTCCTTACTGGAAAAAAATCCTAGAAATCGATCCGAACAGTGCAACTGCCATGCAGGTCAAAAGCATGATGGGAGGGGGCGGCGGGACACCTCCTGCAGGCAAATAAAACTGATAAATCCCCCGCCTGTCGGGGGATTTTTTTATGGGACCTACACGCATGCGGAAAATATGGCGGTGCAAAGAGGTTGATGCTGCGGTTGTTGAAGCACTTTCCCTGTCTCTGGGGATTGGTTCTGCAATAGCTTGTCTCTTGGCGGGACGGGGCATCTCCTCGCGTGAAGAAGGGCAATTATTTCTCGCCCCATCGTTTTCAGCTATGCCTGATCCCGGCTTGCTCGCCGGGATGGATTCAGCCGTACAGCGCATACTAAAGGCTCGCACTAACGGCGAGACGGTCTGTGTGTATGGTGATTACGATGTTGACGGTATCAGTAGCACCGCGCTGCTGATCTCATTTTTTCGCCGTGTCGGCCTGGCCTGCAGATATTTCATTCCCAACCGTTTTGATGACGGCTATGGCCTCAACCGTGAATCGCTGGCTTTGATCATAGCATCAGGCGCAACAGTTATCATTTCTGTTGATTGCGGCATTACCTCATCCGATGAAGCCGACTTCTGTCAAGGTCAGGGCGTCGACCTGATCATTACCGATCATCATTCCCCCAAAGAAACCATCCCGCATGCCTGCGCTGTCATCAATCCGCATCAGCCTGGCTGCCGGTACCCTTTTAAATTATTGGCCGGTGTTGGTGTGGCTTTTAACATGCTGATCGCTCTGCGCAGCGCACTGCGACAGCAGGGTGCCTTCCAGAAATGTACTGAACCGGATCTGCGTGAATGGCTGGATCTGGTGGCCCTGGGGACGATTGCTGATGTGGTGCCACTGGTTGGTCAGAATCGGATCTACAGCTCCTTTGGTCTGAAACAGCTGGATGCCTCGCTCAGGCCGGGGGTGACGGCGCTGAAGCGGGTCGCAGGTGTCAAGGGAGCGGTATCGTGCGGTCAGGTCGGCTTCAGGTTGGCGCCGAGACTCAACGCTGCCGGACGCATGGAAAGTGCTGTGCCGGGGGTTGATCTGCTGCTCAGCTCGAACGTGGCTGAGTGCACCGTGATCGCCGATGACCTTGACGCTGCCAATGCCGAACGTCAGTCGGTGGAACGTGCCATACTGGATGAGGCGATAGCGGCGGTAGAAGCGGCTGGTGATTATCCGGCGCGGCGCAGTATCGTTCTGGCCTCACCTGCCTGGCATCAGGGGGTGGTCGGCATCGTTGCATCACGAATTGCCGAGCGTTATTATCGCCCGACAATCTTGATTGCGCTCAACGAAGATGGCAGCGGCAAAGGTTCAGGCCGCAGTATTCCCGGCTTTCACCTGCTGGATGCCCTGTCTGCCTGCTCTGAACATCTGGACCGTTTTGGCGGCCATCGGCATGCGGTCGGCGTGGCGCTGTCAGCTTCAAATTTATCTGAATTTTCTGCAGCTTTTGAGCGTGAAGCGGCCAGGGTCTTTGCGGATAACGAGTTGATTCCGACACTGGAGATTGACGCCGAACTTAATCCGGCAGATATTACGGTTACTCTGGTCAATGATCTGAAGCGACTGGAGCCGTTTGGCGCCGGTAATCCGGAACCGAATCTGCTGCTGCGCGGGGTAACGGTTGTCGATCGCCGTACGGTCGGTGAAGACCATCTCAAATTGCGGGTGACGGTTGCTGGTTATAGTTTCAGTGCCATTGCTTTCAGGCAGGCAGATCGCCCGACGGACGGGCTCCTCGATCTGGTCTGTATTCCGGAGCTGAACAGCTGGAACAATAGTTCAACGATTCAACTCCGAATCAAGGATATGCGCAGTGCGGAGGAATAATGTTACGGAGTGACCGATTTGACCAGGCCGACAGAATCATCAAGATCGGTTTTTGGATAAATGCCATACTCATGATTCTCAAACTGTCAGCCGGTTACTGGGGGCATTCGGATGCCGTGTTTGCCGATGGTATCGAAAGCGCCTGTGATTTTGTGGCGATCTTTGCGACCATGATGGCACTAAAGTTGGGGCGTCAGCCCTTTGATGCCAATCATCCCTACGGCCATGGACGCGCCGAGAGCCTGGCAGCATTGCTGGTGTCGCTGGTTATATTTGCTACCGGAAGCTGGATTCTGTACGAGTCGGTGCTGGCGGTAATTAACCATGACTTCAAATCACCCGGCTGGGTTGCCGTGGCCGCCGCTTTCATGACGATCATCATCAAGGAGTGGCTGCACCGCTTCACCCTTATGACGGGAAAACGGCTGGAAAGCCCGTCGCTGCTGGCGATAGCGAAAGATCACCGTAAGGATGCGATTACGTCAATTTCTACGCTGGCCGGAGTCGTGGGTGCCTTTTTCGGATTCGGGATATTGGATCCTCTTGCGGCGGCGCTGACGGCATTTTTTATCCTGTATGTCGGTTACCAGACCTTCCGCGAAGCTGCTCACGATCTGATGGACGGCAACGCACCGGCTGACTTCATCAACGCGATACAAGATCTGGCTGAGAGTGTGGCATGCGTTGACCATGTCCATGAAATCCGCGCACGCCGGTCTGGTCAGTACATGATTGTCGATCTCAAGCTGGAGATGGACCCGGACATGACCGTCAAGCAGTCACATGATATCGCCACTCGGGTTAAAAAACTGATCTTCGAGCACTATCCGGGAGTTGGTGACGTCATGATTCACATCAACCCGCACGATGAAGAGCATGAGGATCTGATCAGGCTATGAAAATCTGGCGCTTTCTGATTTCTCTTGAACTCTGTCTGCTCCTCTTGGGCCTTTTGTGCGCAATTATGGGGGCGGGATCGTTTCTGCTGACGGGGCAATACGCCGCCGCTATCAACGCCATGCCGCTGCTGGTCTGGCTGCGAGCCGTTCCGGTCGGCATCAGCTGGTGGCTCTGGCTGACACTTGTGCTGATTTTTGGAATTGCGATCAACACGCTGTTTTGCTCATCAGAAACGATCTGGTCTCGCTGGAACAGGGGCAATCTGATCGCCCTGCTGGCACCTCAGCTGATGCACGCCGGTTTCTTGTTGATTATTCTGGCTCATCTGACAAGTGCCCTCTGGTCATCAGTTGATCAGCTGGAGGTGCACGAGGGGAGCCTGGCAACCTTGCCGAACGGCATAAAATTCGGAGTGGCCGCTCTCTCCGTTACTTCATCTCCGCAAGGGATGCCGGTCGGTTTTTCTAGTGAACTAGTCACCAATCTTGACAACCCAACCGTGCGTACCGTCATCTCTCCGAATCATCCCTGGTTATCAGGGGGCTATGGCGTCTATATCAAACAGGCAGAAATGTACCCGTTCAAGCGGGCTCTGTTTGAGATCCACCGTGAACCGGGGGCTGGTCTGGCGCTGGCGGGGTCACTGCTGTTTGTCGTGGGGAATGTACTTGTACTTACGCTCAAATCCCGTAACGGCAGGGAGATGTGAGGGCAACCCTTTTTCGGAAGTTTATTGAAAATCTGAGCCATCTTCAGAGGAGACAGTTTCATGTTCAGTTTTCTGCACGCTGCTGATATTCATCTGGATAGCCCGCTCAAGGGGCTTGAAGTGTACCAGGATGCGCCGCTGGAACAGATTCGCGGGGCCGCACGACGAGCATTTGACAACCTTGTAGAAATGGCTATCGATGAGGAGGTTGCCTTTGTTCTCCTGGCGGGCGACCTCTACGACGGTGACTGGAAAGACTACAATACCGGAATCTATTTTGTCAGCCGTATGGGACGGCTGCGGGAAGCCGGTATCCCGGTTTTTATGGTCTCAGGAAATCATGATGCCGCAAGCCAGATCACCCGTTCTCTGAACCTTCCGGACAATGTCACGCTGTTTTCTCATAAAAAAGTTGAAACCAGTATCCTCGACCATCTCGGTGTCGCTATTCATGGCCAAAGTTTTTCCTCACGAGCGGTTACCGACGACCTGACTCGAAATTATCCGCATGCTCTGCCCGGTCTCTTGAATATCGGCTTACTGCATACCAGTCTGAATGGACGCCCTAACCACGAACCCTATGCACCCTGTACGCTTGATGCCCTGCGTTCGAAAGGATACCAGTATTGGGCTCTGGGGCACGTTCACCAACGGGAAGAGCTGTCCAAAGGGCCCTGGGTGGTGTTCCCGGGCAATATCCAGGGGCGGCATATCCGTGAGACCGGTGCCAAGGGGTGTACTCTGGTAACGGTTGAAGATGGGCAGGTCGTAGAAGTCGTTGCGAGGGAGCTGGATGTTTTGCGCTGGTCACAGTGCCAGCTTGACCTTGGGAGGTGTGAAAAGACAGAATCACTCTTGGAGATGGTTCGTGAAAGGTTCGAGCTTGAGAGAGAACGGGCTGACGGGCGTCCCCTGGCCATTCGTCTGATTTTGGACGGTGCAACGACGCTGCATGCCAGGCTTCACGAAAACTCGGCCCACTGGCATGAAGAGTTTCGTGCTGTCGCCGCTACGCTTGGCAATGTATGGATCGAGAAGATTATCTTTACGACACGTAAGACTCACGTAGCGTGTGAAGAATTCCCCGATGACTCTCCGATTGCCGATCTGCAGAAGTCAATCCTTGGATTCCGGTTAGACAGTGTCCATCTTCTCGATCTGATTCCGGACTTTGAACAGTTACGCAACAAGCTGCCACCCGATCTCCTGGTCGATGACGATCCCTTTACACTCTGTGAAGAGGAGCTTACGGCTCTGCGTGAAGACGTCACGGCACTGCTTATGGCCAAGATGCAGCAGGGGGGCAACCGTGCGAATTAAACGACTGTCACTGAAAGCATTTGGACACTTTACTGATCGAACCCTCGACTTTACCTCCGAACTTCCTGGGCTGCATGTCGTGTACGGTCCCAACGAGGCCGGTAAGAGCAGTTCCATGAGAGCACTTCAGGCACTCTTTTTCGGTTTTCCCGTTCGCAGCGGTGATAATTTTCTTCACGCTTACGATCAATTACTCGTCGGAGGCTGTCTGCAGGGGAATGATGGGAGCGAGCTGACTTTTTCTCGCAGGAAGAAAAATAGAAACAGCCTTTTTGATGAGCATGACAACCCACTTGACCCTGCGCTGCTTGCCCCGTTTCTGCATGGACTCGAACAGGATCTTTTCAACACCCTCTACGGAATTAACCATGAGTCCCTGGTACGGGGAGGGCAGGGTATTCTGGATCAAAAGGGTGAAGTGGGGCAGGCGCTTTTCTCGGCCGGAACCGGACTTGCCTCTCTGAAATCGATCGTAGACGAACTTGAAGCCGAAGCAGACAACCTTTTCAGGCCCCGAGGTTCGAGCCAGGCTATTTCAGTACTTCTGAACCGCTACAAGGAGCTGCAGTCACATATCAAGCAGGCCACGCTTTCAAGTCGTGACTGGCAGGAGCATCAGCGGGCGCTCGGCGATGCCGTGCAGAAGCTGGAGCGAGCCAACGCTTTACGCGCACAACTGAACAGAGAGAAACGGCAACTTGAACGCCTGAAGCAGGCTCTGCCTACTATCGGACAACGCAGGAGCCTGCTCGAAAAACTGGCTGATCTTGGAGACGTCGTCGAGCTCCCCCCGGATTTTAGTGAACGACGGAGGTCATTGGAACAACAGGCGGTCATTGCCCGGAGTCGTCTTGAAAGCTCAAAAACCCGTCAGGAACTTCTGGAAGAGAAAAGGAGAGGGGTGTCTCTGGACCAGGGACTGCTGGACCACGCCGAAGCTATAGAAGATATGCATCAGGGGCTTGGGCAGTACCGGAAAGCCAAGGCTGACAGGCCACTGCTCGAAGGGCGGCGAATCGGCTGTCGCACGGATGCTGCTCATCTCTTGAAACAGATCAAGCCGCTACTTTCCCTTGATGAGATCGAGGTCTTGCGCCCAAGTCTTGCAAAGCGAAAGACCATTCAGGCTCTTGGCGCCAGGCATGAAGCACTCGTCCTGAGTGAACGCACATCGGGTCGTCTCGTCCAGACCACCGCCCAGGATCTTGAAGCTGCCAGATGCGGCCTGGAAAAACTTTCACTGAGTGTCAATGCCGGAAAGCTGCCCCGGATGGTTATGTCGGTGCAGAAGGTTGGTGACCTGGATGGGGAGATATCCGCAAAGCGTCGCAATCTGAATACTGCCACTACGGAGTGTCGTTCTGTGGTGCAGCGTCTTGGGCTTTGGTCCGGCCCGCTGGAACTTTTGAATCAGTTGGCTGTCCCTTTGCCTGAAACAGTACGTCGCCACGAAGAAGAACTGAGTTCTCTCTCTGAAAAAAAGCGACAATTAACTGCTGATGCTGGCCAGCTGGAAAACGATCAGATTCTCATTGATGAGCAGCTTCACGAAATTGAATACGCTGCAGAGGTGCCTTCGGAAGATGAGTTGTTGCAGTTCCGGAGCCGGCGTGACCTTGGCTGGCAGTTACTGCGGAGCCAATGGCTACAAGGCGAAGATGTCACCGCGAAGTGCATTGACTATGATTCCGAGCGCCCGCTGCCGGAGGCGTACGAACGCCTGGTCGGCATATCCGACCAAACAGCGGATCGTCTCTATCGGGAGGCTGATCGGGTCCAAAAGCATGCTTCCCTGAAAGCCAAAGCCGAAGTGATAGCAAAGCGCAGGACCGAGCTGAATAAACAGCTCGAGAATGTCTATTCTGCCGCAGCAGAGGCCGATAACCGCTGGCAGGAATTATGGGCACCCTGCTCTATCAAACCGTTGCTTCCGCGTGAAATGCAGGCGTGGCTTAACTGCTTGGATAAACTTCGCTTTCAGGTAGCAGAATCGGATAAAATTGCCCAGGATCTACAGGGACAGGAGGACAGGCGCAGAGAGCTGCGGACAATGTTGATTGCCGAGCTTGTTTCGCTTGGAGAAAGGCAGGAGTTCCCCGGCGAGGAGCTTTCGCCCGTGTTGCTGTTTGCCGAGGCGCTTGTGCAGAGGGTGCAGAAAGATCTGTCTCGACGCGAAATACAAGCGGAGAAAATCCGTGTTTTAGATAAAGCACTGGAATCAGCCAGATCTGATCATCTTGTTTCCGAAACAGAACTCCGACACTGGCAGTCACTGTGGAATGACGCTTTACTGCCGTTGGAGATTGGAAACAGTGTCCTGCCTGCGGAGGCTATCGATTTTATTGAGACTCTTCAGGCGTGTTTTGACAAACTGAAAGAGGCGGATGATTTTAGCAAGCGCAGGGATGGCATTGATAGAGATGCACGTGAGTTCGAAGAGGCTCTGCTGGTTTTGAAAAAAAATAGTGCTCCCGACCTCGCCGAATGTGAAGCAAACCAGGCTGTCACACAGTTGAAAAGCCGTCTCGGGCGGGCCAGTCAGGATCAGACACTTGTGCAGCAATATACAGAAGAGATACTCGCTCTTGAAGTTGCGATAAGTACTAGTCAAGCTGAGTTGGACAGTTTCGAGGTGCAGCTTGCTGTGCTGCGCCGCATTGCAGTTTGTGAAACCGAGGAACAGATCGATGAAGCGGAACGGCGCTCTCACGAATATCTGAAGTTAAAAAATACGTTGGCAGAGACGGAAGTACACCTCATTCGGATAGCGGAAGGGATCTCGCTTATCGATTTGGAACATCAGGCAGGTGAAGTGGACCCGGATGATCTTCCCGGACGGATTGAGGGATTAGCCAGGCACATCGATGGTGTGGTAGATCCGGAAATAAGTCAGCTATCAGAAATCATTGGACGAGAAAAAAATGAACTTGCCCGTATGAATGGGAGCGGCACGGCAGCGGAACTTGCTGAAGAATCTCAACAGGCCCTGGCAAAGATTCGGAGACTGACGGATCGCTATATTCGTCTCAAGCTCTCCACAAAAATTCTCCGTGAAGAGATAGAGCGTTACCGGGCGGAAAACCAGGACCCGGTCTTGAAAATAGCTTCCGGATATTTTCGTGAGCTGACACTGGGATCTTTTGTCGGGCTGCGCACAGACAGTGACGAGCAAGGGCAGCCGGTGTTGATAGGTATTCGAGCCAATGGTGCCTGGTTACATGTCGGTGGGATGAGTACCGGTACTTGTGACCAGCTCTATCTCGCTTTGCGCCTCGCAACACTCGAATGGCGTATTCAGACCAGCGAGCCGATGCCATTTATCGTTGACGATATTTTGATTAATTTTGACGACAAACGATCTAAAGCGACTTTGCAAGCCCTGAGTAATCTGGCAGAAAAGACGCAGGTGATTTTATTCACTCATCACGGCCAGGTTTTCGAAGATGCTACATCGCTGGCTTGCAGCGGCAGGGTTTTTGTTTATCGGCTTTAATGAGATGTTCTGGCAACACATACCGGCATTCGTCTTCCATAGACAGGTCTCGGGACGGTAGGGTTTGATAGTACACCGGTTATAAACTTCCTGCTGGAGACCCATTTTTTAACAGTCCGTAGTGTTGGTTCAAACTCGACCCATAATCCGAACACCAGAATTATAGCCCCACAGAGCGTAATTGGTTCCATCACGTAATCTCCCGATATCTTTTATGTTGCTTCAGGCTGTCTGCTGGTTGTTATAAGTGCCGGTAAATGCCTATTGCCCTGCCGACTATCGTCACGTCCCCATCTTCCGGATAGATGAGGATCGGATTCATGTTTGGATTCGCCGGCTGCAGGCGAATATGGTCATGCTCTTTATAGAACCACTTTAACGTCGCTTCTCCATCAACCATGGCAACTACAATGTCTCTGTTTACGGCGGTCGGCTGCGGGCGGATGAGGGCCAGGTCGCCGTCCAGAATGCCGGCGTTGATCATGGAGTCTCCACTGACTTTCAAGAAGAAGCAGTTGTCCCCTTTGACTGCCACCTGATCGACGGAAAAGTATCCCTGAATATCCTCAATTGCCGTAGACAGGTGACCGGCGCGAACCGTGCCGATGATCGGCAGGGAGATGTGACGGCTATTCGCAACCTTCAGAGCGATACCCCGGTTTACGTTTTCGCGCGTGATGTACCCCTTGCGCTCCAGCGCAGCCAGATGCTTCATAACCGGCAAAGTGCCGGATACCTGCAAGTGGCCGGCTATCTCCCTTTGACTTGGTGGGTAACCGTTACTGTCGGTAAACGACGTGATGAACTGCAGCACCTGACGCTGGCGCTGTGTGAGTTCATTTTCTGATTTCGGTTTATAGGTAGTCATATGACTACCTTATTGGAGTTAGTCGCATCTGTCAAGAGATTTGAATGGCAGCTTGGCGGGATTAACAATGCTGGAAAGTTGTGATTTGGAACGTATTTAAATTTATCGAGCGTTTACCTGTTCGGACGGTAGATTCCTGATGTGCTCGGTTTTTATTAAATTTGTGCGGTGAAATCCCTGCTTTTCTATAGCAGTCACGATTTTCTCGAAGACATCGCTACTGATGCTCGGTGTGCGGGCGATTATCCAGAGGTGCTTTTTGTCAGCAGTACAAATCACCGAATACTCGTAATCCTTACCCTGGTCTATGACCACATATTCATTTCGGAATGGCCAGAAATAGGAGATTTTCAGGCGTGCGTTGCTGGAGGTGTCTGTAACCCATCCATGACCATCCGCATGATGCAAACTCCCGTTCTGCTTGTCATGGCAACTGTTCAACACATCTATATCACCGTTGTTTCGGAGGGAAAAGCTCGTTATGCTGTCTTGGCATCCTGCCTGGTACTTGCTGGGATAATGGGCAATGTCATACCATACGCCAGCATAACGACTCAGATCCACATAGTGGACAGATTGAAGTGACGCTGGAATACTGGTTGAAGCCAGAGTAGTTTTGGATACTGCTCCGAAGCTGATGGTAAGTACGAGTGTAACGATTATTTTAGCCATGTTCTCCGCAGCGGCTGCAAAATTGGAAGATCAGATTACAGCTTCGAATAAATTCACCGATGTCAAAGGGTAACGGCATCAATGAGAAATGCTGGCTTTATAAGCGCCCTGTCTGGCTTATACCGGCAGGGCGCTTTTTTGATTACTGAATCCGCAGAACGATCTTTCCGAAGTGTTTGTCCTCTTCCATCATGCGGTGTGCATCAGCCACCTGATCGATGCTGAAAACCTTCTCGATAATCGGCACGATCGTCCGATCGGCAAATTTGGGGAGGGCGCGTCGTGTAAATTCGGCGACGATCTCGCCTTTCTCTGCCACCGGTCGTGAACGCAACACGCTACCGATAATCTGCTGGCGTTTGACCATCATCAGGGCCAGATTAAGCTCGGCCTTTATGCCGCTGATAACGCCGATAACGACCAGTTTCCCCTTGTAGCCGAGTGAGTTCATGTTGGGGGCCAGATATTTCGCGCCGACATGATCCAGAATGACGTCAACACCCTTCTTGGCAGTGAACTCTTTGACGGCCTCACTGAAGTCGGGCGTTTCACGGAAGTTGATTAACATATCTGCGCCGATTTCTTTGACCCGCTCCATCTTTTCAGGAGACGCGGTTACGATCAGTTTCGTTGTCGGGGTCAGTGCCTTGCTGAGTTGGATGGCTGCGGTATTGACGCCGCCACCGCCACCATGCAGGATTGCGGTCTGACCGTCCTGTAGGTCGCCGATCATAAAGACGTTCAGAAAAGCGGTAATGTAGGATTCGTTGACGCAGGCCGCCTCCTCAAAACTCATGCTTTCCGGAATACGCATCAGGTGACAGGCGTATGCAACGGCAAATTCAGCGTACCCGCCTCCACCGACCAGCGTCATGACCCGCTCGCCAATCTGCCATCCGCTGACGCCGGCTCCCAGCTCTTCGATTACGCCGGAAACTTCCAGGCCGAGAATCTCTGAATCGCCGGCTGGTGGCGGGTATTTGCCCTCACGCTGTACCAGATCCGGCCGGTTGATCGAGGTTGCACAGACCTTAACCAATACTTGCCCTGCGCCGGGAACCGGTCGGTCGACTTCTCCAATCTTGAGTACATCTACTCCGCCAAAAGCATCCATCAGAACAGCCTTCATACGCTTACCTCCTGAAATATACAGTGATTGTGATGTGTTGCAGCTTGAAATCAAGCTCGTAAATGTAACGTCTCGGCTATATTTTGTAAACAGAATTCATGCAACGTCTACACCTTGATTTGCAGCCGGATTTCTGCCATAACACACAGCGAGATTTACGATAAAGGATATCAGTATGAACATCATGGTCACCAATGACGACGGCATCCACGCTCACGGTATACGCGCACTGGCAGAGGCGCTGCAGCAGATTGGAACGGTAACGGTAATTGCGCCCGATCGCGAACGGAGTGCAGTCGGTCATTCACTGACGCTCCACTCGCCGCTGCGGGTTTTTGAACTGCATAAAGGGTGGTATGCCATTGACGGCACGCCGACCGACTGCGTCAACATGGCGATTCACAGCCTGCTGCCGGTAAAGCCGGACCTGGTTGTGTCAGGAATAAACCATGGTCCCAACCTGGGTGATGATGTCACGTATTCCGGTACGGTAGCGGCAGCCATGGAAGCCAATCTGATGGGCATTCCCGCCATAGCGGTATCGCTGGCCACTTTCAACAAAAGTGACAACTTTGCCGACGCCGGACAGATCGCACTACGGGTAGCGCGACAAGTAGCAGTCAACGGTCTGCCGGATGACACTTTTTTAAATGTCAACATACCTGATTGTCGACTCTCAGAGATGCACTCGCCGCTGATCACCCGTCAGGGAAAACGATCCTTTGTCGGCACTATCATCAACAAGACGGATCCGCGTGGTCGAAAATATTTCTGGATCGGCAGCGAAGAACCGAATTTTAATGATGATCCAGGCACCGATTTTCACGCCATCAATCGGAAGCACGTTTCTATAACCCCGCTGCACCTCGATCTGACTAATCACGCATCACTGCCGATCCTGGCCGGATGGTCGTTTTGACACGGCTGGACATTATCCCGTTGCCCTGCTATAGTCTCGCCCATTTTCAGGATCAACCATGAACTTTAGTATTGCCAGAAAAAAGATGGTGCACGATCAGGTCATTGCCCGTGGCGTCAGCGATCGTCGCGTGCTGGATTCCATGCTGCACATTCCACGTCACATCTTCGTTCAGGAGGCGTTTGCGGCACAGGCCTACAGTGATACGGCGCTCCCGATCGGCGAAAAACAGACTATCTCGCAGCCGTATATCGTAGCCCTGATGTCAGAAATGCTGGCCCTGAACGGCACCGAAAAGGTACTTGAAATCGGCACCGGTTCCGGCTATCAGACCGCCATTCTGGCCACTCTGGCCGAGCGGGTCTTTTCAGCAGAGCGCATTCGCCCCCTGGCACTGCGAGCACGTAAATGTCTGGACTCACTCAAGCTCTTCAATGTCCAGCTCCGCATCAATGATACCGAAGGGAGTCCGATCGGCTGGGAAGAGGAAGCCCCCTTTGACGCTATTATCGTCACCGCTGGAGCGCCGTCAGTCCCCGATATCCTTACTGATCAGCTTGCACCCGGTGGACGCCTGGTGATACCGGTCGGATCCGATACCGATCAGCAGCTGGTCAAAGTCATCAAACGTGACAACGGGGAGCTTGAGCGCTGTGCTTCAATCGACTGCCGTTTTGTGCCTCTGATCGGTAAACAGGGATGGCGGGCATAGCTATGGCTCCGACGAAACCGGTTAAACATTTCCAGAGTATTCTTGTGACGGAAGATCATGGCGACGCTGATGTTAAAAACGAGCATGACGTTATGTCGTTTTTTATCTCCTCAGATGACGACGATGAAGAACCGACTCTGCTCCCTGATGATAGCGGCGACGACAGTGCTGAAGAGATAGAGATTCCCGCCGCTGAGCTTGAGCGCTTTGATGATGCTATCAAGATTTATCTTCGTGATATCCAGCGAACGCCGCTTTTGACCGCTGATTCGGAAAAAGAACTGGCCCGTCAGATCGAGAAAGGTGATAAAACGGCCCGCAACAGGATGATAGAGTCAAACCTGCGTCTGGTTGTCAAGATTGCAAAGCGGTATATCAACCGTGGATTGCCGTTTCTGGACCTGATTGAGGAAGGTAACCTGGGGCTGATCAAAGCGGTTGAACGCTTCAAACTGTCCAAAGAATGCCGTTTTTCCACGTATGCCACCTGGTGGATTCGACAGGCCGTTGAGCGTGCACTGATTAATCAGTCCCGCACCGTGCGCCTGCCTGTTCATGTTGCTGACGATATCAGTCGTATGGTACGGACCAGTCGCAGCCTGTCACACGAGTTAAACCGCGAACCTACGGTGGAGGAGGTCGCCGTAGCCATGCAGGCCAAGTCGCAGCATGTTCATCGCCTGCTGACACTCCTGCAGCGTTCCAGTTCGATTGAAACTCCGTTCGGGAACAGCAATGATTTTTCGCTGATCGATACCATTCAGGACTGTTCCATGACAGCGCCGTCGGATCTTCTCGAAAACATTAACAGTTACGAGATCATATCCCGACATTTTCAGATGCTTACCGAAAATGAGCAAACGATACTGACTCTGCGCTTTGGTCTCGACGACGGAGAACCGCAGACGCTGGATACGATCGGTCAACAGTTTGGCGTAACCAGGGAACGAATCCGTCAGATCGAAACCCGCTGTATTCAAAAACTGCGTAAAAATACGGCCGATAATAGTTGTTCCAATTAACCTGATAAAGGAGCTGACTCAATGAATGAACTTAAAAATATCATCCGTGATGTACCCGATTTTCCTAAAAAAGGGATAATATTCAAAGACATTACCACGCTGCTGCAGGATGCTCAATCCTATCAGAAGATGGTTGATCTGATCGCGCATCGCTATATCGGTAAACGTATCGACAAAGTAGTCGGAGTCGAGGCTCGCGGTTTCATTATCGGTTCGGCCCTGGCATACAAGCTCTGTGCGGGGATTGTTCTGGTCCGCAAACCGGGCAAACTGCCGTCGGAAACCTTCTGCAAAACCTACGATCTCGAATACGGCACCGATACTCTTGAAATCCACAAAGACGCCATCAAACCGGGCGAACGGATCCTGATTGCCGACGATCTGCTGGCCACAGGCGGAACAATGGCCGCTGTCGTTGATATGGTTCAGAGCATGGGGGGCGAAATTGTTGAATGCTGCTTCATGGCCGAGCTGGATTTTCTTGCAGGTCGCCAAAAACTTCCGCACGACAAGGTGTTTTCACTGCTAAATTTCTGATGTCATAACCCATCTCTTATCGAGGAGGAACGCCATGAAACAATGTATCGCCGTTATGATAGCTCTCAGTGTTGCTGTCTCTGCCGTCCCCGCTTTTGCAGCCGATGTAGTACGGCTGGGAAATCTGAAATTTGCCCATTACGGCGCCGTTTCCTACATGAAGGAGATGTGCGGTAAATACAACCTCAAGGTTGAGGAACGGGTTTTTCCCAAAGGGATTGACATTATCCCGGCTATTATGGCCGGTGAAATAGACATCGCCGCCTCCGCAGCCGATGCCGCTATTGCCGGCCGCGCCAGCGGAGCTCCGGTCTATGTCGTGGCCGGATTTGCCAAGGGGGGCGCCAGAATAGTCGCTCAGGCCGGTTCCGCCATCAAGACAGTCAAAGATCTTAAAGGTAAAAAAGTCGGAGTCGCCCGTGGTGGAGCCCAGGAGCTGCTTTTACTGGCCGAACTGGAGAAAGCCGGTCTGAATTGGTCCGACAAGCCCGGCAAAGATGTTCTGATCATCTATCTGGCCTTCGCCGACCTTAATCAGGCTCTGGCAGCCAAGCATATTGATGCCATGTGCCAGTCTGAGCCGCAGTCATCCCAGGCAATCAACAAGAAATTCGGCGTTGAAATCCTGAAGCCCTACGACACCCCAATGGGAGAACCGATCCGGGCACTGGTCATGACCGAGAAGATGTACAAAGAAAAGCGTGACGTTGCCGAGCGCACCATGGCCTGTTTTGTTGAAGCTACGGCACTCTTTCGTAAGGACATGAAGCTTGCCGAGAAGTATGTTCGCGAGAATATGTTTAAAGGACAGATCAGTTCCGAAGATTTTCGCGATGCTCTCGATAATGCAGATTATACCTACGATATCAGTGTTGAGCACATCGACATCACCACCCGTCTGATGCAAAAATACGGCGTCGGCAGAATGTCAAAGCCGCCCAAAGCCGCCGATTGGGTCAAACTCGACCTGCTGCAGAAGGCTAAAGCAACTCTCAAGGTCAAGTAGTTATGTCACCCGGCATGAAGTCCCTGTTTCGAGGCGTTGCCATGCCGCTCTTGCTGCTGATGGTCTGGGAGGCGGTCTGCCGGGGTGGACTGGTTTCACCGATCATGTTACCGTCGCCCAGCGCCATCACGATCAAGTGGGTGGAGTGGCTTCGTTCGGGTGAATTGTTGGTGGATGTACTCGGTAGTCTCGGCCGTGTTACCGGCGGGTTCCTGCTGGGCGCCGGACTGGCTCTGCCGCTGGGACTTTTCATGGGGGCCTCACCTCGCACGTACGAGTATTTCAATCCGATCATCCAGGTTTTGCGTCCTATTCCCCCTATAGCCTGGATTCCAATGTCGATCCTCTGGTTCGGACTCGGCAACCCTCCGGCGATTTTCCTGATCTCGCTGGGGGCATTTTTTCCGGTCCTGATGAACACTATTTCCGGTGTCCAGAATGTTGACAGCATTTACCTGCGCGCTGCCCGCAATCTGGGCGCCGGTCGGAGCGCCATGTTCCGGCGGGTGATCCTGCCTGCGGCAACACCGTATATCCTGACCGGCATCCGTATCGGTATCGGTACGGCTTTCATCGTTGTTATTGTTTCTGAGATGATCGCGGTCAATAATGGTCTCGGGTACCGTATTCTGGAGGCACGGGAATTTATGTGGTCTGACAAGATCATTGCCGGAATGGTCACCATCGGCCTGCTGGGACTGGCCATTGACCAGGTGATGAACGCCCTGAACACCTATCTGCTGCGCTGGCACCGTGGACTGGATAGCTGATATGGATTACATCTCTATCAGTAACCTCTCCAAGACCTTTGAAGGAAGTGATTGCACTGTTCCGGCGCTGCAGGATATCAACCTGTCGTTGTCAAAAGGTGAATTCGTCTGTCTGCTGGGACCGTCGGGATGTGGGAAATCCACTCTGCTGAATGCAATCGCAGGATTTATTCAACCAAGCAGGGGCGAGATTGTCGTCAATGGTCAGCCGGTCAGAGAACCGGGACCTGACCGAGGCGTTGTGTTTCAGGAATATGCCATATTCCCCTGGATGACAGTTGCCCGCAATATCGCGTTTGGCTTGGAAATTAAAGGGGCCTCAACAGCTGAGATCCGCGAGCGGGTTGATGTACTGCTTGAAACGCTCGGGTTGTCTGAATTCCGGGACCGTTTTCCAAAGGACCTGTCAGGCGGCATGCGTCAGAGAGTCGCCATAGCCCGACTTCTCGCCATCGATTCGCCGATCATGCTGATGGATGAGCCGTTTGGAGCCCTGGATGCCTTGACGAGGAGGACGCTTCAGGACGAATTACTGCGCATTTGGCGCGAATCGGGAAAAACAATTCTCTTTGTCACCCACAGTATTGAAGAATCGCTCTACCTATCAACCAGAATAGTCGTAATGACCTACCGTCCCGGCACAATCAAGCGCAATCAGATTGTAACTATGCTACATCCGCGAGACCCGGCCGGAGCCGAATTCAACGAACTCAAGCGCGAACTGGGACATCTCGTGATGGAGGAGCAAGAGCGCCACACGCACGATGAAATGAAACCAGTGTAATGGCCAGTGACATCCAGAGGTTGCAATTCACGCCTTAACAGGATATAAGAGCTTCTCATGTCCCCGTAGCTCAGCAGGATAGAGCACTTCCCTCCTAAGGAAGGGGCCGGACGTTCGAATCGTCTCGGGGACGCCAAACTACTAAGTAGCTGTAATAGCTACAGATAATAAGAGCCATTCATCTCTAGGTATACAATTAGGTATACAAGGAGTGAGTGGCTTTGTCATATCCTACACACCTCATAAAGGTCAATAGCAGGTTCTATTACAAGATCAAAGTGCCTGCTGATCTGTCCCACCTATTCCCAAGCCAATTCATCAAAAAGTCTCTTCATACTAGCGACTTGTGTGCAGCAAAGACTATGCTCAAGTGTCATGAGTTCAAGACTCATAATGCTTTTGCGCTATTAAGAACCGGCACATTGGCAACGGAGTATGCACAGCAGGTTGTCAACAGTTTGTTGCCAGTGCCAAAGACATGCAGGGACATTAAGCAGTATAGGCTGTCCAGGGTTATTGGCATTTACACGGAAGAGAAGCAGACTGGCTGGTCAGATAAAACCAAGCTGGAAGTGGCTGGGGCATTTAAGTTGCTGGTGGACATTCTTGGGGATGTGGATGTTACCACCATTACCAGACCCATGCTGATTGAGCTGAGATCATCCTTGCTGAAGGTGCCACCGAGCTTTTACGTCAAGAACCCTGGCAAGTCTGTAAGGAAGGCCATAGCTGAGAATGATGGCCCTGGTATCAGCACTAAGACAGTCAACAAGTATATGTCGCGCATAGGCAGTCTGTTGAAGTATTGCCAGGAGCAAGGCATGATAAACACCAACCCTGCTACTGGATTGCAGATAGCAGAGAAACAGAGAGCTGACCAGGAGAGAAGCGCCTATACAGGACAGCCGCGACTCTGGATGAACCTGTCATACATCAACCTTCATGGATACAGAGCATGAATGGTTCCAGACTATTACCATACTGCTAAAAGGTATGACTAATAGAATTAAGTAGTTACGTAGCTTGTCTCCAGGGCCAAGGGGCCGGTCGTTCGAATCGTCTCGGGGACGCCAATAAAAACAAGGGATTAGCTGATTGGCTAGTCCCTTTTGTTTTTCTGTGGAGCACACATGGAGCACATTTTGAAATATCACGTGCAAAGTGGGCACTTGCTTCTCTTTCTCCCCATAGCAAACTCAAGCCATCACTGATTCACTTTATAAGCTGGTTCCCATATTATTGACACAATTATGAATTGTTTCTTAAATATCGCTTGCATGTTCCGAATGATCGGTATATGTTTTTACAACCTGTAACTTTGGAACGGAAGCGGTTACCATGAACCTCACGGCACAACAGAGACTCCTTGATCTATTCGGCAGGCAAAGCGTGGTACGCTCCCGCGATCTTGAACAGCATGAAATCTCCCGGGTAGAGATCAGTCGCATGTGCAAGCGGGGTGTGGTTGAGCGTGTCGGGCGTGGTCTCTATCGACTTACTGATGCACAGGTAACAGAGCATCAGACCCTGGCCGAAGTTGGCAAAGCAATCCCTAACGGTGTGGTCTGCCTACTGTCCGCACTTCGCTTTCATGATCTGACAACACAAGCGCCATACGAAGTTTGGATGGCGATTGACGTCAAGTCTCATCTCCCTAGAACCAGTCTGCCAATAAAATTTGTCAGGTTTTCCGGACCTGCGCTCAGTGATGGTGTAGAAACCCACCGGATGGATGGCGTGGACATAAAAGTTTACTGTCTTGCCAAGACCGTAGCCGATTGTTTCAAATACCGTCACAAGATCGGGCTGGATGTTGCGCTGGAAGCACTTCGTGAAAGTCGGAAAAGTAACCGGTGCACTATAGATGATCTCTGGCGTTACGCCAGGGTCTGCCGGGTGAGCAATGTCATGATGCCGTATATGGAGGCGATGGCAATATGACACAAATTCGGGGAGCAAATGTCGCAGCTTCAGTTCGTCAGCGATTGCTTGACCAGGCCAGGTCAAAACGGGTCGATTTCAATCTGCTGCTCACCCTTTATGGCTTGGAAAGGTTTCTCTATCGCCTGGGCCGGTCAGAATACCGGGAACGCTTTGTTCTGAAAGGCGCCATGCTATTTCCGTTGTGGGGAGTTGTCAGTTACCGTTCGACAAGGGATGTCGATCTTCTTGGTTATGGAGAAAGCGAGATTGCTGCACTTGTTGAGGTATTTCGTATGATTTGCCAGACAGAAGTGGCAGATGACGGGGTGATATTTGACCCGGCAAGCGTCCAGGCGGAAGATATCAGGGATCAAATGGAGTATGGCGGTACAAGAATCAAGCTCAATGCAGACCTTGGCGGTGCCCGAATTCATCTGCAGGTTGATATCGGTTTCGGTGATGTGGTCACACCGGCCGCAGTTGCTGCAGATTACCCAACTGTGCTTGATCAACCGGCTCCACACGTACGCGTGTATCCACGCGAGACGGTAGTTGCTGAAAAATTTCAGGCAATGGTTTACTTGGGCATTGCCAACAGCCGCATGAAAGACTTCCATGATCTGTGGGTTATAGGGAGCCAGTTCAATTTCGACGGTGCAACACTGACATCAGCGCTTGTCCGAACTTTTGAGCGAAGAAACACCCCCTTGCCGAATACGCTCCCATTGGCACTGACCCCTGAGTTCTTCCTTGACGATCAGAAGATCAGACAGTGGAAAGCATTTCTCAATAGAGCAGGGTTCGGTATGCAGCTTGAACTGTCTGGAGTTGCAGCATTTATTGCCGGCTTTGTCATGCCCCTAATAGAAAAGTGCTCTCGTGGAGAAGCATTTGATGGGGCATGGCATGCGGGTGGCCCATGGCGGGCTACTTAACAGTATTTATTCAGCAGACGTTACTTTTGGAATCCTTCGGGGAGCCCATTCGTGAATATGACGCGTTATGTCACATGCTTGTGGAATACTTGTGACCACGTCACCTGATTGTTTATGTAAACAGGCATGAAATTATGCCGGAGGAATCATGAAGAAAGGGGACGTCGTAAAGTTCAAAAATGTTGTTGATGACGGGGATGAAAGTCTCCGTATGATTTTGCTCGAAGATCCCGATGGCGGACGAGTCTTGGTCGAAAGTATTGTCGAAATGAACATCCGACCGACTTATCGCTACAGTGTAGATGATTTGGAAACCTGCACCCAAAAATAAAGGCATTAGATAGGCTGCAACCTAATGGAATGAGGCAAAGATCTGTCAAGCTGACAGACACATTTTCACGCCAAATTGAGCACCTCCTGCCCCTGATATCCGGGGCAGACCCACTTCCTCCCAAGGTTCTGTCATTTTGTGACTTGATTTATCCGCTAAAGCGGATATATTAAGAGCATGAAAAAACGTATCCTATTTCTTTGCATCCACAACTCCTGCCGTTCCCAGATGGCCGAAGGCCTGGTCAATCATCACCTCGGTGACCAGTTCGAGGCATTCTCCGCCGGTACTGAAGCTACCCGGGTCAATCCGCTGGCCGCACAAGTTCTATCGGAACTGGGTATCGACATCTCCCATCACTATTCCAAAACCCTCGATCAGTTTGCCGATCAACAGTTTGACTATGTAATTACGCTCTGCGGATCGGCCAACGAGCAGTGCCCGCTCTTTTTCGGCGGAGTGCAGCGGGTGCATATCGGTTTCGACGATCCGTCCCGGCTTCCTGGTACGGCCGAAGAGGTGCTGCCCGAGTTCCGCAGGGTAAGGGATGAAATCCGCCGCAGACTGACCGACTATCTAACTGGAGCAGACCGATGAGTGAACATGTTTCCCGTAAGCTGTCCTTCCTCGACCGCTGGCTAACCCTTTGGATCTTTGCCGCCATGGCGCTCGGCGTCGGACTGGGATATTTTGTCCCCGGCGTGGAGTCCTTCGTCAACAAATTCCAGATGGGAACAACCAATATCCCCATCGCCGTCGGCTTGATCCTGATGATGTATCCGCCCTTCGCCAAGGTGAAGTACGAGGAAATGCCGGAGGTATTCCACAACAAGCAGGTGCTCGGTCTTTCGCTGGTGCAGAACTGGCTGATCGGGCCGGTGCTGATGTTCGTGCTGGCCGTGGTGTTTCTGCCGGATAAACCTGAGTACATGGTCGGCCTGATCATGATCGGTCTGGCCCGCTGCATCGCCATGGTCATCGTCTGGAACGAACTGGCCAAGGGGAACACAGAGTACGCAGCTGGTCTCGTGGCCTTCAACAGCATCTTCCAGGTACTGTTCTACAGCGTCTATGCCTGGTTCTTTATCACCGTTCTGCCGCCGCTGATCGGGCTGAAAGGCGTTGTGGTCGATGTCAGCATCAAACAGATCTCCGAAAGCGTCTTCATCTACCTGGGCATCCCTTGCATTGCCGGGGCGTTGACCCGACTGATTGGGGTCAAGGTTATGGGCAAGGAGCGCTACCACCGGGAAGTGGTGCCAAAGATCAGCCCCCTGACTCTCATTGCTCTGTTATTCACCATCGTGGTCATGTTCAGCCTGAAGGGACAGTTAATTGTTCAACTGCCGATGGACGTGGTGCGGATCGCCATCCCGATGCTGATCTACTTCATCGCCATGTTCCTGGTATCGTTCTGGATGGGCAAGAAGCTGGGGGCCGACTACTCGAAAACCACGACCCTGGCCTTCACGGCGGCCAGCAACAACTTCGAGCTGGCCATTGCCGTCGCGGTCGCGGTCTTTGGCCTCAACTCCGGTGCGGCCTTCGCTGCTGTCATCGGACCTCTCGTAGAAGTGCCGGTGATGATCGGCTTGGTCAATGTGGCTTTCTGGTTCCAACGTCGAGTATTTGCAGGCCATAGCACATGCTGAAATCCGCCGCCGACTATCTGGTATTCACTCTCATTGGCCTGGTGCCGGGCTCGCGCAGCGGTGAGGCGCTCGATTTCTTCATCTACGACACGGTCAAAATTTTCCTTCTCCTCGGATCGATTATCTATGCCGTCGCCATCATCCGGTCGTGGTTCCCGCCGGAACGAACCAAACGAATTTTATCGCACGAATGTGAGTACATCGGCAACATCATGGCTGCGTTGCTCGGAATCGTCACCCCGTTCTGCTCTTGTTTAGCCGTGCCACTGTTCATCGTTTTCGTGGAATCGGGAGTACCGCTGGGGGTGACATTCTCTTTTCTTATCTCCTCGCCAATGGTTAACGAGGTTGCCCTGACCATTCTCTGGGGAATGTTCGGCTGGAAGATCGCCCTGATCTACATCATCACCGGTCTTCTGGTGGCAATTGTCAGCGGCATTGTCATCGGCAGGTTCAAGATGGAGCGTTACGTTCAGGACTACGTCTGGGAGATGCAGGTTGGGAGCGCCGAGATTGCCGAACAGGCCTGGCGCGAGCGGTTCGACTATGCTCGTGACTACACGCAGGATCTGCTGAAGAAGATCTGGCCGTATGTGGTGGTCGGCATCGGTATCGGCGTCTTTATCCATGGCTACGTGCCCCAGGACTTTCTGGTTAGCTGGGCCGGCCGGGACAACCCGTTTGCCGTACCGGTGGCGGTGGCGCTTGGTGTGCCGCTCTACAGCAATGCCGCCGGTGTGATCCCTATCGTTCAGGCACTGACAGCCAAAGGAATGGCCATCGGTACCGTATTGGCGTTCATGATGGCGGTAACAGCTCTGTCACTGCCGGAGGCGGTTATTCTCAGCAATGTGCTGAAGAACCGTTATTAGTCACCTTCTTCGGAATCGTCGCCACAGCAATCGTTATCGTCGGCTATCTGTTTAACGCAATTCTCTAGCGAAAGGAAATTCAACCATGAAGATCGAAATTCTCGGCACCGGATGCGCCAAATGCACCACCCTCTACGACAATGTGAAGGCCGCACTTAAGGAATTAGATAAGGAGGCGGAGGTGGTCAAGGTGCAGGACATTCCTACCATCATGAAGTATGGTGTCATGAGTACGCCGGCCCTGGTCGTTGACGGTCACGTGAAGTTTTCCGGCAAGGCACCCGGTGTGGCGGAACTGAAAGGGATGCTCTGATGCGCTGGCTGGCTGGTTGCGCGTTGATCCTGATTGCAAGCTTTGCCCATGCCGAACCGCCATCGGCAACAACCGCCACCATCAACCAGGCGTTGTCGTCCGGCAAGCCGGTCGTCATCGACCTGGGGGCGCGAACCTGTATCCCCTGCAAAAAGATGGCGCCGATCCTCGAAGGAATGGCGGCTGAGTACAAGGGTAAAGCCAGTGTGCTGTTTATTGATGTCCACGCGGACAAGGCGGCTGCTGAACGATTCAGAGTACAGATGATCCCGACGCAAATCTTCTTCAATGCCCAAGGCAAGGAAGTGAAACGGCACATCGGCTTCATGGACAAGCAGGATCTCGTCAAGGAACTGAAAACCGCAGGGCTCAAGTGACCTTGCTCGACAACATCGAGCATATCGTTGCCACGTGGCCGATATTGGCCTTTGGTGCAGTCTTTCTTGCTGGTGTGCTGTCATCGGCCTCACCGTGCGTCATGGCCACTATTCCGCTGGTGGTCGGCTTTGTTGGCGGTTACGCTGATGGTGATCGCTGGAAAGCATTCCGCTATTCTCTTACGTTCATTTTCGGTCTTTCGCTGACCTTTACCGCCTTCGGCGCAGCTGCGGGTCTTCTGGGAACCATGTTCGGTACACTGGGAGGTTGGTGGTACGTGGCTGCCGGAGCGGTCGCCATCATCATGGGTTTGCAGATGGCCGAACTCTACGAAATCAGTCTCCCTGTCCGGCGTGACTACAAACCGAAGCGCGGCGGCCTGGTCGGTTCGTTTCTGCTGGGACTCTTTTTCGGCGTCGTGTCATCCCCCTGTGCAACTCCGGTGCTGGTGGTGATCCTTACCTATGTCGCCACCAAGGGGCTGATACTGTACGGTATTGCCCTGTTGTTTACCTATGCTATCGGCCACTGCCTGCTGATGCTGGCTGCCGGGACATTTACCGGCTTTGTTGAAGCATTCGCAAAGGCTAAAGGCATAGTCAATTTTTCCCTGTTGAGCAAACGGATAAGCGGGGCAATCATAGCTGCCGTGGGTGCCTGGCTTATCTGGCAGGCTTTCTGACGATTCAGTTGCTACCACTTGAGTCCTGCGGAGGGTATAACGGTCATGCCGCATTGTTGGTACCATCTTTGTACCCAAATATGCGCCATTGTCGAAAGGTGGCAAAAGATGATCCATATATGGTACCAAATTGGTAGCCAAAACAGCCACCAACAGTTCGGCATCCGAAACGGGTGACCAGCATGGATGCCAAACATTCCCCTACCACCAATAATACCAGCGCCAGTACCACCACGGGACATAGCAGGGGCGATAGTCCGTGCTGGAGAAGGCATATTTGAGCAGAGTCCAGTACGGCTTCCCCTTCACATAGCCATGATAGAGCCGTACCTGCACCCGGTCCATCAGGATGTATGGCAGTGAGATACAGGCGATGCCGATGGCCCAGTACCAGAATGACTTCGGGAAAAAGAGCCCGACCAGCAGACCGGATATCGCACTGGTCAGCAACGGCACGACAATGGCGACCAGCACCGCCGGGAGTTTCGCCCGTTTTGGCTGCCGCTCCTTGAGCCATTGCTGAGCGTCATAGTATTTGATGGTATCCGACATGGGAGTTCCCTCAAGGCAGTAAAAACGTATCAACATCCTACAACTCAACAGGAACAGGAAGCTGCGACCTTGGCGTTCGTTTCTGAAACATTCTGGTACAGTGTGATGGCCTCGTCGATCTGCTTGATGCGGTATGAATCAGCCATCCTCTTGAATGCCATGGTAAGAGAACGACCACTTTCTTCTATCTCAGGATATTCAATGGCTCTGGCCAGATAACAATTGCGCTCCTCGTCCAAGTTGATTTCAACCGATGGGTGCTCGTCCTCGGTAAACAGTGGCGCGAGTTGCAATGGCGGCATATCGTGCCGTTTGCAGTAATACTCGGGAAAATCCCGGCGCAACACAGGAGGAATAAGTATGTTTGGATTTGTTTTTGATGAGCATTAAGGCACGGTGTATCATGCTTCATTGATGGGATGTTAAGGATGTTTTTATAATTTGAACTGTCGTAACAAACGCTGCAGCTCTTCCGCGTTGCTATTGAGCTGTGCTGCTGCGGTTGCAGATTCGTAGGCACCTTGCGAGGTCTGCTGAACCACTTCGGTAATCTGCATCATGTTGTTGGAAATCTCACTGGTCGTAGCGGTCTGCTCTTCTGCGGCTGTTGCGATCTGGTTGACCTGCATGGCGACATCGTTAATCTGCTCAAGAATGTCGCGCAGCGCATCTCCCGATTTTGATGCTTCCACTGTACCGCTCTCCACCTGTTTCACACCCTGCTCCATGATAGCCACAGCTCCTTGCGTTTCCTTCTGGATGGCCTTGATCATTTCTCCAATCTCTTTGGTGGCGCGTGTGGTGCGTTCTGCAAGGGCGCGCACTTCGTCGGCAACAACGGCAAAACCGCGACCCTGCTCACCGGCGCGCGCAGCCTCAATGGCTGCGTTCAGGGCCAGCAGGTTGGTCTGATCGGCAATATCTTCAATTGTGCCGATAATCGTTCCGATCTGGTCACTTCTGACTCCCAGGCTTTCCACTGTTCTGGCTGATTCCTTGACCTTGTCTGCAATTTGACCCATGACAGCAACGGTTTTTTCCACAACCTTGGCACCGGCGTTGGCGGTATGCGAAGCGCGCTGTGATCCTTCTGCCGCCATCTGACAGTTCTGGGCGATGTCTGCCGACGTGGCCGACATCTGTTCACCAGCGGTGGCAACCGTGCTGGCTTGTGCGGCCACCTCTTCGGCTCCTGTTGCGATCTGTTCTGAGGTTGAATGGAGTTGATTGGCGGCGGAGGCCACCTGGGTGGATGTACGTGATATCTGGCTGATGATGGTAAGCAGGTTGTTGACCATACGGGAAAAAGCGCCCGTGAGCTGTCCTATTTCATCGCTCCCCTGCTGCGTCAACTGCACCCGCATATCTCCGGACGCGACCTTGTCCACCTCTTCCACCAGTTTACGCATCGGCGTCGAAATTACCGAGGCGATCAGCAGGCCGAGTGACATGGCCATAAGCATACATATCGAAATCATACCGCTAATCCAGTATTTAGAAGCGGTGAAGATGTTTCTAACGTGCAGACCGGCTTTTTCCCCTTTTTTGTTATTATATGCTATTAATTCAGAGACGCTCTTTTGGGCTACATCATAGCTCTTTTTGCTGACGGTGCGCATGGATGTGATAGTTGCGTCGATATCTCCTTTTTTGGCTGCTTCAAACGTTTTAGCCGAGTCTTTGTAATAATCTGTAATTTGAGTTTTAAAGCCATATAATTTCTTTTTTTCTGCATCCGTCAGGGACAGTTTTTCATATCCGCCAATAGCCTCGGTGACTTTTGCCATCGTTTCTGATTGTCGTTTAGAATATCGCTCCAGCTCCTCGGGGGATGTTTTCGTGCAGGCTTGAATTTCACCACGACGATTGAGGTTTAACTGGCTGTCGATCGTACCCATGGCAATAATGGACGGGATCAGGTTCTGTGCCAGATTTTCAGCTTCAGTGTTGACGATGCTGATCTCTTTCAGTGAGAAAATACCCAAAAACAGCGTCATGAGAGTTATCGTAAAAAAAACAGTCAGGATCTTCGTGCGAATCATAAGGTGAGAAAACACGGTCAACCTCCAGAATAGTAACCTTACATAAGAGATTACTATAACCGGCTCTGGACTATTGTCAAAGGTGAGGGCTGTTTTTTTACGTTTTGCGCATTTTAGTGCTTATTAATTTTAATGCTGCTTCTATTTCGGGACGTAAGAACCAGGCCAAATGCTTTTTTTCGAGCGTCTGAATGATCATCTTTAGTTCGTTTGTGCAGTCGCTTCCCAACCGGGCAGAGACGGCCAGATTCTCCAGGTCAACCACTACCTGAATCGGTGAAACATACTTTTTAACTGATGCGCTCCTTTTCGCGGTCGTGCGGGGGCGCAGACGAAAATCGGGGTCGCCGTAGCAGTGGTATGCTCCCCATGTGTTGGATTCGCTGTACCGTTCGAAAGTCTCCTCACGGGCGGCGCGAACGGCGTCACCAAACTTGTCGGCCGCCAACAGGTGCGTGTAAAAAGCGGTGGCGAAGGTCTCGGCTGCGGCATCTTCCACGGCCCAGCCGGCTGCGACAACAGCTTTGACACCCATGCGGATGAACTGGGCTGCGATGTTGGCCGCCAGCCGGTGAAATGCGGGTGTCTGATCCACTGCAGTGTCAGAGGAGAGCCGGGCCAGGTGGCAGCAGTTGATAAAGACCAGCTCCGGCACAGTCCGCATCTGCTCCACATCTCCCGGTGTCAGGAATATCCGGTCGCCGATAACCATGCCTGATACCGTTCCGGTCTGCGGCTCACTCCGCTGTTCGTCGCTTTGATCCGACGCGGATGTGGCGGCTTGAAGCTGTAGTTCATGCACGCCGTGGCCGGCCAGATGCAGGATGCGGTAACCGTTGTCATGCAGTTCCGCCAGGATCGAGCGGGCATCAGTCTGAATCTGGCGAGTTACGTTGAAGCCGTTTTTCTCAAGTAGGCCAGCCACCGCCTCCGCCTCTTGGCGGGCCCCTTCCAGATCGGGGAACAGCTCAGCGGTTGCACCGCTGATGAGCGGGTCGCCAACGACGTACACGTTGTCTTCCTGAGTCGTAACCGGACGCTCGCGAAAAACCGTGGTCTTGAACTGGCGCAGCAAGCCGGCAGCAACGGCCGGCGGACGACCGCCGCTGCTCCAACGGTCCTCCAGCAGTTCCCAGGGATAGCTGCCTGATTCCTCATCCACGATCAGGACCAGGTCGAGCTGATTGGGGGCCAGCTCTTTAAGCCGGTTTGGAATCAGCATTTCGAACAGGGCGTGGGCTACTTTGGAATCGCGGCGGGTATCGGCGATAGTCTGACGGATCAGGTCATCCGCCAGGCGCAGCTGGCCGGTTACAACACTCTCCTCGGCCCGGGCCCGGTCGGTCAGAGCGATAAAACGGAGCGCATCATTTTTAGTGTCATGCACAATCTCCAGCCGGTGCCACCAGTTGGGTGCCTCCGCAAACTGAACCCGTCGCAGCCCGCCAGTACCGTCATCACTCACGACTCGATCCTTCCAGAGAAACGAGTCGGCCAAAGTTCCGTCCAGAAGCGTCCGCTCCAGATCCTGTGCCGCCTGAATGGCGAGGTCCTGCCACACTTCCAGTAATTCAACCGTACCGATTCTGACCTTCTGTTTCTGTCTATGCAAAAGCTGGTTGGCGGCGGTCACTCCGCGCAGGATCGCCTCGATCGAGTCGCGCAGTGACATGCCGCCGGAGCCGCTACCGATCAGCAGGCTGGTGACTCCGATGGCACGGGGTTTGGCGGATGAAGTTCCTGAGTGTTCATGCGGTGAGTCAGCGACATGAAACGCATACTGTAGGACCGCCTGCGTGATGGCCGCCTGCAGACTGCCCGGGGAGAGTTCACCGACCCGCCCCAGGCCGATTACGATAGCGCCGGCCGGCGTGCCGTTGCGCTCCTGATTAAGCTGCACGTCGCAGCTTCCCGGTCTGCCGGGATAGAGCCCCAGCCGATGTTGCGCCCGCAGACGACCGCCCAGAGCCTTGTCGAGCCGGTCTTCGGCGCTGACGATTGTGTCGCCGGCGTAGTGCCCGACGATGACCGGATACTGCGCATAGCAGAGATCACCATGGGTGATGGTGACGGTTGTTTTTTGCAGCCTCATGGGTTTTCCTTTTTTTGGGAGAAGAAAATTGCTGATGTACCGTTTTATAAATGATTTTCGTAGGGGCGCAATGCTTGCGCCCTTGTTGCAATAGCCGAGATGGTTGCCTATTGCAGCGGGGCGACCCACCGGGTGCGCCCCTACAAAAATGGTATTTTGGTATTCTCCACGTCCCTTAGAGCCCCAGACTCGCCAGATACGCCATCAGAAACTCGTCCCATTTACTCTGCTTGGTGAAGTCGAGAGTCTTGTAGAGCGGCGAGAGTTTACGCTTGGGGAAGTAGATTGAAATGCCGCGTGAATTATCGACTGCGCTCCCTTTGCAGCCGCTGGCCATGATGGCAGCGGCGGCGGCCAGCCTGACCTTGGCGGTGGCGGTTTTGATAGCCGCAGCACTGATCCCTTTGTCGATCAGGTCGCAGAGATCGAGCAGATCGCAGTAATCGTCGTAGGGGCGGCTGTACTCCTGAACCTGAGCCCGCGCGTTGATCAGGGCGCTGCGGGTGGTGGCGGTTGCCAGAACCGTGATCAGGGCTTTGGCCAGGCCGCTGATGGCGGTCGTGAGAGGTTTCAGTTCCGCCAGCTTTACGGCCGACTGCGTGACGTTGTCACCGACCTTGTAGGAGGCCAGGTACTGGCTGACGATTGTTTTCGAGAGTTCTTCGGGGGACATGTCCGGTTTGGCGGCCAGTGCGGTCAGAATACGGTCATAGGGCCACCCTTCGCCCGGTTCGCTCTCTTCTGAGCCGACGCTGTACTCGGCTACGTTGCGTATCTGATAATAGACTTCCGCCATGCTCATCAGGCAGGCGTCCATGCCGAGGATGTCGATCGTGCGGCCCAGTTTTTTCGTAACTTTGGTCAGTACTTTTTTCAGTTCGACGTTGTCCAGGTAATCCTGGGCCTGGTCATCGTAGGCGATACCGCGCTGTTTGACGGCGGCTGCCACCGTGCTGCTGAAGAGAGCCCGCCGGGTGCGGGCAATCCCGGCGCGGGCCTGGGCAAGCGGCAGCGCCTTGACAGTGGCGGTCGTGCCGCGTGTGGCGATCGCCTGCCCTTTACGGACTACGGGTGGTGCGCTGCCGCTGAAGACATCGCCCTGGAACAGATTGGCGTCGTCCCAACCGGCGCCATGGTTCCAGAGCACCAGCAGATAGTGATCAGCCGGATAGTTTGTGATCCCCCAGGTGACAAAATCCTCCAGCACGTTCGGATCGCCGGTGTTGGTTTCCCCCAGCGTCTGAACGGCATCTTTGGCCAGCGTTGTTCCCTTTTCCAGGCAGTAACGGACGGTAGCCGCTTTGGATCCGGCCCGGTCAAACTGGGCCAGGACGGCAATCCGGTCACTGCTTCCGACCGTCTTCATCTCCTTCAGATCGACTACCCCGGCGCTGTCCAGATTGTTGTCACCGGCCAGATAAACCATGATGGTCCAGTTTCTTTGTTCCGCAGCTTTCACAGGCATAACGCTTCTCCTCTGTCGTGGTTTCAGGAAACAGGTGTTCCATGGGCATTGATCGGGCGTTGGGACAGATCCCAGTTGGCGCGTGCGATTTCGGACTTGAAGCAGGTGGTGCGATAGATGGTGCCGCGCAGAATTTTGTTCTCGTGGTTCGCCAGCCAGTCGTGGCGTGCGTTGACATACTGAGAGATCCAATCCTGCTCATTGCCACCTGCGGTCGGCGGCGAAGCGGGGAAGCGTTTACGCAGGAAACCGAGGATCGAGCCGCTATGAATAAAAGAATCGTAGATGATCAGCGCCGACAGCGGGAGCGTGAAACCGTTGCTTTCGGCCCAGGCCATGGCCGGCGTAAAATAGCGCGTATCAAAAAAGGTGTCCTGCGACTGGTGCATGACCGGATCCTTCCTGCCGGCATCGCGCAACAGCTGTTTGAAGGTGGCGTCGTCGGCCAGCGGCGTCACTTCAATTTTTGCGAGGTACGGTCGCAGAGCTTCGCTGTAGGTGCCTCCGGCGTTCACATACATCTCGATCAGCTCATGCAGATTACCGTATTCCGTAGTCTGAGAACGACCATAGGTGACCTGGCGCTCTTTGTGCGGACCATCCTTAAGAATGGCGATAGCGGCATAGTTGCCCTGGGGTGAGCCTGATTCAAATACATTGATAACCTGTTCACAGATGCTCTTCTGATCGGGTGTTAATTTCATCTGTTCTGCTCCTTTTCCGATAGGGGGATATTTAACTGTGTTGCTTCCTTCTGCGGCGCCGTTGCCGGTATATCACTGCTGGTGGCTAACCATGCGCTGGCGGCACTCTGCTGCTGCGTGAGAAATCCATCCAGTCTTTGGATGGTAGCTTCTATAAAACCGGCAGCAGCCTGACGGTGACCGGAGAAAAACATTGTGACCGTCCGGCGTCTGGCGAGCGCCAGCGCTCGAATCAGGCGCAGACTGCTTTCTGAGCTGCTGTCGATTGTAGCCCGCGAGGACGCTGCATGCGTGACAATCGGATTTTCCGGTGCCCGCGACAGATTACGCTGCAGCGATATTTTTACTACCGGAGCAGCCTGTCTGTTACGAAGCGGCGCCGGTGATCGTACTGCCGCCGCTGCCGCACGACCGGCCACACTCTTCTGCCGGAGCGGAGTGCGCAGGGCAGCCGGCCGGAAGCTTTCGGTACGGGTTGCAGTTTTCTGTCGGGTGGTTTCCACGCAGTCTACCTCTGTTCTACGCTTTCAGGCGTTACGCCCCTCTTTCTTTAACTCGCGGCGGATCCCCTCTTCCAGCTCTTCCATAAGATCAAGCGGGGAGGGGAGCGGCAACGAATTGTCGATACAGCTGCTCAAGCGAGTGTTCAGCACCTCTGCAAACCACTTCAGATCACGCTCCAGATCACGGGCATTGTCATGCATGGCGACTACCATTCGGTGACAACAGCCTGTCGCATCCAGGGCAGTTTAATAATGCTGATGCTCCAGGGGAGCTGTTCCAGCAGTATGTCATAGGATGTACGGTCAATATTAAGCCTCCAGCTGTTGTCTGTTTCGCGCACTATCCCCTGACGCTCGATGAACGACGACCGTAAGGCCTGAATGGAGCTGCTTTTCAGGACGCTCCAGTGTGTAACTGCTGATTGCAGCAGCTGTTCGGCTTCTGTACGGTCTTCCGTAGTAAGCAGCCCTGCGCAGACCGGCAGGGGCGAGTCAGGTCTCATTCCGAGCAGAATTTTGATAAAGCCGAGTTCAAATTCATACAGCTCTTCTCGCCCGCTGGCCAGAAACTGCAGCAGGGCCGCCGCACGCGGAAGATCAGCGCTGCATAGGTGCGTACATCCGGCTTCAGTCAGGTTACAGGCCTCAAAAAAACGGCTGATAAAAGGGTGCAGCAGCACCAGTCCGGCCTGCCGGACCAGCAGCGGCAGCAGCTCGGCTGGCAGGTCGGAGCGGGTTACCTGGTCTTGCTCGCCAGGGATAGCTACGGCTGCTGCTTTGTCTGCAGTTACCCCCCGGCCAGCCGTTCCTGTCGATGGTTTCTGATCTCCGAGAGGAGCTTTGTCGTGCTCGACACGGACATGCTGTGCAGAAGTAAAGCCCGTCCGTCTGATCAGTGCGGCGATTTCAACAGCAGGCCCGGTCGGAGCAGATTGTTCCTGCTGCGCCAGCGCTGATATCGCCGAATGAATCACGCCCTCCAGCGAGGATGCGTCCAGGCGCCGGTTACCGCATTCAGCCAGAAGAGCGGCCAGCAGACTCGTACGGCTGAAACTGCAGCCGGCACTGCGCTCTTCATGCAGTACCTGCAGCAGCTGCTGAATGGCGGTTGACATTTCCGATGTTACGCGGCTGAAAATATCCCGCATCAGCAGGCGGCACTGCTCATCGGTCAGCAGCTGCAGCAGTCGGAAATAGAAGGGTGCCGCTTCCTGTGCAGTCAAGAGATATTCATGTAATCGCGGCCATTCATCCCGACAGGTGCTTCGAAGTTTGTCTGCCTGATCCGCTGAGTTGCTGCCACACGCGTGCCAGGGGAGGCTGCCGCTTTGCAGGTACTGCAGCAACTGTTGGAAGCCGTGTATCGCGAGCGCTGTATCTGTTGTCGCTAGAGGCGTAGTGGCGGTCGTTTCAGCAGTCATCAATTTATGGATCTGTTCGCGGAGCTGACCCGGAATAGCACTGGAAAGCGCCTTTTCCAGCTCATCCCCGCTTTTCAATCTGATCGTGAATTCGAGCCGCGGGACGTGAAGCAGCACCCCATCAGGAAGCGTTTCATCAAAGCCTTTTTCAAAGAGCGGCAGCAGCAGATCGCTTCCCTGTTCATGCAGCAGTGATCGCCAGCGAAACGCCTCGGCAGACGTCGCGGGGCCAACCTGCCAGCGTAGCGAGCGTATGCGGTGCGGCACACTGTTCACAACGCTTTCACCGTCTGCGCAGAGCAATCATCGAATCCATGATCACGTTCATGCCGGGGGCAATCGTACCGTTCTTGATAGTGGTGAACCCGTCGTTTACCACCGCTACTGCTGCCGTATCCGTAATACTCTGCAGTCCGCCATGCAGCTCCATGATGGCTGCCATCCCTTCACCGCCGACCGAGATATCCGCTTTTGAGTCGGCCACGTAGCGGGTTGCCTCGATGATCGAGGTCGCCAGATCGGCCTGCGCCTCTTTGGCCTGCTGCTCGTAGACCACACGCGTCTCGACCGGCAGATCGCTCTGGACGGCCTTCTTCTGCAGATAGTCGGCCACCATCTGCTTCTCTTTCGAATCATTTATCTTCAGCTCCAGCGTGCGATCCGTAAAACCGAAGCTGCCGGTCGTTACGTCAGGTGCAGCTGCTTTGCGGGAGATCAGAGCGCTCCCCAGCAGCGAGACGGATTCTTTCATGGTGCCGAAGTATTCCTTCTGCTGTGTGTCGAACTTCCGGTTCCAGGCACTGTCGAGATTCTCTTTGAGGACGTCGAGATGTTCGAGCTTGAAGCTCGCCAGCCTGTCCGTGAGGATGCGTTCCATCTGATCGTTCCTGAAGATATTCAGTTTGTCCCTGATGAGCTTGTCACGCGAGGGGAGAACCGAGATGCCGTTGCCAACGATCCAGCCGGGGCGGAAAGCGGGCTTTTTGAGGGGCGGCTGCGGCGGCTCTTCTTCGATCGTGTCGTCACAATAGTAGGGGAGCATGAAATCGGCCACCACCAGCTGCTGTTCGTCATGCACCAGGACAAAGGTGCCGCCGCGCGGCACACCGGCCGCGTGCGCGATGCCGGGATGACGGCTGACGAAGTTGGCAAAGAGCAGCTGGTCGTCCTCGTGCTGATCCCGGGCCTTGATGATGTCGTCCAGCCAGTCGATCCACTGGATATGGCTGCTGCCTATCAGGGCGTCAAAGGGGGTCGCGAATTCGGTTTTGACGACGTCGCTCAGCTGGGCTTTAAACTCACCGGCGGCCTGTATGGCCGGCGCGACGCTCTGCTTCCAGGTCGCGTCAGCAGCATAGCTGGAGTAGCTGCGGTTGAGCTTGGCACGCACCTGCGTCGCATTGCGGGCAACAGCCGCATTCTGGGCTTTGGCGATATTTTTCAATCTGATGCCGGCGTCGTCGTCAGGCGCGTCGCTGACGATGTTCTCCTTAACCGCCTTGTTGAGTTTCTGCTTGAAGTTCTGGCTGAAGGTGACCGTCTCCTCCAGCTGGTGACTGACATCCTGTCGCAGTAGGTAGTGCAGCCGGTGCAGATCGGTGTAGCGGATACCGGGGCGTTTGACGACCCTGCTCCGGTCGGGGCCGAGCGCAACGGCCCTCAGTGCAATCGGCAGGTTCCAGCTGCTGATCTCATTGTGAAGAGCAGCCAGAACCGTTCTGACCGGTTGTCCCAGATGCCCTTCGATGCGGAGGAAGGGGAATCTTCCTGTTTCTGCTGCCAGCGGATTGGCGGCCGCCCCGCGTGCGCCGTACTGTGCCGCATGATAGGAATAATTGCTACTGTCAAGGCCGCGCCGGTGCAGTTGAAAATTCCAGGCCTGCTGGATCGGGTTTTCGGCATCAATCCGGTAGTAATACGGTATTGCCCGCTCTTCGAGTGAGTGCTCATCGGAGCGGCTGGGGGTGATGCGGACAGCCCCGGCCTGCGCTTTGGGCAGTTGGAAGGTGCCGATCATACGGTCAAGTTTCACTGCCAGGAAGCGGGCCTGCTGCAGCTGTTCGTTGGTGCGACTCGTCAATGGTGACGGATAGAAGCCGGTACGATTCTGCTGCGTCTCTCCGGAGTCGGCCAGATTGCCGAGCAGCAGATGCTTGGAAAAGGAGGCCGGTTCCGGACAGCAGCAGCTCTGCTCGTCTGCCAGCAGGTAGCGGAACGCGTTCCAGGTTTCGGCCAGATCCTTGAGGAAATCGTAATAATACGGGATGCCGAACGGCTGCTCTGTAAAGGTATTGTTCAGCTCTGACAGGCGCTTCATCCAGGCTGGCGCCGGGTCGCCGGGGAACTGCTCAACCAGAAACGGGCGGCAGGCGGGGTACATTTTGGGGAGTTCACTGCTCAGCTGACGGTAGATCGAGCTACAGGGTGTACGGAAGCGCTGAGCGAGCAGGGCAGGGGTGTTGGCAGCCGTCGGGAAGATCGGCCGATCGGCCACAACCTCCTCCAGTTGGGAGAAAGCCTGTCGCTGGGTATCGAACTGTTCCTGCAATAATCCGGTACTGTTTTTGTGGACCAGCAGCAGTCGCAGGCTGCTGCGGTACTCCTGCCCCAGATTGTCGCAGTCGGTGCCCGAGCAGAGATCGCGGTCGGTTACGTAGCTTTCCAGGTACAGCAGCGCTGTCATGTCTTGCAGATCGGCATCACTCTTTGCACCAAAACTGCTCAGCGGTTGTGTGCGGTTGTCGCCGGTCGCAGTTGTGCTGAGCAGCTCATACACCGGCAGCATCTCACCCGCAACGATCCCCTCGACATACAGCGGCGCGTAGGCCGGTTTTGTCCGGTCATAGGCACGGAAGCGGTCGTAGAGCTGAGCGGAGGGAACGCGCAGCAGGTCACCGTCACTGGTGATCCCCAGGCCCGCTGAAAGGGTTATGCTGCCGCTCCCGGCCTGCAGCGAAATAGCCAGACCGCAGACAATCCCGACCCCCAGCAGATCAACCCGCGTCAGACGGGACTGGTCATCAAGATAATCGGTGACACTGTTCAGCTGCGTGTGGCTTAGCACCTGGTCCTTTTCAAACACACTGTAGCCGCTCGAAATTTCATCCAGACTTCTGAATATCTGTGCCATGGTGTCAGTCCCCATACCCGTCCAAGAAAATTTTAAACACAGAGCAACTGAGCAACAGAGAAAAAAATTAGGAAGTTTCCGCAGTACATTCTGCAAAAATACTCCCCATCACGGTACTAACAGTGATCACAGATTTCTGCTTAAAATCTCAGTTGCGCAGTTGCTCTGTGTTTCGAGATTCAAGCTTTCAGGTATTGTTTCCATCTGTTGTTCCCAGTGCCGTACTTCCAAGAATGAATTTCGGCCGTTCATCGCCGGCTTCGCATTCGTGCAGATGCTCGGTCGGATAGCAGTTTCTGACCGTAAAGAGCATCTCGATGAAGCGTGACAGCTTTTCCTGACGTCTGCTTTTTTCGACACCGGCTTTCAGGTGGATCCACTCCCGGTAGGCTGTTTCGAAGGCGGCCATGTCGTCTCTGCTGATCCAGCAGATTTTGGGCAGGATATGAGCCGGTGTCTCTTCGCGGATAACCCCTTCGGCAAAACGCCGGAAATCCATCGATTGAAAACGTCTGCCGTAGGCCGGAAGAATAATGTGAATACGGAAGCTGTAGGGATCGCTCTCTGCGCAACTGCTGCCGTTACCGGCGGCACAGATCGGCAGCAACGGGTCTGCGTCGGTTTCCGGTCGCAGCAGGATATTTTCGATCAGGAACATGCCTTCATCGCTGTAGTTGATCCGCAGATATTCCATGGTTTCATCAATGGCGGCATTCAGCTTGGCCGTGTCATCAAAATACTCGATCCGGCGGGCCAGCACCTCGCCGCTGCCGTCAATGATAGTAAAATAGTACCTTTCATCGCGGGTGGTCTTGCGCTGGTAACCGTAAGGCAGCAGACCGGCCTGAATCGCACGCCGCATTTCAGCACGGGCCTGATCCTGAGTTGTGTAGCGGGTGCTGCTGCTCAGCAGAATCTTGCCGCTGGTGCGGTTACGGATACGAAAGCGGAAATCATCATCCGGCGTGCCGTCGATTTCGGCGTAGACATCGAATGCGATGTCCCCCAGATTTCTGCGGACTGGGTTGCGGATGCCGAGCAGACGGGCAAGACGCCGCTCCAATCCGGAGATGTTGCCGGAATTCCAGAGATCGGCCTCCTGCGTGAGGCGGTAGTTATAGGCCAGCGAGCGTTCACTGCTGATGGCCGGGTAGTCTCTGAGAAACGCGCATTTATCGGAGATGATCTGCGCGGTTGAGCTGCCGAAGGCCGAATACATGATGCCGGTAAAATCGTTGAAGCGTTCGGCAAAACGGGCGATCAGGTGGTCGAGGAAACGGTTGCGCCGATCACTGAGCGCGTCGCTGCTTTCAGCCGCTGCCTCAATGTTTGTCAGGATTTTGTCTGCTTCTGCAGTGCCGTACAGTTTTTCGTAGCCGCTGAAAGAGGTTACCGCCTGGTAGAAATAGCTGCGCGTCAGGCCGTGGTCGTGTGAGAACAGCTCAGCGATATGCCCCAGCTGTGCCAGATAATTGGCCAGCAGCTGATCGAAAAAGAGCAGGTAAGCCTTCAGCTGCAGCGCCTGTGCCGTGCGCCGGGCATCGGCACCGCTGCTGAGTCCGGCCTCACTCAGGCCGAAGATGGCTGGAAAATGATTCTGGAATGAATAGTAGCTCTGCGGATTGCGGAACCTGCCGACCGGGATTTCGAAATCGTACGGATAAGCATGGTCACTGCGGGCTTTGGCAGCGTCAGTCAGCTGTTTCAGCTGCGTTTCCACGGCGGCGTTGTCCGCCATAACCGGCATGTTCCGTTTGTAGAAAACGATACGCGAATTGAGCCGGTTAAGGAGCGCCTTTTTACCGGCTGTCACCGGAATCTGCCATGTGTTCTCCAGTGGTGTCGTGAGCCCGTCCGGATGCAGCAGTATCTCGCGGACCGCCTTGACCCCCGTGATATCCATGATGATGCTGATAACGTCGGAGAGGCGGATGTCACTGCGCAGTTCGGCCCGGGCCAGTTCGTTATCGTCGATGAAACCGCAGTTCAGCGCCGGGCCGTCAAAGATCTCGTCAGAAGTGTAGCGGCTGGCGTCACTTTTTTTTCGTTCCCGCATCTCGGCCAGTGTGTAGCTGTGGACCGGCGGGGCCAGGTAGTTCTGCAGCTGAAAGAAAATCTGTGCCTTGACGGCCGCCGTGTCGGCATCGGCGGCCAGTTCCAGCTTGCAGCAGAGATTGAAAAGCTCGCTCTCAACAGGTGCCAGTTCGACAAAATCTTCACACAGATTGCGGTTGGCCTGCAGCAGCGCTTCGACGCACTTTCTGACGTTCAGCTGTTCTTCGCTCGATGGAGAATCGTATTCGAGCGTTACCGCGTAGAGCCCGGAAAGCGTAATCTCGCGGATCTCCGGTCCCCCGGGATTGTTGCGCCGCAGCTCACCGAGCGCCGTATCTGCGTAGTAGCGCTCGCTAACCGGCCTCAACCATGCGTTTTTGACGCCCGGCACATCGATCAGCAGTTTGCGGTAATCCGCCATGGTCAGTGGACGATTCGGCAGGATCCGGCGGGCCGAAAAGAACTGCTTCTGCATGGCAGCGGCGTTGCCGGTGGCACTCGCCAGCAGATCCTCAATCGGGAACGAGGCCCGGTAGGCCAGATCGGTCAGCGCATAGCAGAGCAGCTCCAGAATCGTAATGCCGGGATCATGCACGTTGTAGTCGCTCCAGATTTTCCGGCTCAGGCGCTGAATGTGCCCCAGGCCGATCGCTTTGAGCTGAGCGATATCAAGAGCGGTTTCGCGACGGTTTTTTTTCGGTAGCGTTGCTGTCATGACAGGTATACGTCTTGTATGATGTGACTGGCCGCCGATACCAGGATGGTGTCGGGAGTTGCCGGTTCAGCTGTGGCGATGTCGATATCGTTCGAAACAGCGCTGCTGAAGCTGTACATCCTGAAGTCGGTGACAAAATCGATGTACTCCAGCTCTTCGACAACGTCGAGCAGGACCGATTTATAGATTTTGCCGCCAAAGGCGATTTCCCGGTCGGCATGAAATGCCCACGGGGAGAGAAAACGGATCAGGGCCGCTTCGAGTTCCCTGCGGTAGAAGTTCGGCTCGTACCCCTCGCGGAAGCGGACCTTGAAATCGAGCTGGATCTTCTGATAGCGGGGGTTTTTAGCCTGCACAGCAATCTGCATTCCGGCACGCTTCCGCACATGCGCGACGATCCGGCTGAGCGTGTCGGCATCCACCTTCGGTTCCAGCAGGTTGACCGCATTCCGGTTGCGCAGGTCGGGGACTACCACGAGCAGCACGTTGCCCGGTTTGAGCCAGCAGTCAGGGGTGGCGTGTGGGATGCATTTGACCGTATGTATCTGCGGAAACGCTTCCAGTACCACGCGCTCATAATCCGAGGCGCTGATGCAGCGGTTCTTGTGGCGCAGCCGTTCTGACACGCGGGTACTGAACTGCTCAGTGGACTCCGTTGGGCGCCCGCCGAACGAGGCAAAGGGCTGCGTGATGTTTTTGATCTCTACCGCTCCGGTTTTCATCCGGGAAATCGAACCCTGTGGCAGCGGACTCTGCAGATGTCCGCTCTCCGTGCCGTTGCTACAGAACTCTACTTCAATGGCGTTAGCCGCCACCATGATCAAGCGGCTGACACCCTGCACCCCTGTGGTGACGCCCCCCTTGAGCCAGATCCGTCCGCCGGGAAGAATCGTGGCGGCGGTGGTCGCTTCGGCGGGGATGGCAAAGCTGATGATACCGCTGGTCAGCAGCCGGTTGGTTGTATCACTCAGCAGTTCGCTGCTCTGTAACTGCTTCCAGTAATTATCACACAAAACTGACCAGCTGATCTGCGGCGGAGGCAGTTCCGGGTCGGCGCTCCCTTCGGCAACCTGGAACAGGACGCTGACGCTGTTGCCCCCCTGCAGGTTGATAAACCCGATCAGCAGTTCACCTTGATGGTCATAGGTCGGCAGCAGATGCACACCTGGATCGCGCAGAAAAGGGAACCTGCGGCGCTGGTAGCCATGCTCGCGCATCAGGCCGAAGTAGCTGATATGAAAAAACTCAAGTTCGGAATTGTTGAAATCATCGTAGCCGCCCCGCTCTCCGGCGATGGTGACCGAAGCGGTCGCGGCCCTGTAGGAGAGTGAAATGCTGCGAATGGCGGGTGTGTACGGTTCGTTCAGCAGCGTCAGTGTGCCCCCATCGCGGCTGTAGGTCATCAGGTTGGCAACGTGCTGTTTGCGGTAGAGCGTGTGCAGAAAATCATGCTCCAGCGTCAGGGTGACAGGGCGGTGCTGTTCGTTTATACGTCCCCGCTGTTTGGTTGCAGAGGAGACCGATGAGCTGCCGGGACGGAATGTAAAGATGCGCTCTGTAGACGAGTTACCGCTTTCAAACAGTCTGAGGCCCGGTTGAGAATACCCCCAGCTGCCGCCATCGTGGAACGAGACGGCTGCGGTGAAATCGGCACTCGTGACGGCAGGATCGCTATAGTTGGTGTAGTGGTCGCTCAGGCTGGCCGGTGCATCCTTCCAGGTGATTGCCAGCTGCAGTTCGGAAAGTTTTTTGGAAAACGCTTCGTCGCAGCCGATCGTTACGCGGGAGCCGCAGGTCGGCTGTGAACCGAACGGGAGAAATGGTTTCTGCGGGTCGAGCGCTCCGGTGTCATTTTCAAGGGTGAGAGCCGTAATGTGTGAAACCGCGACCGAGAGGGCGGTTTTGAGCAGCGTCAGGCGCTTCAGCTCGTTGTAGCCGATACTGCTGCAGTTTTCCTTCAGCAGCAGCCGCAGCAGCGGTGCCGCCGTACTCTGTCCGGCTGAACCATGCAGTTTCGGATTAAAATTGATAATCGCTTTTTCCGTCGCAGGAATCGTAAAGGAAAGGGTTATGCCCGTGGTGCGGCCATTGCCTGACGACAGTTGTGCAGAGAGCGGGAACGGCCCCAGCCACCCCTGCTCTGCGGTGATAAACGCGGCAAAAGCTTCGCTGAGGGCCTGCGGCGTGACGGTCGTCTGATCGAAATGCGCCAGCGTCAGGGTGACAGAGACCGTTCGGGTTCCTGCCTGCATGCGCAGAACGGGTGCTGCCAGAGCAAAGCCGGTCTCGGCCGCCTGCAGCCCGCTGTGACCGAAACCGTGCCAGTCCGTTGTGTTATTGCTGAAATCGCCCCCCCGGCCATCGGCAGAGTTTGCAACTGTTGCCTGCAGCACCCGGCCGTGGCCACTGGTATCAATAAACAGTGAGCGCAGCGAATCGATTGCGGCACCGCTGATCACGGTCGTGCGGGTAGGAATATAGATCAGCTCACTGCCGGCGGCATCCTTTCCGGCCGAAAAGAGCCATTCCGCCCCGATTGCCAGCGGCGCTGCATTTTTTTTCAGCTCCAGCAGCAGGTGCGCCTTGTCGGGCAGCGGCGCTTTGCGGACCAATTGCAGCACCTTCTGATAGTAGAAATCGAGATGACGCCCGCTGATCCGGTTGATGACCTCCTGCGGAATCTTGTACAGTTCCAGAAACGCGAGCAGCAGTGCCAGGTGCGGCCGGGTATCGCCCGAGTCGTTTTTCAGTGCCATTTCAAGGGCTGTGTCATCAGGGAAGAATGCTGACCAGTCGCCATCCAGCGAACCACCGTCAATACCGTTAACAGCGTCAGCGCCGATAAAGCTGATGCCCGCAGCCAGTGTGCGGATAAAGTGTGCCAGATCGGCACTGCTCCGTTCATCAAGATCGGCGTAATGAATATCCAGCTCCGGGGACCTGCGCCCGTTCTGGCTCTGACCGAGCTGGAAGATCATATTCTGGATAATGTCATGTTCGGCCATACTGTTCTACCTTCAGCGCGGGGCGACCGCGACGCTGCTACGCTGTTCGTTGCCATCCGAGATATAGAACGGATAGACGAGGTTGTAGCGTGAGTTGGTGCCGCGCACATCGTAATCCACATTGATACTGATTTTTCCTTCGTATTCGGCTGATGCGTCGAGCTCCAGCGACCGCAGATTGATTCTCGGCTCATAGATCAGGATGGCCGTTTTCACACGATCCTGCAGGAACGTCTTCATGGTGGTGCTGAGTGGTTCAAACAGCATCTCGTGCATGTCGAGCCCGTATTCGGGATGCAGGAAACGCTCGCCCAGAGCGGTACCGAGCAGGATGATCAGGCTGGCGCGGATATCGTCCTCATCCGACGTCATGCGAACCTGTCCGCTTTCACGGATGAATTCAGGTGGAAAACTCCAGCCGGTGCCGAGAAATGAAGTCGGCATATTGTCTGAACTGCTGTCGGTCATGGGATATACCTTTCTCCTTCCTCCCGCTTCCTATCAGGGAGGGATTTTTCTCCTCCACCCAGCGGGGGAGGCCGGGAGGGGGGCTTTAGTTGATTTGTACCGTTACCGCGCCGACCGCCGCCATTGCACCGCAGATACAGGCATCCGTTGTCCGCAGCGCCGGCACTCCGCCGATCAGTACGGAACTGCTGCCGGCCGGAAAAATGCTGACGGTCGGCTGATGCCCGTTGGGGGGGAGTGAGCAGATATGGGTATCACCCGCCACGGCGGCCGGTTGCCCGCCGATCAGCACGTTCGTCACTCCCGGTCCGATGATCGTGCCGCCATGCGTACTGACATCTCCAACCCGTGCTGCTGACGGCATATAAATCCTTTCAGTTCAGCTGTATCAGACTGCCTCTGATGGTTGTCACACCGTTGCTGGAAATTTCTGCTCCGGAGGTGCCTTCAAGACGCAGCTGCCCTGAGGCCGAGACGCTCATGGTGCCGCTTGCTGCCAGATTCAGTCCCGCTGCGGCTTTCAGGGTCAGTGCCGCGCTGCTTTCGATCAGAATGCCAGCCGAGGTCATTTCCAGCTTGTTGCCGTTCTGATCGACGATTTTGATACCCATCTCTTCTTCGTTGAGCGTGATGCTGTTGCCTGCCGGTGTTTCCAGACGCATGACTCCGCTGCTGTCGTTGAAAGAGATCTTCATGCCGGAACGGCTCTGGTAAAGCTTTTCATGATTGTCATTCGAACCCTGCAGCGGCGCAGGATTGGTGCTGCTGTGCAGCATGCCGAGCACCACCGCCTGGCGTGGATCGTCATTCAAAAACCCCAGCACGACTTCGTCGCCAATCTCCGGACGGAAGAAGAAACCGCGGCCGTTACCGGCGTCCAGCGAGGCTATCCGGGCCCAGTTTCCATCTCCCTGCGGATCTACCAGCGGCATGCGTACCCGCACCCGGTATTCGCCGTCAGGATCTTCATTGTCGGTGACCACTCCGATCTGCAGGCCGTTGATGCCGGGCAGCAGGGCAGCGGCTTTCGGTGCCGAAACCGGCTGCTGCTCTCCCAGCCAGCTGTCGAGGTTGCCGTACTGCAGGTGGGTTTTCCACCCCTGCACCAGATCAAAATCATGGCGGACCGCACTGACAAAGACATCGCCGCTGAAGCGTTCACCGATCCCACCCAGCGTGACGGTGTCGCCCGGTCTGATTGATGCAAGCCCCTCACACGTGACACGTCCGTTGACCCTGCTCATCTGCGATTTGAGCCACTGGGCATCGGCCCAGGCCTGTGCCTCATCTCCGGTAAGCGCCGTATGCTGCAGGTGATAATGATCCAGCCCCGCCACAGCCGCCAGCTCCTGCGACCCCAGGTTGCCGGGGGAGCTGATGTCGGGATCGGTGGCTTCTTTCTCGATCAGCTCCTGCCCGGCAGCATCCCAGCTGGCAGCCGTTACGGCTCGGTACTGTCGGCGGGCATCGATGCGGGCATCCATTTCGAGTATCGTGGCACCGAACTGTAGTCGGCAGAGTGGCGCAGCGCCGATCTGCGGGGCCTTCACGCGAACAGTGTCGTCAGCGCTTATGACCAGCCTGCCGTTCGCTTCGGCCCGCATCAGCAGAAAATCCCAATCGCTGCAGTTGTACTGTACCAGCTGCCGGTGAGTGACCGTGGTCGCCTCCACATCCACTTCGAGGGCGGCGTTCTGCAGCAGCGTGCTGATAATGTCGCTGTCTTTCTGGTCGAAGAAGTAGGCGCTTTTTGGTCCGACCGTCAGTGCGAAGGCCTTGTGGCGGCACTCCACCACCAGTTGCGGTGCGGAATGCTCACGCAGCTTAAGGTTCTGGCGAACAACAATCCCTTTGAACAGGGTTTCGGGGGCATCGACATCACCGGCCAGAATTTCGATCACCTGCCCCGGGAGAAACGTTGCGGCATTGCTGAGCGTGAAAACACCCGTTGCGGCAGCTCCGTCCAGATAGACCAGTCGTGCCGAGGAGATCCTGTTGACCTCTGAGGTGATCGTGACAGCCAGCAGCTGCTGTTCCCGCGCCAGCGCGACTCCATCAACCTTGACGATGAATTCGCGGTGCGCGGCTGATATCGGGAGCGAGCGTTCTTCAGAAATGGCTATTTCTCCAATGGCGGAAAGATGATGCTGACGCCGGGTGTCAGGTTACGGAAATCGTTCATGCGATTGGCCTCAGCCACCGCCAGGTAATAGGACGGATCGTTGTAGATCTCCTGGCAGAGGGTCGGCAGGGTGTCACCGGCTTTGACCCTGCGGACATGGGTCAGGTCGGGTGATTCGTCCTGCGCCATGGCTACCCGGGTCTGGTCGTCCGAATTGTCGGTGAACGTGGCGCTGATGACAGCCCGCAGCGGCACGCCGTCCGGTTTGAAGAGTCTGTAAACGATCGAGGCGCTTTTCAGGACGCAGCGCTTTACCTGCAGGGTGCCCCAGACTACCTTGAGATAGTTCGGCCGGTGAATGCTGCCGTTGTAGCCGGTAACGGTCTGGAACTGCTGCACCTGCTGCTGGACATCAACCGTTCTGCCACCGGCCCCGGTGCCGTCGATAAAGAAATTCAGCACCATGTCGCCCGGTTTCATCTTCTTGAAGTTCATGCGGCTGTTGGTCGTTCCTGCTCCCTGGGCGCTGTCGTACTCCATCTCGTAGGAGAGCGTGATCTCGCCGGGGTTGATGAAGGCGGTGAACTCCGCCACCGGCTGTCCGGCGTAGCGCGGTGATTCGTAGGCCTTGATCATCAGTTTTTCCAGCGTTCCGCGATTGCTCATTTGTCAGCGTTCTCCCTTCTGTTGCAGGATCTCAAGTACCCGTTCGACGCATTCGGCGATGATAATCTGCTTGTCATCGAGCGTTGACGGCGTGGAAACGCGCCCCCCCGAGGCCTGGTTAGTGACTTCAACCGAAATAATGACTTCATCGATAATGACCGGCATCTGTTCAGGACCTGTCCAGCGTGAAATATTGATAAAAGAGCTGCAGTGTTTCAATCGAGACCGCATTGTTGGAAGCGTTCAGGTCGCTGACCGACCATCTGGTGGGGTAGGCGTTGACCAGATGCCAGGTCAGCAGCGGCTGATGCTGATCGTTGAGCAGCACTACATCGACATTTCTGGGTTGGATGCGGAACTCTTCGATACACTCCCTGATCCAGGTGATGATCTCCGAATTCGGCAGCAGCCCCCGTTTCATGACCAGTTCGGGATATCTGGCACAGGTCGGGTATTTCTGCACAAAGCGGTTCTCACCCCCCTCGGCAACCTCTTCGGTTCCCATCTCCATCGAAAGTCCGCTCACCTCGCTGAAGCGGACATCCTGGCTGTTGGGGGGCAGACCCAGCACCTCAACCCTGAAATGAAAACTGACCGGCGGATAGTAGTGCGTCATCAGTCGTTCTGCAGGTCGAGCCCTTCATGCGCGATTTCAATCGTCTCGATCGCGACTTCATTGGCCGATGCTTTCAGCTGCGGACCTTCCACTTTGACCGGAAAGGCGTTGTGGATTTTCCAGACCATGACCGGTTCGTGATTCTCATTCAGCAGACTGATGACGAGATCGCGCCGTTCCACGGTATTGAGTTTTACGGTGCTGAGCCATCTGAAAAACTCGTTATCACTTTTGACAACGCCCCGTTTCAGCGTGACGTTGCTGAATTTGCGCAGCCCCGGCATTTTTATCGACGAATACTCCGGGGTGGAACCGTCCCGGTATTCGATGGCCTGATTTTCCTGTGTCAGTCCGGTGACTTCCGAAAAACCGATGCGTGTACCGCCCCATTCGACGGCGAAATGAAATGATGGAAGTGGATAGTTTGTTGCCATGGTAGCATCCTTTTATATCGTTATTTGGAATCAGGACGTCTGCAGTTTATGCGAAAACCTGAGGATAATGAATTCGGCCGGTCGTACGGCTGCCATTCCGATCTCGACATTCATCCGCCCCTCCAGGATATCCTGTGAGTTCATCGTGGTACCGAGTCCGCATCTGACGAAAAATGAATCTCTGGTGGTGGCTCCGGCCAAGGCACCTTCACGCCACTTCTGAGTCAGATAGTTTTCGATCATACCGCGCACCTTGACCCAGGTGTTGGCGTCGTTGGGTTCGAAAACCGCCCAGTAGGTTGATTTTTTGATCGACTCCTCCACCATATTGAAGAAACGGCGCACCGGAACATAGCGCCATTCGTTGTCGTTGCCGGCCAGCGTGCGCGCCCCCCAGACCAGGGTGCCTTTGCCCGTGAAAGAACGGATGGCGTTGATCGATTTTCCCGAGGTGGCATCCACGTTCATGCCATCCTGTTTGCGGTTGTCGAGTTTGATCACCGGTCCGATGACGCCGGCCAGACTGACGTTGGCCGGAGCTTTCCAGACGCCGCGATTGCTGTCGGTGGCGGCGTAAATCCCGGCTACGGCTCCGCTGGGGGGCAGTGTGACGTAATGTGCCTTGAGCGCATTTTTGACAAAGTTGTACAGTGCGGTGTCGCTGCTCTTGAAGCTCGCCAGGTTGGCCGTCGGGTTGCTTGCGTAGGTCACATCCACATTCGATTCATCACTGTTGACCCAAAAATTCATCGTACTCTTCACAAACGGGTAATAGACCGCGCCGTACTTCAGATTGCTGGTCCCGAAATAGCTACGGTTGGCATTGAGCGCGTCGTTATCCAGGTCGATTGCGCCGTCGCGCAGGTCGAAGATACCGAAGCGGTCGCCAAGGGTGCCGCACTGCAGCAGCACCGCCTGTACGAGTGTCGTATAATCGGCCTCGTTAAGCTGCACCGCTTCCGGAATGACGATCAGTGTCGGTTCATCTTCCATTTTGACAGCGTCCAGGCCATCCTGCAGGCCGTACATGGTGGCCGGGTCGCTGGAAGCATCACCGGTCAGATCAATGACCGCCGTTGGCTGATAGCTGCCGACCGAGACGATGTAGCACTGCCCGCCGCCATTTTCAAAGAACATCTTGACACTGAAATAGAGCAGATATTTCACCGTCGGCTCACTGAAGGAGCTGACGGTGAAGCCCCCCTGACCGTCATCAGCGACGGTTACGGCAACGGTGTCATCTTCCGGGATGCCGTAGTAGCGCTCGAAGTCCTTCAGCGAATAGATCTTGGTCGGCTTGAGTATCAGGTCATAGTCGGCATTTTTCCGGGCCGATTCGCTGTACCCGATAAAGGCCGGTATGGCCGTCTCAACTTCCGCCACCGAAGGGGGAAAAACGGAAATCTCTTCCACATACACATCTGGTGTTTTGTACGTTGGCATAAGGTTCCTTCCTTTACGGCTTGGATATATGAATGATGACATCCCCGCTCGCGTGGTCTGATCCGGCCTGGGGCAGGTGTTTGATGAGGATATCGCCATTCCTGCTTAACTGAATTTTTGAACGGGCCTGCTCCTGTCGCGGTTCGGCACTCTGCGATTTGAAAAGGACGACTTTTTCACCCGCTTTTTTCGCGAGCGTTGTCGGCTTGATTTCATCTTGTGTGAAAGCGGTCGCGGGCACCCTGGTAAAGTGAATCCGAGAGCGTCCGTCCTCTGCGTAGCCATTGTCGGCCAATGACAGATGGTTGAATTCGGTGGTGCTGTAGTTACTGACCACCACGTAATATTTAAGAACCTCTTTTTTGGGGTTGAACCTGATCGTGAATGTCGGAGCTGTGGAGTAAAAGCTGCTGGCGACAGTGAGTTCCACGATCCCGAAGATGCTTTCCTGCTGCAACTCCGCGTCCAGGGAATAGCCGGTCATTCCCATGCCGAGAGGTGGGTCCAGGCTGTCCTGCGCCGAACTGTTCCGGTAGAGCGGTGCCGGGATGGCAAAATCGGTAACGTTGTAAAAGAGCGGGTTAACCAGTTTCATTCCGAAGAGGAGTTTCGTGCCGGTTACGGGGACCAGCACTGCGCCGTTCTGGTCTGCCTCATAGAGCAGGTGCAGTCTGCCGTCCCGCATCCTGGCAATCAGCCTGCCGTTCCGGAGTTTACCGGCGGTTTCGGTCGGCACGAGAAAGGTGAAATCACGGCAGTCGGCGCTGTAATAACCATGCGCGACAGCCAGGGTGAATAATGTGCGGAAGTTCGTAATCATCGGCGTTGAATGGTCGTTCTGATCGTGGTTATCGGCGGCTTGACCGCCGAGTCGGCTGTATCCTGCAGCGTCACCATGCGCACTCTGTAGACTGCCGACGGCAGCTGCTTGGCACCGATGAAGGCCCACATCTGATTCAGTTGCTCGAAATTGAGCGAGAGCAGTTCCATACTCAATTTTCCGATTGCAGGCGACAGGGCAGGGTGCGTATCGGAGCTGAAGATCGGATGTGATTGAAAAAACATCAGGACATACGAAATATACTTGAGGGCCTGGTCATAGTGCGTAAAGTTGGCGGCGAAGAGTATCTGCAGGTTGAGTTTCAGTTCCGGTGGCCGGACGACGTGCCGGCCGTTGATGGTCGAGTAGTCAGGCAGATGGGATTTAAGGAGCCGTTCTTCTTCGATAGAAATGATCGAGCAGCTGATGCTGTCGATATCGAAGGCGTATTTGCCCGCCTCATCGACAACCCGGCTCAGGGAGGCCTTGACAGAGTCCGAAGCGGTCCGCGTTACCAGATAGCCGTTGAGTTCATCGGTAAGAAAGGTGAGTGCATAATCGAGCATTTTTGTCCCGGCAGCTTTCTGGTTTGAACCAATCAGTAATAAAAAAACCGTTGGAGGAACCCCGAACACCTGAATAAAACAAAAAGCCGAACTGCTGTGGTGCAGCCTGTTCGGTGGCTGCGCCCGGCAATCCGGCCAACTTGGTACAAATGTACATCCAAGTTCCGTGACTTTCCGTCCCCTGATCACTCAAGGTTTGGCGTGTAGTGTGTGAATAATATCAAAATAATAAAGTCAGTCAAGAAAATAAAACAGGAAAATAAAACAGAAGTATATTGATAATAGATGAGCGGGAGTCGACAGGATTAGGTTCTGGAACCAACTAGTTCAATAAATATTGTTTCAAATGAATTTTTTCCGCTATTCAGATACAGTGTTCCATCGAGATGGTGACATACCGATGTATAGATCGACCCAGAGTGCCGGTCAGGCTGGTGATGCAAGTCTGATCAAAGCTGATGACGGAAAGAATTCTACTTGGGACACGAATAGCCGACACAAAAGTCCGCACGGGTTGCAACTTATAAAGAGTTTGAAAGCCCGCGAAGGAACTGTTTTTGTTGTGAGCCGGAGCATTCGCTCCCTTTATTTCACGCCGTACAGCTGCCGATACGTGGCGGCCGAGGCGTAGACCTTCTTGACGTATTCGCGGGTTTCCTGATACGGGATGGATTCGATAAACTCATCCTTCTGCAAGCCCTTCAGATTCTTCCTCCAGCGCTCCAGCGCTCCCGAACCGGCATTATAGGCCGCCGCAACATAGACGACGTCGCCGTTATACCCTTTCATGAGATCACGCAGATGGCGAGTGCCCAGCGTAATGTTGTATTCCGGTACTTTCAGACGCTGAGAGTCAAACTCCCCTTTTTCGCGGGCCGTCTGTCTGGCGGTGGCCGGCATCATCTGCATCAGTCCAATCGCACCGGCCGGAGATACTACCGCCGGTGAAAAACCGCTTTCGGCCCGGATCAGGGCGTATACGAGTCCTTCCGACAGTCCGTTGGCGGCGGCATGCTGAGTGACAAGTCCGATGTAGGCCCGAGGATAACCTGCTGTCCAGAGCGCTAGAGAACCCTTGTCCCAGGCGACGGGGCGATTGTTCATGAACAGTGAAATTGACGAGCTGAAATCACCCATTTCAAGGTAGGTCCGTGCCAGCGTCGGGAAAAGCGATTTCTTGTCACCTGATTTTTTGCGGGCAGCATTCATCTCAATGCGGGCTTCGTCAAGCAGCCCCAGTGCGGCCAGTAGCTTCGGTTTCTCAAAGCCGTTACCGGCCGGCAGCTGTGATACGGAAGTAGCCTGTCCGATCCCTTCGCGTAGATCTTTCAGCCCTGTGCGCTCCCGATGCCAGACGGCGTAGAAACCGGCTGGAAATTCATCCAGAAGGAGGCGAAAATAGGGCGCCGCTTCCGTCGAATGGGCATTTTCGAGTGATCGTCCCAGCCAATAGAGTGCCTTCTCACGCTGGGCATCATCCTTGAGCAGTGTTTTGAAAACGGCTGCTGCTTCTCCATACTCCCCGGCCAGATAGTGACTCCAGCCCGATTCCCACACCGATCTTCCTAAAAAACGGGAGTCGGGGAAGCGGCTGCCGAGCTGTTCGTACAATCGGGCGGCATCGGCATACTGCCCGAGTGAACGCTGTTGTCCGGCCGCCTCCATCAGGGCATCATCGGCAAAGCTCTGCTGTTTTCCTTCAGCTGCCAGTTCCATGAACAGTTTAAAGGCCTGCTGGTCACGACCCTCACGGTCAAGCGTCTTGGCCAGCCAGAAGCGTGCTTCGGAGCTGATGCTCTTTTCGCTGCTGTTAGCTGCCCGGGCCAGATAGGTTTCCGCCAGCGTATTTCTGCGCAAGCGATACTGAGCCATTCCGCTGCGCATGTCGATGCGACTTTCGGCAGTTGGAGAGGTGGCGGCGGAGCGGGCCAGCTCAAGAGTTTTGAGAGATTCGGAGAAGCGGTTGCGCTCAAATTGGAACGAGGCCCGTTTCAATAAATCTTCCAGCGGAGCGCTGTTGATAGTGCCTCCCGGAACGTCGAGCACCTTGAAGCGTTGTTCCGCAAGTGCTGCCTGGGGAGCGACCGGATTGTTAATCCAGATATTCTTATAGGTCTGCAGGGCACCGGTTTTGTCGCCCAGCTCCTCTCGACAGCGTCCGGCCAGAAAAATTGCGTCTACCGAATCGGCCCCGGTGGGATACCTGGTCACAAAATTCTGAAATGCCGTCAGCGCGTTTTTGAAATCATGTGCTTCGTAGGCTATGTCAGCCGCCAGTTTGGCCGAGCGGCGCAGAAGTTGGGAGTGAGAATATGAAACCGGTATTGCAGCCGCTTTGGAAGCCGCCTCGGGATAGCGCTTCAGTTTCAGCAGCGCTTCGGCCTGGTACAGTGCAGCGTAATCCCCCAGCAGCGGTAGTTTCTGCTCTGCCTGCTGTAGCTGCGGCAGCGCTTCTACCGGCTTGTCGAGTCGCAGAGCCAGCGTACCCAGAAGAAAAGAACGCTGCGGTGATTCTGGCGATTTAGCTGCAACACCATACGCTTCGGCATACTGACGGGAACGGACCAGTTCCGAAGCGCGGGATAACGATTCATCTGCCTGGGATGATGGAATGGTTACAGCCAGTGCGGCCAGCATGGAGAGTGCAACGAATAGCGGTCTGAAACGATGCAGCATGGGAGTAGCCTTTCATAAAAAAAGCCGCGAGCCAAGTGCCCGCAGCGGGGGAGTTTAAGAAAAACAGGGGTATAGAAGTTGACAATTCACCGTTGCATATTTGTTTTTCGTAGGGGCGCAATGCGTGCGCCCTTGCTGCACTAGCCGAAATGTTGATATTTTCACCAGGGCGTATGCCATACGCCCCTACAATATGTAACCTTCTTTCATACGCCCCGGCGGGCCATTTCATCATGATAGAATTTCTGGTAGAGTGCTTCATAATCGCGGCTGCCGGGAGCTTTGTTGCGTAATTTTGCCTGTACTGCCGCTTCAATCTCTTCCATAGAGCCAAAAAACGCTTCAAGAGTCTGCTTGACCCGCATCAGCGAGCGACGTTCGTCGCCCAGGTCGGCCAGATCAGCACGCCAGATATGTTCGATAACTTCATGGGCAATGGTTGAGATACGGTCTTCGGATAACGACATGTTCAGAACCTCACAGGACTATTTTACGTTCTTTGGCCAGCTTGGTCTTGACCATCTGCAGCATTCTGCGGCGATCAATTTCAGCGGCGCCGCGCCCCAGCGAGACCATGGTCTCATCCAGCAGTTTTTCGGCGTCCCGCTCCAGTTTCTGCTCGGCGGAAAAGTTCAGTGAGATAGCCCGGGCGATGCCTTCAATAACCGTGACCCGCTCGGAGCGCGGCGTAATCAGTTGTTCTTTCTCAAGGTCGCTGTAGACCTTTTCAGCTACGCGTCGGATCTGTTCTTCCTTCAGTCGCATGGTACCTCATTAATAAAAAGGCCCGCTATCCGCAGGCCTCATTTTGAAAAAGAGCCAGTAGCTGCCATTAAAAGTGGACTTATTGTACTCACAACGACTAAAATTGCAATCCAATATTGTTTACAACTCGGGAGACCATATCATGCAAAGGAAAGCGGTAGTTTTATACAGCAGCGGTCTTGATTCCAGTACCTGTATGGCAATTGCCAAAGCGGAAGGTTTCGCTCCGTATGCGATCAGTTTTTCATACGGCCAGCGTCATGGTTATGAACTGTCCGTCGCCCGGCAGAATGCCAAACTGATCGGCGCGCTCGAACATCTGGTGGTTGAATTCGATCTGCGGCTTATGGGGGGTAGCGCCCTGACGGCTGATATTGATGTACCCAAGAATGGTGTCGGAGATGATATTCCCGTGACGTATGTGCCGGCCCGCAATACCATTTTCCTCTCCTTTGCTTTGGGATGGGCCGAGGTTTTGGGTGCAACCGACATTTACATTGGTGTCAACGCCCTGGATTACTCCGGTTATCCAGACTGCCGCCCGGAATACATTACAGCCTACGAGAAGATGGCCAATCTGGCCACCAAAGCCGGCGTCGAAGGTGCCGCACCGCTCAAAATCCACGCACCGCTGATCAACATGACCAAGGCTGATATTATCCGGCGCGGGATGGAATTGGGGGTGGATTATAGTCTGACGCATTCCTGCTACGACCCGGGTCCGGATGGCATCTCATGCGGAACGTGTGATTCCTGCCGATTGCGATTGAAGGGTTTTGCCGAGGCGGGGTTGATTGACCCGCTCAGGTACGCGTGAGGGATGATTGGCTGCGGCACATCTTAAATTTCATTCAAAATTTTATTCACTTTGGCATTCATGCAGCATGTATCTTCACGATTATTTTCGTTTCAATGTACCCTCCGCTAGCGGCGGCTGTTGATTAATAACGCGACAACGCTCGATATCGCATGCTGTCGGCAGGATACTCCGGTATTCAACAACCTTTCGCATCTGCGATGGATCCCGGCTGTAGCAGCTATCTCCTTTGCCGTTGTCATAGTAGGAAAGCACATCGACACAACGCTTTGAATGTGCCATCAACCCGAAGAAGTGCCCCATCTCGTGTGAGATGACCATTTGCAGGGTTTCGCGAGAATCGTAGGACGGATTTCTGGTTTTAAGGAGCCCGAACGCTTTCGGCCCGAGCGATAGCGTGCGCTTGCCGAGATGTGCCAATCCAAAATTACCGCCGCTTTCCGTGTCACTCCATTGGACCAGGATTGCGCCTTTGTGCTGCTCCCGGGAGCTGTTCCGGTCAACAATCAAGGTACGCACACCGCAGAGTGACCACTCAGCGGCCGCCTTTGCAACCTTCTCCGCAACCAGTGCTTCGCTAAACCAGTTGGGAGCCCCGGCAGGATTGTAGGTGAATTTCAGCAGTGCAGTTCCGGTCGGCCGATCCCTTCCGTCACCCCAGGTCATGATTTCGCCACTCAGACACTGGTTGATCTCCTGTGCTCGAACAGACTCAGCGGCGTCCGCTGCGGGAACCTTTGCCGCGAGCACGCATCCAATTATTATGTACATGAACAGTTTTGTTAAGCTCATCATAGTATCCATTTGAGTTGGTTCTGCAGTTAAATATCAGCTACTATTTCCGGATAACCAAGCCGGCTCCGATGCAGAGCAGCAGGATTCCGACGCCACGCAGAGGTGTCAATGATATCTGCCGCAAGCCGAATATTCCGAACTGATCAAGCAGCGCGGCCGTTGTGAGCTGGCCGGCGATTATGAGCGACATGACGGCCAATGTTCCAAGTTTCGGCACAGCAATGATCGTCATGGTCACAAAAAATGCTCCCAGCAAGCCTCCTGTCAGCTCCCACCACGAAGCATCAACCACATTGCGAAGGTTACCACGTCCCGCGAGCGTAAGCAGTATAATCATTGCCAGCGTGCCCACAGCAAATGAAATCAACGAGCTTTCAAAACTTCCCACTTTCTGTGCAAGGCGGGCATTAATTGAAGGCTGTATAGCTACCGCCAACCCTCCACACGTCATCAGAAGTACCAGAACCATAGTGCTCATATTCAACTCCTGTTATCCAATTAGTTACCAAAAAAATGCCGGTACCATTCCGACAATCGCTCTTTCATCGACAAAAGATATCGTAGTATACGGTAGTAACTTGTTTATGTAGCTGATTTATAATATTTTTATAAGATTTACTACACAAAAATATTGTGACTCTTTTTTTCTTGCTCTGTATTCATAAAATCGTTATAGCTTTGGTGGAAGTGTAGAGTTTTTTGCCTGAAGGTACTGCGATAATGATTGCTCGGGTAATTCGATACGTTTTGTTACTCCTTTTGGTGTGGCTCCCGGTTTCGGGGTATGCTGCACCGGTAACAACTACGATTGTGCCCGGCTTCAATATAACCGGAGTAACGACCGAGCTGGCTGTAGCCCATACGACGGCATTACCGCTTTTGTTGGCGTGGAAACCTTTTGGGGTTACGGCGCTTGAGACGTATGATCCTCTCAGCGGCACGATGCAGCGTGCTGAACTTGACGTAAATGGAAATCCTTCCGGTGTTGACTTTCTGCTGCATGAAAACAGCGCCCTCCATGTGTATTCCTCGCAGCATAATTCGCTTTCTCTTGGCATCAGCAACTCCTGTTCACCATTGAACCTCGGTGCAGGTTTCAATCTTGCGTCATACGCCTGTTTTCCCGCAATTTATCCGGTTTCACAATTTATCACATCGGCTGGACTTAGCAACATCACCAGCATATCGCGCCTCGATCCTTCCAGCGGTAGGTGGCAAACCGCCGCTGTTGACGGTGGAGCGATTGTCGGTGACGACTTCAACCTGGTAGCAGGTGAAGGATATCTTGTCCAATCCGCCGCTGTGGTGAGTGGCTGGACTGCTCCGTCTGCAGCTGTTATCACTATGACTCCCACCAGCATGCCGGTCTGGCAGGGGCAGCCGCTGGCCGAGTTGACAATTTCAATTCCGGGCCCGGCTCCGGCCGGCGGTACGGCTATTGATCTTGTCAGCAGTGATGCGACGCTCGTGGTCGTTGCAGCACAGGCTATAATCGGGCAGGGAAATACAACGGTTGTCGTTCCTTTGACACTTCCGGATACCGGCATAGTGGCCGAGCAATCAGTTACTGTCACGGCATCCGGCACCGGCATGAACAGCGCCAGCTCAGTTCTTTCGGTACTTCCCAAACCGACGGTCAATCTCTCTCCGCTTTCGACTCTGACAGGTCTGACCTTCACCTATCTGCTGAACGTCAACCTCAGCGATGCTGCCCCGCCGGGCGGTCTCCCGGTCAGCCTGGCAGCAGTTCCTTCAACGATTGTCAACGTACCTGCTTCTGTCACTATCCCGGCCGGGGCAAGTTCCACCCAGGTCACCGTAACCGCAACCGCTGTCGGCAGCGCTGTCATTACCGCAACTTCACCGGGCCGCGCTATCAGCGGCAGCCAGAACTCGGTGACGGTTACACCGATCCAGACCATGAATTACGGGCCGCTTGTTTCAGCCAATCTTGGAATTCAGGTTGGCCCGACCGCTGGTCCTACCAGCAGTAGCGTAAACTATGGCCCGGTTGTGAGCCGAGAAGTGGGTGTGGTTGTCGGCTCAATATTTACCGGCATTTCGCCGAATCGTGGCGCAGTCGGTACAACAGCGCTTTCGGTCACTATCTACGGCAGTGGTCTTGATGCGGCGACCGGCGTCTCCTTCCTGCCATCAGATGGCATTACGGTTGGCACACTTACCGTCGCATCTGACGGGCTCTCTGCTACCGTAATGCTGGACATAGCTGCAAATGCGCCGATCAGTGACCGAACGCTGCTGCTGGCAACGGCAGCAGGAAACATAAAGCCGGTTGGTGCCGGAGCGGATATTTTCAAAGTCACTAATCTGGCTCCCCAGATTCAATCGCTTAATCCGATATCCGCTATAACCGGTAGCACCATGTCGCTCCAGCTTAACGGCAGGCAGTTTCTTAATGGCACCAGCATCTCATTCAATCCGCCCGACGGTATTGCGGTGGGGAATCCCCCTGCGATCAGTAGCGATGGCACTACGGCGACGGTTACCATAACCATAGACCCTGCCGCACCGACGACTGTACGAGTTGTTACCATTACGACCCCGGCCGGCGACTCAAGTTCTGTTGCGGATGTCAGCAACAGCTTCCAGATCAAGCCCCCTGCTACGGTCAACACCCTCTATCCTCAGTACACACCGCTGCTTTCCACTGAACTGGGAGTTATGGTGACAATACCTGCGGTAAATTCTTTGAATGTGATGTATGGGCCGACAGTCTCTCAACCGCTGGGGGTCACGGTTGGTTCGACTATTACAGCCATTACTCCGGTTAGCGGCGCTATCGGCACCACCTCCCTCAAGGTGCGGGCGCTTGGGGTCGGCTTGAGCAGCGCTACGGCTCTGTCATTCTACCCGACAGACGGTATTACCATTCAGGCGGGATCTTTTGCTATCGGATCTGACGGCAACCCTGAAGTTATTGTTGATATTTCGTCCAATGCTCCTGTTGCACCACGAACAGTTCTGGTTGCCCTTCCTTCGGGCTATGCCGTGCCGACAGATGCGGGATCCGACATGTTCCGCGTTACACTGCCACAACCGGAAATTGCCAGTGTCCATCCGCTGCGAGCCATGGTCGGCCAAAACGTCACCATGACCATATACGGCAAAAATTTTGGTTCCGCCAGCAGTGTTGACTTTACTCCGCCGGGCGGCATTTCGGTTAGCAATCCGCCGACGGTCAGCTCAGATGGGACTATGATTACCGTCTCGCTGATCATTGATGCAAGTGCTCCACTCGGCAACCGTGTGGTGAGCGTTACCACCCCGGCCGGTACCACCGCTGCCGCCGCAACAACGGCCAACAGCTTCACCATCACTGCCGACCTCGGTACTACCTACGTACCATTGATATCTTCCGAGGTTGGTGTGCTGGTTACTGAAGCCGCAGTCAGCAATCAGGTGAACGTGATGTATGGACCGATAGCCTCGGGAGAATTGGGAATTATGGTGACACCCGCTCCATCTGCTGCTCCGCTCGTCACCTACGAACCGGTTGTTTCAAATGTGTTGGGTGTTGCTGTTGGTGGTATCTTTACCGGATTCTCACCCGCTGCGATTGAACCGGGCAGCACGTCCGTCTTCACCCTGACCGGGAGCGGACTCGATGCTGTCACCGCCATTGCGGTGCTGCCTGCCACCAATCTAACCGTTACCGCATGGACTCCTGCCAGCGACGGTCTTTCTGGAACCGTAAGCATACAGGCCGATTTGGCAGCTGGTGCAGGTCTGCGGACTCTGCTGCCGATGGTTGGCAGTATATCGCTGCCGCCGTCAGCAGCGGGAATCGATATTCTGCAGATCGGCTATAAACCGGTGGCGAGTTCCATCACGACCACTTTCCCCGCCTCGTCTGTTACAGTTACCTCCGGCACCACGGTTACCCTGACTATGAATGGCACCCATCTGCAAGGGGTAACCAAGGTAGAGGTACTGCCATCTGACGGCGTAACCGTAGACACCATGCCGACCTGGTCCAGTGACGGCACCGGTGAACATGTCTCAGTCAAGATTGTTGTCGATGCAACTGCTGCTGCAAGTGATCGGCTGGTGCGGCTGACTACTACCTACGGCAGCAGCAGTGCGATTCCGGACACAACCAATACGCTGAGTATATTCAAACCATAGTTGTGCAACTTCATTTTCAGAAGGAGTAAATAATGAAAACAACACCGATATTCATACTGACATTACTGGTAACCCTGCTGCTGAGCGGCACTGCATTGGCTGTTCCCTTTGTAAGCGTTCCCTTTGTAAGCGGCAGTATCTGCGCTACCAACGCCTCTGACCCCACATGTCTAGGGGCCTATAGCCCAACAGTCAATGATACCATTAGACTCCCGCGCAGCGGCATTCTGGACTATACAACGTTCAACGTACCAAGCGGTGTGACGGTGAAATTTTCTCAGTACTCATCACAGTACAACAAGCCGGTCATTATCCGTACCAGCGGAAATGTCACAATTGCCGGCATCATCGATGTCAGTGCCCAAACCGCAGCCGCTGACTCCGGCACGGCCGGTGATGGTAATCTGGGTGATGATGGTCAACCCGGTATCGGTGGACCCGGCGGATTTAGTGGTGGTCGGGGTGGGCTTTCACCACTTTTTGGAGGTGTAGCCAGGCAGTATGGTGGTGCCGGCAAAGGCCCAGGTGGTGGGTATCCCGGTGGCCCGGATACTTATAACGGAGTTAATTGGGCGGGTGGAATGTCAGGAGGTGGAGGTAGTTTCGGTACAGTCGGCGGGGCAGGATACTATGGTGGTAGTCCCGGCGCAGTGTATGGCCAGACAAAATTATTACCGCTGATCGGTGGTTCTGGTGGTGGCGGTGGCGGAGCCGGTGCCAGCTTTAACGGTGCTGGTGGTGGTGGTGGAGGTGGAGCAATTACAATTGCGTCATCAGGAACCATCAACTTTTCAGGTGGAATGATAAATGCCAACGGCGGCGCCGGGGGGGCGGCTGCCGGTACCAATGGTGGTGGTGGCGGCGGTGGTGGCAGTGGCGGTGCGATCAGATTGGTGGCGGAGGTACTTACACGTACGGCCGGTTCACTCAACGCTGTAGGTGGCGCTTATGCTGCCAGCACGGCTGGAAGTAGCGGAGCTGGTGGTGCCGGAATCATCAGCCTGGAAGCTAACACTACGAACTGGGTTGGCAATACGAACCCGGCATTCACGCCTGGTCTTCCTGGCCACGTCCTGGTGCCCAATAATCCGACACTCACTATTGTTTCTGTCACCCCAACGAGTGGCACATCGAACGGTGTATCGGCCAATTCACCGGCCAGTCCTACCGGCAATGCCGACATTACTTTTCCCACAGGGACAACCACCGCGACGGTAAATCTTCAGGCAACCGGCATTCCGAGTGGTTCAACCGCCGATGTGCATGTGATCCCTGCAATCGCGGTAACGCGGAGTAAGGCTCTCAGTACCGCCTTCAGCACCCCCGATGGAAACGGGATTCTGACAGCAACAGCCTCGGTTTCGCTCAGTCCCGGCAATAACGTTCTACAGGCAGCGGTTACCTACACGGTGACGGAGACAGTTGCCATGGCACTCCCGCAGTTCAATGGCGAGTACGTAGCCAAAATCCGGGTTGAAGGCGGTATGGACGGAAAATCGAAGGTGACCTACATTACGGTGTCGGGTAAGGAATATCCAGCTGGCAAGGCCAAAGTATAGCGGTGCGTTCTCCACGGAGCGGCAGATGAGGAATGATAAACGGATAATGCGGTCAGGAAGGGTGGCAGGTGTCCTGCAGACAGGGTGTATAGCTGTGCTCTTTCTGCTGATGCCCGCCGGGGCGGAAGCCGGAGTACCGGTGATTGCCAATCAGCGGGTGACTGATATCACTACCCGTTCGTTCTCTGTTATTCTGACCGTTAATGAACCGTCAACCCCGACTCTGTCTCTTTTTGCCGCAGACTGTATGACCCCTGCAAGCGGCTTTAGCTCTACGCTGCAGCAGAATGCCACATCCGGCAACATGCGTATCACCGTGAGAGGTCTGACTGCCGCCACCGGTTACTGTTATCAACTGTTGCTTACATCTTTGTCAACCTCCGAAGTAACGACGACTGCTGCGGTTCCGGTAACTACCATGTCTGCAATCGTGCGTACCGCTCCGAGCGGCTTGAATATCGTACCGGTCGGCAACGACATCCTGAAGGCCCCGACGGTGCATCTGCCGACCGGTGCAACCCGTGATACCGTTCTCTCAACGGTCGAACTGCTTAACGGCAGTGCCGCAGCCCCGCTTTCGCTACTGCTCTCCACGAACACCGGCAGCGATTATTTTAATCTCAACAACCTTTTCACGACCACAACCGGGAATACCTTGATTGTAACCGGTGGTGAACGGGTCAAAATATCCGAAAATCATGGCATAGGCGGTTGCCGTATCGAACGGTTCTGTACCCTGCCGACAGCATCGGGAGGAACTTCACCACGTGCATTTATACAGGCCAATGCCAATGATATTGATGCATCGGGAGGGGTGAACATACTCGACATCCTGCGGGTGGTCGGTGGAAAAGGAACAACCAGCAGCGGACCCTGTTTCAATAGTGATCTGGACTTAAATGGTGACGGCAGTATCGATGCTGCTGATTATGTCATTATTAAAGGCGGCTTCAATGGCCTTCCGTAGCTTGCGACATACCCTGGTTGCACTGCTGATGCTTCTCTCGCTGTCGACAGAAGCGCTGGCTGCAGTGCAGGTGCGTGTCATGCCGACTACCTCTTCGGCAGCAGTCGGCTCGACAGTCACGGTTACGGTCGAAGCTGATGCAGTAACGGATCTGGGCGGATTTCAATTCGGGTTTTCCTACATCGCCGCTGATCTTCAGGTTGTTTCTCGCGCTGTCAACTCCTCGTTTGACCAGGTTATTACGCAGAATTTTGATAATGCCAGTGGTTCAGGAATGGTTGCTGCGTCAGTATTCAATAATCCACCTCTGACCGGTACGTCGGTTAGCCTGGCGACTATTGTTTTCAAACTACTGACTCCGGTTACGGGAAATATCGCTCTCGCCAATGTCATTCTAGGCCAGATAGGAGGGACGGAATTAGCGTCCACCGCTACCGGTGCAAGTGTATCCGGTTACAACAGCTACACCGTCAGCTTCAACAGCAACGGCGGCAACGCTGTCGGCAACCAGGTCGTTTCCTACAATGGATCCGCAACTCCACCATCAATCCCGGCTAAAACCGGCTCCACCTTTGCGGGTTGGTATTCCGATTCCGGCCTGTCGACACTCTTCAACTTCAGCACCCCGATCACTGCTGACACTGTGCTCTATGCCAAATGGACTATTTCTGACATTACCGGGCCAACTTTGACAGTTTCTACTATTACGGATGGTGCCGTAACCAACAACGCCACTCTCAACATATCCGGTACCGTCTTTGATACCAGCGGCATTCTTGATCTGAAAGTTAACAGCATCCCTGTCAATGTTACAGGTAGCAGCTTCAGCTACGCTGTAAACTTGCAGCCTGGTGCGAACATTATTACCATTGTCGCAACAGATACTCTTGGCAACGCAACAACTGACAGCCGCACGATTGTATTGGACGTTACCGCTCCCGTTCTGACTGTTTCTGCGCCTGCTGACAACAGCAAAACAGCCCAGTCGCTTACCACTGTCAGCGGAACAATCAGCGAAACCTCAACCGTTGCTGTAGCACTCAACAGCGGCACTCCTCAGAGCGCATCAATCTCCGGAACTGACTACACTACGAGCGTCAATCTTGGTGCTGGCCTTAACACGATATCAATCGTTGCAACTGATGTCGCAGGCAATTCGTCGAGTGCCGTCCGGAGTGTCACCTATATCAATACCACCCCCTCGTTGGCAATAACCACCCCAAATCAGGATAGTACCACCGCACAAAACAGTCTGACGGTAAGCGGAACGGTAACGGACTTGCTGAGCACGGTATCGTTAAAGATCAGCATGAACGGACAGACTCTCACGCCATTGGTTATCAACGGTACTTTTTCACAGTTACTAACCTTTCCTTCTGAAGGAACATGGCCAATTGTTGCTACTGCTACCGATGAGGTCGGTAACAGTAGCACGGTTACACGCACCGTTATTTACGCTGCACCACACGATGGCGTCTGCGGAATAAGTTCTGGTCAGACGTTGTCGGTTGCTCCTGCTGTTGACCTTTGCAGCAGCGGGACCGCTTCTTCTGTCACTGGTGCCGGGCCATGGAGTTGGACCTGTGGCGGAATCAATGGTGGCGCAACAATTTCGTGCGGTGCCGGGATAGTAGCGCCGGTCGATACAATCGCTCCGGTAATTACCGATTTCAACCTTCCGACTACAGCCGTTACTCTTACCATTCCGGTCAGCATCTTTACCGCCACCGACGCCGTCGGCGTAACCGGCTACCTGATCACCGAAAGTGCCACCGCACCGGTTAAAACCGAGATCGGTTGGACAACCACACCGCCTGCCACTATTACTCTCCATACATGGGGCTACCACAAGCTCTATGCCTACGCCAAGGATGCCGCCGACAATATTTCGGCCTCCAGGTCTGTATCTCTTCAAATCGGACCAGCTGATGCAGATGGTGTTGTCGTGCCGGCTGTCAGCGGCGCTCCACCTGCTGTAGAACCGCAACTGACCGACGCCCTCAAATCACTCAACTTTGCCATGAAGATCGAAATCCCGACCCCCGTCGAAATCCTGCACGGCGACGTCGCCCCTCTCATTAACGGCGTCCCGCACCCCGA